>NZ_CALVGT010000043.1 GCF_944327175.1 uncultured Lactobacillus sp.
AGGCTTATGTCGGCGTCAACAAGGCTGACATCGCAACTGCTGAAAAGGCAGCCGAAAGCTACCAAGACGCTATCAGCGAATTGCTGAAGTAATTTTAAAAGCATAAAGAAAGAAGCACCGCTAACGCGATGCTTCTTTTTGTGTTTGTATGCTGTTAAGAATTATGGGCTCTTACTTGTCCCCGAAGGTGACACCCATGAGGCGGGCATTAGTGACAATCTTGCCGTTTGGGTCAACATACTTGAGCTTGCCAGCCGTGTCCTCCAGGGCAATAGAGCCGACTTCGCCCTGCTTTAAAACGACCAGGCGGCCAAAGGACCGGTTCATGATGAGACGGGCGCCTTCAATCCCGAAGCGGGTTGAGATTTGCCGGTCGTAGGCATCTGGCCGGCCGCCCCGTTGAGCATGGCCGATAACGGCCGTTCTGATTTCAGCGTCTGGCAGGACTTCCTGCAATTGGGCAGCGATTTCGTTAACCACACTGGCCCCGTTTCTGGCGGCAACCTTGGCCTTGTACTTCTTCTTGGACAGGTTGGCGTCTTCCTTGGAGATTGCCCCTTCAGCAGCGGCAATGACCGTAAAGCCTTTGCCATTCTTTTGCCGCTCTTTGACCTTCTTGGCTACGACATTGATGTCGTAAGGGATTTCCGGCACAAGGATAATTTCACTGCCGGCTGCCAAACCAG
This sequence comes from uncultured Lactobacillus sp., assembly GCF_944327175.1. Lineage (GTDB taxonomy): Bacteria > Bacillota > Bacilli > Lactobacillales > Lactobacillaceae > Lactobacillus. The sequence goes on from NZ_CALVGT010000043.1 coordinate 687, forward strand.
CAGCCAGGGTAATGTGGCCAACCTTGTGGCCCATAACTTCGACAACAAAGACCCGGGAGTGGCTCTGAGCGGTCGTATGGATGTCATCCAAGTAGTTGGTGGCAACATCGATGGCGCTTTGGAAACCGAAGGTATAGTCAGTCCCCCAAGTGTCATTGTCAATCGTCTTTGGCAGGCCGATCACGTTCAGGCCTTCTTGGGCCAGCATGTTGGCTGACTTAAGTGACCCATTGCCGCCCAAAACCGCCAAAGCGTCCAGGTTTAGCTTCTTGTAGGTCTTCTTCATGGCTGCGACCTTGTCAAAGCCGTCAACGATGACCCGCATTTCCTTGAATGGCTGGCGGGAAGTGCCCAGAATCGTCCCGCCTTGGTTGATGATGCCGGAGAAGTCCCGCGGCTTCATCTTGACGTAGTCTTCATGCATCAAGCCGTAGTAGCCCCGCTTGAAACCGATGATTTCCACGTCATCGACACAGTTGTAAAGGGTCTTGGCCAACCCCCGCATGGTCGCGTTGAGCGCCTGGCAGTCGCCGCCGCTCGTCAAAATACCAACTCGTAAAGTCATGTTGTTTCCTCCCGTCCAAAACTGGATCAATAATACTATTCTTAGTTAAATGTTAGTCATGTATTTGCCAAGATGCAAGAAAAAATCTTTTGTAAATTTAAAAATAAGGCTTTTATCTACAAAGAAAAGCAGCCTGGAAAACCAGGCTGCTTCATAGTAGTAGTTTCGATTAGTGAGCAGTTAAAGCAATCAAGTTGTCGCCGTGCTTAACGTCAGTTGCTTCAACCCGGGCCACTTCATTGTATGAAGGGGTGTTGGTGATAACAACCATGACAGTGGTGTCGTAGCCGGCAGCCTTGACGGCATCCAGGTCGACTTCACCGATCTTATCGCCCTTTTCAATGTGCTGGCCTTGAGTGACCAGGGACTTGAAGTGCTTGCCGTTCAAGTTGACCGTGTCCAGACCGATGTGGATCAGGACTTCGGCACCGTCGTCAGACTTCAGCCCGTAAGCGTGGCCAGTTTTGTAAGCAACGGAAACAGTACCGGTAACTGGAGCGTAGACATTGCCGTCGCTAGGAACGATGGCTGCCCCGTTACCCATGAGCTTCTGGGAGAAGACTTCGTCATTTACGGCAGACAGGTCTTCGGAAACGCCGTCTACAGGTGCCAGAACTACTTCGTCTTCCAGACCAGCAGTCTTGGCAGCTTCAACTTGTTGTTCAGCTGGAACTTCAGTTTCAGCGCTGACGCTGGATTCGCCTTCAACGCTGGCAACTTCTTCCTTCAAGTGGCTCTTGCCCCAGAAGAAAGTCAAGGCGAAGGCAATAGCGAAGGAAACAAGTTCACAGACAACGTACATTGGGATGGTCTTCGGGTAGATGGACAAGAAGCCCAGGAAACCGGCGGAACCAAGGGATGCGGCTTCAACGTGCAGCAGACCTGCAAGGGCTGAAGCAACGCCGGACCCGATCAAGGCGCAGAAGAATGGGAAGCGGTACTTCAAGTTAACCCCGAAGAGGGCTGGTTCGGTGATCCCCAGGAGGGCAGAAACACCGGCTGATGAAGACAGACCCTTCATCTTTTCGTTCTTAGTCAAGAACCAGATAGCGAAGGTTGCGGCACCTTGAGCAACGTTGGCCATGGAGGCAACAACGAAGATAAAGTCGCCCGCGCCCTTGCCGGCAGCGAAGGCAGCCAGCAATTGAGTTTCGATGGCCGGGAAGCTTTGGTGCAAACCGGTCATAACGATGGCTGAGTAGCAAAGACCGAACAGTCCCATGCCGATGAAGCCAGTAGTGTCGTACAGCCATACGAAGCCGTTGGTGATCCAGTCAGAAACGGTCTTCATCACTGGCCCGACGATGGTAAAGGTCAGGAAGCCAGTGATCATGATTGACAGAAGCGGGGTGAAAGTAAAGTCAACCGCGCTTGGCAGGACCTTGTGCAGTTTCTTTTCCAAGAAGGCTAAGATCCAGATGGCGGCCAGGACTGGAATAACTTGGTATTGGTAGTTGGTTTGCGCTACGTGCAAGCCAAAGATGTTCCAGTAATGAGTTGCACCAGCCAGCTGCGGGGTGGTCATGATCAAGCCCATTGCAGCCCCGAGGAATTGGTTGGCCCCGAAGCGCTTAGCGGCGGAAATACCGACCAGAACCGGCAGGAACATGAATGGGGCAGCTGACATCAGTTGGATCATGTCAGACAGGCCCTTGATGGCCGGGTTGATTTGGACCAGGGACTTAGGCCCGAACAGGCCAGGACTGGTGAAGAAGTTGTTCAAGGCCATCAGCAAACCACCCGCAACCAGGGCTGGGATGATTGGCACGAAGATGTCACTCAAAAGCTTGATGAAGGCCATGACAGGGTTGACCTTCTTGCCGCTGGCGGCGATCTTCTTCAAGTCGTCGGTAGAAACTTCGGACAGGCCGGTTTGCTTGATCAATTCGCTGTAGACGTTGTCAACGTCACCAGGCCCGATGATGACTTGGTATTGGCCGTCGGTCTTGAAGGTACCCTTAACGTCAGGATCCTTGTCCAAGGCTGCTTGGTCGATCTTGGTATCGTCTTTTAAGACTAAACGCAGACGAGTTGCACAGTGGGCAGCGGCTACCAGGTTGTCTTCACCTACGGCAGCGATCACCCGCTTGGCAACTGCATCGTAATTCATTGCCACGAGAAACACTCTCCTTATCCTCTGAAAACGCTTTTTCTAATTCACTTAACATGATAACGGTTTCTGACAGATATGTCAATCGTTTGACAGAAAATATTTAGAAAAAAGTTCAGTTGACCGAAAATAGCCTGTTAATCGTTTGACATGTTAGCGCTTCAACCATAAAATAGAAAGTGATAAAGTGCTGATTATTCAGATAGTTTTTGCGTGGCACTAATCAGCCAATTAAAGATAATTTACGTGAAGAAGCAATTAGTTGATTAAGCGGAGGTTGCTTAATATGGAATGGACAAGAGAAAAAAGATATCTTCCTTATGAGAAATGGGATGCCAAGACTTTGCTGAAGCTGCAAAGCCAGGCAGCCCGGTCAGATTACCAGCTGCACTACCACATCCGGCCAACTTCCGGTTTATTGAACGACCCTAACGGCTTTTCCTACTATAATGGCCGCTGGCAGGTCTTTTACCAGTCATACCCATTTGGGGCAGTGCATGGCTTGAAGTCCTGGGTCCGCTTGACCAGTTCCGACCTGGTTCACTGGGAAAACCTGGGCGAAGCTGTTTATGCCGATACTCCGCTGGACAGCCACGGGGCCTATTCCGGCTCAGCCAGAGCAATTGGCGACAAGCTTTTTCTGATGTATACGGGCAATGTCCGTGACGAAAACTGGGTGCGCTATTCTTATCAAGTTGGGGCCTGGATGGATGAAGATGGGAAAGTGACCAAGCTGGACAAGCCGCTGATCAACGCGCCAGATCATGTAACTGAACACTTCCGGGACCCGCAGATCTTGGAGCACGGCGGCAAGTACTACGCTATTTTAGGCGCCCAAGACAAGGAGACCAAGGCCGGCAAGATCAGCCTTTATAAGGCAGATGCTGTAACTGGTCCATGGCAAGACCTGGGCTATGTTGATCTGCCAGACATGGGCTACATGGTTGAATGCCCGAACCTGGTCTTCGTTGACGGCAAGCCGGTCTTCATCTTCTGCCCGCAGGGCCTGGACAAGAACGTGACCGACTACCAGAATGTTTACCCGAACATGTACTGGGTTGGGGAAAGCTTCGACTTTGAGACCGGCCACTTTGAGACCAAGCAGAAGGCGCCAATTAATTTGGATGGGGGCTTTGACGTTTACGCCACTCAAGCTTTCAACGCCCCAGACGGTCATGCCTACGCTATCAGCTGGGTGGGCCTGCCGGACATGACTTACCCAAGTGACGATGAAGGCTGGGCTAACTGCTTGAGCCAGGTTAAGCGCTTGTCATTAAAGCACGGCCGCTTGCTCCAAAAGCCGGTCAAGGCGATGAAGAGCTTGAGAGAGGCTGAAGAAGACTTCACCGGCGATTTGGCATTTGACGCCGGCGGGCAAAGTGAACTGAAGCTGACCATTAAGCAGGGGCAGAAAGGTAAGCTGGTCTTGGCCGCGGATAGCGAGGGCAAGAATGGCATCAAGCTCCGCTTCAATACTGGCAAGCATGCCCGCTTAACGGTTGACCGGGGCGAATGCGGCAAGGCTGTCAACCCTGACTACGGGACCAGCCGGACGATGAAATTGCCAGCCGGGGAAGACCTGGACTTGCGGATCTTCATGGACCACTCCCTCTTTGAAATTTTTGTCAACGGCGGCGAAGAAGTCATTACAGGGAGATTTTTCACCCAAAATGGACAAACTTTTGTTAAGATGGATAGTGATGTTGACTACCAGGCCAAGACTTGGCGGTTAAAGGACATGTAATATAGCAGAAGAGGGGATGACGATGAGGCCAAAATTAACTGATGTAGCGGAGAAGGCTGGCTGCTCGCCGACGACTGTCTCGCGGGTGATCAACAACTATGGCTACATCAGCCAGAAGACCAGGGACCGGGTCTACGCGGCCATGCGGGAGCTGAACTACCAGCCCAACACCCTGGCCCGGTCTTTGCAGGGCAAGCAAACCAAGATGATTGGGGTGATCATGCCCAGCATCACTAATCCCTTCTTTGCGGAACTGGTCGCGGCAATTGAAGATAAGCTGGAAGTGGACGGCTACAAGATGCTGCTCTGCGATGCCGGTCAGGACAGCGAGAAAGAGCGGCGCTATCTGCGGATGCTGGAGGCTAACCAGGTCGACGGGATCATCGCGGGTTCGCACAACCTAGGCATTGAAGAATACCAGCGCTATGGCCTGCCGATCGTATCTTTTGACCGGGACCTGTCCGACCAGGTGCCGATCGTGACCAGTGACAACTACCAGGGCGGCTGCCTGGCTACCCAGGCTTTGGTTGACGCGGGATGCGGGCATATCTACTTTGTCGGCAACCCGGTTAAAACTGGGCATCCGACCTCCCGCCGCTTTGACGGCTACGCGGACACGGTTGCCGCGGCGGGGCTGACGGTCCACACTGCCCGGTCAGCCTTTTACGAATTGCCAGCCGCCAAGGGCCGGGAACTCCGGGAACTATTGACCAGCGGCCGGAAGATCGACGGTGTCTTTTGCTCGGACGACTTGACGGCCATCCTGCTCTTAAAAGCAGCTAAGAAATTGGGGATCGGGGTGCCGGAGGACTTGAAAATCGTCGGCTTTGACGGAACCCAGCTGGTCCAGAACTATGTGCCGGAGCTGGCGACGATTGTCCAGCCGATCCCGGACTTGGCCGGGACTTTGGTCAAGCTGCTCTATGAGCGGATCGCGGACCCGGAAAAGAAGCTGGCCCAAAACAGCTACCTGCTCCCGGTCAAGCTGCTCAGAAACCAGACTGTTTAAGCATCTCCTGTGGGGGATGCTTTTTCCTTTGCGCTTATCGTTTTTCTGCCTGTTATTTTTTATAAAAGCGCTTATAATAAAACTAGGAAGCAATTTTTGGTAATAGAAAGCTAAGGTGACAAGCATGGAGAAGAAGAAACGCGTTTGGCTGTTCATCTTAATTTTCGGCCTGGTTGGCCTCTTGGTCTACGGGGCTGAGATTGCCTATGCTTTTATGAAGGACCGTAACAAGAAGATGGAATACAGCTTCGATGAAGAAGAGGCGGAAGACCCGCAGGAAATGGAAGCTGACTACAAGAATCAAGAATAGTAAAAAGAGTAAAGCAAAAATCCACAAGCCAGGCTTGTGGATTTTTGTTGTTATAAGGCTAATTCAAGCAGGTCGACCTTGCTGTCGCCGATGTCGTCGTAGTAGACAGTTTCCTGGCTGACAAAGCCCCAGCCGTTCTTTTCATAGAGGCGGCGGGCTGGGACGTTGCCAGCCATGCTGTCTAAGCGGATGGCCTTGCAGCCGAGCTCTTTGGCGTGGTCCTTGATAAAGGTCAAAAGAGAAGAGGACAGGCCCTTCCGGCGGAAGGACGGGTGGACCCCGTAGAGGTGGAGGACGGCAATTTCGTTATCTTCAGCTGGGGTTGGTCAGGTGAATTTGCTGTAAAGAGGGTCGTTGCCGACGGTCAAGATGCCGGCTGAGGCGATCTTGCCATCTTTGAGGCCAATAACAGCCCGCTTTTGGTCAATAGCTTCCTTGATATCTTTTTCAGCCGGGTAGATTCCCCAGTGCCAGTCAGCCCCAAACTGGTCTTCTTTTTGGTGGGCACAGATGTCCTGGTAGAACTGGCAGAAAGCAGCTAAGTCAGCGCTGGTGGCCAGGCGGCAGTTTAATTCAGTCATGTGTTTTTCTCCTTAAATTGTTTTTTGTTTTTTGATCATCACTCTGAGTAGATTTTAGCAAAAAAGACTCCAGGAGAAACAAAAAAGGAACTGGACAAACCAGTTCCTTTCGCTTAGTGCGGACGAGAAGACTTGAACTTCCACGACCAAAAGCGGTCACAAGATCCTTAGTCTTGCGCGTCTGCCAATTCCGCCACGCCCGCAAGCACATCTACTAGTATAGCAAAGGCAGGGAAAAGTGCAAGTGCTTTTTGCAAATAAAAATAATAAGTTTTTTGCCCTAAGCCCTTGCTTTTTCTCCTGGATCGGGTATACTAATATTCGTGCCTTGTAAAAAGGCTAAGCAAAATAAATGGCCCGTTGGTCAAGTGGTTAAGACACCGCCCTTTCACGGCGGTAACATGGGTTCAAATCCCGTACGTGTCATATGGAGGATTAGCTCAGCTGGGAGAGCATCTGCCTTACAAGCAGAGGGTCACAGGTTCGAGCCCTGTATCCTCCATTTTTTATTTTGAATTTCTTTTTATTTCTTATTTCCAATTACATGGCAAAAGCAGCTCAGGAGTAAATCCTCAGCTGCTTTTGCCTTTATCTATTCTCTTTTTAGCAAAAATCAGTCCAGATCCAGCTGCCGCTTGACTTCGTCAGCCATGTTACCAGCCGGGATGACGATTTCCCGTGAGCTGTGTCCTAAGAAGGACTCCATGGCCTTCGGGGCAGGGCCAGTCAGGTCAGTCAGTTCCTTAAGGGCTGGCAGGCCTTTTTCCTTAACATTTTGTCCGCTGATGGCGCGAACGACGGTTTCCGGGAACTTGTAAGGGCTGGCGGTAGAGAGGACGACAGTTGGTTTATCGTCTTCTTCCTTAAAGCGCTTGGCGGCTAAAGAAGCCACAGCCGTGTGCGGGTCGATGACATAGCCGCTTTCTTCGTAAACCCGCTTGATTTCGCCTTCGATTTCTTCTGGAGTGGCGTAGTCGGCCCAGAAGCCGGAAAGCTTCTTTTGCATGTCTTCTGGTAATTGGTATTCGCCCTTAGTATTCAGCTGCTCCATCAAGTCCTTGACCGTGTCCGGGTTCTGGCAGAGGTCAAAGAGCAGGCGCTCCAGGTTGCTGGAAACCAGGATGTCCATGGACGGGGAGTTGGTCACGTAGAAGTCCCGCTTCTTGTCATACTTGCCCGTCTTGAAAAAGTCGGTTAAGACATTGTTCTTGTTGGAAGCGCAGATCAGGTGGCCGACTGGCAGGCCCAGTTTTTGGGCATAATAGCCGGCCAGAATGTCGCCGAAATTGCCAGTTGGCACAGAGAAGTTGACGGGATCGCCAAAGGCAATGGCTTCTTGGTCCAGCAGCTGCTTGTAGGCAGCGAAGTAGTAGACGACCTGGGGCAAAAGGCGGCCGACATTCATGGAGTTGGCGCTGGAGAAGGTCAAATCGTGTCCGGCCAGCAAATCATTCATGTCCGGGTCATTAAAAATCTGCTTGACCCTGGTCTGGGCCTGGTCAAAATTGCCTTCAACCGCCACAGCCACGGTGTTGTCGCTGTTTTCGCTCAGCATCTGCTTGAGCTGGATCGGGGCCACCCCTTGGTAAGGGTAAAAGACGATGACCCGGGTCTTGGCTAAGGACTGGAAGCCCCGCATGGCGGCGGTCCCGGTGTCCCCAGAAGTCGCGGTCAAAATAACGATCCCTCGCTGGTCGCCTGAGTTCTCTAAGGCTGTCTTCATCAAGCGGGGCAGGCACTGCAAAGCCACGTCCTTAAAGGCCAAGGTTGGACCGTGGAAGAGCTCCAGGTAGTAATTGCCGGCCTTCTTATCAGTCAGCGGGGCGATTCGGTCATCATCCCATTGCTGGCCGTAGGCGCCTTGAACGATTTCTTCTAGCTGCTCTTCACTATAGTCGGTCAAGAACAGGGCCAGGATCTTTTTAGCTATTTCCTGGTATGGCAGAGCAAAAATTTCCTTTAAATCAGCGGCTGAAAATGGCGTCGGGAATTCTTTGGGCACGAAAAGGCCGCCATCTGGTGCCAGGCCTTGGACGATTGCCTGGGCGGCGGTAACTTCCTGCCCCTGGCTGCGGGTACTGCGGTAAATCATAAATCCTCCCTAAAAGTCAGATGCGTGATCTATAAACTAGTAACGATGGTTGAAAAAGATTTTTTCTTTTATGGCTAATTATAACGGGGAAATCATTTTTCTAAAAGGGAAAACATGATAAAATGATTAAAAAACTAGCAATTGCCAATTGTTGAGGTGAAATAGCGTGAAAATCAAAGTTCCAGCATCCAGCGCCAACCTGGGCCCGGGTTTCGACTCCATCGGGGTGGCCATTTCCTTGTACCTAACCATTGAAGTAATCGGAGAGAGCGACCACTGGCAGGTAGACCATAACTTAGGGGACCTGCCCAGCGGGAAAGACAATATGATCGTCCAGGCGGCTTTAAGCGTCAAGCCGGATTTAACCCCCCAGCACCTGCGGGTGGAATCAGACATCCCCCTGGCTCATGGCCTGGGCTCCAGTTCCAGCGCTATCGTGGGCGGGATTGAACTGGCTGACCAGCTGGGCCAGCTCAACCTGGCTCCCCATGAAAAAATCGAAATCGCGGCCCAACTGGAAGGGCACCCGGACAACGTGGCCCCGACCATCTTGGGCAGCCTGGTCGTTGGTTGCAAGGTTAATGGCCACTTTACCGCCGTCAAGGCGCCGGTGCCGCCTTTTGCCATGATTGCTTATATCCCGGCCTACAATTTAAAGACCAGCGATGCCCGGGCGGTTTTGCCTAAGGAATTATCCTTTAAAGACGCAGTCCAGGCCAGTGCCGTGGCCAACACGGCTGTAGCGGCCCTTTTTGCCCAGGACTATGAAAAGGCCGGGGAGTTGATGGAGGCTGACCTCTTTCATGAGCGCTACCGGAGCAAACTGGTGCCAGAACTGGAAATTATCAGAAATGTGGGCCACAGCCACGGAGCGGTAGCGACCTATTTGTCTGGGGCCGGTCCAACGGTCATGAGCCTGGTTGACCCCCAGCATATTAGCGACTTTATTGACGCCGTCAGAGAAGCGGGGTTAAAAGATGAAATCCGCCGACTAGAAGTGGCGCCGCGCGGGGCATATTGGCTATAGGTTAGAAACGGAAGCTGCGGCTTCCGTTTTTTGTTGTTTTGGTAACTTTGCACAAGATTTTACTCAAGTAAGCCGGGATGCGGCCCAAATTTGACTCAACTAAATTGATTTTTGAAAAAATCTGCTCAAAAACATACTCAAGTAAACAGACTTGCGGCCCGAAACTTACTCAACTAACTTATGCTACAGGCTACTTGAGTAAGATCATGAGCAGCATTTTGTCTACTTGAGTAAGATCGTGAGCAGGCATTTGTCTACTTGAGTAAGATCATGAGCAGACATTTGTCTACTTGAGTAAGATCATGAGCAGCATTTTTTCTACTTGAGTAAGATTATGAGCAGCTTTTTTCCTAGTTGAGTCAAATATTATGCTGCGACTCCCTTGTTCCAAATCAACTAATAGCTTTTTGCCAAAAAAGCAAAAAAGTTGACAAATCCTCTTGAAATCCATTCTACTTCCTGTATAATAAATAAATGTCGGTTGACGAAAGTCAACCGCAGCTCACTTGGGTCGTTAGCTCAGCTGGCAGAGCACCGGACTCTTAATCCGGGTGTCCAGGGTTCGATCCCCTGACGACCCATCGCGCTTCGGCGCTAACTAAATAAACCCATTTGGGTCGTTAGCTCAGCTGGCAGAGCACCGGACTCTTAATCCGGGTGTCCAGGGTTCGATCCCCTGACGACCCATCGCGCTTCGGCGTTAATTAAATAAACCCACTTGGGTCGTTAGCTCAGCTGGCAGAGCACCGGACTCTTAATCCGGGTGTCCAGGGTTCGATCCCCTGACGACCCATCGCGAGACATCATGCGTGTGCATGGTGTCTTTTTTGCTTTTTAGGCAAATATTTCAAGGCAGTTTAAGGGCGGGTAAAATATTACAAATGTTACAAAAAGTGTCTTCCCTGTAATCTCTTCTTAACTGGACCGTTACTTTTTTGCTATGATTTTGAAATTTGGCCCTGTTAACATATAAGCTGTCAAATGACACAAGAGCAGCAAGAAGGAATTTGCCAAAGGAGAAGTAACTTGGCAGACGATAGCTTGCGACAAACAAAGGAGAACTTTTTTGAACATCAAATCTAACGTACTTAAATCAGTATTTGCTGCAGGCTTAGCTTTGACTGGCGTGGCAGCGATCAGCTTAGGCACGAACGGTCAAGCAGACGCGGCAACCATCGGTGACAGCGTAACGGTTGACTACATTGATGGACAATCAATTGCAACTTGGTCAAACTACTACACTGCTACGGTTTCCGGTTCCGTTAAGGACGGCAGCTCATGGAAGGTAGTTAAGACTGCCCGCGACGCTGCAGGTGAAAAGTGGTACAAGATCGGCAAGCGCCAATGGATCATGGCCAAGTACACCACTGAAGCAGCAACTGCTTCAAACAGCACTTACAACGCGAATACTACCAGCACTAACACTGCTAACAGCACGACCAGCTCAACTGGCACTGGCTACACTACGAGCTACAGTTCATCAGCAAATAACTACGGCTACGGCTCAAATTATAACTACAGCTACAGCGCGAATACTGGCTCATCAAACACTTCCAGCTACAGCGCGAATACTGGCTCATCAAACACTTCTAGCTACAGCGCAAGCACGACCAGTTCAAGCACTTCCGGCTCAACTGCTTCTTCATCATCTGAAGCAGCAGCTAAGGCTTGGATCGCAGGCAAGGAAAGCGGCGGCTCATACACTGCCTCAAACGGTAACTACTACGGCAAGTACCAATTGAGCTTGAGCTACTTGAATGGTGACACTTCTGCCGCCAACCAGGAAAAGGTTGCCAACAGCTACGTTCAAAGCCGGTATGGTTCATGGACTGCAGCTAAGGCCTTCTGGCAAGCAAACGGCTGGTATTAATCAGCTCTTTGTTCAAGATGGTTCCTTTCGGAACCGTCTTTTTCTTTGCCTTTTTGCGGAGAAAAAAGCTGCTAAACAGGTTATAATAAAAGGGATAGGATAGAATTTGAATTGAGAAATAGAGGTTCAAAGATGAAAAAATTTTTCGTAAGCGCGGCAGCGGCCTTGGCAATCGGGACGACTTTCGCGGCCAGTCAGGTGAAGCCAGTCGAAGCCAGCAGCCGCAAGGCAGTTTTTACCCTGCCTAAGGGCTATACCAAGGCCAAACTGAAGAAGGCCTACTGGTACTCCAACTTGTCTTCGAATCAGCAGAAGAAGTGGCTGAAAAACAAGAAGAACGCGGCTTGGCTGAAGAAGTGGCGGAAGATCAACGTTAAGGGAATGCAGGCCAACACTTTTGACCAAAGGTCTTGGTCAGAAAGCAGCAAGGACAACAAGACTATTGTTAAATTGACCAATGGCCACTTGAATACCAGCCAGTCCAAGACCTTGGCCAAGTACTCCCTCCGCTTGATCAACCAGGCCCGGGTAAAAATGGGCTTGAAGAAGTGGAAGTACAGCAAGGGAACCCAGAAGCTGGCTTTGGAAATTTCCAAGGAATACGTGGCGAATAAGAAAACCATTGCTACTGGCCACTATGTGCCAGGGATTGTCCGGGCTACTAACCGGGTTGGCTTGAAATTGCCAGGCAACTATAACTATGTCGAAGACATGGCCGGCTTTAATGACACAAACCTGCTGACCATGACGGCTATGAAGAAGGATATCTACTTCGGCTTGAAGACCATGATGTTTGGCTACTGCTACGCTAACCAGAGCAAGGTTAAGCAGCTGAGCCAGTACACGGAATGGGAGCACGCCGGGGACTTGATGAACACCCAGGGCGGCAAGTATGATGGCGACTGGGACTACTACGGCTTTAACGTCTCCTACACTAACGGTACTTACTCCATGCACTATATCGGGGTGCCATCCCACCTTAAGTGGGCCTACGGCGGCGCCTACTGGGGCAGCTTTAAGGCTTAGGGAAGAATAGACAAAAGAATAATGTGTAAAGGGGCTAAGCAAATAGCCTCTTTTTTGTGCTGTTTTATTGGAGTATAAACCTCAGTATTTTTTGTAAAGATAAAATCCTTTAAGAAAGGGCAAAAAAAGCAGGTTGTCAAAATAAAATTAATTTGACAACCTGCTAAAGTTAAAAATATTTTGTTTTAGCCGGGTTAGACTAAAGAAAATCAAGTCACCCTGAGTAATTACCTTTTCGGCTTTTTCTTACAGCTCTTCGTCCTTGGTCAATTCGTAGATGGCTTCCGCGTAGATAGCGATGGACAGGATCAAGTCGTCCAGCATCATGAATTCGTTGGCCGCGTGCATAACCATTGGGCCGTTTTCCGGCTGGGCCCCAAAGGCAACCCCGCGTTCAAAGAGGCGGCCGTAAGTCCCGCCGCCGATGACGACTTCGTGGCCCGGCTTGCCAGTCTGCTTTTCGTAGACCTTGAGCAAAGTCTGCACCATTGGGTCGCTGCCTGGCACGTAGTGTGGTTCTTCAAAGCCGTTGTAAGTGACGTCCAGGATGCCGCTGAACTTGTCCATAACCTGCTTGATCATGGTGTCCGGGTCAGTCCCTTGCGGGTAGCGGACATTGTTCAAGAGGCTGGCCTTGCCGGCGTGTTCGTAGTCGAACATGGACGGGCTGCTGGCCAGATCGCCCATCAGATCATCGTGGTGGAAGATGCCCAGCTTCTTGCCGTAGAAGTCTTCGTGTTCCACTTCAGCCAGGAAGTGGAGGAAGTTCTTGTCCCGGCCGGCAAAAGCGTACTGGTCCAGGAAGAGGGCCAGGAAGGTTGCTGAGTTCTTGCCGACTTGCGGAGCTGAAGCGTGGGCCCCTTGGCCGATCAAGACGATATCGGCGCTTTCGCCATTAATTTCAAATGACCCGTCCAATTCCTTGTCTGCCAAAAAGCTTTCGTAAGCCAATTTAACAGCTTCCAGGTCAGGCCCTGAGATAGTAGCCCGAGTAACCTGCGGAGTCACGTTAGTGGCAATCCCGGCCTTGAACTTGTCTAAAACATAGTCGCCCTTAGTATCATCGTTCTTGAAGCTGAATTCCAGGGTGAAGATCCCTTGTTCACCATTGATGATCGGGTATTCAGCGTCTGGTGAGAAGACGATGTCTGGAGTCGGTTCGTGCTTCAAGTAGTAGTCGATCCCGACCCAGTTGGTTTCTTCGTTGGTCCCTAAGACGAAGTCGATCTTCTTCTTTGGCTTAAAGCCGGCTTCCTTGAGCAAAAGCATCCCGTAGTAGGCAGCTAAGCTTGGCCCCTTGTCGTCAGCGCTGCCCCGGCCGTAGATCCGGCCTTCGTCATCGATTTCCATCTTGAAGGGGTCCCGGGTCCAGCCTTCACCAGCTGGTACTACGTCCATGTGGCCGATGATGCCCAGGCGCTTGTCACCTGCACCGAAGTTGACCCGGCCGGCGTAGTTGGCGAAGTTTTCCGTGTCAAAGCCGTCCCGCTTGGCAAAGCTGAGGAACTTGGTCATGGCGTCAACCGGGCCCTTGCCAACTGGGTATTCTTCCGTGGCGTTTTCCAGGTCTTCGGAAGAGTCAATGGCGATCAATTCGCTCAAGTCCTTTAAGATTGCGTCTTTCTTGGCTTCCGCCAGTTCTTTAAAGTTTAAGTCCATCTTTTTCTCCTAATGTTTATTTTCAATGCCTGCTGTTTTTTAAAAATTAGTTACAAAAAGTAACTAACCACCTAAATAAAATTCTATCAATCTTCGCCAGCTCTGGCAAACAAGACGCCAAGCAAAAAAGCTGCCTTCCGGCAGCTTTAGCGGCGGTATTTAGTTGCCGCGATATCAATCACTCTTTCAGTAAAGACCACCGGGATTGACTGGGGGTCGACCGGCAGGCCCTGGGCCAGGTTCTTGCCCGGCAGGACGATGACCTTCTTAAAGTACTTCTTCAAAGGCGTGTCCGGATTCATCGTGATCAGGTAGCTGTGCTTGAAGTGGGAGATCGACTTGGGCAGGGGCGATGAGCCAAAAAGTTTGGAAATCCCTGAGACTGAATAAAAGACCGCCGTGGAGTTCTCATCGCTTAGCGGGAAAAGGTGCTCGCCAGCCGCCAGGTTGTCTCCAAAGTAGGTCGACTTGCCTAAATCCCGCATCCCCATGCTGAGTAGCCTGGCCGGCAGTTCAGAGTAGTAGATCCCGAAAATAAAGTTGGTCGAGCTGGTCGCCAGGACCTCCGCCAATTCTTTCGCATCCTTTTCATTGCTCATCCAGACCCGGTTGATGGCATCATGGTAGTCGTTCAGGTATTCACTGCTTGAAACCGCCGCTTCCTGGCTCTCCTGCTTCTTGATGTAGGTCAGCAGCTGGAACTTGAATTCCTTAAAGCCGGAATAGCCCATCTTCTGACAGAAGCGCTGAACAGAAGCCAGGGAAGTTCCCGCTTCTTCAGCCAGGTGGTTGATGGTTAGCGACTCAACATTGGTCAAGTCGGAGGTCATTCTCTTCATGATTTTCCGGTCAGATTTGGAGAGCTCAGAAGTCTCAACCGTAAAAAAATTGGTAATGTCCATTTATATCCCTACTCTTGATAAGTTTGTTTTAATTTTATCACAATAGTGATAAAAGTGGCTAGCTGTCCAAAAAGAATATATCTTATTTCCCGGTCAAGTCCTGGTAGGCCAGTTTTCCGACCGCGCTTTGGGCCAAAAGGATCTGCTCGCGCTCTTCCAAGCCCGTGTAGTGGCTCATGAAGCAGATGTCATAGTAGTTTTCCCCGGCAAAAATTCGGGCTGCGTCATGCTCCGTGTCTTCCAGTTCCCCGGTCTTGCTAAAAGAGCAGCCCTCTGGCAGGTCTTGGAGGAGCTTGTTAACGGACTCCTGGTAAAAGAGGGCCTTCTGGCAGACCTGGCCAAAAGGCGATGGGTCAGCTAAGAGCCGCTCTAAGAGCTCCAGGGCAGTTTCAGCGGAAATATAGTTTTCCCGGTCAGTCACTTCCATCAAGTACCGGCCCAGGTGAAGATGGTCAAATTCTGCTTCAAACCAGGCAGCCATCTTGGCAAAGCCGATAAAATCGATCAAAAAGTTGGTGGCCGTGTTGTCTGAGTCCGACAGCATCAAGTCCAGAATGTCCCGCAGCTGCCAGTCCCTTTGGGCCAGGTGGCAGAGCATCCCGCCTTCAACGATCTTGTCTTCCGGGACATGGACCATCTGGCTTAAGTCCTGCGGGTGGGCCTGGTAGTAGCAGGCTACGGCCAGCTTGATCAAGCTGGCTGACTTGAATTCTTCCCCGGCGAAGGGGCTAGCGTAGAGGACACCGGTCTTGTCTTTGATCAAAAGGGCAGTTTTGCCTGGCAGGGGAGCCAGGATGTCAGCAATCTTTTTAAAATTCAGCATTTTATCGCACCACGATATTGTCGCCAACGCATTCGGCGTAACTATTCAAATCCGGGTCCTGGTCGACCATGAAGATGGCATCCAGGTCGGCAAAAATCGTATTCGGGTTGGCCCGGTAGAAGGCGCAGGCTGCCGCCAAAGACTCAATTGACTCAATCATGCTGCCGACCATGGTTGGCACCCCCCGGCTTTCGGCTAAGTCATTGATCTTCTGGGCTTCCGACAAGCCGCCCGTCTTCATCAGCTTGATGTTGATGTAGTCGCAGGCTCCTTTTGCTAAAACTCTTTGGGCATCCTCGTAGCTTTCCACGGATTCATCCGCCATGATCGGGTAAGGGGAGTGGCGGGTCAAGTAAGCCATGGAGTCCAGGTCCCAGGCCGGGACCGGCTGCTCGATAAAGTCGATCAAAAGGCCCTGCTTGTGCCAGTATTCTGCCGCCTGCATGGTCTGCCGGACATCCCAGGCCTGGTTCATGTCTAAGCGCAGGTGAACCATGGGCCCCGTCGCGTAGGCCAGGTCTTCGACCAGCTTGATATCCCGCTTTAAGTGGCCGGCCCCCAATTTCAGTTTAAGGGTCTTGAAGCCCTGGTCGACCATCTTCTGGGCGTCAGCGATCATCTGCTCGGCCTTGCCAATGCTGATGGTGTAGTCGGTCTCCACGCTGCCGCCCTTGCCGCCTAAGAGCTGGGAGAGGGTGAGGCCCAAAAGGTTGGCTCGGCTATTGTAGAGGGCGATTTCGACCGCGGCCTTGGCCGGGGCATTGTGGACGATGGAAGTCTTGACCGTATGCAAAAGTTCCTTCCAATCGGTCAAGTTCTTGCCCAGGATCAAGGGCTTGATTGTTTCTTCAATAACGGCCCGGGCGCTGGACAAGCTGTCACCGGTCACTTTTTCATTAGGGGTGCAGGTGCCGACCCCGGTTACCCCGTTAGCCAGGCGGATCGTCACCCGGACAGCGCTCACGGCGTCAACCCGGTGCAGGGCCGTGACGAAGGGCTGCTTTAAAGGAATCTGCTTTACGTCGACCTGCAGATCTTCAATTGCCAATTGTTCAGCCATTTTTTCCTCCTTGTTTATTTTTCCTGTTTCTTTATTATTTTTCTTTTTTCTCTTTTCTTTTTATATTTTTCCTACTTGTCAAAAAGCAGTTCATAGGCCCGCCGCTCCGGGTCAACCGAGTCGCTGGTCACCGTAATGATGCCCCGGTAGACAAAGCCAAATTTGTCAGCCAGGTGCTGGACGGCCTGGTTCTGCTTGCCCGTGTCCAGGCGGAAGCTCTTGATCCCGCTCTCTTGGCCAAAAGCAATCACTTTTTTCAGCAAAAGCTGGCTGAGCCCCTGTCCGCGAAAAGAATCTTTTACCGCGAAACGGTGCAGGGCCCAGTAGGGACCACTTCCCGCCCAAATCGGGACTTCATAATTGGGGTCAAAGTCGGTCGCAGCCATGTATGCGGCAACCTGGCCATCTTTGACTAAAACCCAGCCCTGGCGGTTTTCCAGGTCTTCTTCGATGCTGGCCCGGTTGAGATAGCCTTCCTGCCACTGGCTGGAATTTTGCGCTTTCAAAAGGGCCTTGGCGTCCTTGATGATGGCGACAATGTCTTCTAAGTCCCGGTCTGCTGCCTTTCTGACCATTTTTTCTTCAGTCATCTTAAGCCTCGTTGATGTGGTCTCTTAAGTAGCTGTACTGCATGGCGTCTTCCAACTGGCTGGTGTCCACGCCTAAAACTTGGGCCAGGGCGTAGGCAAAGGCCCAGGAAGTTGCCGGCCCCCGGCTGGTAACCAGCTTGTGGTCTTCATCGATGACAGTGGGGGTGTCGACGTAGGTGCTGGCCGGGTTTTCACTGGCAACTTGTTCTTTAAAGTCCGGGTGGCTGGTCCACTTGGCTTCTTTTAAAAAGCCGTACTTGGACAAGGCGATCGGAGAGGCGCACATGGCGGCGTTCCACTTGCCGGCGGCGAAGCGCTGCTTCATCAGATCAGCCAGCTTCTCGCTTTCTCTTAAGTGCTTGGCGTTCGGGGCCCCGCCCGGGAAGGCGACTAAGTCGTAGTCAATGAGGGAGTCATCAACTAATTTGTCACAAGTAAAGCGGATGTCGTGTCCGCCGGTGATGGTCAAGTTGTCCAGCGCCACCATGTCGCAGGGGATGCCCAGCCGGCGCAGGACGTCGACCTGGCTCAAGCCTTCGATTTCTTCACATCCGTCTGAAAAAACAATTGCTGCAGTTGGCATAAATTTGTTCTCCTTTTTTCTAATTCTAAAAGATAGTTTTTAGCTATTGCTTTTAATTTTTTGTTAATGATTGTCTACCTACTATTGTACAAAATTGCGGCCAGCTTGTCGCTGGAAGCGGACTTTTTTAAGCAATTTGCAATCCTCCGCCCCAATCAGATAAAATGGATACGGCTTTTTAGCTTGGAAAAATAAGAACAGCGGTGTAAAAACAGAAAAGAGTAAAGAAATGCAGTTCATTTATCTCATTATCTTAGGCGTTCTGGCTGGGATTGTGGCGGCCGTGGCCAGCATGGCCTCCCTTGTTTCTTACCCGGGCCTCCTTCTCTTCGGCCTCAGCCCAGTCGCGGCCAATATGACCAATACGGCAGCTTTAGTGACCACGGGCTTTGGCTCCCTGTCTTCTTGTTTAAAGGAAATGCGGGGGCACTGGGGGGAGTTGTGGCGCTATGCCTTTTTCCAGCTAACCGGGGCTTTCATTGGCGGCTGGCTTTTGGTCCAGTTCCCTGGTAAAATCTTCCAAAAACTGGTTCCTTTCTTCGTTCTTTTTTCAGCTGCCCTTCTTTTGTACAGCGGCCGGCAAAAGCAGACAAAGCAGGCAACCAAGCATGGAAGAATCGGGGCTTATTTTGGCTTGTTCGTGGCCGGGATCTATGCCGGCTACTTTGGCGCGGCGTCGGGCGTTTTGACCTTGATCTTTTTAACGGCTTTAAGTGATTCTTCTTTTGTCGTCATCAACGCCATTAAGAGTGTGATCGGTTCTTTAGCCAACCTGGTGGCTTTAGCCCTTTTCGCCTTTAAGGGCGGGGTCAACTGGCCGGTAGCTTTTCCTTTGGCCATTGGCCTCTTTATTGGTGGCTATTTCGGGCAAAAAATGATTAAATATCTAAAGCCTGCCTGGGTCAGATGGATCACGGCCTTCTTCTCGGTCCTTTTGGCCATCTACCTGGGTTGGCAAGCTTGGGGCTAACTACCCAAGCCTGGCAAAGTAAGATAGAATAGTTATTGATTGATTTAAGGAGGACACGCATGAAAACTGAAGTTTATCTGGTCAGACATGGGGAAACGCTTTTTAACCGCCTGAACAAGGTACAGGGTTGGTGCGATACCCCCTTGACCATCAAAGGAATCGACGACTTAAAGAAGACGGCTGACGCCCTGTCGCAGATTCATTTTGACAATATGTACTCGTCAGACTTGAAGCGGGCGATCGACACCGTCCACTTGATGAAGGATGCCAACCAGGTGTCTGAGATTGGCAAGATCAAAAAGCTGCCGGAATTCAGAGAAGTTTTTTACGGCTCTTTTGAAGGCGGCAGCATCGATGATATCTGGCTCAGCGTCTCTAAAGCAGCGGGCATTCCAGCAACCACTGATGTAAAGAAAATTATTGATACTATCGGCATCTACAAGTTCCGGGAAGTCACTAAAAAGGCTGACCCTCGCCATTTGGCCGAAAACACGGAAGAACTGGAAACCAGAATGCGCCGGGCCATCAAGGTCTTGAGAAAAGAGACCAGCAGCGAAGGCCGGGTTTTGCTGGTTTCCCATGGGGACTTCATTAAGACCCTGGGGATCAAGTACTGGAAGGAAAGCGACGGCCTGCATGATATCACCTTCCCGGACAACGGCAGCGTCAGCCGGGGGATTTTGGACGAAGAAGGCAATTTTGAAATTGTCGACTACAACTGCAAGGCTGAAGATTTATGAACAAGGAGACAGACTAGAAGATGAAGTGGGATACGCACACCTTTACGATCGTTTTGCTGGTGATCGTGGGCCTGTGGGAATTTGCCCGGGGCTATAACGCCCAGCGGATGGGGAAAAAGGGTAGTTTACCCGCCCAGTCCTACTACCTGACGGGGGCCGGGATTCTGGCCGTGGCCATTTATTACGCGGTAAAGTTGTGGAGCTAATATGAACGTTCATTCCTGGTGGGTTCCTTATGCTGTCTTGCTTTTCGGCATCTGGGATTTAATTACCGGCATCACGCGCCTGCGCCGGCAGAAGCAGGGCGTCAAGCAGAAGGGGCTGGGGGGCAAGGCTTTTGTCATCTTAGGCATCCTCTTCATCATTACTGGAATCTGGGCTTTTTGGCTCTAGAAGGCAAAAAATTATGGTAAAGTTGGCACTGCTGAGGCATGGGGAAAGCCAGGCCAATGCGGCAAACGTATATACGGGCTGGAATGACGTCCCCTTAACGGATAAGGGCCGGCGGCAGGCCTGGGCAGCGGGGGAGAAATTAAAAGAAGCCGGGGACTTTCACCCGACCTTGATTCATACCTCTTTATTGTCTAGGGCAATTGAAACGGCGAATATCGCGGCAGAAGCAGCAGGCTTTTTATACCTGCCAATTTCCAAGACCTGGCGGCTGAATGAACGCCACTACGGGGCCTTGCGGGGCCTGGACAAGGACGTATCCAGGAAGATTTTCGGCAAAGAGCAGGTCTTAGAGTGGCGGCGGGGCTTTGACGCGGTTCCGCCAGCACAAGGGTCACCAACTATTGACCGCCGCTATTGGGGGGTAGACCCTCAGCTTTTGCCAAGGGCGGAGAGCCTGCATCAGACCCAGCTCCGCCTTTTGCCTTACTATGAAGACGAGGTGGCCAGCCGCTTAATGGCTGGGGAAGACCAACTGATCGTAGCCCATGGCTCTAGCCTGCGGGCGCTGATCAAATATTTAGAAGACATCAACAATGTGGATATCCTCAAGCTAGAGGTGCCTAACGCCCAGGCCATCGTCTATGACTTTGACCAGAAGCTGAACATTGTGGATAAGATGATCACTAACTGATGACTTAGACAGGCTGAGGCCTGTTTTTTTCGTGGGTGACCGGGAAGGCAAGGATATGCAGGCGAAAAATTAGAAAAAGCAAAAATTTATGGAGACTTTTGCCAGATTGCTAAATGTCGGGGGCAATCTATGGTAAAATCTATTCTGATATATTTAAAATAGATTTTTTAAAATGGAGCTAAGTATGCGCAAATTATTTCTTTTGAGAGGCGCGCCCGGCTCTGGCAAGTCTTCATTTATCGCCCGGCACCACTTATTGCCGTACGCGATCAGCGGGGATGAGATCCGCCTGCTTTTGGCGGACCTGACCGTTTACTATGACCAGAAGACTGACGTTCTGCACCAGGTTATTCCGCGGCATGTCACGGAACAGACCAAGCGGATGAAGGACAACTTGGTTGAGCACAAGATGTCCTATGGAGAAACCGTCATCGTGGACGGGACCCACATTGTCGCCAGCGAGATCGATCACTACAAGAAGTGGTGCGAGAAGTACCATTACGAGTGCTATGTGGTTGATTTGATGCAGAACCAGACCCTGGAAGGTTTGTTGAAGAGAAACCAGATCCGGATGCAATACGACTGGGTGAAGCCGGAAGTCATCACGATGATGTACAATTCTTACAAGGCACACCCGGAGCTGCCCAAGTGGGTCAAGGGAATCAAGCCTAGCCAGATGGAGCAGGCCCTGCAGCAGAGAGAGAACAATCTGGACCATTATTCACATGTGATTGCCATACCTGACGAGGTAGCAGAAGAAGATTTTCCACATGTGCACATTTCCAACTTCTACTTCTCTTTCAACGACAAGTTCAGTGAAAAGTACGGGACTTACCGGAATGTGGTGACGATCGGCAAGACCAAGGAAGAGGTGGTCGACGAGTTCCGTCTGCCATACTTTGCCTTTAAGTTCCACCACAAGCACTTTTTGATTTCGGCTTACCCGATCAGAAACGAGATGCTGGACCCGGTCAAGAAGGTCAAGGGGGTCTGGTCTTACACGACCGGCCTCTACAACGTGGCTGACTTTGTCAGAGAATTTCCGGAGAACGAGAAATCACACGTTCACCAGTTTAATTTGAGCAAGTTGGACCGGACCAGACTTTTGCACATTTGGTAAAAGACAGAAAGAAAAAGCTTTTCCTCAGGATTGCGGGGAAAAGCTTTTTTCATGTGATTACACCAAGTTGACAGACTTGAATCACAAACAGCTGGTTTATCACTTCTTGTTTAGAAAACGGGCTGCGAGAACAGTTGATGCCTTGATCATGCCAGAAGAAGGGGAGACGCGAACGGAGAAATACGTGGACCTCAATAATGACTGGCTGCCAGAAGCAGATCAAGACATCGCTATATTGCTGACGCATTTGAGGAGACTGTCAATTCTTTTGTGTAAATAAATCTTTCCGGCTAATTGATTCTTTAACTGTTTTTTAATCGAAGTACGATTCCAAGGTGTCTGCTACTTGACCAAAGCCCTTGTGAACTCGATTGGCGTT
>NZ_CALVGT010000044.1 GCF_944327175.1 uncultured Lactobacillus sp.
AGAAATGTTTGTGGTAATTCATATTCTACCAGATGGTTGAAATGGATTTTTTGTGCTCTAATCCAGTGAAAACGATTTTTCTTACTGGATCGGAACAGTGTTCAGTTTAATTTTACAATCGGCGAAAGTATTAATTTTCTATAAAAATGGAGGATTAAGATGAAAGAATGTCCGAATTGTCACGCTGAAATGGGAGCAGATATCAATTTCTGTACTAATTGCGGAACTGACCTGCGCCAAGTAGCAGTAAGCGAGGAAAAGCCCGCCCCAGTAGCGCCTGAATCAAAAGCAGCACCTGTACAGGAAGCTGAAGTGAAAGCGGAAGGTCAGGCTGACAGTCAGGCCAGCGGCCAAGTTGTAAATGTGCTGTCCACATACTGGCAGTGGCTGCTACATGCTTGGAAGAAGCCGACTGAGGTGGTGGCCGCTGAAAAGTGGTACGGCTTGACGACCTTGATTTTGGAAGACTTGTTTTTCATATTGGCAGTGCTTACGGGCATGAACAAGCTGGCCAGTTCATTAGAAACAAACTTCCCAATTCCTTTATCGATTATTACTGAGTTAAAGTCTAGCTTCTCTTCGTATGTAATAATCAGTTTCGTGCTAGGGCAAGTGGTAGTTTTGGCTATCAACTACTTTGCCATGAAGCGTTTTGCCAAGTCTGAATTTGACTTTTTGGGATATCTCAACCGGTATGCTCACTTATCGGCTTACAGTTTGATCTTGAATGTTTTGTTCTGGCTTCTTGCTTTGATGGGCAGCTTGGGCCTGCAGGCAATTGTGTTCAATATGACGGCAGTCGTTGGCTTCCTTGCTTTGATTTATGTTTTGCTGGAAGAAAAGGCGGAAAAAATCGATCAGATGCAGTTTGCGCTTGTGATCTCAATCATTGTTTTGATTGTGGTTATGATTGTGGTCCACATGTTCTTCAAGGAATTTGTGTCCAAGATCGCGTTTATCACTAATCAGTCAGTTAACTCGTGGCTTGACAATCTTTACTAAGATATATCGAAGTGGGAGGAAGCAAAAATGGTCTTTTGCGCCAAATGTGGTGCCAAGAACAAGGCAGGCGACCAGTATTGTGCCAACTGCGGGGCAAAGCTGATCAAGCAGTCTAAAC
This sequence comes from uncultured Lactobacillus sp., assembly GCF_944327175.1. Classification (GTDB taxonomy): domain Bacteria; phylum Bacillota; class Bacilli; order Lactobacillales; family Lactobacillaceae; genus Lactobacillus. The sequence continues at coordinate 1,121 of NZ_CALVGT010000044.1, forward strand.
TGAAACAACCGATGCAGCAGACAAAGCCGCTGCGGCAGGCTAAGCCATACAAGAAACGGGTTGACGTCAAGAAGTCGCGACATGGAAAGATAGCAGCCGTGATCGTTGTAGTCGCTCTGTTGATTCTTGCTGCTGGTTACGGCTTTGGTAAATCTTACTACGCCAAGGACAAACAGATCGACAGAATCATCAGCGCGCTGAAGGATCCAAGCCAGGATCTGTCGCCTTACGTTAAAACTGACGACAGCAGCTTCCAGTTGACCAAGAAGAGCGTACAGCCGCTGCAAACATACTACAAGGAAAACAAGACCACAGCTAATAACCTGGGCAGTAAGTGGAAGAATCAGGAAGAACTTGATGCCAGCTTTAAGAAATCCGTTTCTTTAGGTGAAGATGGCCACTACTTTTTCTTATTCCCGAGATACAAGCTCATGGTCAAGACTTATTCGCCAACGGTCGTAACCAACCACGCCAATTCCACGATCAAGATGAATGGGAAAAACGTGGGCAAGCTGTCTGCGTCCGGCGACTACTACCAAAAGAAGCTGGACCCGGTAATCGCCGGCCGCTACACCTTCTCAGTTTCAGCTAACTTAAGCGGAAAGACCATTTCACCTAGCCCGGTTAAGCTGGACCTCTTCAGCAACCACCGGGTCAGCTTGAACATCACCACGGGCAGCTTCACGGTCAGCAGCGTGCCTAACGGGGAAGTCTACATCAATGACAAGAAGGTAGCCGACCTGAACGGCAAGGGCCAGGCCAGCTTCAAGGACTACCAGATCACGTCAGGGATGAGCCTCTACGTGAAAAAGTCCGGCATCGGCAAGTCAGACACGATCGACAACTTTGACCAGTACGTGACTACCCCAGCTGACCAGGAAAATGACAGTGACGATGACTATGACGATGACGATGACGACAGCCAAAGCAGCGACCAAATCAAGGTCGTCAACGGCAGCTGGGTCCTGACTCCGTCCTGGCCAGGCCTGGCAAGTACCGAAGATGCTGAAGACCTCCTTCGGGATATCTGGGACGACAATGACAGCAAAGATTGGGTCAATGGCAGCAGCAATTCCGGCTACCTCAGCATCAAGAAACTGCACGACAACTGGGATGATTCTGATTCAGTCTCCGATTACGACGAAGTCGTCAAGGTCCTGTCCACCAGCCCGGCCGGCGGCGGCAAGACTTATGTCAACTACACGGTCACCCACAATCTCTCTTACACCGACGACAAGGATGACACCAGCGTGACTGACACTTACCAAAAGGGGATCATCAGCCAGGACAGCGACGGCGACTACGTTTTGGAAAAATTAGGTACGCCTAACGCTAAGTAGCAAAATTTTTTAAATCTTTTTTGCCAAGCAATAGAGGCAACCTTGTTAACAAACAAGTTTGTAAAAAAATATATAGAGCCCCGCGATAGCGGGGCTTTTTTGGATCATTCTTTTAGCAAACAAAAATATTGTGAAATAAATTCAAGTACAAACGCTGATATATCAACGTTTTAAATCAATATTCAGATGATTTTTTAAGCGCTTTCATGTACAATAATACTTGTGAAAAATACTTATAGAAGGAGTTACATGAATGTGGGTTAAATTCATTTTTGCCTTGATCCCGATCGTCTGGCTGATCATCTCTCTGACAGCCCTGAAGATGCCTGCGGCCAAGGCAGCCGTTATTTCTCTTATCCTGGCAATCATTCTGGCCATTACAGCCTTCCAGTTGCCAGTCGTTGATACTTTGACCGGGACCTTGGAAGGGATCCTGGGTGGCCTGTTCCCGATTGTTTACATCATCGTGGCCGCCATGTTCACCTCCAAGGTAACTTTTAAATCCGGCGCCATGCAAAAAATCCAGGACATGCTCTGTGGTCTGACGACTGACAAGCGGATCCTGGTCCTCTTGATCGCCTGGGGCTTCGGGGGCTTCCTGGAAGCCATTGCCGGCTTCGGGACCGCTGTTGCCATCCCGGCCAGCATCTTGATGACCTTCGGGATCAACCCGATTGAAGCTTCCGTTATCTGCCTGGTAGCCAACACCACTCCAACTGCCTTCGGGGCGGTCGGCCTGCCAGTCATCACCTTGGCCCAGACTGCCGGCCTGGACGTGATGAACACGGCCTTCGTGGTATCTCTGCAGCTGAGCGTTTTGATCCTGGTCATCCCTTACATCCTGGTTGGCCTGGTCGGCGGGGGCGTCAAGGCTATCAAGGGGGTAGGCTTCATTACCTTCATGTCTGGTCTGGCTTTTGCCCTGCCGCAAATCTTGGTGGCTAAGTTCGTTGGGGCGGAATTGCCAGCCATCGCCGGTTCCATCGTCTGCATCCTGGTTACGGCCTTTTTGGCCAAGCGGCACAAGGACGTGCCGGAATACGCCGCTTCTACCGGGGACATTGCCAAGCACTCAGCTGGTGAACTGCTGCAAGCCTGCGCGCCATTTATCTTAGTTTTCGTCTTCGTTTTGGCCGCTTCATCATTGTTCCCAGCCGTTAACAGCCTGCTCAACTCCGCGACTCTTAAATTCCAGGTTTACACTGGCAAAAATGCTGGTCAGTTCAGTCTCAACTGGCTGTCTTCACCAGGGACCTTGATCTTGGTGGCTACCTTCATCGGGGCCCTGATCCAGGGCTTGAGCGTTAAGGAAACTTTTGGTATCCTCTGGGACCTGATTAAGGGGATCGGCAAGACGGAGGTGACTATTTCCGCTATCGTGGCTCTGGCTAAGGTTATGGGCTACGCCGGCATGACCAGTGCTATCGCGGTTGTTTTGGTCAAGGTCATGGGTCCGGTTTACCCATTGATCGCGCCAATCATCGGTGCCCTGGGTACTTTCGTGACCGGGTCAGACACCAGTTCCAACATTCTTTTCGCCAAATTGCAGGCCTCAGCTGCTCAAAGCCTGGGCGTGAGTCAGACTTGGGTCGTGGCCAACAACATGGTCGGGGCTACTGCCGGGAAGATGATTTCCCCGCAATCCATCACGGTTGCGTCTACTGCTATCGGCCAGGAAGGCAGCGAAGGCACGATTTTGAAGCAGGCCTTCAAGTGGTGCGGGATCTACACCGCCATCATCTGTATCTTCCTGTACCTGGTCGGCTTGGCTATGGGGCAACTGCACTTCTAGTACTTCTAATTTTTTAAGCTGATCTGAAAAAGTAAAAGATCAGCCCAAAAGTAAGCGGTTAAATGCTATGATAATCCTTGTAAGTTAATAGTAATTAATAGTAATTTTTTAATGATTGAGGAGATTTCCATGACACATTACATCAAGGGCTTCCCGCAAAGCGAAGCAGATGAAGATTTAAAATTTGTTAACGTTGATGAGCTTGAAGAAAAGGCCAAGGAAGTCATGCCGGAAGGGGCTTACTACTACGTAGCCTCAGGTTCAGAATATGAATGGACTTGGAGAAACAACACCAACGCTTTCAACCACTACCAGATCGTTCCCCGGGCCTTGACCGGGATGGACAACCCGTCAACTGAAACTGAATTCCTGGGCATGAAGCTGAAGACGCCGATCATGATTTCACCAATCGCTTGCCATGGGATCTCCCACGCTGACGCTGAAGTAGCTACTCAAAAGGGGGCTGCTTTGGCCGGTGCCATGTTTACTTCCAGCACTTACGGCAACAAGCCGGTTGAAGAAATCGCCGCTGCTGTGCCAGATGCTCCGCGGATGTTCCAGCTTTACCTGTCAAAGAACTGGGACTTCAACAAGATGGTCTTTGACGCGATCAACGCTGCTGGCTACAAGGCAATCCTGTTGACGGTTGACGCTTTGGTATCAGGTTACCGGGAAGCCAACCTGCGGACCAACTTTGCCTTCCCGGTACCACTTGACTTCTTCACCCGTTTCCAAGGCGCCAAGGGCGAAGGGCAAACTGTTGCCCAAATGTACGCTTCCAGTGCTCAGAACATTGGCCCGGACGATATCAAGCGGATCAAGGAAATGTCCGGCTTGCCAGTTATCGTCAAGGGGGTAAACTGTGCTGAAGACGTTGAAGTTGCTTTGACTGCCGGCGCGGACGGCGTTTACGTGACTAACCACGGTGGCCGGGAAATCGACGGTGCTCCGGCAACTATCGACGTATTGCCAGAAGTTGTTGAAGCAGTCAATGGCCGTTGCCCAGTTATCTTTGACGGTGGTGTCCGCCGGGGCTCCCATGTCTTCAAGGCTTTGGCTTTAGGGGCTGACCTGGTTGGTATTGGCCGTCCTTACCTTTACGGTCTGGCTTTGGGTGGCCCGCACGGGGTTGCTTCAGTCATCAACGAATTGAACGATGAATTGAAGATCGACATGCAACTGACCGGCTGCAAGACGATTGAAGACGTTAAGCACGCCCGCCTGACTGACTTCCAGTACGCAGGCGACACCAAGCCATCCAGCACTGACCCGCGGGTGCGCAAGCCATACCCAGTGACTGCAGTCAACCAAATCAAGTCTGAACCAGATGCAGCTACTGGCGCGTCACACCACTAAGATTGAATTGAATATGTTTTATTAAAGAGCAAAAAACGAAGCTACTCACTTTGAGCAGCTTCGTTTTGCTTTCTACAATTTTTTGATCAAGTCAGTAAATTCGTCCAGTCTTTCTGCAAAGACCTTGAAGGCATCTTCCAGGTAGTCGGACTTGGTCATGTCGACGCCGGCCTTCTGCATGATGTTGATCGGGTAGTCACTGGAGCCGGACTTAAGGAAGTCCAGGTACTTCTCCTTGTCTTCCTGGCTGCCGTAAGTAATCTTATTAGCCAGGGCAGTCGCTGCCGCAAAGCCGGTCGCGTACTGGTATACGTAGAAGTTGTAATAGAAGTGGGGGATCCGGGCCCATTCCAGATCGATGTCGCTGCCCAGGCTGATCGCCGGGCCGTAGTACTGCTGGTTGAGCCGGTCGTAGAAGCCGCACAGGTAGTCAGCCGTCAAGGCTTCACCTGCCTGGTCGCTTTCATGGATGAACTTCTCGAATTCCGCGAACTGGGTCTGCCGGTAGACCGTTCCCTTAAAGGAGCTCAAGTAGTAGTTGAGCAGGAAGGCCCGGGTCTTCGGATCCGTCACCCGGTCCAGGAAGTAGTTGGTCAGCAAGTTTTCATTGGTCGTTGAGGCGATTTCCGCGACAAAAATCGGATAGTCCCCGTACACGTATGGCTGGTTTTCCCGGGTGTACATGCTGTGGACTGAGTGGCCGGTTTCGTGGACCAGGGTGTAGAGGGAATCCAGGTCCCCCTGCCAGTTCAAGAGCTCATAGGCGTCGGTGTCATAAGCCCCGCCGGAATAGGCCCCGCTTTGCTTGTGCATGTTGGCCACGTAGTCGATGCAGCGGTTGTTGAAGAGATAGTCGACGTGTTTGACGTAGTCCTCGCCCAAAAGCTGCAGGGCTTCTCTTGCCTGGGCTTTGGCTTCATCAAAGCTGTAGCTGAGGCTTGGCTTGCCCGTAATCGGCACGTACATGTCCCACATTTGCAGGTCGCCTTTCAGGTCCAGGATCTCTTCCCGCAAGTTGACATAGCGGTGGAGGAGGTCCAGGTGCTTGTGGACGCTGGTCAAAAGCTGGTTGTAGACGTCGACAGGGATGTTGTTTTCCGACAGAGCCGCGGCCAGGGCGTCCTGGTAGTGGTGGGTCTGGGCGTCAAAGTTGTGGGCCTTGACATTGCCGGCCAAGGTGGAGGCAAAAGTTGACGCAAATTGGCCGTAGCCAGCGTAAAGGGCGTCAAAGGCATCTTCTCTGACTTCCCGGTTTTGGGATTGGATCAAGATGTCGTAGTTGGCTTCTGTCAATTCCACTGCTTCCCCGTCTTCATCTTCAATGTAAGGGAATTGCAGGTCGGAGTTGGTCAAGACGTTGAAGGTGTTGGCGGAAGCTGATAGGGCATCCCCGGCCGCTGATACCAGCTTCTCCTCTTCAGCTGGCAAAACGTGTTCTTCCTGCTTGACAATCTGTTCCAAATAATGCCGGTAGTTTTCCAGTCTTGGCTCTTCCTTGAAAAAGGCGTCCAAGGCCTCTTTTCCCAAGGCTAAAACAGCTGGCTGAATGAAGGCGACAGCAGCCTGGTATTCAGCAGCCAGGCTCTGGCCGCGGGAATTGAGGGCCAGCTTCTTCTGGTTGCTGGTGTCGACATCGCTGGCCATGCTGGCGTAGACGTAGATCTTGGACAGGCGGCGGTCAACGGCAAAAATCTGGGTCAAGCGGTCATAGAGGACGGCCGCGCTCTCCGTAAAGCCGTCTTCCAAGGCCGGCAGGGCCTTGACTTCCTGCTTGACTGCCTTAAAGGCGGCCTCCCAGTCCGCCTCAGTCTTGAAGACCCGGGTCAAGTCCCAGGTCTGCTCTTTGGGAACCTCACTGCGATAAGGGATTTCCATACAATACCTCTTCTTTTTCTCATTACTTTATGTTCTATTTTACGATACTTGATATTCTACTATCAAAGCGGCTTTTTGCCAAAAAAATAAGATAGTCTAAATATTACTACGCTTGGTTTATTAAATGCCTTTTTCATGCGAAAATAAATAATAGCAAATTACTAAGGGGGTCAGTCCATGGAAGAGCAACACAGCAGAAGACAACAGAAAGTTTTTCGTAATGTGACTCTTGTCCAGGCTGGCCTGTTGAAAAAGTCCCGCCGCCCCTTGCCAACGATCATCGGTCTTTTAGTGACTTTTGTCGTCCTAATAGCAGCGACCTGGGGGGCGCATGCCTACTTCTCCCTGCATTCAGCCCTGGTGAGCATGAACGGCAATAACGGCAGCACGGCGACCAGTTCCCGGATCGCGGCCAAGAAGCCGATCTCGATTTTGATTTTAGGGGTCGACCAGGGGCTGGAAGGGCGGCATGACAAAGGGAACTCGGACACCATCATCCTGGTGACCGGCAACCCGACCACCAAGAAGGCGACCATGACTTCGATTCCCCGGGACACCTTGACGGAGATTCTGGGTGAAACGAGCAGCCAGAGTTACTACATGTTCAAGGTCAACTCGGCCTACCAGTTTGGCGGCAGCAACGGGTCGGTTAAGACAGTTTCGGCCATGCTCAACGTGCCGATCAACTATTATGTGGAAGTTAACATGAAGGCCTTGAAGAGCCTGGTCAACGCTTTAGGCGGGGTTGACGTCAACGTGCCTTTCAGTTTCAGCTATGACTGGTGTGACTTCCATAAGGGCAAGCAGCACCTGGACGGCCGCCACGCCATCGCTTATGCCCGGATGCGCTATGACGATCCCCGGGGGGATTACGGCCGGCAGATGCGGCAGCGGCAGATCATCCAGGCCGTGGTCAAGAAGAGCATGTCCGTCAACGGTTTAGCCAACTATCAGAAGCTGCTCAAAGTTTTTGCCAAGTACATCAAGACCAATTTGACTTTTGGCGATATGACCAGCCTGGCCATCAACTACAGAAGCGCGGCAAGCAACATCTCCAGTGGCTACATCCAGGGCCACGACGCGACTATTTCCGGGACCAGCTTCCAGATCGCGTCAACTGCAGAACTGCAGAAGTGGTCCAACAAGCTGAGAAAGAGCCTGGGGCTGCCGACGCAGACCTTGACCAACCAGGAAACCCGGCAGAACAGTCTGAACGAGACTTACAACGGTGTCGACTTCTCCAGCAATGAGACCATCACCAACTACACGATTTACGAAGCCAACTCAATTACGCCAAGGAGCAGTGATTCTTGGTAGTGCTGACAATCATGCCTCTAGCTTAGCTAGGGGTATTTTTTTGCGCTTATGAGCCTTTTTTGCCCGATAATGACTTCTTGCGAAAAACAAGAGGGAAGGCACTAAACTAGTAGGCACAAGGAGGCAGGGAAAAATGGAAAACCTGATTGAAGAAGTTTTGAATTTGCAGCTGAAGAAGGCAAAGAAGGATAAAAACGGCGACGTCCGCCGCAGCTTGATTTGCTTTCACACCATTTATGGCAGCTTCTACGGCTTTTTTGACAACTTGTTCAAGTAAAAATGAAGTACGCGATCGAGGACTACGTGCCCTTTCTCTTAGCTGAAAAGAGCAGCTTTTTTGAAGACGCGGCACCTAAAATGCAGCCTTACCAGGTGAAGCCGCCAGCAGGCTGGCAGACCTGGAGTGACCGCCACTGGATCTACTTGTTGGCGCCAGGCAAGCTGCCGGCACAGGGCTGGAAGATCCACTTGTCAGCCGGATGCAAGGACGAAGAAGGGCTTTTAAGGGCAACAGCTGACTATCTTTTTAAGCAAAAAATCAGCTTGAAGTTCACGGTCAGCCGGGGTGAATGGATCGTCAAAAACTCCAAAAACGCTGACTGGACTGAGTCGGGCAAGTTTATCACGGCTTATCCCAAGGATACGGAGCAGTTCAAGCAGGCCGCGGCTGACTTGGCGGTTTTAACTAGTGAGTATGAATTAGGGCCCTATATCCTGTCTGACAAGCGGTATAAAGCAAGCAATGTCTATTACCGCTATGGGGCCTTTAAAAGAGCTCCGGGATGAGGCGGGCAACTATTGCAAAAGGGATGGGCAAGGTTACCTGGTCATCGACCAACGTCTGCCTTATTACGTGCAGCCAGCTTTCCTGACCTTCCAAAGACGGCTGGGGGCCAGCAATTTTATCGTCAAAAACGGCAACGCGGACGACCTGCGCCGGGATGTCACTTATTCCCTGGGGCAGGCGGTGGACGCAATCGCTAAGTACCGCTATATCCAGAAAAACACCTTCAGCTACGGATTCGGTCATGACGTCAGAAACATGAGCATGGGGGATGTGGTTTACGTGGAGACGACGCCGGTTCCCCACAAGCTGCGTCTGGTCAAGACGACCGGCTGGGCGGAATTCATCGGCAAGCTGAAGGAACTGCCAGAGAAGTACCCGGCCCTGGTGCAGGTCAGCGAATCCTGCGTCATCAACCCCGCCAACGTCAAAGAAGTAGATTTGAAGGAGAAAAAGCTGACCTTCATCACTGGTGACGTCCAGTATTTTTCGGTCAGAAACAGCCGGAAGGTTCGCCAGCTTTTTCAAGAGAGATAGAAGGCCCAGCCTGGAGAATTTCCAGTGCCAGGCCTTATTTTTTCCCTTTCAGCAATGTTTATCTTTTTTTGGTGTTGCAGTTCAACCTAATTTAGGTTAAGATGATAATGTAAATTAGGAGGAAACACAATGGCTTATACTGATTTTGGTGAACAGATGCGGATTTTAAGAATAAAAAATCATGAGGTTATGGGAGATTCGGCACAAATGTTAGGCGTGTCTGCTTCATTTCTATCTGCGGTTGAAAATGGCAAGAAAAACGTGCCTAGTAAATGGCTTAACATATTAGCAGATCACTATCACCTAAATGATATTGAAGTTGAAAAAATGAAGATTGCAATTGAGAATTCCAAGACGCAAACAAAAATTAATTTGAGTAACGCAGATCCTCTGAAAAGAGAGGCGGCACTTAAGTTTGCGCGATCGTTTGATAACATGGATGAAAAAACAGCGGAGAAGATCATCACGCTACTTAATCAGGAGGAGAGAAATGGATTATAAGACCAAGCCGACAAGTAGAAAGATTCTTCGGAATAACGCTAAAATCTTTCGGCAACTCTTTGGATTTAATGAGACGGAGCCGTTTGATCCGCTCATTGCTCTTGAAAAATTATCGGATGTTTTCACTGGATGTACTTATCAAATTATTGATGATGATGAGTTTGATCGAAATGCGTCCAAAAATGAGATGTCATTTTGCGTGCAAAACTATGAATGCGAAGGATACTCAATTTACATACGAGAATCAGTTTATACAGCTGCATATCGCTACAAAGATGGAGCTAAGTTAGGATTTATATGTCATGAACTATGTCATGTCTATTTATTGTCACTGGGATTTAGTCCGTTAAGTAGCCAAGGCTATCCAGAAAATGTTATACCGGCTTATTGCAGTATGGAATGGCAGGCCAAGGCGTTGAGTGGGGAAGTAATGTTACCGTATGAGGCAACTATAGGTATGACTGCTGAAGAAATGATAAATGAGTATCAAGTGTCCAGAGGGTTTGCTGATACAAGGCTAAGACTTGAATAGAGAGTTGGAAAGAGAGGAGGTGGTGGCATATATGACCGTACAAAAAATAAAAAAGCACATCTACTTTGCAAAGTAAATGTGCCGTTCGTACAACATGTGCACTCTATATCCAACACAATTGTAGCACATGTTAAGTAACTTTTTTGAAAGGAAGTGCAAAATGCGCAAAGTTTCAGAAAGACAATTAGATAGTTTAGGCAATGAAATTCATGTTCCAAAAGATATGAAGAAATTATTGAACCTAAATTTTTTAAAATGGCTTAACAAGACGGGAAGAATTGGAAAGTATGACCTTCCATATCTTTATTGCTATACGGAAATTTTCCCAGACTATATTGCTCTTGATAATGAACCTGGCCTGTATCATCATACGCCTCAAACGTGTGTTTCGTTTTATAATTATGATAATGAATTTGATGGGATTCATGGTTTGTACAATGCGATATACTTTGGCGATGAAAAACTTTTAACTAAATATAAAAAAAGTATCAAGATGTAAATTTCTTTATTACACCAGATTATTCGGTTTGTGGGGATGTACATCACCTTGAGAATTTGTATCGTATTTGGAAATCTCGGATTGTTGGTATTTGGTTATCGTTAGTTATGGGTGCAGTGGTTATACCGAATATCATGTACTATTCGGAAGAGTACTTTGACGAGTCAATAGCTGGACTTGAAGAATGCTCAGTTGTGGCTTTTAGTACTAAAGGACATATGCGAAACCCACAAGAACGGCAATTGACCAGAAAGATGATCAAATATACCGTTGATCATCTTCACAACTTAAATGCAATTGTTGTTTATTCAGTTTGTGGTAATGAAAATGACATATACAAGCTGTTTGAATATGCTACATTACAAGGCGTCTCAGTAATCATTCCTCGAAATAGGTTGCAAGTTAGAAACGCTGGACGGTGTCATCGTGGGTAGTACTGTTAATAGCGGCCAAGCGAACGGCAATCAAATGTCATTGGAGGAACAAGAATCTAAATTAATTGCTAAAGACAATGAACAGAGAATAATTAATTGCATTTTAGAAGATAAAAATTATGATAGGTACGTTATAGGAAAGCGATCTCCGATACCCATTCCAGATGATGCAAAAATAGTAGCTCAGAGAAAAGCTAGTGGCTATTTACAAGTAGCTTTTAAATGGAGCGATGGTGACTATAGATACAATTCAAGATGGCATACAAAGACGCCCAATGCACCTGATGATATGGTGACTTGGCGTGTCACAAGGAGAAAGAAAGGTAGAGGATATGGACCACAAGCACATGAAAAAGGAGAACAAGAGACTTTAATAAGGACATCATCTGGTGCTGTATGGATTTCGGATAAAAGATGGACGGAAGCAATACTGCATCGGAATAATGGAACTGCAACAGAAGAAGATAAGGAGCTGCTCAAAAATGGACACTGGCCAGACCAAAGTCGATGAGACTTTTTATAATGGAGACTTACAAGATGAACCCGAAGTTGATTTTTCCTATGGCAGAACCAAACTACGGGTTTGGGAGGGATTTGTGGAAGACCTTTTTGAATATCCTAAAATTCCTAAGTCAGAATGGGGAAAAATGAGCCGAGACTATTTCTTTGAGCAAGGCCCTTGGGCAGAAGAGCCTGACTGCTACGTGGACGCGGAAGAGTATTACAATGACTTGCTGAATTATCGCAAGAAGAAATTCCGCTTTGACCAGTCCCGGCAGCTTTGTGACCGGCTCATTGAAATGTTTGCCCAAGCTGCTCAAAAGCATGACAAGGTAAAGATTGTGGTTGAATAAGAGGGTCCAGGGATTCTGGATCCCTCTTATTTTTTCCTTTCAGCAATAATTTTCCTACTATCCAGGGGGCAAAATACGTTAAGATAGTTGATAGAATTAGGAGGGATTTTCGTGAAAAAACGCTACTATCCATACATCTACGGCGGAATCGCCGGCGTAATGACTTTCATCGCCATGTTCTACATTTGCCGGCACTCTTTTGCCTTGACCAATACCCAGTCCCTGGTCTGGGGCATCATCGGCGCCATCCTGGTCTTCGTGAGCTCGTCTTACACCGAATACGCCATTGCCGAAATCCAGCGGATCTCTGACAAGTACCACCTGGATGAGGAATTCCTCTCCGGCTTAACCAAGCTCAGTCCCAGCTACTTCCGGGTGGCTGACGACCACCTGCACTTGACCGCCCCGCGCTATCTCTGGCCGCGGATCCTCAAGACCCTGCAGAAGTATGATCGTGAGCGCAAGCAGGCGGAAGATTTTCACCTGTAAGAAAGGAAAAAATTTTGAGTTTACTGACCGTCAGCGGCTTGACCCAGGGTTTTGCGGAGAAAACCCTCTATGAAGACGCAAATTTTGTTTTAAACAAGGAAGACCACATGGGGGTCACCGGCCAAAACGGGGTCGGCAAGTCCACCTTGATCAAAATCCTGACCGGGGAAATCCTCCCCGATGAAGGGACAGTCAAGTGGCAAAACAAGCTCTCCGTCGGCTACCTGGACCAGTACGCCAAACTGACGCCCGGTCTGACCATGCGGGACTTTTTAAAGACTGCCTTTGACCGGCTCTACCAAGACGAAGCCCGGTTGAACCAGCTTTATATCGACTACAGCGAAAGCGGCGATGAGGCCCTTTTAACCAAGGCAGGGCGCCTGCAGACCTACCTGGAAGAAAACAACTTCTACGACCTGGACACTGAAATCGACCGGGTGGCCAGCGGCTTAGGCCTGGCCGAACTGGGCTTTGACCGGGACGTTTCCAAGCTTTCCGGGGGCCAGCGGTCCAAGCTGATCCTGGCTAAGCTCCTTTTAGAGCAGCCCCAGGTCCTGGTCCTGGACGAACCAACCAACTACTTAGATGTCGGCCACATCGACTGGCTGGTCGACTACTTGAATGATTTTACCGGCGCTTTTATCGTTGTCAGCCACGACTACGACTTTTTAGGTCGGATAACCAACTGTATTATCGACATCGACTTCGGGACCATCACCCGCTATACAGGTACATTAAAGCAGGCCATGCGGCAAAAGGAAGCTAACCGGCAGACTTATATGAAGGCCTATGCCAACCAGCAGCGGCAGATCGCCAAGACTGAAGCCTATATCAGAAAAAATAAAGCCGGTACCCGGGCCAAAAGCGCCCGCTCCCGGCAAAAGCAGCTGGACAGAATGGAAATTCTGACGCCTCCGCAAAACGGCAAGAAGGCTAAATTTGACTTCCCATACGTGGAAACGGCCTCTAACTTACTTTTGCAGACGCAGGACCTGGTGATCGGCTACGACCAGGCTTTGGTTAAGGAAGCCTTCAACTTTTCCGTTGGCAATGGGGAAAAGGTAGCTATTACCGGTTTTAACGGGATCGGCAAGACCACCCTGCTTAAGACCCTCTTGGGGCAGATTCCGCCGATCTACGGGGGCTTTGACCTGTCGGCTACGGCTAAGCTGGCCTACTTCAAGCAGGATTTGACCTGGCCCAACCAGAATATGACCCCCTTGCAGTACCTGGAAGGGGAATTTGACCAGAAGAAGCCCAAGGAATTGCGGCAGGCTTTAGCTCGGATGGGGCTGACCGCCCAATTGGTCATGAGTCCACTTAAGGAACTGTCCGGGGGCGAGCAGGAGAAGGTGAAGCTGGCTAAGATGCAGTTTGAGCCGGCCAACCTGCTTTTCCTTGACGAACCGACCAACCACTTAGACAATGAAACTAAGGACAGCCTGCGGAAGGCCATCGTCAACTTCCCGGGCGGGGTCATCGTCGTCAGTCACGAACGGGACTTTTTCAGAGGTGACTGGGTCGACAAGGTCGTCGATATTGAAGCCATGAATAATTGATTTAGCTGCCTTTAGGCAGGCTCGCGGTGAAAAAAATGAGCACAGACGCGTACATGAAAAGAGTCGTTCATACTTGTTTGAGGGCTGGCCGCCTCATGCTGGCCGGCGGTAGCGAAATGTACCGGGTGGAGGACACCATGCGCCGGATCGCTGTCAACGCCGGCATCAAGGAGGTCAATGTTTTTGCCATGCCAACCGGCCTCTTCGTCAGCCTGGATGATGGGGAGACCAGTTCAGTGACTGAGCTGGAATCGGTCAAGGAGCGGTCGATCAACCTGGAGCTGGTAGACCGGGTCAATGAGCTCTCCCGGGAATTTGCTGACAAGCGGATCGACCTTTGCCAGCTGGAGGAGAAGCTGACCGAGGTTGAGGAGCATACCCCGTCTTTTCCTTTCTGGCTGCAGGTCATTGGGGCCGGGAGCTTGAGCGCGACTTTGATGGTCCTATTTTTGGACGTCTATGACTGGGTTGATTTTCCGGTAGCCGGCCTGATTGGGGCCAGCGGCTACTGGATGGATGCCTGGCTCAAGCGCCATACCAAAGTCCGCTTTTTGGCTGAACTCATCGCGGCCATGGAGATGGGCCTGGTGGCTATCCTGGTCAGCTGGCTGGTGCCAGCCAGCAACGTCAATAATATTTTGATCGGGGCCTTGATGACCCTGGTACCGGGCCTGGCCATGACCAACGCCCTGCGGGACCTGTTCATGGGCGACTGGGTGTCGGGAATTGTCCGCATGTGCGAGGCAGTAATGACGGCGATCGCGTTAGGTGGCGGGGTCGGGATCATGATTAGATTTTTAGGAGCGTAGCTATGCTGGGGATGCAGGTTAGTTTTAACTTTTGGGATGTTTTGATCAACTTGGTTTTCTCATATATTGCCACGGTCGGCTTTGCCTTGACGGTGAACATTCCCCACCGGGTGATTCACTGGAGTGGAATCTGCGGCTGCGCCGGCTGGATGGTTTACTGGCTATTGGCACGGGCGGAAGCTGGGCGGATGCTGTCGAATGCTTTTGGGGCTTTTGCCGTGGGCCTGGTGGCCGTCCTTTTGGCTAAGTGGAAAAAGTGCCCCGTCATCCTGTTCAGCGTGCCGGGCTTGGTGCCGCTGGTGCCGGGCGCCCCGGCTTATATGGTGGTCAGGTGGCTGATTGACGGGGAGTACCTGGGGGCCCAGCAAATGATGATGCGGGTGGCCATCGTGACTGTGTCGATTGCCCTGGGCTTCTTATTGTCGACCCTGGTCCAGGAAAGCTTGAACAAGTACCTGCGCCGGCTCAAGCTGAAGGAAAAGCTGGGCAAGTAGCCGCCTTTACAAGGCCTGGAAAAGAGGGTATAATCGAATATCGACGAGTCGAGGAAAACGCAAAGGTGCGTATTTTTGAGATAGAGGGCATCAGGCCTTTGGCCAGACGCGGGAAGCGTCGATGCTGGCACACCCTTGATGTGAACGAGAAGGAGCCACATTTGCCGCTTGGCAAGTGCCTTGAGTAAGAAAGCCGCTGGAAGCTTTATGCTTCTGGCGGCTTTTTTGTTGGGCTTTAGACGAAAAATGGAGCAGGGCCGTCCTTGCTCCATTTTATTTATTATTTGCTGTCATTTCACGCTATAGCTGCTTTCTTCTTGTCCAATCGAGTCAGAAACGGTGACCTTCCAGCCCATGCCGCTCCGGCGGACCGTGACTTCCTTGTAATAAGGGAGGTTAGCATCGCCCTTGTCGATCTTCTTGCCAGCTTTGGCAAAGAGAGCCTGGTTCTTTTTAACTGTTCGCTTGGTTGAGAAGCTGCTGACGTAGGTGGTCCCCATGCCAAAATGGCTGTCAGCCTTAACTTGGTTCAAATAGTAGATGTCGCTGTAGCCATGCTGGGGCAGGGTCTTGTTCAAAATTTCTGTTACCACGCCTTCCTGGGTTGACTTGTAGATCTCGTTGGCCGTAAACAATACGGAGAAAAGAACAAAGAGCCAGATTGGCGAGGTCAGAATCAGCGTGATGATCTTGTGCTCATGATAGAGCCGCTTGATTGCTTTCATTTTTTATCCTCCACTAATTGTTAATAGGTACCTACTTTATATGGACGATACTTAGAGGTAAAGGTATTTACAAGTGCGCCTGGGAAAATGTAAGTTAAACCAGCTGTGGAAGTTTGGATAACATTTTTGTTGCCAGACCCATGGTAGAAAGCTTGCCACACCATCCGTGAACAATAATTAGGATTAAAACCAGATGTTCCCTGGATAATTTGATAATTGATGTGTCTGTTTTTAGTGAGAGAATGAGTACTGCTCCAAAAACGATAATCAGCGTAATTAGCAACCTTTTCTCTCATAGCTTTGTCTTTAGGCCGCCAAATTTGAATCTTGTTTTTGCCTGCTTTTTTGCTCCAATAATCAATCCAATGTGTCTTTGTTTTTTGGCTATTGTTATCTTTTAATTGAGTCCAGAGCCAATTAACGATGTTTCCACCACCGGGCATTTCAAGAACGTATTTGTTTGTGGTAGCAATGGCTGCATGTCCGAATGTCCCACCAATAATTAATATATCACCTTTTTGAATCTTATTCGTAAAGGTTGTTTTTCTGGATGAAGATGCTCTGAGCATTGGTGCACGATAAATATTGCTTGATGTTGAAGATTTCGAATATGGTGAAGATCCATCAGGCATAGCACCATAATTATCCAGCTCCAAGAAAGATTCGACACTAATCTTAGAATTACCGCTTTGTACACCTAGATTAGTTTCGGCTTCTTGGACAAATTCCTTGAAATCTGAGAGACTGTATTGGCTAGAGTCAATCTTTTGTGTAGCAACGCCCTTGTTGTACAAGGTAGTTACTTCATCATCTGTTGCAGCATAGGCCTTTCCGCTGAGAACTGCAATGCCTAATATAGACAATGCTAAAAATGTTAGGTACTTAATATGCTTCATTTTTTATCCTCCAATACAAAGCACTAATGTTACCGTATTCATTTTATATTTTACAACTATTTTGTAAATGCAACACTTTGGATGATATTCTTAAACTATTTTTTATATTATTTTATGCGTCTAATAATAGCTACGTATACTATAACTTGGAGGATTTTATTTTGGTAAAAAAGTACGTGAAAGATTCACGTGCTAGAAAGATTATTCATTAGAGCCCTGGATAAAACCCTAAACGATCTCTTCTGGCCAGAATAGCTGGCTAATAATTCAGCTATAGCCGAAGTTTTTTTCACTGAGATCGCATATAGTTAGAGAATTTTGAGTCAAATTAGTCCATACTGTTGCTTTTTACAGAATAAATCAATTCTTTACATTTTGTTCGTATCCAGTTCGGTGAGGCGTGATATAATAATTCTCAGAGGTACGAGAATGTAGAAGAATTTAAAATCATAGAAATAATCCAAAGACAGTCAGTGATCTATATTACTTTTCGAACAAGTAACACTATGGCCAGTGGATGAATTATTAGGAAAGGAGGTAAAACGAAAATGGTACAAGCGAAAAGAAAGAAAAAACAAAAGACAATTCCGAGAAATAGTGAACTCATTGACCAATTGGCCAGTGAGTATTACATCAAGGCTACTCCAGAGCTTGACCGTGCGGCAGAAATTGCTTGCTCATAAGATTTATAACGCCGCTTTGTATCAGCTCAGACAAGCTCTTTTCAAAAGAAAAGGATCGATTTATTATGAGGGCTTGGACAGGATCTTCAAAAATAAAAGAAATGCCAATGAGCTTATGCTTTATGGTCAGATGCCCACTGTTCAATGTGCTCAACAGACGCTTAAAGAAGTAGCCGCGGTTTGGA
>NZ_CALVGT010000045.1 GCF_944327175.1 uncultured Lactobacillus sp.
TATATTGGTTTAACAACATCAGACGGTCCAATAAACTAAATTACACGACCCCTGTAAAATACAGAGATCGTGTAATGGCAACTATTTAAGATTTTCTAAAATGTCTAACTTTTCTATGGCACTTCAGCTGGCAAGAGAGTTTTTTTAATAATTATTTTCTAATCTTGTTTCCGCTGGCTGGCAATCAGGTCGGCCGCGTTTTGCTCAGCAGCTTCGCTGACATTAGCCCCAGCCATCATCTGGGCGATCATCTTGACGCTGCTGTCTTCATCAAGTTCCTTGACCTGGGTAAAGGTCTCGCCGGCTTCAACCTGCTTGGCGATGGCAAAGCGGTGGTCGGCGCTGGCCGCTACCTGCGGGGAGTGGGTGATGGCGATAACCTGCTTTTGGCCGGCAATCGCATGCATCTTCTTGCCGATAGCGGCTGCCACCCGGCCGGAAACCCCGGTGTCAATTTCGTCAAAGACCATGGTGCCAACTGGCTCAACCCGGGAGAAGATAGCCTTCAAGGCCAGGATCAGCCGGGACTGTTCCCCGCCGGAAACAATCTTAACCAGCGGCATCAGTTCTTCACCTGGGTTTGGAGCAATGTAGAAGGCCAGATCATCTGTCCCCTTGACCGTAAAATTATCTGTCTTGGCAAAGCGGATGGAGAAGCGGGCCTTGTCCATGTATAAGTCAGCCAGTTCATGCTTGATCGCTTCCTCTAGCTTCAAGGCGGTAGATTCTCTAGCCTGGTGGAGGTCAGCCGCCATGACGGACATTTTTTCCTCAACTGCTGCAATCCGCTTGACCAGCTCTTCTTCGTCAAGGCCGCCGGTTTCAAACTGGCTGAGCTCCTTGGAGACTTTGGCATAAAAGTCAAAGACGTCTGCCAGGCTTGGTCCATACTTCTTCTTCAAGTTGTTCAAGAGGTCCAGGCGGTTTTGCACGTACTGGTAGCGTTCTTCATCAAATTCCAAGCTGTCCATGATGTCACCCAGTTCTGAGCGGGCATCGCTCAGCGAATATACCCCGTCAGTAATGGACTGGGCCACATTCTTGAAGTCCTTGTCCAGGTCGGCCAAATCTTCTGCCGTTCCCTGGGCATCCCCCAGCAGGCTGGTTAAGCCATGTTCGTCATCGTCAAAAAGCTGGATCATGAAATTGGCGGATTCAGCAATCTTCTGGTAATTGTTCAACTTGTTGAACTCGTCTTCCAAGTTCTGGTCTTCCTGCTCATCCGTCAAATCCGCTTGGGTCAACTCTTCGACCTGAAACTGGAGGATGTCCTGGCGCTGGGCCAGTTCCCGGCTGTCGCGGCGCAGGTGCTCCAGGCGCTGGTTAAGGCTTTGCCAAGTCTGGTATTCAGCCTGGTACTTGCCTAAAAGGAGCTTGAAGTCCTTGCCCGCGTATTCATCGACCAGGTCAATCTGCCGGCTTTGGTCCATCAGCATCTGCTGGTCGTTCTGACCATGGATGTCAACCAGGTACTCGCCAATTTTGGCCAAAGCCGTAATCGTGGTCAGTTGCCCGTTGATCCGGATGATGTTCCGGCCCTTGCTGGAAATCTCCCGGCTGATGATCAAGTCATCGCCGTCCATCGGCAGGCCGTAGTCGGCCGCGATCTGTTCAACTTCCCGCATTTCATCGTCTTGCAGGGTGAAAAGTCCGGTCACTACTGCCTTGCTCTGGCCAGACCGGACCATTTCTTTTTGGGCCCGGTGGCCCAGCAAAAGTGACAAAGCATCAATCAAGATTGACTTACCGGCCCCGGTTTCCCCGATTAGGACTGTCATTTGCGGCTGAAACTTGATTTTCAGACTCTTAATGATGGCAAAATTCTGGATATCCAATTCCACTAGCATAAGCGTCCCACAGCATCCTTTCTACAGACCCTGGGCAGCCCGGTCAACCAGCTCGCTGACTGAGCCGGACCAGAGATTCTGCCCTGGATTTGCCTGGTCCTTCTTCAAGTGAAGCAAAAATTCAATATTCCCCTTGCCGCCCTTGATTGGCGAATAATCAACGCCCAAAATGGAAAAGCCAATTTCCAGCGCCTTGGCCATGGTGTGCTCGATCACGGCCTGGTGAACGGCATGGTCTCGGACGATCCCGTGCTTGCCAACATTTTCCGGACCTGCCTCAAACTGGGGCTTGATCAAGCAGACGGCATCCCCCTGGTCTTTCAAGATTTCATACATTGGCGGCATGATCAAGTCCAGGGAAATAAAGGACACGTCCGTCATGGCGAAGTCCGGCAGGCCTTCAGTAAAGTCAGCGGGAACAGAGTAGCGGAAGTTTTGCCGCTCCATCACTACCACCCGGGGGTCATCCCGGAGCTGCCAGGCCAATTGGTTATAACCCACGTCTAAGGCATAGACCAGATTGGCCCCATTTTGCAGGGCCACGTCAGTAAAGCCGCCCGTTGAAGCCCCGATATCCAGGCAGATCTTGTCTTTTAAGTCAATGTTCCAGACCTTGACCGCCTTTTCTAATTTGAAGCCGCCCCGGGAAACATACTTGAGCTTGTCTTTCTTAATAAAAAACTCCTCGTCAACCGGGAACTTCTCTCCGGCCTTGTCGATCCGTTGGTGGTTATGGTCCGTTACCAGACCCGCCATGATGGCTCTTTGGGCCTGAGTTCTGGAGTTGAAAATTCCCTTGGCGGCCAATAATACGTCCGCGCGTTCTTTACTTGCCATTAGAGCACCTTCTGATACAAATCCAAAAAGCCCAGCAAAACTTCTGCCTTTTCTCCGGCTAGGTCAGCCTTGCCCATTTCAATCAGCTGCTTGAGCTCCTGTCTGGTTGCATCCGCCCCCAGCATGGTCAAGCTGTTGTTTTTACCCACTTCCTGGTCCTTGTGGGTTGCCTTGCCAGCTTCTTCCTGGCTTTCAACGATGTCTACCAGGTCGTCATAGAGCTGGTAAGAGCGGCCAAAGTGCTTGGCAAAAGCCAGGTACTTTTGGGCCTGCTGGTCAGGGCAAGCAGCTAAAGCCGTGGCCATCTGAACGCTGGCCAAAATCAAGCAACCGGTTTTCAGCCATTCCATGTGGTCAATCACTTCTTCACTGCTGTCTTCATTGTTGGTGGTGTCGATGTCCAGGTACTGGCCAGCAACCATCCCCTTAGGACCCACAGCTTCAGTGATGATCTCGACCAGCTTCCAGTTATGTTCAGCCTGGGCGATCCACTGGATGCCTAAGGGCTGGAGTGCATCCCCGGCCAAAATTGCTTCTGCTTCGCCCCATTTCTTGTGGCTGGTCAATTCTCCGCGCCGGTAGTCATCATTGTCCATGGCGGGCAGGTCATCGTGAATCAATGAATAAGTATGGATCAGTTCGATCCCGCAGGCTGCCTGGACTTCTTTTTCGGTTATCTCAATGCCCAAGGCATCTAAAGTTGCTAAAAAGAGCAAAGGCCGCAGACGCTTGCCCCCAGCCATGACTGAATAAGCCATGATTTCGGCAAAACGGGGATCATCGCTTTCCTTTGGCAGTTGCCCCTTTAAAAAATCATTGATGATCGGCGTGTACTTAGCTTGAAATTCTTTAAAAGTTGTCATGGCTTTATTCCTTTGGCGCTGAGGCATCGGTTGGGTCAAGTTCCTTCTCGCTGCCGTCAGACTCAATCAACTTGGCCACGGTATTTTCCGCCTTGGTCAATTCCTGCTTCAATTCCCGGCTCAGCTTAACCCCAGTTTGGAACTGAGCCAATGATTCTTCTAATGACAACTGGCCATTTTCCAGCTGACCAACGATTTCCTGCAGCTCCTTGAGCTGGCTTTCAAAATTGTTCTTTTCAGTCATTTTTTTCTTCCTTAATCTCTTCAATCCGGCCGATCGCCTGGCCATCCTTTAAATGCAGGCGAACCTGGTCGCCTGGCGACAATTGCTTAACTGACTTGACCACGGTGCCGCTTGTGTCAGTCGTATAGCTGTAGCCCCGGGCCAGGGTCTTTAAAGGACTGTAGTCGTCCAACTGCTGGACGGCCTGCCGGCAGGCGGCCTGCTTTTGCTCCAAGATCCGCTTGATCCCCATTTCCAGGCTCTTAGCCAGGTAGCTGTTTTCCTGCTTAAGCTGCTTGATCCGCCGGTCTGGGGCCTGGTGCTGGAGGCGCTGGGTCAACAGGCTGAGCCTTTGCCCCTGGTCTTTGACAATGACTTCCATCATCCGGCTCAGCTGCTGGGACAATTGGTCGACCTGCTGCATTTTCTGCTCATAAAGGCGCTGGGGTTCTTTCATGATAAAAGAATTTTCCAGCTGGGCCAGGGCCTGGGCCCGGACCTGGATCACGGCCCGGATGTCGGTCAAAAGCCGGGTCTGCAGCTGCCCAATTTCAGCCACGACCTGGGTCAGGGCCGGTGTTGCCATTTCAGCGGCTGCTGTTGGCGTAGCTGCCCGGCAGTCAGCTGCCAGGTCACAGAGGGTGGTATCTGTTTCGTGACCAACTGATGAAATCACCGGCATCTTCATAGCATAAACCTGGCGGACAACTTCTTCTTCGTTGAAAGGCCACAGGTCTTCTAAGGACCCACCCCCCCGGCCGATAATGAGCACGTCATATTCATCTGCCCGGGCTTGGATCTGCTGCATAGCAGAAACCAAGCTGCCAGCCGCGCTTTCCCCTTGCACCTGGGCCGGGAAAAGGTCAATTTCAGCGTGCGGGAAGCGGCGGTTAGCCGTTACCATGATGTCGTGGATGACCGCCCCAGAGGCTGAAGTCACGACCGCGATCTTATCGGGAAAAAGGGGCAGAGGGCGCTTGTGCTCTTGGGCAAAGAGGCCTTCTTTAGCCAGTTTCTCCTGCAGCTGCCTGAAGCGTTCATACAAGGCCCCAAGTCCCGCCGGTTCCATGCTTTTGGCATAAAACTGGTAGCTGCCCTGGGCTTCATAAGTTGACAGGCGGCCAGTCACGTAGACCTTCATCCCTTCTTCCGGCTCGAACTTGACCTTGTCAAAGTCTCCGCGGAACATCACCACATTGATTTTAGACTTGTCGTCTTTTAAAGAAAAGTACTGATGACCGCCTCTCCGGAAGCGGAAATTCGACAATTCCCCTTGGAGAAAAATTTGCCGCAGGTAGGGATCCCGGTCAAATTTCTGCTTAACATACCAATTTAATTCACTGACAGTCAGGTACTTTTCGTCCGTCCCCTTAATTGAGTCCATGCTGTCTCCTCGTCAATTTGATGACTTCTTCCATTAAAAACTCTACGGTCAAAGGACCTATCCCGCCGGGCACAGGCGTGATCCAGCTGGCCTTTTCTTTAACGGGGGCAAAATCAACGTCGCCGACCAGGAGGCCATCAACCCGGTTGATGCCCACATCGATCACGACCGCCCCTTCTTTGACCATGTCCGCCTTGATCATTTCCGCCTTGCCGACCGCGCAGACCAGGATGTCGGCCCGCTTAGTCAAGTCAGCCAGATTCCGGCTGCGGGAGTGCAGGATTGAAACTGAAGCGTTTCTTTCTAGCATTAAGGCGGCCAGTGGCTTGCCGACAATGTTTGACCGGCCGACGATCACGGCATTTTTACCAGTCAAATCGATTTGGTAGTGGTCCAAGAGGGCAATAATACCGGCTGCCGTGGCTGGCTCAACAAAGTGCTTGCCCTGCCAAAGGCGGCCGATATTAGCTGGAGTCAAGCAGTCAACGTCCTTTTCCGGATCGATTCTTTCGATTACCCGGTCAGCATTGATTTGCGGGGGAACCGGCAACTGGACCATTAGGCTGGAAACTTCCGGATCCGCGTTTAAGCTGTCGATCAACTTTAAGACGTCCTCTTCGCTTTCATCGGCCGGCAATTGGTAAACTACCTGCTTGATGCCCAGCTTCTCAGCCTTGCGCTTCTTAGAGGCGACATAGACCTTGCTGGCCGGGTCATCACCAATATTGATGACACAGAGTTTGGGACTGACCCCATGCTCTTTTAAGGAAGCCACTTCGCTGCCTAACTTTTCTCCTAATTCCCGGGCCAGCTTCTTCCCATCCAAAATTTCTCCCAAAACTGCCTCCTTAAGAAAAAAAGCCGGCGAAACGCCGGCTTAAAGATTATTCTTGCACAAAGTTTGCCAATATGCCATTGATGAAGGCCTTTGACTTCGGATCATCAAACTCGTCACACAAGTTCAAAGCCTCGTTGATGGCTGACCGGTCTTCAATAACCGGGCTGTACAGCATTTCATACAGGGCTACTTCCAAAATCGCCAAGCTGGTCTTGCTCAGCCGCTCCAAGCGCCAGCCTTGCTTCAAGTTGGCAGAAAGCTTGTCACGCAGTTCAGCCTGCTTGTCGATCACGCCGCTGACCAGTTCCTGGCTGTAGGCCGGCAAGGTATCCATGTCCAAAGCGGACTTGACATTGTTTTCCAATTCACTGGCCGTCAAGCTTGGGTCCTGGTTGTACAGATAAATGGCTTGCAGTGCAATTCTTCGACTATCGTGTTGATTCATTACTTATCTTCTTCTTGATCGGGGAATAATGGTTGATCAGCATCTTCAAAGTTCTTTTCATCTTCAGGGAAGACGAGACCAACGACATGAACATCAATGGACTTCAAATTCATATCCGTCATCTGTGTCAGCTGCTGCTTCAGAGCCTCTTGAATCTTGCCCGCAACAGCTGGCACGTTGACGCCGTACTTGAGATATACGTAAACGTCAGCCGTCAGTTCGCCGTCTTCATCAACTGAGACGGCAACTCCCTTGCCCCGATCCTCGCGGCCAAAGACACGGCTCAAGCCTGACTTCAAGCCACCGCGCATCCCGGCAACACCGTCGACCTTCTGAGCTGAAATGCCCAGAATGACTTCGAGTACCTGCAGGTCGATCTTGATTTGATCGCCCTCATCATTGCCGCTTAAAACGATTGTTGAATTATCAGCCATTTTTCCACCTCGAAAATTACTACTTAGAACGTGATACGTATGAACCGTCACTAGTATTGATCGTCAGCACGTCACCAACATTGATAAAGAATGGTACAGTGACAACCAAACCGGTTTCCATCGTAGCTGGCTTACCACCACCTGATGAGGTATCGCCGCGGATGCCTGGTTCGGTTTCAACGACTTCCAGGTCAACCGTGTTTGGCAGGTCCAGACCCAAGGTTTCACCATTGTGTGAAATAATGTTCACAATCATGTTTTCCTTCAGGTACTTGGCTTCCTGGTCGATCTGAGCGTTCGGCACTTCCAATTGCTCGTAAGTTGCCGTGTCCATGAAGACATAGCTTGAACCATCGTTGTATAGGTATTGCATTTGCCGGGTTTGAATGTCAGCCGTTTCAACCTTGGCAGTTGAACGGAAAGTGTATTCTTGAACGGCACCAGACCGCAAGCTCTTCAGCTTTGAACGAACGAACGCACTACCCTTGCCTGGCTTAACGTGCTGGAATTCAACGATACGCCACAGGTCGTTGTTGTATTCGATCGTGAGGCCGTTCTTGAATTCATTAACAGAAATCATTGTCATCTGGTAAATCCCCCATTTCTACATCTTAAATTGTACCAATAAACACTAAATTTTACCATAAAAATAATCTTACAGGTGAATGAGTTCATCCTTTGGCAAAGTGGACAAAACTTCCGGAGTGTCGCCATTAACCAAAATGTCATCTTCGATCCGGACCCCACCTTGCGGCAGGTAGATGCCCGGTTCAACCGTGTGCACGATCCCGTTTTCCAGGGTCGTCTGGCTGAATAAAAATTCCGGCTGGCACATTTCGTGGATTTCCAGGCCGATCCCGTGGCCAATCCCATGGCCGAAGTATTGCCCGTAGCCAGCGTCATTGATGTAGCCCCGGGCTGCCTGGTCAACGTCCTTGCCAGTTGCCCCGGCAACAGCGGCGGCAATTCCCCGCTTTTGAGCTTCCAGGACAATCTTGTAGATCTTTTCCAGTTCGTCTTCCACGCTGCCCAAAGCGTAAGTTCTGGTAATGTCGGCGGTATAGCCGTTATATGAAGCGGCCGCGTCAATTACGACCAGTTCGTGCTCTTGCATCAAGCGCTCGCTGGCCACCCCGTGGGCCCAGGAAGAACGGGGACCAGAAGCGATAATTGAGTCATAGCCCGGGCCGTCGCCGCCGTAGAGCTTGAAGAGGTAGTCGAGCTTGGCGCCCACGTCTCTTTCCTTGGCACCTGGCTTAAGCATTGGCAGAACCTCTTCAAAGGCTCTTTCTGAGATTTCAACAGCCTTTTTAAGAGTGGCCAGTTCCAGGTCATCCTTGACATTGCGGACCCGTTCAACGATTTCAGCGGCCATCACCAGGTCAACATCTGGCAACTGGGATTTGATCGCGTTATATTCATAGGCAGAAACAAATTCTGCTTCGACTAAGAGTTTCTTGACCCCCAGCTTCTTG
The DNA here is from genome assembly GCF_944327175.1 of uncultured Lactobacillus sp. Classification (GTDB taxonomy): domain Bacteria; phylum Bacillota; class Bacilli; order Lactobacillales; family Lactobacillaceae; genus Lactobacillus. The sequence continues at coordinate 8,347 of NZ_CALVGT010000045.1, forward strand.
ACTTCTGCCGCGATTTCGGCTGCTTCGTGGCCATGCTTCATGACTACCTTCAGTTCACCCACTGCCTGGGCTTCGATTTGCGGGGCAAAGCGGGAGTCTGACAGAAGCACCCGGTCGCCGTTTTTGGTAATGATCAGCTGGGCTTCTTCACCGGTAAAATTGGTCAGGTAGCGGTAGTTTGCCCGGTTAAAAACCAAGAGGGCATCCGCGTCCTTGTCCTTGATCAAGTCAGCAGTTTCCCTGATCCGTCTGGTCAACAGACTTAACAATTCATTGTTCTTGCTCATAAGCACCATCCTTTTCTGCAGCTTTTAAGCTTTTATTCATGATGCTTTTATTATACAAAAGATCAAGGACTTAAACATGCTTTCCCTGGAAAAAGGGCAAGAAAAAAGCAGGCAGCTGGGCTGTCTGCTCCTTTGCCGGCTTGATTATTCAGCGTCTTCTACTGGCAAAACAGAAACTTGCTTCTTGTACTTGCCAAGACGTTCGAACTTAACAACACCGTTAGTCAGTGCGAACAAAGTGTCGTCGCCACCGCGGCCAACGTTCTTGCCTGGGTGGATCTTAGTACCACGTTGACGGTAGATGATTGAGCCAGCGTGTACTTCTTGACCGTCGGCACGCTTTGCGCCCAAACGACGACCAGCTGAGTTACGACCGTTGGCAGTTGAACCACCACCCTTGTGGTGGGCGAGTAACTTTGCGTTTGAAAGAATGTTCATCATCATAGTGTTCACCTCTTACTAAGCTTCGATGCTCTTAACAGTAACCTTGGTGTAAGGTTGACGGTGACCGTACTTAGAATGTGAGTGCTTCTTTGGCTTGTACTTGAAAGTTACAACCTTCTTTTCCTTACCTTGCTTTTCAACTTTAGCAGTTACCTTAGCACCATCTACTAATGGAGTACCAACCTTAACGTCGTCGCCATTAGCAACAAGGATAACTTCGTCAAAAGTTACTGAGCTACCTTCTTCAGCATCAA
>NZ_CALVGT010000046.1 GCF_944327175.1 uncultured Lactobacillus sp.
TATATTGGTTTAACAACATCAGACGGTCCAATAAACTAAATTACACGACCCCTGTAAAATACAGAGATCGTGTAATGGCAACTATTTAAGATTTTCTAAAATGTCTAACTTTTCTATGGCACTTCAAATTAATGACAAGTTTTTAAAGCAAGCTTTGTGGAGCTTGGTTCACTGGAATATTAGAGTATGACTCCAATTCTGGCTGAATCCAAAGAGCCTTTCCGGGCCCGGATTCGCTGAATTGGAGTTTTTTTATTGGAGCTTAGAATTTAATAGAAGCTCATGAAAAAGTCGCCCCTTCCGTGATCTGGTCGATCATGGGATCACAAGCCGCCTTCATCATCCTCTTCATCTTCACCCTCTTGATTTTTGACTGCGTCTTGCGCTTGATCAAGCGCGACAAGCAAGGTCTGGTCAAAAACTAAAGCAAGCGAAAAGCCTTACTCCACACGGAGCAAGGCTTTTTCTTCAGATTGAACTATTTACTCTGCTAGTAGAAAGAAATAAATGCAATCCGTCTGCAAAAATAATTATCGCGCACATCATTAAGCACCAGACCGGTTTAATCTGGTCCAAAACAAGCCCGAACAAAGCATATCCCAAAGGTGAAAGTACGGCTACTACTGAACTGGTAGTCGCTCCAACTCTCCCTTGAAGATTAACCGGCACCTTAGTTCTGACATACATGGCATATGGCAAGTTTACCGCGGCCAAGCAGGCACCTACCACCAGCATGCAGATGCTAAAAATACCAGTAGCAAGCAACTTATTCGGACACAAACATGCTAAAGCTAGTATGATAAAGTCACCCGCTAAAATGATTCCAATTCTGCCGGTCGTCAGCAAATAATTCTTTGGCATCTTGAAAGAAGCTAACAATAGACTGACCAGAAGCATCCCTCCTGCGCAAAAGCTGTCCGCCAATCCATATAAATTTGCAGGGATTCCCAGTTCCTTCATCATAGCGATTGGCAAGCTGACCTCCAGGCCGCTTAAAGCAAAATTAGCAATCACGGCAAAAAGCAGTAATTCCATTAAATAGCGGTCATTTTTGAAATACCCTAAGCCATTTTTGATGGATAAGAGCCATGAATCACTGATCGCTTCCACTTCAACAGAAATCAAGCGGAAATCCAATAAAGCAATTGCCAGCAAAACCACGCTTTCACCAGCCAATTCAAGCAAAGCAATATTGGAGATGGCGACCGTCCCAGCCAGCAAACCGCCCAATATCGGTGCCAAAATAACAGCACCCGCGTCTGTCAGCTGTTCATAGGCAACTAATTTCTGCCGGTGTTCTGCAGCTACCATTGAATTCGTTGAAGCCTTATAGCTGGTCGATTGAAAGGTATCACAAACTGTCAGCACAATACTGCTGGCAACAATAATCAGCAGCCGTTCAGATAATGAAAGCTGCTCTCTAAATAGCGCTATAAACAGTATTACCGCTACAACGCTTGTTGCCTGGGCGATCATACAAATCTTTTTATGATCATACTTATCAACGCAGAAGCCGATTAAAAAACTCAAAAGCAGGTTGCTCAAAGGCCGAATCAAAAGCAACATGGAAAATAGCATGCTAGAAGATGTCTTTTGCAAAACATACACGCCCAGGCAAAAGGAAAAAGTCGCGCTCGTTAAATTACCGATTCCCAAACTGCTGATTGCCAGAAATAATTGCTTTTTTGATTTTTGCATATTTCACCTACCGTAAAGCCTAGATTTTGCTTTAAAATTAAAGCTAAATAAATTAAAGCATGGATAGCAGACTTACTTTTTTGGCCTTCTCATATGTGAGAAAAAAGCCCTAATTTTATTTTGGAGGAAAGATGGCAGCAATAAACTTCAAGCAAATTAGACAGATGCAGGGACTGACTTTAAAAGAAGCAGCAAGTGGCATCTGCTCTATTCAGATGCTGTCCCGGTGGGAAAACGGTACTGGCAATATGGACTTTGAAAAGACGCTCAAATTGCTTGAAAGGGTGAGCATTACTAGTTCAGAATACGTTCATCTGGCCAACTTAGACGATACTGATCAACTATCAGCTGAATTGCAGAAGGCATGGGAGCAAAAGAATCATACTCTAATTAAAAAAATCGCCCGAAATAGCTTGCGGGAATTCCATCTGACTTCAGATATCTTATCCTTAAACTACGGAGCAATTGCTTGCGGCCTTTATCATCGTTTAATAAAAGTCAATTTACTGGAGATTGATGAGCAAAACGCGCTTAATAAAGAGCTATCTGAGATTACGGTCTGGGGACAAGAAAATATTTCCCTGTTCTTTAACACCATTCAAGTGCTCAGTCCCAAAATGATATTTCAAATTTCTGCCCAATTAATTGAAAATTTGGATTTTGCCAAGCAAGCCGGGTCGGATACTTTTTACTTTGCCACGACCACTTTATTTGAAGCCGTCATCGCCTTGCTTATCAGCGATAATTCATCCTATGCCGCGAACATCTTAAGGCAGTTGAATCACTTTGATTTTCCTCAGCGCGAAACAATGTTGATCATTGGCCGGAAATTTTTAAATAGTTTGATAGACTGGCAAGAGCCGCAAAACGAACAAAGCATTTTAAAAATTATCGCTTTTCTGCTCGATATGGGACTGACAATGCAGGCCAAGAATTTCTTGCAAGTCTACAAAGCCGTTCGAAAGGTCAAAAACTAAAGCAAGCAAAAAGCCTTACTCCACACGGAGCAAGGCTTTTTCAGATCTTAAAAAGCAATGTGGCCAGCAGGCGCAAAAGCGCGAAGACCGCGAAGACCCAGATGCTGTCTTTGATCCCGCCTAAATAGTGGCGCTGGTAAAGAGTCATCCCGGCAGCCGCGGCAAAGAGTAGGATAAGGGATACGGCGGCCAGCCAGCTGCCCGGCCAGTAGATCAAATGGATCACAAACAGGCAAGCCAGGTAGGGCCAGGACCACTTCAGCCGCAGCAGGGTAAACTGCTTCCGGCTCAAGTGCCGGGTCAGCAAGAGCGGCTCAATCCCGGCCAGGTCCAGCCGCGGCAGCATGACACTGACCCAGTCAAAGAAGAGCAGGTCTCCGGACAAGATCTGGTCTCTGACGGCATAGGTGTAATAGCCCGTGTTCGCCAGATCCAGGCTGCTCCCCTTCAACTCAACGAAATGCTTTCTGGCCAGGACCAGAATCGCTGCTGTTAAAACAGCGTAAATAAAATAAGCGATATTCTTTTTATTTTTCATGCAGTTACACTCTTTTCTTTCCCGATATTCTTACAAACTGCATGATAGTGTTCTCTTTAGCCGCTGTCAACTGTTATCCGATTATTTATCAGCTTTCCGCGGGGATTTTGCTTCCTATATGCAAAAAATTAAATGCTCTCCAAAGGCTGCTTGCTCTTCGGTGGCAGGTAATCCCGGTCCAAGGCGGCCAGTTCACCGGCGGTCAAGACCAGGTCAGCAGCCGCCAGGTTGGCCCGCATGTGGGCAACTGAACTGGCTTTGGGAATGGTCAAGACCTGCCCAGTTCGCATGGTCCAGGCCAGCAATACTTGGTGAACGGATATGCCCCGTTTGTCAGCGATCTGCTTGAGACTGGCCTTAACGGGGATGGATTGTCCATCGCCGGAGTTAAAGGGTGAGTAGCCGATAAAGGCAATGTCGTGCTTCTTTTGCCAAGGCAGGAGGTCATATTCAACGCCCCGCTTGTCGAGATTGTAGAGGTCTTCGTTGGCAAAAACCGCCCCTTCTCCGGCGATATCTACCAGCTCCTGCATGTCAGCCGTGTCGAAATTGGAAACGCCCCAGTGGCGGATCAGGCCGGCTCTTTGCAAATCCTGCAGGCCCTTGACAGTTTCTGCTAAAGGATAATCGCTCTTCCAGTGCAAAAGATACAAGTCCAGATAGTCTGTCCCCAGCCGCTTCAAGCTGGCGGCCAGGCTTTTTTTCTGGTCATCAGGACTGGCATGCCAGGGGTAGAACTTGGAGATAAGGAAAAGCTGGCTCCGGTCCAGGTCCTTGATGGCTTCGCCAATCAGGCTTTCAGCCTGCCCTTCCCCGTACATTTCAGCAGTGTCGATCACGTTGACCCCGGCAGACAAGCCATACCTTATGGCCGCGATTTCCTCCTCCCGCCTGCTGGCATTTTCTCCCATGTTCCAGGTGCCCAGGCCTATCTGGCTCAGTTTTTCCCCTTTGACGGTCATGTATTTCATGCTCTTGCCTCCATATATTTCCTATTTTTCTGTTTTGCTTTATTCTTTCCATTTCTTCCCTCTAAGCATAGTACATAGGGAACAATTTTTGGAAAAAAGCACTTGGATTTTAGCAAGATTTATTGGTCTATACCTTGACAAAAAATCTCCACGGAACTAAAATGGACTATACCAATATGAGTGAGTTAAAAATAAGGAGTCGTGATCATCATGAAAGTTATCGTTGTGAAAAACGCCAGTGAATTAGATAAGCAGGCCTTTGACCTTTTGACAAAGTCGGTTGACGAAGGGGCTAAGACCTTGGGCTTGGCAACCGGGTCTTCACCAGTTGAGCTCTACCAGGAGATTGTGGCCAGCCAGCTCGACTTCAGTCAAATGACCAGCGTCAACTTGGATGAATACGTTGGTCTTAGCCCGGAAAACCCGCAGAGCTACCACTACTTCATGAACCAACATCTCTTCCAGTACAAGCCATTCAAGCACTCTTACCTGCCAGACGGCCAGGCAAAGGACATCCAGGCAGAGTGCGGCCGCTACAACCAGATTTTGGCGGAGAACCCGGTAGACTTGCAGATCTTAGGGATCGGGCAGAACGGGCACATCGCCTTCAATGAACCGGGGACGCCGTTTGACAGCGTGACTCATGAAGTTGCTTTGACGGAAAGTACGATCAAGGCCAACGCCCGCTTCTTCGACAGCATTGATGAAGTGCCAAAGAGCGCCATCTGCATGGGGATTGCCAATATCATGGCGGCTAAGGAGATCATCCTTTTGGCCAAGGGGGAAAGCAAGGCTGAGGCTATTAAAGCCATGGTTGAAGGGCCAGTAACTACGGATGTCCCGGCCAGCGTCCTGCAAAAGCACCCGAACGTTACGGTGATTGCCGACCAGGCAGCCGCTAGCTTGCTTAAATAAGAAGTAAAACAGCATACGCAAAAGGATCTGCCTCAACAGAAGGCAGATCCTTTTAGTTTACGTTTTCCGAAATCACCATATGGATGACTGGATTCCTAATCTGGTAGGGTTCTTTTAGACTATTGTTTCACGTGAAACGCCATCCCTCCTCCAGGCAAATTATTCCTCCATCATATAAAAAATCTTTTTGGAGAAAAAGCTTGCTAAACCACTATATCTTGCAATAAACTATGTAGAGCAACGTAGATCTAGTATAGTATGAATAGAAAGAGTGTGATCACCGTTATTGTCTTAAGTGGCCCAATTGGAGCCGGAAAATCCAGTTTAACCAGTATCCTCGCCAAGCACCTTGTCTCAACAGCGTATTACGAAGAGGTCAACAACAATCCGGTTCTGCCTTTGTACTACAAAGATATGAAGCGGTACACTTTCCTTTTGAACACCTACTTCTTGAACAAGCGGCTGGCTGAAATCAATGCCGCCGCCGGCAACCACAACGACGTTTTAGACCGGTCAATCTATGAAGACCTGCTCTTCTTCAACATGAACGTCGACAGCGGGGTGGCCGACCCAACCGAATACCAAATCTACCACGATTTGATGGACAACATGATGGAAGACGTGCCAGGCAACCCGCGCAAGAAGCCGGACCTCCTGATCTACATCCACGTCTCCCTTGACACCATGCTCAAGCGGATCGGCAAGCGGGGCCGGGAGTTCGAACAGCTCGACTCTGACCCAGGTTTGAAGGAATACTACCAGAACCTCCTGCGCTACTACGAACCTTGGTATGAACAGTATGATGTTTCGCCAAAGATGATGATCGATGGTGACAAGTACGACTTTGTCGACAACATCGATGACCAGGACCTGGTTCTGGACATCATCGACAACAAGCTGCGCGAAATCGGTAATTTATAATTGTTAGAAGGAACGTGATGACCGTTATTGTATTAAGTGGGCCCGTTGGGGCCGGTAAATCCAGCCTAACCGCAATTTTATCCAAATACCTGGGGACCAAGCCTTTTTACGAAAGCGTTGATGACAACCCTGTCCTCCCGCTTTTCTACAAGGATCCCCTAAAATATACCTACCTGCTGCAGCTCTTTTTCTTGAACACCCGCTTCCACAGCATTAAAAAAGCCCTCAGCGACGACAACAACGTCCTGGACCGGTCTATCTATGAAGATTCTCTTTTCTTCCATATGAATGCCGACATCGGCCGGGCTAATGACCTGGAAGTCCAGACCTACGATGAGCTGCTGGAAAGCATGATGAAGGAACTGGAACGGATGCCTAAGCGTCACCCTGACCTCCTGGTCCACATTAATGTTTCCTATGAAACCATGATCAAACGGATCCAAAAGCGGGGCCGGTCCTACGAGCAGCTCAGCTTCGACCCGACCCTGGAAGACTACTACAAGCGGATGCTCCGCTACTATGAGAAGTGGTACGACGACTACGACTACTCACCAAAGATGATGATCGACGGCGACCACTACGACTTCATGGCCAGCGAAAGCGACCGGACTGAAGTCCTAAACCAGATCACCCAGAATCTCAAGCAGGTCGGTAAGCTGCCAAAGAACTGGCATGCCGGTGAAATTGCGACTGAATCAATTGAATTTTCATCTTAAAAAGCTCCCCGCGGGGCAATGTCATTAAGTTAAGACATTGACTTTGAACGGGGATGCTTTAGGACACTCATCTAAGTTGAAGTGCCATAGAAAAGTTAGACATTTTAGAAAATCTTAAATAGTTGCCATTACACGATCTCTGTATTTTACAGGGGTCGTGTAATTTAGTTTATTGGACCGTCTGATGTTGTTAAACCAATATA
>NZ_CALVGT010000047.1 GCF_944327175.1 uncultured Lactobacillus sp.
TCTACATTCTCGTACCTCTAAGAATTATTATATCACGTCTTACCGAACTGGATACGAACAAAAGGTAAAGAATTGATTTATTCTGTCAAAAGCAACAGTATGGACTAATTTGACTCAAAATTCTCTAACTATATAATGTTCATAGGCGGAAAAAAGTAAGTTAAAAGTCGGTATGAATAGAAAAAGATGGATAATTTTATCTACTTGCAGGATAAAAGCTTAATTCTAACTTTCTTCATTTTCTTCAATTCTTTGCTTAACATCCTTCGATAATTGAGTATAATTAAGAGCAAGTAATACAAAAATATTTTGATATCAATACAGGGAAAGGAATCGTATTATGAAGAACAACCGTTTAATGAAGAACCTTGGTAAAGCTACTGTTGCTGCTGCTCTGCTGGCTACTGGCGTAAGCCCAGTTCTAGCCGCAACTGAAAACAAGACTGAAGTTAAGAGCGACAAGCCTGCTGCTGAATCTTCATCAAAGAAGACCAGCTCAGTAAGCTCAGCAACTTCATCAAAGAAGACCAGCTCATCAGAATCATTAAAGGCTTCAAGCTCATCAGAAGCTTCATCATCAAGCAAGAAGGCTGCCAAGAAGAGTACTAAGAAGAACACCAAGAAGGCTGCTAAGAAGGCAACCAAGAAGAACGCTAAGAAGGCTGCAAAGAAGGCTGCAAAGAAGGCAACCAAGAAGAACGCTAAGAAGACTACCAAGAAGAGCACTAAGAAGGCTGCCAAGAAGAGCACTAAGAAGACTGCTAAGAAGAACACCAAGAAGACTGCTAAGAAGGCAACCAAGAAGAACGCTAAGAAGGCAACCAAGAAGGTAGCTAAGAAGTCAACTAAGAAGACTGCTAAGGACACTAAGAAGGCAGCCAAGAATGCTAAGAAGTCAACTAAAAAGGCTGCTAAGGACACTAAGAAGGCAGCTAAGACTACTAAGAAGTCAACTAAGAAGGCTGCTAAGAACACCAAGAAGGCAGCTAAGACTGCTAAGAAGTCAAGCAAGAAGGCTGCAAAGAAGACTAGCGCAAAGTCAACTTCAGCAAGCAAGACTAGCTCAGCTAAGTAATTAATTCCAAATTAATTTGAGCAAAAATAAAGGCTCTGTCATCAAGCGCGATGGCAGAGCCTTTTTTTAGTCTTTATTTACTTCCGGGAAAACGTACTTTTCCATGTCAGCCAGGCAGTCAGCGATCGGCCGCTTGGTTGGTTTGAAGTTGATGATCACGTGGTTTAAGCCTTCCTTGCGCTGCTTACGCCAGAATTGAGCCATGCTCTTGGCGCCCCCACGCAGGTAGATCTTGTTGAAGAGCTCGCATGGGGCGTCCGGGTCATCTAACAGCTCAACGAAGTTTTGGTAGCCGAAGGGATGCCAGTTGCCGTCCTCATTCAAGTCATTCAGCTTCTTAACCGCCGACGCCGTCTCATCTTCGCCGATCCCATGCCAGATCCAGGCGTCCGGCTCGTTAGCTAGCCAGGAGAGCTCCTGCCGGCAGCGGCCAATCGCTACCAGCGGCATTGAGTAGCCGTCTTCAAGCTGAGGAACGATGCTCAAAGACCCGGTCAGCTTGCCGTAGTAGTTGCCGCTGAAGTGCAGGCGGTTGGGATGTGTCAGAGATTTCTTGGTCAAGTCCCAGCCTTCTCTGAAGATCTCGCCGCGCTCATTCCAGTCCCGGCCAAAAGCCTTAAACTCATTCTTCCGGTCCCCGCTGACTAAGCCCAGCAGGAAGCGGTGGTTGCTGAGCCGGTCGATTGACACGGCGGCCTGGACCACGTAGATCGGGTTTCTCTCTGGTAAAATAAAGCCGGCAGACCCCAAAACAATCTTGTCTGTGGTCATGGCCAATGCGCCCAGGGTCGCGATCGGGTCCAGTCCCTGGCCTACGTCTCCAAAGTATTGGTCATAAAAAGGCACATCTCTGATCCACAAGGCGTCAAAGCCAGCAGCTTCTGCCGCTTTAGCGTAGTCGAAAAGGTCGCTGACATCTGCTATCTGGCTGTCCGGGTAACCCTTAAAAGGGGCCATTAAGCCGAAAGTCAATTTGCCCGGCTGAAAGACCTGCTTAAAGCCAGGGTGGTTGGAAAACTTCTTAGGATAGGTCACGCTCTTAGCATCGCTGCCCGCCCCTTGAAAAAGGGGACTGTCGTCCTGGCCCAGGATCTGCAGGTTGGGGATGTTCAGCTTATTTTCTTGTTCTTCAGCCATTTTTCTGTCTCCGTTAATTAAGGACGAAACTGATGTAAACCAAGGCGCCATAGCGCTGATTGACAGAATACTTTATGTCGCAGAAGACGCGCAAGGTCCGGGCATCTGCCGTCAAAATCTGGCAGTCGCCCCTAAAGCGCTCTTCATTAACCGCCGACTCGACAAAGTCGGTAAACTCCTCCTTGACCCGGGCCCGATCGCCTGGGGAAATCAAGTTGAGCAGGGACTGGCCGTAATAGTCGTAGAATTCTGACGACAATTCGCAGCCAAAGAGTTCCAGCAGGCTTTTGTTAACGTAGATGGCTTCTTTAGTATCCATCTGCATGATCAAAAGGGGGGTCGGGTCGCCCGCCGCCAGGGCCCTTAAACCCAGTCCCAGCCGGTTGTGTTGCTTTTTCTCTGACAGGCTGGACTTGTAGCTGGCAAAATTGTTCTTGCCGGTAATTTTAACCTCATACAGGGCAGCGTCGGCGAACCTCAAGGCCTCTTCATAATCCTTGGCCTGGCCCGGGAACTCGCTGTAGCCGATGGAAACGGAGAAAGGAATTGCTTCTCCGTTGCTTTCCGCTTCCTGCTTTAAAACGGATAGGCTCTTGATCGCAGACCGGTTGTCGCTCATTTTGCCGGGAAGAGCCACTACGAATTCGTCTCCGCCGTTTCTGCCGATGATAGCGTTTGGCCCGAAACATTGCTTCAAGTTCTTAGTCAGCTGGACTAAAACCGCGTCCCCGGTCTGGTGGCCAAAGACATCGTTGATCGATTTGAAGTCGTCGATGTCCAGCATGATTACCGTGGTCTCCGGCTGCTTCTTGGCTGACAGGCTCGCCAGCTTCCAGTCGAAGCCCTGCCGGTTGTAGGCCTGAGTCAAGGGGTCCAGGGTGGCTTCTCTTTCCAGAATTCGTCCGCTGATTCGCCGGTTGATCACCCAGAGCATGAGGACGGCAATGGCGAAGTCGATGATCACGATATAGCCCATGAACCAGTTCCACTTGTTGTAGAGCCAGCCCTTGACCGGAGCCAGCTTCAAGAGCCATTTGCTGTTGTCAGCAGTCGTGAAGCTGTAGGTGATTGGCTCGTGGAGGCTGCCCTTTTGCATGACTTGCTTGTAACTTGTATTTAAGGGTGAAACTTGCTTTTCTAATTCATAGCTGTAGCCGGCTGATTTAAGATTAGCCGCGGTTGAGGAGACGGTCTGGGGGATCCTCATCACTACGATGGCAAAGCCCCAGAATTGTTTCTTGCCCTTTCTCTTGATAAAAATCGGCGTCCGCATAATCACACCTTTTCCCCCTTGCTTTAGGGGAATCGGTCCCTGGGTCACGGTGACTTGGTGGGCAATCCCGTAGCGGCAAAGAGGGCCGCGGACCGGGTCGGTCAAAAGGTTGATCTTGCCTGCTTCGTTTCCTTTTAAAGGATAGATTTCAGTGACTTTCCCTTTAGGCGCCAGTTGCAGGTTGCTGGCCGCTTCGTTTTCTTCTAAAAGGTCCTTGGCCACGGTGGAGAAGTTCTCGACTTTGCCATTACCGGCCAAAAGCAGTTCCTTCAAAGTTGTCGACAGGGTCAAGGCGCTCTTGATCTCACCCTTCAAGGTCTGGGAGAAGTCGGTCGCCAGAGCTTGGGCCTGGTCGCGCTCGGAAGCTTTCTGCTGTTCCTGGACGTAATTGAGCAAGCTGAGATTGAAGATGACTAACAAAATTAAAGTGGCCGCGATGAGCAAGTAGTCGTTTTGATTTGCTTTCCTAAGCTGTTTAAACATTGCTGAATTACACCTTGTTTTTGCTATGATATAATTTCATATCAATTATAATATCGTTGGATAGGCATTATCCAAATTGGGAAAAAATAATCCTATTCTTTAGTATACTATATCGGATGGTATTGTTACAAAACGTTAAAATGTTATATAACTGAGAAAGCGATTAGAAAAAATCGCTCAACTTTTTAAAAAAGTGCATAAAAATGTTTAAATTCACGAAAACTATTGTCAAAGACTATTTTACATCATACAATAAGCTATGTAATAGTAAGCGGTTACTTTTAATAAACTCTTGAGTTTTTCACTTGGAGATAAATGCATAGCTGTTTTTGCTTACACTTTTTAATATAGCTATTCTCTAATGGACGTTTCAATTGGGAAACGTCTTTTTTGTGCAGTTAAAGCTAATTTTTTAATAATTAGTCTGGGGGCAAAGAGAAAGTTGCCGGCTGAGTGCTATAATAGGTTAGATCAGTGGCGGCCGTTTTGCCGCCGCGAATAGGAATCAACAAACTAAGTGAGGTAATAATATGGCAAAAATCGGTGTTTTGGGAGCAGGTACTTGGGGCATGGCACTGGCCAGGATGCTCAGCAACTCTGGTCGTGAAGTGACCGTCTGGTCAGCCCTGCCGCAAGAAGTCGACGAACTCTCAAGAACTCGTCGCCAGAAGAACCTGCCAGGTATGGTTATTCCTGACGAAATTAAATTTACCAAGGAAATCGCGGAAGCCTGCCAAGACAAGGACATCATCCTGTTCGCCGTACCATCAGTCTTCGTCCGCTCAACTGCCAAGACTGCCGCTGCCTTTATTCCAGACGGGCAGATCATCGTTGACGTGGCTAAGGGGATCGAACCAGACACCCTCTTAACTTTGACTGAAGTTATCGCTGACGAAGTAAACAAGGACGGCAAGCATGGCAATGTCCACTACGTTGCCCTGTCTGGCCCGACCCACGCGGAAGAAGTTGCCAAGGACCTGCCAACCACCATTGTCTCCGCCTGTGAAGACCAGGACGTGGCTGAAAAGGTCCAGGACGTCTTCATGAACAAGAACATGCGGGTTTACACCAACTCTGATCGCCTGGGTGTTGAGCTCTGCGGGGCTTTGAAGAACGTAATCGCTTTGGCAAGCGGGATCTGCTCAGGCCTGGGCTACGGGGACAACATGCGGGCTGCCTTGATCATCCGCGGGATGGCGGAAATCAAGCGCCTGGGCCTCAAGATGGGCGGCAAGGAAGATTCTTTTGACGGCCTGGCCGGCATGGGTGACTTGATCGTTACTGCTACCAGCAAGGAAAGCCGAAATAATAATGCCGGCTACTTGATCGGCAAGGGAAAGAGCGCTGAAGAAGCCAAGAAGGAAGTTGGTATGGTCGTTGAAGGGATCAACGCCATTCCAGCTGCCTTGGAACTGGCTGACAAGTATGACGTGGAAATGCCGATCGTCTTCGCCGTTGACGCCGTGGTCAACCGCGGTGCTGACGCCCGGGAAACCGTTGACGCCTTGATGCTGCGGGAAAAGAAGTCAGAAATGACCAAGTAAGAAAGTTAATTAAGAAGTCTGCGGAAGCAGGCTTCTTTTTTATCTGATATGTTCTTTTCTCAAAAAACGCAAAAACTTCTCATAAACATTTCATTTTATTACAACTTATGCTATGCTTATGACAGGTGGTGACTTTGGATGGAAAAGAACATGATTGGCAAGTATTTGCGAGACCTGCGCCGGCGGCGGGGGATGAGCCAGCAGGAGCTGGCCTTGGCCTTGGGAGTAAGCAAGCAGACAATCTCAAATTGGGAGGTTGGCCGCAAGGTGCCGCGGATGAAGGCCGTTGAGAAGATAGCGAATGTTTTTGGCGTGTCTAGAAACAGTATTCTGGCCGGTTTGCCGGTAGAAATGCTAGAACAGGAGGGGCAGGAAGACCGCAAGGTGGTCGACTTGACCGACCGCGATGTCCGTTTGACCTATCTGGGCCAGCAGGTGCCGCGAGAATATATTGACATCATTGAGAAGCTGATGCGCTGCGATATTTCCGAGCGCGATGCTCAGTAAGGCGGGAAGTTTCCGTCTTTTTCTTTTATCCAAGATCGTGGAAGCCTTTTCATTTGAAGTAGTATAATGAAAGAGTGATATTTGAAAAATAAGGGGGATAGAACGATGAAGGAGAAAAATTGGCTGACCTGGCTGACGGTTTTGGCCCTGGTCGTGGGCTTTGCCGCCATGGGGGCCAGCGTTTGGCTGAGCGCACAAGCTGCCAAGCAGACCCAGAGAAACAGCCAGCTGGCCGGCCAGCTCTACCAGGCCAGCCTGACTAGCAGCAGTGAAGCTTCCAGCGTAAAAAAGCGGCTGGACAAATTGGCGAGCGACAATTCCAGTTTAAAGAAGAAAAATTCCCGCCTGGCCAAGGAGAACCGGGCACTAAAAGAGGCCAACCCGGACCTGCCAGCAGCCGGCGCGGCCGCGGGATTAAATGTCTGGGAGACGGAGAAAAAAAGCGGCCAGCTCCAGCTGGAGATCGACAACCAGACCAGGCAGGCAGTGAGTGACCTGCTGGTTTTGGCGGTAGCAGCCAGCGGCCGGGTTACTTTAAGCGGCTTGCCCAGTTATTTCCCGGTGGGCGGGGCCAAGCCGCGCTACTTTTACCGCAAAGAAGTGGCGATTGGCAAGACGGAAGGAAGCTTGACCGGCGCTTACGCGGGTTCTAACCTGGTTTGCCTCTTTGCAGACGCCAGCGGCGTTTACTGGTTTAAGGGAAACCGGGGGAAAATAGAAAAAATCGGAAGCCAGGCCCACTTCAAGAAGCTGGAAGAGAGCCCGTTGCCGGTGAAGAAGACGAAAAAGAAGAAAAAGCAAACGAGCAAGAAAGCTGAAAAGCAGTCCAGCAAGAAGAAAGCAGAATAAAACGAAAGAGGAGCCCCAAGTTAGTTGGGACTCCTCTTTAAATAGATGTGTAAAAGGGGGATGGCATATGATATGGCGCTTCGATGCATTTATGAATAGAAAGGAATCGGTAAAAACGCGAAAGATGTTAGAAGTGTTAAATATGAATCGCCTAATATGCCAATATATTGTATCAAAACTGTACAAATAAGATAAAAGAGTATGTGTGTAAAAATGCAATATGAAAAGAGTATGATATAAAACCTTTACAGGAAAAGGTAGGTTCATCTCTCTTGCCTTTTCCTAATGCCAATATTACACAGGCCCTTGCAAAAAATCAAGAAATATGCCTTAGCGCAGGGCCCGGCGGTAGCCGGCTCTTTTGGCTTCTGTTTCGGTGCGGAAGTAGACCGCATTGGATGAATTCATGTGGTAGCCGGCCTGGCCTGGAACGTGGTAGATCTTAGACCGGCGGTTGCCGACGATCCGGCTGGTAGTGGAAGTCTTGATCTTCTTTTTAGAAGAAGTTGATTTTTTAGCAACGGTCTTCTTGGCAGACTTTCTCGCCACGCCGGTAACCAGGCTGGTACCGTTTGAATAGTTGAGCTTGACGCCGTCCTGGACGTTGAAGATGTAGACGTGGAAGCGGACAGCGTTGGAGCCAGTGGCCTGGGCCTCTATCTCAACCCCGCGGGCCAGGAGTTCCCGGCCGCGGAAGATTGGCTTGACCCGGTAGCGGATGTAGTGGCGGCTGGATGATTTGAGATAGCTGGCCACCTGGTTTTCGTACTTGAGCATGCCCGGGTCGTTTAATTGCCGGGTACCGGTGATTAGGTTCTTGGGGTTGTTGTTTTGCCCGGTCAGCTGGTAGCCGATCAGGTGGCTACGGTTGTAGAGCCAGCCGCCGGAGATCTTCTTATTGTGCCAGGCAGTCGGGTTCCAGTAAAGGGGCTCTCTGGCTTTGGTCGGCATGAGCCGCTTGTTCAGCAGGGCATCGGCTTCCCCAGCCCGGTTTAAAGAGTCCAGCTTATGGTAGCTCTGCCAGGCCCCCTTTTTAGTCGACAGGGTCTTTTTGGAAAAAGTTGGCCGGTTCCGGTTGACGGTGATAACTTTTTGCCCCTGGTAGTTGCGGTCAGCCAGGCTACTAGCTTTTGCGGGGCTGGCCACGAGGAAGCTGGCTGAAGCCAGCAGGAGGGCCGTTAATTTTTGTATTGCTTTCTTCACGGAAATTCCTCTTCTTTACAAAATCACTTTAGTGTTAGAACAAACAACTTTGCCATTCTAACATGATTGGATAAAGAAGGTAGGTAAAAATTCAAACTGAACGGTCTAAGATGAACAAAGCTTAATTTCTTAAGCTAAAAGTGAGAAAAATGGTCGCAGTAAAGCGATTTCCTCTTTAAATAGATAAGTCAGAAGGAATATTACAAAAAATGTGAAAGAAATGTTGTAAAATAAACGTATTGCTCAGTGTGCTTGTTAGCTGGCTGAGTAAAATGTGCAAATATTCTATATTTTTAAGTAATAGATAGACTGTTTTTTAGAGGAAAAACTTAAGGTTATGAAAAAGGAAGAAAAGAAACGCGGCCTGTTCGGCAAGGATTATTTGATGCTCTCAGCAATGACCATCGGCTTGCTTGCTGGCGCGGGCAAGGCACAAACTGTTAAGGCTGATACTGTTGAAAAGGCAACGACTGAAGCCAAGGCAGCAACTACTGCAGCCACAACTACTGCAGCCACAACTACCGCCAACACTACTGCTGCGACTAACACTACTGCAGCAACTACTACGACTACTACAGCTAATACTACGACTGCAACTAATAACAATACCGCAGCCGGCACTAACAACACCAATACCACGAATAACGGGACTGCCAACACCAACCAAGCTACTACTGGCACGACCACTGGCACTCCGGACCCAACTAACCCAGGTTCAACCGGTACGACCGCTGGTACTCCGGACCCAACCAACCCAGGTTCAACTGGTACCAACACCGGCACTAAGACTGATACTAAGAGTACTGGGAACACGACGGATAACCCAGGTTCATCTAGCGACAACACCCAGACTCACCCAGGCTCATCTACTGGTAATACCTCCAGTGATGAAACTTCAGAACTTGGGAAGCAAAACGTCAGTGAAGATGTTTCAAACGAAAACATTGGCGAAGGCTCAGTTATCAACAGCTATTTGACCACGCAAGCTGCCAAGGACAACTACGCCAAACTGAATGACACTGGCAAGAAGATCGTGGCTGCTGCTTTGAGAGAAGGCAGCACTTTGGAACTGGACAAGCTGACAGACACGCAGATCGCTGCCTTGAACAAGATGGTTCTGAACAAGACTGAAGACAGTCAGTACACTTTGAAGGACTACGACTCAATCACCAAGAAGATCGTTGAACGCGACAGTAGCTCCCAAATCCCGCTCTTTAAGGGGGAAAAGGTTGTCAACATGCCTGGCCTAGACAAGGTCAAGGACGCTGAAACTGGCGAAGACGCAACCATGGACATTTGGGACTCCTGGCCAGTTCAAGATCCAGAAACAGGCTACGTGCAAAACTGGAACGGCTACCAGCTGGCTGTGGCCATGATGGGGATTCCGCACAAGAGCGACAGCCACTTGTACCTGCTTTACAACAAGTATGGTGACAACAACTTTGCTAACTGGAAGGTTGCCGGTTCAATCTTTGGCTACAACAATGACCCGAAAGCTGGCCAATGGTCCGGTTCAGCTATGCTTAACGCTGATGGCTCAATCCAATTGTTCTATGCTAACGTTTTCGCCCAAGAAAGCAACAACCAAAGAGTTGCCACTATCACGGTTAACATTGGCGAGAACGCTGACGGTGTTTACATTAAGAACACTGAAAACGACCACATTCTCTTTATCGGTGATGGTACTGTTTACCAAAACTATGAACAGTGGAAGAACAGCGAAAACCGCGGTGCCAACAACCCGCAAATGCGTGACGGCCACGTCTTCAAGGACAGTGACGGTACTTACTACCTGGCCTTTGAAACTGCTACTGGTGATCTCGGTGACGACCCAGAAGGTGCTGATAACCTGTATGACTGGAGCAGATACGGCGGCAACGCGGCTTACAACGTAAGTGAATTGTTCAAGTTGCTCAACAGCACCGACATGAACACCAGAGCAGCCGTAAGTAACAGTGCTATCGGTTTGCTCAAGCTTGATATGAGCGACCCTAAGAATCCTAAGGTAGCTACTGACGAAAATGGCAAGCAAGTTCTGTACAAGCCGCTTGTTAAGACTGTTCTGTCCGGTGACGAAATTGAACGTCCTGACTTGATCAAGCTGAATGGTAAGTACTACCTGTTTATTGACGGCCGGGTTAACCACGCTTCAGATACTGACTTAGCCGTTAAGACCAACATTGCCGTTGGTGATAACGTTACTATGCTTGGTTTTGTTTCTGACAAGGTAGACGGCGACTACATTCCTCTGAACGGTGACGGTTTGGTACTTGGCGCGTCTGTACCATCAACTTGGCGGACTGCTACCTACTCATATTACGTAGTCAAGATCAACCCTGCCAACTTGAATAGCGACAAGATTACGGTTAACGGAGTAACTTACGACAAGGACTACTTCGCTAACCACGTTGTTTTGATTAACGCCTACATGGGTAACCGGGGTGAAATTGCCGGCAAAGGTCTCAACTCAACTCTTGGGCCAAGCTTCCTGGTTCTGATTGATGGCGACAAGACGACTGTCTTGGCTAACTCAGTTACTGACCAAGGTGTTTGGGACTGGAACGAAAACAGTCCTAAGCCAGAACTGGCAGCTGCATCCTTAAAGGAAGCAAAGCGGTCAACCGACAGCTTCAGCTTCCAAGTTAACAAGGACGGCTACTGGTACCTGTACAACGATTCAACCGATGACGGCTCAATCAAAATGCAGACCGGTTTCCAATACCTGGCTGGCCAAAACAAGACGGTTTACTACGACCCAGCTACTGGCCACATGATGTATGGCCTGCAAAAGATTGACGGCAAGACTTACTACTTTGCTCCAGGTTCAGGTGCCCGGCTTGGCGGTCAAATCAAGATCGACGGCTATTGGTACCTCTTCAGCAAGGAAGATGGCGTAATGCAGACCGGTTTCCAATACTTGGCTGGTCAAAACAAGACGGTTTACTACGACCCAGCTACTGGCCACATGATGTATGGCCTGCAAAAGATTGACGGCAAGACTTACTACTTTGCTCCAGGTTCAGGTTCCCGGTTTGGCGGCCAAATCAAGATCGACGGCTATTGGTACCTCTTCAGCAAGGAAGATGGCGTAATGCAGACTGGCTTCCAATACCTGGCTGGCCAAAATAAGACTGTCTACTACGACCCAACTACCGGCCACATGCTCTACGGCATGCAAAAGATCAATGGCAAGACTTACTACTTCGCTCCAGGTTCAGGTGCAAGAGTTGTCGGCCAAATTAAGATCAATGGCAAGTGGTACATGTTCAACAAGAAGACCGGCGTAATGCAGACTGGCTTCCAGTATATTGCCAGCCAAAAGAAGACTGTCTACTACAGCCCTAAGACCGGCCAAATGCTGTATGGCCTGCAAAAGATCAACGGTAAGTGGTACATGTTTGACAAGCGCTCAGGTGCCAAGATCAGCTACCAAAAGGTTGGTACTTACATCCGCTTGAAGCACAACGCTGCACTTTACTCAGCTAAGGGCAAGAAGACTAAGGCTAAGAGTTACAAGAAGGGCCGGTACACCAAGTCTGTCGGTATCCGGATCATCAAGGGCAAGGTTTACTACAAGCTCAGCAACGGCAAATACATTAAGGCCGGCAACATTACTGTCGGCAAGAAGCGGACTCTTAAGAAGAATGCCTACATCTATGTCAAGAAGGGCAAGAAGGTCAAGGCACTTAAGGGTGTGCAAAAGAAGGGCAGAAAGAAGTACACTTACGGCTCCGTTGTGATCTTCCAAGGTAAGAAGTTCTACGCAGTAGCTAGTGGTAAGTACATCAAGTCCGCAAACTTCTAAAATCAAGTAAGCAGAAAATCCCGCGTCAGCGGGATTTTTTTCTTTGACCAAGATGTGAAAATACTCTTCAAAAAATGGTTCTAACTATAATTCTAATTCCACTTACAATTATGGTTACGGCACGCGGGACAGCGGTCAAAATATGTACGGTCAAAACAGTGGTACCGGATACTAATCATAAAAAATTACAGAGGAGTTAAGGGCCGATCTTTGACTCCTCTTTTTGTGTATGGCTTTTTATCAATAGAGTTTAAATGGCGGAGAGATCTGCTAGAATTGAAGTGTTAGCTAGGCATTTGTCTAAGTTTTTTTAAAAAAACAGAAGAAAGAGGATTTGTCTGGTGCAGACCCGGAGTTTTTATATATAATGAAACTATTACATCTATTCTAAAGATTGGACATATGGTGAAAAGCTGTGAATGAGAAAAAGTTAAATACAAGAACCGAGAAACGCAAGAGGCGTAACAAGTTTTGGCGGATCTTCTGGATTGTCGTTGGGGTACTTGTGGTTGGCCTGGCTGGCTTTGTCTGGTATGAATAC
Organism: uncultured Lactobacillus sp.; assembly: GCF_944327175.1. Taxonomy (GTDB): domain Bacteria; phylum Bacillota; class Bacilli; order Lactobacillales; family Lactobacillaceae; genus Lactobacillus. Next base: position 12,418 of record NZ_CALVGT010000047.1, read on the forward strand.
AGTTCAGTTAAGAACGCGGCCAATACTGCTTACCGTTCAGGCGGGATCAGCAGCGCGGAAAACGGGAGTAAGAACGACGTTATCAGTAACAAGAAGCCGCTGGCGGTCCTCTTGATGGGGACTGACACCGGGGCTTTGGGCAGAACATACAAAGGCCGGACCGACTCCATCATGGTCGCGGTCTTGAACCCAAAGACGAAGAAGACCACCCTGGTCAGCTTCGAACGTGACATTCAAGTCAACCTGCCGGATTATCCGGAATACTCACCGTCTAAGCTGAACGCAGCTTATGCATACGGTAATGCTGGTGAACTTGCTAAGGTACTGAAGAAATACTTCAACATCCCGATCAATGCCTACGTGTTGGTTAACATGGGCGGGCTTAAGACCATCGTCGACAAGGTTGGCGGGGTTGACATCGCACCGGTTCTGAGCTTCAGCTACGAAGGCTACACATTCACCAAGGGGCAGATGACCCACATGGACGGGGCTAAGGCTCTGGCATACAGCCGGATGCGGTATGATGATCCAGAAGGTGACTACGGCCGGCAAAAGCGGCAGCGGCAAGTGCTGCAGGCCCTGGTCAAGAAGGCCGAATCAGCCCAGACACTGCTGAACACCAGCTTTGTTTCATCATTGTCCAAGCAGGTTCAAACCGACTTGACCTTCAGTGACTTGACTTCCCTGGCAACATCGTACTTGCCAGCCACGAAAAATGTCGTAACTGACTATACCCACGGCACTGGTTTCATGCAGGATGGCGTATCTTACCAGAATGTATCTACGGCTGAACGGCAAAGAATCAGTGACTTGATCAGAAAAGCCATGGGTTTGAAGACAAAGTCAGTTCAGTAATTGCAAATAATTTAGAGAATGCTGGATGTGATCATCCAGCATTTTTGTTTATAGCTATAGCCTGTTATTGATAGTGCACAATACAAGTAAAAGATGTTATACTTAGTTACAATACGGTTAGTGGTGTCTTTAGCAAATGTGTTAAAGCAAATGCAATTTTGTGTAAAAGACAGCCAAAATTGTTTAGTTATTAAGTTGTACGGGTAATAAATGAGTAAAAAAGAGAAATCGTCCAATTACGAGAAAAAACTGGGCGCCTACAAGTATATAAAGAGATTCTTGGACATTGTCGGCAGCTTGCTGGCTCTGATAGTTTTCTCGCCGATTTTCTTGATTCTGTCTCTGATCATTAAGAGCCAGGACGGCGGATCAGCCTTTTTTGCCCAAGAAAGAATCGGTAAGGGCGGCAAGCCCTTTATGATGTACAAATTCCGTTCGATGCGAATGGACGCGGAGGGAATTTTAAAAAGCGATCCTGATTTGTATGCCAAGTATGTAGCCAATGACTACAAGCTGCTGGCTGATGAAGATCCAAGAATCACCCCGATTGGCCGCTGGATGCGGCGGACTTCAGTTGATGAGCTGCCGCAGTTCGTCAACATTCTCAAGGGTGATATGAGCATTATCGGCCCCCGCCCGGTGGTGGAAAAAGAACTGGAAGAATACAGTGAGCACAAGGACAAGTTTCTCTCGGTCAGGCCAGGTGCCATGGGCCTTTGGCAGGCAACGGGCCGGAGCAACATCGGCTACCCGGAGCGCTGCGACGTTGAGCTGGAATACATTGACAATATCTCTTTTGGATATGACGTAAAAATTTTCTTCCAAACAATTTTCAGCATCTTCAAAAAAGAAGGAGCTTACTAAAACAGGGGGAAACTAGTGAAAATTAAAGTATTAGTCGCGGCACACAAGCAGTTTCCAATGCCGGCTGACTCTGTCTATTTGCCAGTCCTGGTCGGTGCGGTCAAGAACTACAAGCCGGGAATCGATTACCAGCGCGATGATGCTGGTGAAAACATTTCGGCCAAGAACCCCTATTATAATGAACTGACGGGGATCTACTGGGCCTGGAAAAACTTAAAGGACGTTGATGCAGTGGGCCTGGTCCATTATCGACGCTATTTTTATGTTAAGAAGCCTTTTAGTTTGGAAAATGTTGCCAAGGAAGCCGACTTTGCCAAATTACTTGAAAAATATGACGTAATTGTTCCAACTAAGCGGAACTACTACATTGAGAGCAACTATGATCACTATGTTCATGCCCATCCGGCAGAGCCACTGGACAAGACCCTTGAAATTATCGCGGCAGACTATCCAGACTATCTGCCGGCTTTTGACATGATGATGAAGCGGCGCAGTGCCCACATGTTTAACATGTTCGTCATGAAGAAGGAGCAGTTTAACGATTACTGTGAATTCATCTTCAGCGTTCTTAGCGAGCTGGAAGGACAAATCGATATTTCCGGCTACTCAGTCCAGGATCAGCGGGTCTATGGCTATATTTCTGAAAGATTGATGGACGTCTGGCTCTACACGACCAAGCAGAACTATACTGAGATGACCTGGGGCCAGCTGGGCGGCGAAAAGAAGATAGTGAAAGGGATCAACCTGATCAAGCGCAAGTTTGGCATTGGCAAGAAGCAGACCCACTTTTAAATAAAAGGAGCAAAACAAGTATGAGCAAGTATTTAGTAGTTGGCGCCGGCCTTTTCGGTGCTATCTTTGCCCGTGAAGCAGCTAAGCGGGGCCACGAAGTTACGGTAATCGAAAAACGCGACCACATCGCCGGCAATATCTACACCAAGGAAATTGACGGCATCCAGGTTCACCAGTACGGTGCCCACATTTTCCACACTTCAAACAAGGAAGTCTGGAACTATGTCCAGCAGTTCGCGGAATTCAACCGCTACACTAACAGCCCGGTAGCAAATTACAAGGGCAAGATGTACAACCTGCCTTTTAACATGAACACCTTTACCCAAATGTGGGGCGTCCGGACGCCGCAAGAAGCCATGGACAAGATCAACGAACAGCGCTCTGAAATGGTGGGCAAGACGCCGCAAAACCTGGAAGAACAGGCTATTTCTTTGATCGGTCGGGACATTTACGAAAAGCTGATCAAGGGCTACACGGAAAAGCAGTGGGGCAGAAAAGCAACTGAACTGCCGGCCTTCATTATCAAGCGCTTGCCAGTTCGTTTGATTTACGACAACAACTACTTCAACGACGACTATCAAGGGATTCCTAAGGGCGGCTACACCAAGCTGGTGGAAAACATGCTCAAGGATGACAAGATCACGGTTGAACTGGACACTGACTTTTTCGCCAAGAAGGATGAGTACCTGCAAAAGTTTGACAAGGTAGTCTACACTGGCCCGATCGACGAATTCTTTGACTATCGCTTGGGTGAACTGGAATACCGGTCCCTGCGTTTTGAAACTGAAGAAAAGAACGTCGGTAACTACCAAGGCAACGCCGTGATCAACTACACCGACGCAGAAACGCCTTATACCCGCGTTATTGAACACAAGCACTTTGAATTTGGCAAGGGTGACCCGGACAAGACTATCATTACCCGGGAATACCCAGCCGACTGGCACAAGGGCGATGAGCCTTACTACCCGGTCAACAATGACAGAAACAACGACTTGTACGCTCAGTATAAGGAAATGGCTGACAAGGAAGATGCCAAGGTCATCTTTGGCGGCCGCCTGGGCCAGTACAAGTACTACAACATGGACCAGGTCATCGCGGCTGCTTTGGAAGCTGTTAATGAGGAATTTTAGGAAGCAGCTGTATGAGTAAATTAGGAACTAAGGACGGATTCGCGGCCCAGAAGAATGCTTTTGGGGACAGCGACCACGTAGTTTACGTTGAAGGCGAAGATTTAAAAAAGCTGAAACAGACCCTGCTGGGGATGCTCCAGGACTTCATGGCTGTTTGCGCCAAGTATGACCTCAACTACACCCTAAGCGGTGGATCAGTCTTGGGCACGATCAGACACCGGGGCTTTATTCCTTGGGATGATGATATCGATGTCAATATGCCTAGAAAAGACTTCAACAAGCTTAAGGAAGTTTTTGATAAAGAATTAGGAACTGGCTATAAGCTCCTTGCCCCGGAACTTACCCCGGGTTATGGGGCAGCTGCCAGCCGCTTCATCAAGAAGGGTACGGCCTACCGGACCTTTAATGATGTTGCTGAACCAAGAGAGAACTGCGGAATCTGCATTGACATTTTTGTCCTGGAAAACACTCCGGATAATGCCCTTGCCCGCAAGCTCAGAGGCTACTGGAGCTTGGCGGTTGGCTACTTGCTCAGCTGCCGGAAGGTTTATGACTACTTGCCAAAGCTCTTGGAAATCCAGGATACGCCAGAAGTCAGAGCAACGTTTGCTAAAAAGTACAAGATTGGCCGCTTCTTCAAATTTATTCCTTTGGATACAGCCGCTCACTGGACCTACAAGGTTTATTCCGGCTGCAAAAATGACAACTCCAAGTACGTGACGATTCCCAGCGGCCGCAAGCACTACTTTGGAGAAATGGACAGCCGGGAGAATATGTGCAAGACCACGGAAGGAACTTTCGAAGGTATCAAAGTCAAACTGCCAGCCGGGATTGAAAGTTATATGACCCGCCTTTACGGCCCGGACTATATGACTCCGCCGCCAGCAGACAAGCGGGAAAAGCACCCGCTATTTGAATTCAGCTTGGGGGAAGACAAGGATTAATGAAAAAATACCAGATTTTTGAAGTTTTCAGTTCAGACGACACTGCCTTGGGCAAGGCTCCGTCCGATATCAATCAGATCGCAGAAAAGGCGGGCTTTGAAAGCTTACGCTTAGTCCGGGTCTGTGCGGGAAAAAAGGATGCTCTTTCCCGGGTTCGTCGGCAGCTGCACTACCGCTTCAGCTGGCAGAAGCTCTACAAGCAGATCGAACCTGATTCTATCGTCCTCTTCCAAGCACCATCCCGGGATCACCAGTTGCAGCGGGAAGAAACTCTGGCCAAGCTGAAGAAAGAAAAGAAGGTTAAATTCATCTACCTGGTTCACGACGTGGAAGAGCTGCGGCAATTCTTCTATAAGAAGTTTTTCGCGGACGACTTTGAGCAGATGATGAAATATGCTGACTGCTTGATTGTTCATAACGATTCCATGAAGCAGTTCTTTGAAGGCCGCGGCGTTGCGCCGGAGAAGCTGGTTACCTTGGGGATTTTTGACTACTTAATCCCGGCTGGCGAGATCAACCAGGTCAAGTTTGAACGGGCTGTTTCTGTCGCCGGTAATCTGGATGTCCGTAAGACCCAGTATTTGAACGATATCGGCAAAATCGACGCCAAATTCAACCTTTACGGGCTGAATTTCACTTTGGATGCCTACAAGAATGTCGAATACCATGGAGCCTTTCCAGCCGATGAAATTCCCAAGCAACTAAATTCCGGCTTTGGCTTGATCTGGGACGGCAGCAGCATTGAGACCTGTGACGGGCCTTTTGGCAACTACCTTCGTTACAACAATCCCCACAAGCTCTCCTTGTATCTGGCTTCAGCCCTGCCAGTTATTATCTGGAGCCAGGCAGCTGAAGCCAGCTTTATCAAGAGCAGGAATTTGGGCTTGACCATTGACTCTCTGCGTGACCTGCCGGAAGTTTTAAAAAATGTGACGGAAGAGGAATACGCAACTTTCGCGGCTAATGCCAGAGAAGTGGCTAAGCAGCTGAGAGCAGGTAATTTTACCAAGACTGCCTTGGAAAAGGCCGTTAAGAGTTTAGAAAAGTAAGACGCAAGTAAAAGAACAGGTGATAGCGTGAGTGACAAGTTGAAGGTGCTTTTGATCCGGGGGATGCTCTACTACGATGGGGTGACCTCAGTTGAATACGAATGGATCAAGACCCTCCACGACCGGGTGGACTATGATTACGTCCTGCTCGATCCAGATAAGAGCGTTCCGGAAAAAGAAGCAGCTGTAGAGGCTTTTGGCGTCCATGTCTACCCTCTGCGCTATTCAGGAAGGAATTCTTTTGAGAGCCACCGCAACCGGGTGGCCGTAGTTGACCAGTTTTTAAAAAAGCACCACTATGACGTGGTTCATATCGACACTGACCTGCCCAGCCGTTATGATATGGCTAAGGTGGCCCGGGAAAATGGCGTCAAGCGCGTGATTGTCCACTCCCACAATGCCATGCAGCACTTGCACGGCATCCAGAAGCTGCCCGGCTTCGTGACCTATGAGCGCAAGCAGATTGCCCGCTATGCCACGGATCTGGCGGCTTGTTCAAAAGAGGCTGCTGCCTGGCTTTTTAATCCTAAAGACCAAGGCAGGGTCCAGATTATCCACAATGGGATTAACCGGGACCGCTACGTTTTTGCTGAAGAAAAGCGGCAGGCAACCAGAGAGGAACTGGGCTTAACGGCTGACCAGCTCTTGCTGGGTAATATCGGCCGCCTGGCTGACCAAAAGAACCAGCTTTTCTTGGTAGACATTTTTAATGAACTGGTCAAAAGCAAGCCGCAAGCCCACCTGCTTTTGATCGGGAACGGGGAAAGGGAAGCAGACCTGCGGGCCAAGATCAAGGACTTGGGCCTTGAGGAAAAGGTGACCATGATCTTGTCTACAGACAAGATTCCAGACTACTTATTTGCCATGGATGCCTTTGTCATGCCTTCTCTTTACGAAGGACTGCCGGTAACCCTGCTGGAAGCGCAGACGACCGGTCTGCCATGCGTGATTTCTGATGTCATCAGCTCAGAAATGGACTTTGAGGGCTTGATTTTCCGGGAAGACTTGCAGGCCGAGCCGGCTGCCTGGGCTAAGTTGATCGCGCAAGTGGCCAGCCAGGCCAGCGGCCAGGACCGCCGGCAATATGCTAGCCAGCTGACCAAGCTGGGTTATGACAAGCAGGAATCTGCCGAGCAGGTTTACCAGATGTACTTGGGAAAGTAGTATCAGATCGGAAGCGTTAATGAAGAATCCTAGTGTTAAAAAGAATATAGTTATCAGTACCTTGTACCAGATTCTGGCAATCATTACGCCGCTGATTACGGCACCTTACGTTTCCAGAGTCATCGGGACTGACGGGATCGGGGCCTACAGCTGGACTTCCTCAATCCAGACCTACTTCTCCTTGGTCGCGGCCTTGGGGACGGCGTCATACGGGATGCGGGAAATTGCCCGCAACCGCAACGATGTCAAAAAGCGGAGCCAGATTTTTTGGGAAATTGAGCTACTGAGCGTATTTACCTCTCTGGCCATGCTGCTGTTATGGGGAATTTACCTGGGCTTTCAAAGCCACTACCGGGTTATATTCCTTATCTTAACCTTGAACCTTTTCAACACTATGCTGGACATCTCTTGGTTTTTTGATGGCTTAGAGCAATTCCAGTACACAGTGACCAAGAACGCCTTGGTCAAAGTGGCCGGGGTTATCTTGATCCTGCTCTTTGTCAAGAGCCCTAAGGATACCAACCTTTATGTCTTCATTATGACGGGGACGACTTTGCTGGGGACCATGTCTATGTGGCTGGAGCTGCATAAGTTCGTGGTAAAAGTTCCAATCAAACTGGCCAACTTGAAACGGCACTTCCATGAAACGCTGATCTACTTTATTCCAACCATTGCCACCTCCATCTATACTTATATGGACAAGACCTTGATCGGCTTCATGACCCAGAACAATGCGGAAAATGCCTACTATGAGCAGGCAACCAAGATCATCAATTTGACTAAGGCGGTGACCTTTACCGCCGTCAACAGTGTCCTGGGGGCCAGAATTTCCTACTTATTTGCTAAGAAAAAAGAAAAGGAAATCAAGCAGCGGATCCAAGGATCCATAAATTACATCCTCTTCATCGGGGTCGGGATCGGCTTTGGCCTGCTCGGAATTGCGGATACCTTTGTGCCCGTCTTTTTTGGTCATGGCTGGGATAAGGTGGCGCTTTTGCTCCGCTTGTTCAGCCCACAGATCGTGATTATCGGGATTTCCAACTGCTTGGGTTCGCAATACTACAACCCGGCTGGCCTGCGGAAGCAAAGCGCTGTTTACATCATCATAGGGGCAGCCGTCAACTTTGTCTTGAACCTGTTCTTAATTCCGCGCTTTGCCAGTGCTGGGGCAACTTTTGCCTCAATCATCGCGGAATTGACAATCAGTCTGCTTTACCTTTACCATGACAATGGATACTTGGAGCCGGCTTATATTGGCAAGGTGATTTGGAAGAAGCTGATTGCTGGGACTTTGATGATGCTAGTGATCCTGGCCTTGAATCCGTTTGGCCATCCTGGCATCATCAAGCTGGGCATCCAATTTGTTTTAGGCGCTGGAACTTACCTGGTCACCTTGTTTATCTTAAAGGACGACTCGGTTAGCCTGCTTAAGAAGATTTTGGGCAGAGGATAAGGGAGAATTTAGAAAAGACAATGGATAATATTAAGCTCAAGCTCTCAGACGATTTTTTCAAAGAAGAAGTCAGAAACGACTATACGGTCAGCTCGGAAATGAAGAAGATTTGGGCTGTGGAACTGGATCTCTTGGACCAGCTGGACCGGGTCTGCCAGAAATATGACATTCCCTGGTACCTGTCAGGCGGCTCTCTTTTGGGGGCGGTGCGCCACCACGGCTATATTCCTTGGGATGATGACATCGATTTGATGATGTACCGGAAGGACTTTGACCGTCTGTGCGAAGTTGCTAAGGACGAATTCGCTGAGCCTTACTTCTTCCAAACTGAAGAGACTGACCCCGGCACCATGCGGGGGCACGCCCAGCTGCGCAATTCCATGACTACGGCCATCCTCAAGTCTGAACAGAACTTCCACTACCAGTTCAACCAGGGGATTTTTATCGATATCTTCCCATTGGACAATGTGCCAGATGATCCGGAAGAGCGGCAGGCTTTTGTCAAAAACGTCAACCAGCTCAAGCACCGGGCCCGGCAGTTCTACAACTACTGCAATGGCTACCCGAATAAGAATCTGTCCAGCTTGAAGAAGTTTCTCCTTTACACCAAGTTCTTTTTTGAAAAGAAAAGGAGTAGAGGCCGCAACATTTACTACGACCGCTTTGCCAAGGAAATTACCAAATATGACGACCAAGATACCCAGGAAGTCATGATGGTCATGCTGGAAACGGAAAAGTGCTGCTGGCAGCGCAAGTATGTGGCAAATCCAGTCAGAGTGCCGTTTGAGATACTCAGCCTGCCGATTCCAAAGGATTACGATCCTTTACTGACCAAGCAGTATGGCAAGTGGAATGTCTTTGTCAGAGGCGGCTCTATCCATGGCTCAGTCATCTTTGATCCAGACAAGTCTTACAAGGAATACCTGAAATAGGGGACAAGGAGCAATTATGAAACGCGTAATTACTTATGGAACATTTGACCTGCTGCACTACGGACATATCAACCTGCTGAGAAGGGCCAAGGCCCAGGGCGACTATTTGATCGTTGCCTTGTCTACTGATGAGTTCAACTGGAATTCCAAGCACAAGAAGACCTACTTCTCATATGAGCAGCGCAAGCAGCTGCTGGAGGCCATCCGCTACGTTGACTTGGTTATCCCAGAAAAAGACTGGGACCAAAAGCGCAGCGACATGCACGAATACCACATTGACACTTTTGTCATGGGGGATGACTGGAAGGGCAAGTTCGACTTCTTGAAAGAAGAAGGTGTCAACGTCGTTTATCTGCCAAGAACCCCGGAGATTAGCTCATCAAAGATTAAGCATGACCTGTATGATGCTAACGAGGTAACTGAAGAAAGCAAGTTGTCTCACGATGATTTGAACACTGATCCGGACCACGATAAAAAGTAAATCGGTAAAGTAAAACATACTAATCTAGTGTTGGATGATTACTCGACGGAGTAGTCGTTCAACACTTTTTCTTTTACTATGTAAAGTGGAGATGAAGCCAATGCCGTGGCGCTCTTGGACACATGATGTCGTAAGTA
>NZ_CALVGT010000048.1 GCF_944327175.1 uncultured Lactobacillus sp.
TCATCATCCAGTCCGAAAGGGTAGACAATATCCAAGACCTCTACGGTTTCAAGGTTCTGTTAGTTTAAACTATCGAATTTCGTAAAAAACAGTCAATCGACTGCTTATTTGTCATACCCAAAAAGCAAAAAAAACACTCATCAAACTTAGATGAGTGTCCTAAAGCATTCCCCGTTCAAAGTCAATGTCTTAACTTAATGACATTGCTGGTCCGGGTGCTGATGTTTTACTTCTCGTCTTATGTCTAAGTAATGACCAAAGTTGTTAATCGAGCAGACATATAGTTGAGTCAAGTCATCGCCGGTATACTGGAGGGCCTTCCTGGCCTTGTCGATGGCCGACTTGATGCTTTCCCGGGGATTAGTGTAGTAGTAGATCCCGGCCTTGATTCCGCCAACAGAGTAGTTGCGGAACACAAACTTCTGCAGCTGCTTAATTTTGGCGATATAATCGGTGTTGGTTGACAAGACCACGAAACGGTCGTCATTTTCATTGAAAGCTTTCAAAATAATATTAGTAGTAAAAAATAACAAATGTTTTGCTGACATAGAAAGATACAAATGCGAATTATATTACTCGGTGACAGCATCTTTGCCCGAAAAGAAGGCCTGGATCAGCCTAGAATCAACTGGACCCTGAAAGAGAAAAAGGCAGATCTGGAAATCGACAATACGGCGGTGTCCGGCATCAATTCCGGTGCCCTTTTAGCCCTGTTAGGGGACCTGGCCTTGAAGCGGCCCCGGGCTGACCAGCTTTTCTTGATGGTGGGCGTTAATGACGCAGCCAGCCATAAGCAAGTACCACTAGACCAGTACCGGAAGAACCTCCAGGCCATTGTCTCCGCCCTGGTCTGCTTTTATCCCGGGGCCAAAACCGTCCTGGTCTCCGGGCCGGCGGTGGATGAAGCTAAGCAGCAGGGGCGGACCAACGCAAAACTGGCAAAGTATGCTAAAGTAATGGAGGAAGTCGCGGCTGAATACCAGCTTGCCTATGCCGACTTTTTCACGGCTATGCTGAGGGAGGGAGACCTGAAAGCCCTGTGCCGGGGAGAGCTTGACGACGGCCTGCATTTCGGCCCGCGCGGTTATCGATTGCTGGCAGCGGAAATGATGAAGCAGCTGCCCAAGGAAGAGGTTAAACAATGAAGAAGATCTACGTGGTTCGCCATGGCCGGACCTATTTGAACAAGTACCAGCGCCTGCAGGGCTGGTCTGACGCCCCTTTGACTGAAGAAGGGATCAAGGGCGCCCACCGGATGGGGAAGGCCTTGAAGGATCAGCATTTTGACCTGGTGGCCTCCAGCGATTTGAAGCGGGCGGCTGACACCCGAAAGATCATCGTTTCCGAAAACGACAACTGGGAGTCAACCAAGATGACCCAGACCGCTGACTTGCGGGAGCTCTTTTTCGGCTATTACGAGGCCTTCCATGATACGGAAGGGGTAGCGGCGGCCTTCAAGTCCACCAAGTACCCCCGCCTGGTTGACGCGGTCAAGGACGGCTACACTTGGCGGGAAATCGGGGACTTGTTTCACGCGGCTGACCCGGAGGGGGATGCTGAAAGCGGGAGCGAGTTTGAAGACCGCCTGAAGCGGGGGATTAACTATCTGGTCAACTATGATGAGTCAGAGCGGATCCTTTTGGTTGGCCACGCCTGCGTCATCCACTGCCTGGCCTGCATCTACGGGGGCAAGCAGCTCAGAACGGACTTGCCTAAGCACAACGAGATGACGGTCTTGAATGTCGATGATAACGGCCAGGTCAGCCTGGAAGAATTTGGCCGGCTGATGTACTGATTTTTTGCCTGCAGGCCTATAATAGGATGTAGGAAAAGTAGGGAAAGATCTATCGAAAATGGTAGGTGAGACAGATGATTAGTAAAGAAAACAAGTTGCTGATCCGGCGCTATCTTTACGCCATGATCAACATGTACGGCATTATTCCGCTGAGACACGCGTACCATATTTTCAGCCACCAGAACCCCTTGCTCAACATTGACGAGGACGATTTCTGGGAATTCACCATGCTGGACCAGAGCGACCAGGACTATAATATCGCTGGTGAAGGGGAGCTGCTGGTAGAAGAGCGCGGCGAAGACGAGGATGAGGAATTCTACCTTTACGGCGACTGGGTCTTGATGGACCTGCCGCAGGATTTCAAGCAGATCAAAAAGCTCCAGCACAACCGCCTCTATTACGTGCCGGAGAAGGATGAATTTTTGCGCCGGGAAAACGAATGGTACTATGAACGGACCACGGCGACGGAAGAGTACCGCCAGTATCTGAAAGACAGCAATCCGGGCCTTAGCGACGACCGGTTGGAAGAAGCCTTCTTTGAAGCCTTGACTCAGCTGCACTCTGTCAGCTACGGCAAGACGGTGGAAGAGACCATCAACGCCGTGCCCCGGTCCTTGCGCCTGATTGGCTTCACTGTCACTGACGAGCAGGAAGATGAACTGCGGGACCTGCTCAGACGGATGCTGGACGGGACCCGGCAAGAAGCTTTGCGGGGGAAGATGTACAAGTACCACAAGCTGCCGACCGCTTTGGAAATCATTGAGACGGAAGGCTTGACCCCGGAAAACATCTCCCGGATCCACAGTGGGAAAATCGATGCCATGGAACTGGTGCCCCAGATCGAACTCAAGCAGCCCGACTTGGCCCAGCAGCTGGCTACGATTTACCAGCAGTAAGGTAAAATTAAACAAAGTAAAAGGCGAAACTCGGTTGAAGAGCTTCGTCTTTTCTTTTGTCTGCTTTCTTGCAGCTTATTTTTAATAGCCGCGGCTGACCTTGCCGCCACTGGCGCCGCTGAAGACGGGCAGGCCGGCGGCTCCTAAAAGCAGGTCTAGTGGCTAAGCACCGGGGATGACACTAGATATACACAACTTTCATAGAAGTTATCCACAATATATCGTAGTTACTTACAGGAGTAAGGCCCAAGATGTGGAAAAAGGAAAACTGGGCTAAGATAAACTGAAAGCAATTTTTTGCACTGCTTTAGCTTTTTGTCTATAATGGAAACTTAATACGCCTAATGGAAACAAGCAATGTAATGGAAATAAGGAGGCCACATGCGCTATCAGCAAATTATCCTGGACGTTGACGACACCTTGCTCGACACTGAAGCAACGGTCCACGACTCCCTGGTTCAACTCTTCAAATCCCATGGCTGGGAGATCAGTGACGAATTTGAAAAAGAATTCCACGCCTACAACCAGGGCCTCTGGCGCCGGCTGGAGAAAGGCGAGCTGACCTTGGACCAACTCTATGAGGTCATGTTCCCGGATATTATCAAAAAGTACTGCGGGGTTGAAGTCGACGGGATGGAGACCGCTGACGAATTTCACAGCTACTTCCACACCGGCCACAAGCTCCTGCCCGGGGTCAAGGACACCCTCCGCTATGCCAAAAGACTGGGCTACAACCTGGCGGTTTTGAGCAACGGGGAGCAGTTTGGCCAGGAGCACCGGCTGGAATTAGCCGGGATCAGACACTACTTTGACCTGGTCGTGACCAGCCAGGAAGCCGGGGTGCAGAAGCCGAACGCGGAAATTTTTGACTACTTTTTCGCCAGAAGCGGCTACAGCCCCAACCAGACAGTCTTCTTCGGCGACGGTCTGTCCTCTGACATCATGGGGGCGGAAAACTATGGCTTTGCCAGCATCTGGTACAACCACCGCCACCGGCAGAAGACCCTGCCGGTTCACCCCCTCTTTGAGGTGGACAACTACGCCCAGTTCCAGCGGATCTTGAAAAAAGATTTCGCCCCGACCGCTCTGCGTTAGTTTCCGTGTATACTTAAAGTAAGTAGACTTTAAGAAGGACTTGGGGAAAAATGGAAAATTACTTTTTTGATTTCGACGGCACGATCTGTGAATCGCGCCACATTTACGCGGCCAGCGTGCAGAAGGCCTTTGAGGTCCGGGGAGTCAAGGTACCAAGCACCGAAGACATCTACCAGGCCATGGGGATCCCGATCGACGTTTCAATCGCCCGCTGGGCCCAGGAAGGGCACAGAAGCGACCTGGCCCAGACCCTGTTTGAGGAAAGCATGGCGGAATACAAGCTGCTGGAGGACGACCAGGTCCGCCTTTTTCCAGGGATCGTGAAGACCTTGACTCAGCTGAAACTGGCTGGCAAGCAGCTCTTCGTCTGCTCTAGCAAGACCCACCCGGAAATTGCTCATAATCTGGAAAATCTGGGCCTGCTGGATCTGTTCGTTGATTTTGTGGGGGCCGATGAGGTGGTCAACCACAAGCCGGCCAGTGATGAAATCGACCTTTTGGTCAAGCGGCATGGTTTGAACTTAAGCGAGTCGGTTATGCTGGGGGATGCCAAGTACGATATCCGGATGGGGAAGAACGCCGGCTGCGCGACCTGCGCCTGCACCTGGGGCGCTTTTGACCCGGCCAGCCTGAAGAAGGAAAAGGCTGACTACACGGTCGGCTATCCCCTGGAAATTTTGGCGATCTAGAAAAATAAAGAGTAAAAACAACAAAGAGTAAAGAAAAGAAGAAAGTGAAGATAAAATGCGACTGATTTCTTGGAACATTGATTCATTGAACGCGGCCTTGACGGGGACTTCCCCGCGGGCGGAAATGACCCGGGGGGTCTTGAAAAACTTGCATGACCTGGATCCAGATGTCCTGGCCTTGCAAGAGACCAAGCTGCCGGCCAGCGGGCCAAGCAAGAAGCACCAGGCGGCTCTGGCTGACCTTTTTCCGGAATACGATTTCGTTTGGCGGTCCAGCATGGAGCCAGCCCGGAAGGGTTACGCGGGCACGATGTTTTTGTACAAAAAGGGCCTGGACCCGGTAGTGACCCGGCCGGAAATCGGGGCACCGGAGCCGATGGACTTTGAAGGGCGGATTTTGACTCTGGAATTCCCGGACTTTTACGTGACCCAGGTCTACACGCCAAATGCCGGCAACGGCTTGGTCCGCTTGGGCGACCGGCAGGAATGGGACAAGTGCTACCGGGCCTACCTGGAAGAATTGGATAAAAAGAAGCCAGTCCTGGCCAGCGGGGACTTTAACGCCGCCTACCAGGAAATCGACTTGAAGCACCCGGAAAACAACCACCATTCAGCCGGCTTTACGGATGAAGAAAGAGCGGGCTTTGGCCAGCTTTTGGCGGCGGGGTTCACGGATACCTTCCGCCAGATCCATGGCCAGGTGGAAGGGGTCTACTCCTGGTGGGCCCAGCGGGTGCGGACGGCCAAGGCCAACAATTCCGGCTGGAGAATCGACTACTGGCTGGTTTCCAACCGCCTGGCCGGCCAGGTGGAGAAGTCGGAAATGATCGCGACTGGGGAAAGAGCGGATCATTGTCCAATTTTATTGGAAATTAAGCTGTAATTCGGTTACAATTAGAAACTAGATGATGAAAAAACAAAGAATTTTTAGCAAAGAATTTTAGTATAAAGTATATGAGGCGTATGTGTATATGAAGAGATTAGAAAAAGGGATCATCGCTCTGATCCTGGTCATTTTTGCCGGTACGGCGATTATGGCCTTCACGAGCGGTGGCCAGAAAGCGGAAAGCAGTTCAGATGCTTTCGATACTTCAGAGTACCGGAAGGCGGTCAAGTCAACCGATAACCACCACTTCAAGAACTTGAAGGTGAAATTGACCGGCGAGAAGGGCAAGATTACTGGCATCCTGCCTAAGTCGCCGACTTCAATCAGCCTGCTCAAGCAGTGGAAGAGCAAGAAAATTGACTTGAGCTTCAAGGCCAGCAAGAAGGACGGCCTGCTTGTCAGCACGCAGAAGGTCAAGTTGCCGACTTCTAAGATGCAGGAACTGACCCATGCCATGACTGGCGAGATTGGCTATGATCCAGCTAGTGACAAGCTTTTGATTTTTGCCGGCGACAAGAACTACAGCCAAGGCTTCTACCCGCTGGGCCGCTTGAAGAGAAACGGTCCAAGCTCAGTATCTTTAAGTGCTAGCCAGGAGCCGCTGGAATTAAGTTTTACAGATTAAACAGGAGGACTTTCGTTTTTGCGGAAGTCCTTTTGTTTTTCCTTTGTTTTCTGAATTTTTAACCAGGTTCCAACTTTTTTAATTAAGTAAGGCTTGCACTTTAGCCAAACTTGTTTTATTGTTGATTATGAGAAAATGATTGATGACATATTAAAAATAAGGAGGAATCTTTGATGAGAAAAGTAGCAGTGATCGGCATGGGACACGTTGGGGCCACGGCAGCCTTTATTCTGTTTACCCACGGGGTAGCGGACGAATTGGTCTTGCTGGACAAGAATGAGACCAAGTGCCGGGCTGAATGGGGCGACTTGCGCGACACCCTGGGCAGAAACGACTTCTATGTCAACGTCAAGTGGGGCGACTGGAAAGAGCTGGCGGACGCTGACTTGATCATCACCGCTTTTGGTGACGTGGCGGCCTCAATCAAGACAGGCGACCGCTTTGCGGAATTCCCGATCAACACCAAGAACGCGGTTGAAGTTGGCCAGAAGATCAAGGACAGCGGCTTCAAGGGCGTCATCATCAACATCTCCAACCCTTGTGACGTGGTAACCTCCATCTTGCAAAAGGTGACTGGCCTGCCAAAGAGCCAGGTCTTCGGGACCGGGACCTTCCTGGACACTTCCAGAATGCAGCGGGTTGTCGGGGAAAAGCTGGGCCAGGACCCGAGAAACGTGTCCGGCTTCAACCTGGGCGAGCACGGGTCCAGCCAGTTCACGGCCTGGTCAACTGTTTGGGTCAACAACCGGCCAGCCAAGGACCTCTTCAATGAAGCAGAGAAAGAAGAAATGGACCGCTTGAGCAAGGACAATGCCTTCATGGTCGGCAAGGGCAAGGGCTACACCTGCTACGCTGTCGCTACCTGCGCGGTCCGTTTGGCCAGAGCCGTCTTCTCTGACGCCAAGTTCTACGGCCCGACCAGTTGCTACGTTGAATCTCTGGGGACCTACATCGGCTACCCGTCAATCGTTGGCAAGCATGGGGTAGAAGAAGTGCCAGTTCTGGACTTGCCAGCTGACGAACAAGGCAAGCTGGAAGCTTCCGCTAAGAAGCTGAAGGACAGCCTGGCCAGCTTGGAATAATTAAAACAATTCTAATGATTCAAAAAGTTTTAGCGTAAGAAAATCCTCCCGGACGGGAGGATTTTTGTTATAATAAGCTAAATTACAAAAAGTAAGTGATGTATTTGATAGGAGGTAAAAAATGACTTTGCATGGTTTGGAAGATACTTACGAATTAGCCAATGGGGTCAAGATCCCGGTGATCGGTTTCGGGACCTGGCAGACGCCAGACGGGGACGTGGCCCAAGAAGCAGTTGAGACAGCCTTGAATGCCGGCTACCGGCATATCGACACGGCCGCGGCTTATGGTAATGAAGCCAGCGTGGGCCGGGCCATCAAGCGTAGCGGTGTCAAGCGGAGCGACTTGTTCGTGACCAGCAAGCTTTGGAACGGGTCCCACAGCTATGAAGGGGCCAAGGCGGCTATTGACGACAGCCTGCTCAAGCTGGACACGGACTACCTGGACCTGTACTTGATCCACTGGCCAAATCCAGTTGCCATCCGGGACCACTGGGCAGAGGGCAACGCGGAAGCCTGGTGGGCCATGGAAGAAGCTGTTCAGGCCGGCAAGATCCGGGCGATCGGGGTTTCCAACTTCCGCCGCCACCACCTGGAAGCCCTTTTGAAGACGGCAGAAATCAAGCCTGTGGTCAACCAGATCTGCCTTAACCCAAATGACTTGCAAGCAGAAGTAACGGCCGCTAACAAGGAATATGGCCTTTTGAGCGAGGCTTACAGTCCTTTAGGGACGGGTGGCCTTTTGGGCAACGAGACCATTAAGGCAGTTGGGGCCAAGTACGGCAAGTCCAGCGCTCAGGTTTTGATCCGCTGGTCCCTGCAGCATAACTTTTTGCCACTGCCGAAGTCAGTCCACCCGGACTACATTAAGGCTAACGCCGAAGTCTTTGACTTTGAACTTACTGCAGACGACATGGCCAAGCTGGATGGCCTGCAAGGGATCGGCCAGCCTGTCCTGGATCCAGACCAAGCTGAATTTTAAAATGAAAAACTGAAAATATTTATAAGGAAGACTATATAATATACCAAAAAGTGAATTGGCAGTTATATAGTCTTTTTGCATATATTAGGAAAAAAGAACAAAAATTGCTAAAAATTTTTTCAAAAAAATTTGGCGGCGTCCGAAAAAATAGGCTGGCAAATTAAAAAGTGTTGGATGACTTTGAGAGCAAGTATCCAACACTTTTTTCTTCTACAAATAAGCAAGCAAAAACCCGCGGGTGAGAAGGCCCCGCGGGTTTTCGTTTTAGCTTTTAATGGATAAGTTTAAAAGTATGTGTTTGTAAAGTAATGTAAGTAATTTTTAAGTAGATTGTTGTAAGAAAATCTGTAAGTTTTAAAAAAGGGATTTCTAAGCGGCTAGATTAGCCAACCTTAACTGGAGTTTCAGCTTCCTTGCCTTCAACCAATTTAAGGTTGTTGTCGAAGGCCTTAACTACCATGTTGCGAACAGCGTGAGTAGTGTAGAAAGCAGTGTGTGGAGTTACCAGAACGTTTGGACGAGCGATCAAGTCAGCCAAACGTGCGTCTGGGAATTCCTTGCCTTCCCAGTCTTCGTTGAAGACGCCAACTTCACCTTCGTAAACGTCCATTACGTAACCGAAGAGCTTGCCTGAGTCCAAACCACGGATAACAGCGTCAGTGTCTACAAGTGGACCACGTGATACGTTAACAACAACAGCGCCATCCTTCATTTCAGCGATTGACTTGTCGTTGATCATGTGAACGTTAGCTGGAACGTCTGGTACGTGCAATGAGATAACGTCTGCTTGCTTGTACAAGTCGTCAAGTGAGTCTACGTAGTAGCCCTTCTTTTCCAATTCTGGGTTACGGAAGATGTCGTAAGCGATAACCTTAGCGCCGAAGCCTTCCATGATTTGCATGAAGACTTGACCGATGTGGCCAGTACCTACAACACCAACAACTTGGTCGCGAACTTCACGGCCGATAGTTGGTGCCCAACGCAAGTCGTGACGAGCAACCTTTTCGTCCATACGCTTGTCTTGACGCAGGACGCGGGCAGCTTGGATAGCAGCGTGTTCTGCGATGGCGTCTGGTGAGTAAACTGGAACGTTGGTGATTTGGAAGCCAAGTTCCTTAGCCTTAGCCATGTCGATGTTGTCAACACCAACGTTACGCAGGCTCATCTTAGTGATGCCGTTGTCTGCCAAAGCTTGCAAAGTTTCAGCGGTGTAGTCAAGTTGTTGGTAAACAACAACACCGTCAGCACCCTTTGCCAAAGCAGCAGTTTCAGGAGTCAAAAGCTTGTCAGTGTATTCAACTTCAACGTCCTTGTGAGCGTCTTCCCATTCCTTCAAGAATGGCTTTTCATCTTCACGAATTGCGTAAGCAAAAATTTTAGTCATTAATTGTCCCTCCGTTATTCTTGCTCTTACATTGATAATCTTAGCACAAAATCTCCGGGTAAAAAACTAAAATGTGAGTATTTGAGCAAATATTTTTCTTGTAAGCGCTATACTCAGTGGGTGACTTAGATTTAGTTCGTGAACTTGAGAATTTTTCACAAGCCTTATTTGTCAAAAAGGCTTAGACCCTTTAAACTGGTTTTAGCAAATAAAGGAGCAAGAAAAATGACAGTGCAAAAAATCATCCATGACCCTCTCAGTTTAAGCCAGCCAGCAGCTAAAGCAGCGGCCAGTGACCGGCAAGCAGCCCAGGACCTGCTGGACACCCTGCTGGCCCACCGGGAAAGCGTTGACGGCCTACCGCCCGCCGCTGGCCTGGCCGCTAACATGATTGGGGTAAACAAGGCGATTATCGCGGTCAACGCCGGCTTTTTACCTATAGTTATGCTCAACCCCAAGATCGTTAAAAGATCCGGCCACTACCTGGCAGAAGAAGGTTGCCTGTCTTTGCCGGGAGAGCGGCCGGCTGACCGCTATGAAGAGATTACGGTCAAATACCAGGATATGGACTTAAAAGAGCATGAGCAGGCCTTTACGGGCTTTGTGGCGGAAACTATCCAGCATGAGGTTGATCACTGCAAGGGAAAATTAGTTTAATAAGGTAGGAAAGCAAAAAGCTGGGCCAAACGGCTCAGCTTTTTTAATCGGTCAGGTAGGAAACCGGCTTGTTGACTTCGACCTTGGTGCCGGAGTATTTCTTAGCGATCCACTTTTGGATCTGCTTGTTATGGTAGAGCTTGCCCAGCTTCTTGTAAGTGGCATTGTTCTTGTTCTTCTTGGCAGTGGCCAGGACATTGATGTTGTTCTTGGTGCTCTGGTCAATCTTTTCGTGGTAAAGGGAGTCCTTCAGCACGTTCAAGTTGCCGGACAAGGCGATGGTGTTGCCGATTAAGACAGCGTCAACGGACTTGATGATCCGCGGGCCGGTGGTGTCGTCGATCAGCTTGAACTTGAACTTCTTGGGGTTGGAAACAATGTCGTTGGTGTTGCCGCTGGCTGAGTCAAAGTTCTTTTTCAGCTTGATCAAGCCGGCGCTTTGCAAAAGCAGGAGCCCTCTGGCTTCGTTGGCGGCATTGTTGGCCAAAGCGATCGTGGCGCCTTTAGGCAGCTTGGAGAGCTTTTTGTACTTGGAGGAATAAATTCCCATTGGTTCCAGGTAGGTTGTTGCCAGGGCGACTTGCTGGCCGGCATTGTTTTTTGACTTGTTGTAAGCTTCCAGGTAGGCCCAGGAGGCGAAGGCACTGACGTTGATACTGCCGTCAGAGGTTGCCCGCAGCAGGCTTGGCCCGTCGGTAAAAGCTTTTACCTTGATCTTAAGGCCCAGTTTTTTAGCCTGGCTGCTCTTGGCGATGTGCTGCCAGACTTGAACATCAGGGCCGATAGAGCCGACAGTGATGGTAGTCGTCTGGCTCTTGGCCATTTGCCGGGAAGAAGTCAGGCGAAAGGCGAAGAAGGCGGCAATGATGACGACGAGGGCGATGGCGGCGGCGATGAGCCGTTGCTTTTTCTTTCTTCTCATAATTTTTGCTCCTAAAAATAAAAACTAGTCTTCAACCACGTGGCGGTCAAATGGGTCGTCGCTGATGCCCTTCTTCAGGATGTCATTGCACCATTCCTTGGCGCTGAAGAGGGAGTGGTCGCGGTAGTTGCCACAGCTTTCGATGGTGGTGCCAGGCACGTCTTCCCAAGTGATATCGTCTCTGATGGCCTTGAGGGAGTCGCGCAGGGCCTTGGCTACTTCAGTGGTGGTGTGTTCACCCCAGGTAATCAAGTGGAAGCCCGTCCGGCAGCCGAATGGGGAGCAGTCGATGACGCCGTCTAAGCGGTCGCGCAGGAGGCTGGCTAGGAGGTGTTCAATGGTGTGCAGGCCGCCGGTTGGGATGGCGTTTTCGTTAGGCTGCACCAGGCGGAGGTCGAAGTTGGAGATCTTGTCGCCCTTAGGGCCCTCTTCAACGGTGATCAAGCGGACGTAAGGTGCCTTAACTTTAGTGTGGTCCAATTCAAAACTTTCTACTTTTGCCATGATAAAAATCTCCTTTTTTCTAAAAAATACTGTTTGACTAAATTACTTGAAAAAACGTGACAAAAAAAGTCCCTGAGCGAAATTGCTTTCGCTCAGGGACGTATTAGCGTGTTACCACCCATCTTCACGGCCAAAAGAGGCCGCCTTTAAGTACGCTCCGCCTGGGCGGAGTTATACTCGTGCGTGGTATCGGGCGCCTCCCGCGGGAAGCTTGCCGGAGCTCGCCTCCCGTATGACTCAAAGACCATGTTCGCCGGGGCCTCTTCAGCGCTTTTCAGCCACCGCGCCTCTCTGAAAGAAGATTTGACCAGCTACTTATCTTTTCCTTGTCAACGTGTTTTCATTTTTTAATCATAATATAATAACGGTAGCCGCTTGTCAACAGTTCGCGGCAAAAATTATCCAAGCCGGCTAATCGTCTTGGCCGTGGTCCTGCTTGGCTTCTTCCTCGCGCTTGATCTTGAGGACTAAGGGGTCAGTTTGATTACCAGGAACTTGGCAAAGTAGTAGGCAATCACGAAGAAGAAGATAATGCCGACCAGTTGGGCAAGCAGGACGTTGTAAGTTACCTCAGCTAAAATCATTTTTTCTCACTCCATTTCACAAAATATATTTTTCACTTTTGACGTCAAGATAATTATAGCTCTATATATTGTTTTTTATAATGTTTTTACACTATATATTCAAAAACGAAGCTGCTTTAATGTGCGGCTTCGTTTTTGAATGATTAAACTTTTTCTTTCATCATCTGCAGATACTTAGCTTGGTCAGACTTTGGAACGCCCAGTGCGTCTAGTGCCTCTTCTGCAGAAACGTTAAACTTTACCATTACACTCAGAGCGTTTTTTACGGTTGTCTCATAGATGCCTTCATTGCGGCCTTCATCAACGCCGAGCTTGCGCTCATGGCGTAAAGTTGTCTCGTATTCCAATCTGTTCGCCCTCCATTCTTGATTATGATTGTAGTAATCCATCTTCTCGGCGATGTCATTGATCAGAGCATTCTCGCGGTCAACTTGGCCATTCATCAGATCCAAGAACTTCTGCATGGTCGGACTGACTTTGCCGCTCACTCCTTTTGAGTTGACGTAGATGACGTGAGTGCCATCGCCAAGTGCCCGGTGCGTTTTCGGGCAATACACGATATAATTTGAAACCCGCTCCTTGTCCCCGAACTGGTCAAAGGGAGAGAAGATAATTACGAACATCGGTGGCAAATCATCGTAGTCAGTCCCGGCCAGCAAAGTAGTCATGTCAACCAAAGCCTTGTAATAGCGGCTCCGCTTGGGCTGGAAATCCCGGGAGAGCTGCATTTCGATGTCGTAGATCCGCCCTCGTTCGTCAAAGGCCTGGATATCCAACCGGATAGCCTTGTCCTCACGGCCACCCTTGATTTGTGACTGGGCTTTGGTCGTCACCTTTTTAATCTTGAGTTCTGGCAACAATTCTTGCAAGAGCCGGGTGCAGATCTGTTCATCGCTCATCACCGCGAAAAACATAAAATCGTCAGTAATGCCGATCGGTTCGTACTGGTCCAAATTATTTTCCTTGCTCATATTATAAAGCATCCTTTCACTGGTTAGCTATTTTTACCCCTCCATTTACTAGTACGTTTTTTCGGCAAAAATTTTCTGACAAATTCAATTTATTTGAAGGAAATGGCGATAAAACCCCAAAACTCTTTACACTACTTGCTCAGAGTAAAGAAAAAACCGCCAGCCGCGGTTAAATACTAGCGGCTGGCGGTTATTAATTCTTAGTCCAAACGGTTGAGGAGCTCCTTCAAGAAGTCGTAAGTGCTGCCGACGTAGCGGTAGTCTGAATCTTCGAAGACGATAGCGTTTGGGTTGGTGTTGACGGAGATGATGTTTTCAGCATGGTCAACAGTAAAGGTGTATTGCGGCGCGCCGGCAATCCCCAGGTTGATCAAAACTTGCGGCTTGATCTTGTGGCCGTTGACACCGAGCTGCTGGCCACGGTTGAAGTCTGAGCCGACCATTGGTCTGGTAACCCCGATTTCAGCACCCAGCTTTTCAGCTACTTGCTTGGCCAGAGCGATAGTCTCCGGCTGGTTGGCACCGCGGCCCAGAGCCAGGACGATCTTAGCCTTTGGCAGGCCGGCTGCTTGTGATGGGCTGCTTACCGCGTCAACCGCGCCGGCTGGAGTCTTGGCTGCTTCCAAAAGCGGCAGGATCTGGTCAAGGTCAGTCAAGTCAGCTTGCTTTCTTGCCACTTCCTGGCTTGGTACATCAGCCATTTCAGCGTTGCTGATTTCCGTGTACATCTTTTCGATTGTGCCTTCAGCGATTTCCATGGCTCTGGCGTCTCTTATCAGGTGTTCCGGAGCAAATTCAGCGCTGTAGCCGTAGCCACCCATGATCTGCAGGGTCAAGTCGCAGGATTCAACCGCTGCCTTGCTCCCGAAGCACTTAGCCATAGCGGATTGTTCCATGTATGGCTGGCCGGCGTCCTTCAAGCGGGCTGCTTCTTGGTAAACCAAACGGGTCAGTTCTTTGTTGGTTGCAATCTTGCTGATCTTGTACTGGGTAACCTGCATGTCCTTGAGCAGGGTCTTGCCAGACTTGCGCTTAGCCGCGTAGTTTTTGGCAATATCAAGGGCGTGTTCCTGGATCCCGGTCAAAACGGCCCCCATCAAGTAGCGGGCATCATCGTGGGCGTTGTTGGCAATTTCCAAACCTTGTCCCCGTTTGCCCAGCATGTTTTCCGGACCAACTTCGATCTGGTTCATGACAACTTCACCGCAAGGAATCCCCCGCAGGCCGATGAACTTTTCAACATAGCCGAAGGAGAAGCCCGGCATCCCCTTGTCCACGATAAAGACTGAATATTCATTAGGACCAGTCTTCACGTTGACTGAGTAAACTTGAGCCAGGGTCCCGTTGGTAATCATAACCTTGTCGCCGTTGATGATCCAGCGGCCATCCTTTTCAACAGCGTAGGACTGGTGGGCACTTGGGTTGGAGCCGCCTTCTGGTTCAGTGTTGGAGAAGCCAAGGATGGCTTGGGCGCCCCAGGCAAAGTAGCGCTCCTTAGCAGCGTCAGTGCCGTACTTGGCCAGCTGGTCACAGCTCTTGTAGTGGCCTTCCAGCATTACGCCGACACTGGCGTTGGCCTTGGCCAGGATGTTGACGATCTTGCCGGCGGTCATGGCGCTGACGCCTAAGCCGCCATATTCTTTAGGAATTTTTGCCTTCAAAAGGCCCAGGTCAACGATCTTCTGGAAAAGGCCGTTTGGCAGCTTGGCCTGGCGGTCGATCTGCAGGTCAAAAGGTGCTACGTCCTTGTCTGCCAATTGCTGAACGGCTTGTAAAAGTTCGGTTTCATTAGTCATGCTAGTATCCTCATCATTCTTTTATTATATAGAAAAGCAACGTTTTTTATTTCACACAGCCGAAATAAAGAAAACGCTTTTATAGCTATATACTATCACTAACTAGTGGCAATTTGCAATAGGGGGGAATAAAAAAGGCCCACTCGCGTGAACCTTTCCAGTTTAATCAAGTTGAATTTCGCGGTCAAAAAGCCGGCGGATTTCAGCTGACAGATTATGGGCGATGAACAAAATAGTTTTGTCAGTCTTAAGCAAGCGGGTGATAATATCCTGGCTGGCTGCCCGGCCGCTGTTGCCAGTGATGAGAATTTTTTCACCAGCATGGATGATCAAATCGGGGTAGGACAAAAGCTGTTTGCCGCGGGTTAGGGAGACCTGTTTGACCTCGATTTTGGCTATCCGGCTGACTGACCACAAATTGCTGTTTTTCTTGCTTTCCTGCAGGCGGGTAAGCCGCTGGCGCAGATTTTTGATCGAGTTCAGATAGGAACAGCTGCCAGTTTGGTCAATGGCTGGGTCTGCTGGATCAGTTTTTTGGCCTCGGGGGACTTGGCGTAAGACGCGATCTGCTCGAGGATTTGCTCGAATTGTAATGGGTCTGTTTCAAAAATATTAGTCATCTAATTTTCCTTTAATCTGATATGCGTAAAAAACCGGTCTCCAAAAAAGTTGGAGACCGGTTGCTAATATTCTGCTTTAATTAAGCGAAGTTTTCCTGCAGGTCCTTCACGCCGGCTTCTGACAGGGTGGTGTAGACTGAGCCCTTGACGCCCTTGAAGGTTTCCAGGCTAAGGTCGATGCTCTTTTCACCATTGCTGCCATCGCTGACTGCCACGCCCAAAAGCTTGTAGGCGGTTGAAGTCGGGTCTGGTGAGAAATACAGGCGCTTCTTGCCGTCAGTTACTGACTTTTCAGTGTAGAAGTAGACCTTGGCCGGGTTGGACTTGACTGCCAGGTTGAGGTCGCTGGAGTCAACCATGTTCAAGGTCAGCAATTCGTAGTGCTGAGCCAGGTGACCGCCAACGCTTTGGAAGACAGCCAGGAACTTTTCAGTTGCTTCAGGGTCAACTTCACCGAAGTCAATGTTGTCGTTTTCTTGTACCAATGACAAGATCAACAAGTGCTTAGTATCCTTGTCGTAGTATACGCTGAAGTTTTCAACGCCGCCTGGCCAAGGAGCCTTGCCCTTTTCGTATTGGGTAAAGTAGACGCTTGAGTCGTTCTTGACAACCAGCTTGTTTGCGCCGTCAACGGTCTCCAGACTGATGATTGGCATTGGCGGAACATAGCTGTCCTTTTGACGCTGTGCCCACAGCTGGGATTGCTTCTTCTTTTCATTGTGGGAGTTGATGTAAGTACCCACGCCGATGATGATGATCAATAATAAAAGTATCCAACCCATAGTTGTCTAAACCTCCAGTATAGGCATTTCTTCCGAGCTGAAAAAATGCTTGATTAATGCTAAGTTAAAATTTATCTGGCTCAAAGCTAAGTGCTAAGCCCGTTTATATCTTTTAATTTTACTACAAAATAGCCGTTTGGCAAACCTTGTATAGGCCGCAAAGTTATTAAAATTAAGCGGAGACGGGGTTTTTTTAGAAAAAAGCAGCTGATCCTTATTAGAAATAAATTAAGTTAGTGCTTGGCATTCTTTTCAATGTTTTCCCTTAAGTAGCCCAGGTACTTTTGCCCGATGGAAGAGAGCTGGTGCAGACGGTTGGTCAGGTAGCCGATTTCAATGTATTCGTCGCTGATCAAAGGTCGGGCGATGATGTCGTCCCCGTTTAAGTCAGCATTGATAATGCCGGAAGAAATGGTATAGCCGTTCAGGCCGATAGCCAGGTTAAAGAGGGTGGCCCGGTCACTGACGATAATAGACTTGGGTGAGTGCTGGTCAGCCAGGGTTTCTTCCCAGTAATAAAAAGAATTGTGCTGACCTTGGTCGTAGCTGAGCTTGGGGTAGGGCAATAGGTCTGCTAAAGAGACAGCCTTTTTGCCGGCCAGGGGATGGTTTCTGTATAAAAAGACGTGGGGGCGGGCCTTAAAGAGGGGAGTAAAGCTGAGTTTCTTTTCCTGGAAGCTGTTTTCCATGACCTGGCGGTTGTAGCGGCTGAGGTAGATGATGCCGATCTCGCTGTGGAGGCTGGCCACGTCTTCGATGACTTCATAGGTCCGCATTTCTTTGAGGCTGGCTTGGTAGTCGCTCTGGCCGATTTCTTTTAACAGCTGGACGAAAGCGTCAACGGCGAAGGCATAGTGCTGGGCCGCCACGGAAAAAATCTTCGGCGCGCTGGACTGGTCGCCATAGCGGCGCTCCAAGAGCTGGACCTGGTCCAGGATCTGCTGGGCGTATTGCATGAACTCCCGGCCATCTTCGGTCAAGCTAACCCCTTTTTTGCCCCGGATTAAGATGGTGATCCCCATTTCTTTTTCCAGCTGTTTGATGGCGCTGGACAGGGTGGGCTGGGCGATGAAAAGCTCTTTGGCTGCCTCGGTCATGTTGCCGAGGGTGACGACTTTTTGTAGATAGAGCAGTTGCTGGATGCGCATGCTTGAACCTCCATAGTTTAAATCTATCGATACGCGATAAAAATAGCTATTTTCAATCATAACGAGATCTGGCTATAATAACAAGCATTAAGAGCAAATTAAAAACACGATTTAAAAACTTCGGAGGTAATTCAGATGTCATTTCCACGTTACGATATTGTCGGCAGTTTCTTGCGTCCAGCAGCATTAAAGGAAGCCCGGGAAAAATTTGCCCGCGGCGAAATCAGCCAGGCCGAGCTTACGGCCGTAGAAGACCAGGAAATCAAGGCTCTGGTGCAAAAAGAAGTCGCTGCCGGCTTAAAGGTAGTTTCTGATGGGGAATTCCGCCGCAGCTATTGGCACCTGGATACCTTCTGGGGCTTTGGCGGGGTAGAACACGTGCGGGCTGATCATGGTTACTTTTTCCGTGATGAAGAAACCCGGCCAGACGCGGCCAAGCTGGTTGGCAAATTGACTTATGAAGCCGGCCACCCAGATGTAGCAGCTTTTGACTTCCTCAAGCCTTTGGCGGATGCTGCTGGCGTTGAAGCCCGGCAGAGTATCCCTGCCCCGGCCCAGCTCTACTGTGAACTTATTTGCCGCAGCGACGAATTGATCGCGGCTACTGATGCCGTTTATCCAGACCGGGCCGAACTGGCTAAGGACGTTTCCAAGGTCTACCGGGAATTGATTTTGGACTTGTACAAGCACGGTGCCCGCAACATCAAGCTGGACGACTGTACTTGGGGCGTTTTGGTCAACGACAGTTTCTGGCATGCTTTTGACGAAGGCCACCTCAAGCGCGAAGAAATCCTGCAGCTTTACAAGGAAATCAATGAAAATGCCTTGCTTGACCTGCCAGAAGACTTGCGGATCACGACCCACATCTGCCGGGGCAACTACGACTCAACTTGGGCTTCAGAAGGTGGCTACGGCCCAGCCGCTCTTTACGTCTTCAAGGAAAAAGGGGTGGATGCCTTCTACCTGGAATTTGACGACGACCGGTCAGGCGACTTCGCTCCTTTAGCTGAAGTGCCAGCTGACAAGATAGTTGTTTTGGGCCTGGTAACCAGCAAGAAGCCAGAATTGGAAGACCCGGAAGCTTTGAAGGCCCGGATCAAGGAAGCCGGTCAGTACCACCCATTGGCTACTACGGCTCTTAGCACTCAGTGCGGCTTTGCCTCAACTGAAGAAGGCAACCACTTGACTGATGAAGAACAATGGGCCAAGATCAAGCTGGTCATCGACACGGCTAAGGAAGTTTGGCCAGACGCTGAATAATCAATAGGGATGCCTCCTTACGTGGGGCATCTTTTTGATATTTCCTTTATGCGTATGCTATGGTATTATTTTCTTGGATTCGCATATGTGAATTTCAATTTTTGCTGGAGGAAAAATTAGAATGAGAGCGAGAAAAAGTATCTTAGCAATTTCGTTGAACATGTTGCTGATCGTAGCTGCCTGCTTGCTGATTGACAAATTAGCCCACAGACAGAGCACTTTTTGGGGTATTCTTTCTTTCCTGGCCTTCTACGGGACCTATGAGTTCCAAATTAGCGAGTCCGTGCCAAAGAAAGTCCACACAATTGTAAACGTGATCTTGGGAGTGGCCGCTTTAGCCATCGTCTGCGTGCTCATATATATCAGCTCCCATAACTAGACAAACAAGATTAGATGCCTCCTTACGCGGGGGCATCTTTTTGATATTTGGAAAAAATGTCACAAGTCTGATAATTTTCTCAAAAAGTCGGCCGAAGCGCTTTCGAAAAGCTGAATTCTTCTTTATAATAGGACTAGCGAAAAGAGAACATTGAAGAAATGAGGCAACTACTTTGAAGAAATATGCATTTGGTGTTGACATCGGTGGTACCACTGTAAAGATTGGTTTGTTTGAAACCAACGGTGAATTGTCCCAAAAGTGGGAAATCCCAACCAGAAAAGAAGGCAACGGGGCCAAGATCCTGCCTGACATCGCTGCTTCTCTGAATGACAAGCTGAAGGAACTGGACATTCTTAAGGAAGAAGTAGCCGGGATCGGCATCGACGTGCCAGGTCCAATCCTGGATGACGAAATCGTCAACCGCTGCGTCAACCTGGGCTGGGGCGTCTTCAACGTGGCTGAAAAGGTCCGCAAGCTGACTGGCCTGGACGAAGTCAAGGTAGCCAACGACGCCAACGCGGCTGCTTTGGGTGAAATGTGGCAAGGTGGTGGCGAAAGCCACCAAAACGTCGTCATGGTTACCCTGGGTACTGGTGTCGGCGGCGGGATCATCTCTGAAGGCAAGATCGTTGCTGGTGCCTTTGGGGCTGCCGGGGAAATCGGCCACATGCTGGTCAACAAGGATGAAACCCAGCTTTGCGGCTGCGGCAAGAAGGGGCACCTGGAACAATACGCTTCCGCTACTGGTATTGCCCGCAAGGCTAAGGAACTTCTGGCTGAAAGCAGCGAAGAATCAAGCCTGCGCGGGGTAGATCAGCTTGACGCCAAGGCAGTCTTTGACGCGGCTAAGGAAGGCGACAAGCTGGCTTTGGAAGTCGTTGACTTTGTCGGCGAAACTTTGGGCACGGCCCTGGCTTCCATCTCCTGCGTCTTTGACCCAGAAGTCTACGTCATCGGCGGCGGGGTCTCCAAGGCTGGCCAAATCTTGATCGACACGGTGCAAAAGCACTTCGTTGACGCGGCCTTCCACGCTTCAGAAGGTACGGAATTCGCCCTGGCCCAACTGGGCAACGATGCCGGTATGTACGGTGCCGTTAAGATGGTCCTGTAAGAAAAAATCTAAAGATCTAAAAAGCATAGCACGCGAAAAAACGAGGCAAGCCTTTCGGCTTGTCTCGTTTTTGCTTGCTTCACGCTTATTTTGTTTATTCTAAAGAGTCTAGGGTTGCCTTCATCGTCGCGGCTGAGGCCTGCATCTTGGCCAATTCGCTGTCATTTAACGGCAATTCTAGCACGTGGCTGATCCCTTGCCCGTTGATGATGGCCAGGGTGCCCAGGTAGATCTCGTCCTTGATCCCATATTCCCCATGCAATGGCGCGGAAAGCGGAAGGGCCAGGTCGTTGTTTTCCAAAATGGCGGCCACGATCTTGGCTAGCATCATAGCCACGCCATAGTAGGTCGCGCCCTTTTTGCCGATGATCTCGCCGCCCTTTTCCCGGACGTGGGCTTCAATCTCATCCAAGGCTGCTTCTGTCATGCCCGGATAGTCGAGCAAGGGCTTGCCATTGACCACGGCACTTGAGAAGTTCTCAAAGCTGCTGTCGCCATGTTCGCCCAGAACCCAGGCGTTGACTGATTCAATTGGTACTTGCAGCCGCTTGGCCAGTTCCACCCGCAAACGGGCTGAGTCCAGGGAAGTCCCGGTCCCGATGACCCGCTTCTTTGGGAAGCCGGACAGCTTCTGGGTCAAGGTGGTCAAGATGTCAACCGGGTTGGCGGAAACGACGAAGATGCCGCTGAAGCCGGAAGCTACGACTGGATCAATGACGCTCCGCAAGATGGCTTCATTCTTCTTGATTAGGTCAAGGCGGCTTTCACCTGGTTTGCGGGGCACGCCGGCCGTAATGACTACCACGTCAGCGTCAGCCGCGTCGCTGTAGTCGCCAGCTCTCAGCTTGGTCTGGCCCGTAAAGTAGGTTAGGTCTTCCAGGTCCAGGCAGTCGCCCGCGGCCCGGTCTTTATTTAAATCGCAGATGACCAGTTCGTCCACCCGCGTCGTTTGCAATAAATCGTTGGCAAAGTTGGAGCCGACAGCACCATCGCCAACCAGCAGGACTTTTCTATTCATATTTGTTCCTCCCTCAGGGAAATTCGTTAACCTTATTATAACTGAATTTGAGCCAAATATTTCCCGGGAAATAAAAAACGCGGCCCAGAGGACTGCGTTTCTTAGAAATGTGATGTGATGTGATAAAACTTAAGCTTGCTACGACAAAGTAGTTTGCTTGGCGACGCCTGTTAGTGATAGGAGTAGGGGCGCCGCATGTGATGAGTAAGGAAAAAATAAGTTTGTCTGTCTGTAAGAGACAGGAACCGAAAAATGTTGAAATACATATCTGAGTTCAGAGCCAGCCCTTGCCTATAAAAAAACAAGTAACATAATAGAAAAGCAAAAGCATGGCGACTGGGCTGCTCATGAACCTGTTAAGAGCTACACCAACCGGTGGCATGCTCGGATCGCCACCCGTCAGTAGTACCGAAAATTATAACGACTGAAGGAGAAAAAATGAGAAAAATAACTAGCCGCATAACCTTCGAAAAATATAATACTACGCTTTATGTTAATAATCAAAAAAATAGCTCACTTTTTTGATTATTAAAAATCATATCTTTCTGTAAGCGGTTGGAAGGAAATGAAAACTGCAAAAAATTAAGCTTGTGACTTTGTAAACTTTCAGAAAAGATAGCTGACTAAAGAAAAACGGCTCCAGCAGAGCTGAAGCCGTGACATGGTAGATATTCTAATTCTTGTTTATTTTTTAGTTTGCTTACTTTTTGTATTTCCTGTCTTAAGCTGCCCCCTTCTTGGCCTGGATTTCCTTGAGGCCTGGCAGGGTGATCATGACCAGGAAGCTGATGATATAGAGGGCGGACAAGAAGCCCATGACCACGTACAGGTTGTAGTGGTCCATCAAGGCACCGATGATGACGGAGGAGAAGCCCCCGATGGCCCGGCCGGTATTCATGATCAAGTTATTGGCCGTGGACCGGATTTCAGTCGGGTAGAGCTGGCTGATTACCGCCCCGTAGCCACCGAACATCCCATTGGAGAAGAAGCCGGTCAAGGCTCCGGCCAAAAGCATGGCCCAGTAGCTGGTCACGTTGACGATGGCAAAGACCACGACCGCGCTGCCCAAAAGGAAGATGCCGAAGGACCAGCGGGGACCGATCTTGTCCATGATCGTCCCGAAGACCATCATCCCAATGCTCATGCCGACGATGGTAGCGATCATCCAGTAAGAAGAGCCGGAAACTGACATGCCCTGCTTCTTCTGCACGATTGACGGCAGCCAGTTCATCAAGCCAAAGTAGCCGGCGATCTGCACGATCGTCATCAGCATCAGGCCCAGGGTCTGCAAAGCCAGGCGGGGCGTCTCAAACAAGCGGCCGAAGGAGATCTTTTCACTCGTTTCTTCCGCCTTCTTGTGAGCGGCCAAAAATTCATCGCTTTCTTTGACGTGGCGGCGGACAAAGTAGGTCAAAACAACCGGCACTACCCCAAAGAGGAAGAGGGTGTTCCAGCCGTAAGCCGGAATGATCCAGGCAGCTAGAAGAGCAGCCATGATAGACCCGATTTGGCCGCCCACGGCCGCCACCGAACTGGCCCGGCCAATTTGATTAGCCTGGAAGTTTTCCGCGATCAAGGCAATCCCGACCCCGTATTCACCGCCGGCCCCGATCCCGGCTAAGAAGCGGAGGGCATAGAGGGCGGTGATGTTGTGGACGAAGTAGGTCAAGCCAGTCGCAATGGCAAAAAGAAAGATCGTATAGCTGAAAGTCTTGACCCGGCCGATACGATCTCCTAGCAGCCCAAAGAGCGCGCCACCGAAGAACATTCCGAGGTTGGTAAAGGTTCCGATCCAGCCGCCGGCCGCGGAGCTGATGTGCATCTGCGCGATGATTTCCGACAGGGAGAAAGACAGGAACATGACGTCCATGTTTTCCAGCAGGAAGCCGGATGACATGGAAGCCAAAACCCACTTTTGGTTAGTGGACATTGAGCTGGTATTATCCATTATTAACTTATACCTCCAAAATTAATGCTCACGGACATTACTTATTTTGTATCGGTACCAATTATTTGCGTTTTCCTTAAGATTGTCAAGGGGCCTTGCAAAACAATCGTTATTTAATTGCTCAGTCCGGTCGCCAACCGGCGGGGAAGGGGGGCAAAGCCAGACCTGGCTTTCGGTTTGAAGAAAGACAGAAAAACATGAAGTGAGAAATGTAATTTACTGATATCCAAGAGATGCCTCGCATAAAAATTTGTCTGCTGATTAAGTATCACAATTTTACTCTATTGATTCCTAAGATTTTAATAGATTTTCTCTAATCATAATTTGCCGGCGATAAACTGTTTTTTAATCAGATGAATCTATTAATAAAAATGAGTATTCTATTATAAAGTGTAA
Source organism: uncultured Lactobacillus sp. (assembly GCF_944327175.1). GTDB lineage: Bacteria > Bacillota > Bacilli > Lactobacillales > Lactobacillaceae > Lactobacillus. Next base: position 23,528 of record NZ_CALVGT010000048.1, read on the forward strand.
ACGGTTTACTGTATACTGAAATTAAGTGAGAAAAATAACAAAAGGAGTGAAAACTATGTCAGCTAAGAAGCACAGATATGCCGCCACGGCTTCTACCGTTTACTTTTCATACTTTATGATGGGGATTGGAATGTCCCTTCTGGCCCAGTTCAAGCCCCAGTTTGCCAGCCTCTGGCATTCCTCAATTTCCGGAGTCTTGAGCGTGGTCAGCGCGGTTGGGATCGGGGGGATCGTCTCCATCTTGATCACTGGTCCTATTTCGGACCACTTTGGCCGCCGGGCCTCAGCCGTCATCGGTCACTTATTGTGGGCTATTTACTATATCGGCCTGCTTTATGCCCCGAATTTTGCGGTTGCCTACATCATCGGGATCCTGGGCGGGATCGCCAATTCCTTCTTGAACGCGTCCAACTTCCCGGCCTTGATGGAAATCTTTCCAGAAAGTGCCTCAGTAGCAGGCCTCATGTCTAAGTTTGCCATCAATATCGGCCAATTCTGCCTGCCTTTAGCCATCCTGCTGGGGACGGCCCTGGGCTCTGGCTACCGGACCGTCTTCATGCTGGCCGGCATTTTGTACATCGTCATGGCCTTGATTCTGGCCTTTTCACCCTACCCAGACCAGGTCACTGGCCCGAAAAAGCAGGAAAAAGCCAAGCACAACTTCAACCTGGGCGTCTGGAGCCTGGTTCTGATGGGCTTCACCTCCACGGCTGCCTTCCTGCTCTGGATCAATACCTACCAGGAACTGGCCAAGTCCTACGGGATTGCCAACCCCAGCTCCTTGCAGTCAGTCTACGCGGTTGGGGCCTCAATTGCCGTCCTTTTCAACTCCTTTATCATTAAAAAAGGAGTCAAGGAAATCGACATCTTGATCTGGTACCCCCTGCTCAGCGCGGCTGGCCTGCTTTTGGCCTACTTCATCAAGGCCCCGCAAGTGCTCTACCTGACCAGTCTGGCGGTCGGCTTCTTCGCGGCCAGCGGTCTTTACCAGCTGGGTCAAAGCGTCCTGGGCCAGATGTACCCGGACATGAAGGCGACCGTCCAGTCTTGGGGCGGTTTCTTCTCAGCCTTCGCCAACTTTGCCATCATCCAGCTGGCGGCTTCCATTACGGCCCGGACTGGCGCGGCTGCCCCGCGTTTGATCCTGCTTTTGAACGTGGCCAATATGCTGGTCGGTACGGCTTTGGCCTTCGTAGTCAAGCGGGTTGGCCAGAAAAAACAGGGTAAGGCTGATTAATACATTATTTTCAATAAAGACGATCTATTAATAAAAAGACCGGGACTTATTTTTTTAAGTAACCGGTCTTTTTATAATGAAAGCGATTGTAGAAAAATAATTAGCAGGAGAAGATCTCATGAGCAAAGAAACACTTAAAGCGCAAGCACAAGGCCGTAACGGAGAAATCGACTTTGACATCGAAATTGAAAACCGGGAAATTTCCGACATTAAGGTAACCAAGAGTTCAGAAACCAAGGCTGTCTTCAACCAGGCCTTCGGCCAGCTCCGCGACAACGTTCTGGCTGCCAACAGCTTCAACGTTGACGCTGTTTCCGGGGCAACCATTATGACTAAGGCCATCCTGGAATCCGGCCAAAAGGCGCTGGATGAAGCAGGTCTCATGCCAGCACCTCGTCCAGTTGACAGAAGCCACAAGGCTGTTACTTTAGATGTTGATGTAGCTGTTGTCGGCTCCGGCATGGCCGGCCTCATCGCTGCCTGCCGGGCCTTGTCCATGGGCAAGAAGGTCGTTGTTTTGGAAAAGAACGGCTATGTCGGCGGGGCTTCCATCTTAAACGGGTCCAACGTGACCGCTACCGGGTCAAAACTGGCCAAGAAACTCTTCGGCTCTTTAGCTGAAGAAGACTCAGCCCAGCGCCTTTTTAACGACATCACCAGAGAATGCCGGGGGACCAACTACCCTGAAATGTCCCACCTGCTGGCTGACAACATCGGCAAAGCTATCGACTTTATCACTGACTTTGCTGGCTTGACCTACCAAAAGGCGGAAACCCAGACCATTGAACACAGCGTCAACCGGCAAGTGGAAATGCCAAGCCAAAGCTCTTACGAAGTCGTAACCAAGGTGGCTGATGCCTTTAAGAGCAAGGGCGGGATCCTTTTGACCGACGCCCGAGTTGAAGAATTAAAGAAGAACCCTGCCGGCGTTTTGACCAGCCTGGTTGCTGAAGGCAAGCACCAAACCACCACGGTCAACTTCAAGTCCTTGGTATTAGCTGCCGGTGGCTGGGGAGCCAAGGACTTCAAGGAACACAAGACTGACATTCCTTACTACGGGCCAATGACCTCAACTGGTGACTACTTCGGCTTTGCCAAGGGCATGAACCTGGTGACCCGGAACCTGGACTGGTACAAGGTTTACCCGCACGGCTTGGAAGTTGAACCTGGTATTGCCAAATTGACTACTTACTCAACTAAGGAAGCCAGCGACATGGGGGCAATTTTTGTCAACCGGGCTGGCAAGCGGGTGGTCAACGAAAGCCTGCCTTACACCCACTTCCGTGACGCGATCGCCAATGAAAAGGACAAGACCTGCTTCGTCTTGATGGACCAGCGGATCTGGGACCGCTACTACGAACTGATGCTTAAGTACGGCTTCACCGCTGAAGAAGTCCAAGGCTTCTTTGCTAATGATGGCAAAAAGAGCCCGGTTCTGGTCAAGGGTGACCTGGCCACTGTAGCGCAAAAGGCTGGCATCGACTACGGCAACTTGAAGGAAACCTTCGACCACTACCAGGAATACGCCAAGGCTGGCCGCGATCCGGAATTCGGCCGCGACGCCAAGTTCCTTCACGAGCTGGAAGGCGACACTTACTACGTCATTGAACAAAAGCTCCGTTTCTGCACCACCATGGGCGGCTACGAAGCCACTAAGGACATGCAGCTTCTGGACAACGACTTTAAGCCAGTAGCCAACTTCTACGCTGCCGGCGAACTGGTTGGCGGGGCTAACGGCAAGGACTCAATGCCTTCAATGATGAACTCCTGGTCCTATGCTTCCGGTTTCGTGGCTGGTACGGCAGCTGCTGACAATGCCAACAACTACGACGTTGACGTTGTTACCAGCGCCAGCCATGCTCCGGCTCCTAAGCCAGAAGCAACCTCCGGTGCCAGCCACTAATATTGCTAACAATTCACAATTTTTTCTCCCAGGCAAAAAAAAGGCTATGTGAAAACGTACACTTTGTTCTTTTTTGGCCACGGGAACCTTCTTCCTTACAAAAACTTGCTAAAAAAGCCCAAGCTGATGCTTGGGCTTTTTCTTTTTAAACCAGCTTATGTTCGTTATTGTAATGCTTCCGGCAGTAGGATTTGATAAATTGTTCGAATCTGGTTATGGCTGGGGTCAAGAAGTGGTCGGACTTTTTCACGACAAAAATCGGGTGAACGCCGACATTTTCATCAATGTGCAAGAGCTTGACCGTCCGTGGGTCCAGCTGGGGCAAATGCGGCACGATGGCTACCCCGTAGCCCCAGTGAACGAAGCCGATAATAGTGTGGTCTTCCATGGACTCCATGATGATCTTCGGTTTGACGCTGGCGTCAGCAAACATCTTGTCCAGGCGGGGGCGCAGGCCGCTGTTTTTGCTGTAGTAGATCATCGGGAACTTGGCCAAATCAGCCAGGGAGACAGAGTCCTTTTTGGCTAGAGGATTGGAGAAGGGGACGACAGCCAGCATTTCCTGGTCAATCAGGTGGGAGATGTCGACCTTGTCCTCCAGGCCAGGCAGGTCAGGGACTGAGGAGACGACCAGGTCCAGGTCATCATTGACCAGCTGGTCAACCAAATCGTCAGTGGTTCCCTGCACGAAGGAGAAGGAAATGTTCTTGGTGTCTTTTTCCTGCTTAAATTTATAGATCAGCTGGGGAATCAAGTCCTGGCCCATGGTAAAGGTGAAGCCGACCCTGATATGGCCCCGGTTGACGTCCAGCAATTCAGCGATGTACTCGCCGCCCCGGTCCAGGTCGCTCAAGCCGCTTTTGACGTATTCCAGGTATATCTTGCCGTAGTTGGTCAAGCGGATGTTCCGGCCTTCTTTTTCAAAAAGGGGCACGCCGAGTTCTTCCTCAATGCTGCTGATAGCATAGGACAGGGAAGGCTGGGAGATGCCCAGCTTTTCGGCCGCCTTGGCCATGTGCTCCGTCTTAGCCAGCTCGACGAAGAAACGCAAATGTCGAATGTTCATGTTTACCTCCGAATTATGGACAACAGGTTTCCATGCCTATATTATACCGTTAATCTAGAATTGATAAAATGCTTTTATCAATAATTTTGCTTTGCCTTATTTATCACGAAGACTGAAAACGATAACATAATAGTGAATTGAGAAAAAAGTAACTTGTTAAAAGTTTAAAGGAGATTCCAGAAATGGCAGACAAAAGAAACAACGAGATTGAAGAAACGAAGATTCAAGGCGTTAACGGCCCAATTACCGGCTGGCTTGACGGGCACACGATTTTGGTCGGCTTGATGGCTTACCCGATCCGCCACACCATGTCACCAACCATGCACAACAACGCTTTTGCCAAGTTGGGCTTGAACGGGGCTTACCTTTGCTTTGAAATCGACAACGAAAAGCTTCCAGGTGCTATCGACGCTATCCGAACACTGGACATGCGGGGCTCAAATGTTTCAATGCCTAACAAGAAGAAGGTCATTCCTTACCTTGACAAGCTGGACAAGACTTCACAAATGTGTGACGCCGTAAACACCATCGTCAACGAACATGGCGTTTTGACCGGCTACACCACTGACGGCATGGGCTGGCTGCGGGCCTTGAAGAAGGACGGCCAAGACGTTAAGGGCAAGATCATCACTTTGGCCGGTGCCGGCGGTGCCGCTACTCCAATCGCTGTTACTGCTTCCCTGGAAGGCGCCAAGGAAATCCGCATCTTCAACCTGGACGACGACAAGTGGGCACAAGCAGTCAAGAACGTTGAAACCATCAACAAGGAAACTGACTGCGTAGCCAGCGTTCACCACTTGGAAGATAAGGAAGACTTCAAGAAGTCAATCGCTGAATCAGACATCTACTGCGACGCTACCAGCGTAGGGATGAATCCATTGCAAGACCAGACTTTGGTTGAAGACCCATCATGGTTCCACGAAGACATGGTTGTTTCCGACACTGTTTATGCTCCACGCAAGACCAAGCTGATGGAAGTTGCTGAAAAGGCCGGCGTAAAGCACATCTACAACGGGATCGGCATGATGATCGAACAAGGTGCCGCTGCCTTCAAGCTGTGGACTGGCAAGGAAATGCCAACCGACTACATCCAGGAAATCATGGATGCCAACAAGTAATCTGTAATTTTTAACCAGCAAACTTAATAGAAATTGGTTTAAATCAATACCTTCTGCAGCTGAATATTTGCCGACAGAAGGTATTTTTGGAAGGACAAAATCATGAAAAAGAACAAGTACATGATGACTGCCTTCATGCTGTACATGAACTACTTCGTGCACGGGATGGGCGTTATTATTATCTCACAAAATGCATCCAGCCTGGCCCAGCAATGGGGTACGACCGCGACCGGTGCCATCGCCGTGGTTTCCTCACTGGGTATCGGCCGGATCATCAACCTTTTGATCTCAGGTATCCTGTCTGACAAGTTCGGCAGAAAGCCATTCGTGCAACTGGGGATCGTCTTCTACCTGGTCTTCTTTGTTGGCCTGCTCTTCTCTAAGAGCGTGGCTGTGGCCTACATTCTGGGGATCTGCGCCGGGATGGCCAATTCCTTCCTGGACACTGGTACTTACCCAGCCCTGATGGAAATCTTCCCAGCTGCCAAGGGGACTTCCAACGTTGTTTTGAAGGCCTTCATCTCTGGTGCCCAGTTCCTCTTGCCATTCATCGTCAGCGGCCTGGCTGCTGCTCACGCATGGTACGGCTGGTCAATCGTTATCCCAGCTGCCATCCTGGTTATCACCTTCATCTACTTCCTCAAGGGTGCCTTCCCGGACTCCAAGGCAGTTGCTGAAGCTGAAGAAAAGAAGGCTGAAGAAGCTGAAGCTGCCGCAGCCGGCGACAAGCCAGTTGTTAAGTCCGACAAGTGGCTGGACGGTACCTTGTTCATCCTTTACGGTTATATTTCTCAAGCTACCTTCTACATGGTTAGTCAAATGCTGACTCAATACGGGCAACAAATCAGCCACATGAACGACGGTGCTGCCCACGCCCTGGTTTCCTGGTACTCACTTGGTTCAATCTGCTGCGTTCTGTTTACTGCAGTGATCGGCCGCAAGTTCAAGGAAGTGCAATTGGTACCAATTTACACCTTGGGTGCCTTCCTCGCCATCTTCTTGATGTGGGCATACCCAGCTAGCGCGGTATTGATGGGCATTCTGGCCTTCGCCGTTGGTTTCTTCGCCGCTGGTGGCGTAATGCAGCTGGGCTTGACGGTTATGGCCGACTTCTTCCCAGCTGGCAAGGGGACAGTTACTGGCTTCTTCTACACTGCCGGTTCAATCGCTTCTTTCACTATTCCTTTGGTAATCAACGCTTTGCCAGGGATGAGAGAAGTTATGTTCTTTGACGTGATCGTTGCCCTGCTGGGCTTCGTGGACACGACCATCATCGCTATCCGTTACAAGAAGCTGTTTGGTTCACTGAAGAAGTAATTTTTTAAAAAAGCAAAAACAGAAGGTATTAATATGACTACTGTAAAAGTTAGAAACATTGTTTTAGGCGAAGGCCTGCCAAAGATTGCCGTGCCAAACGTTGGCGTGACCGAAGAAGAAATCCTGGCTTCAGCCAAGGAAATCGCGGCTGCCAAGCCGGACATCATGGAATGGCGGATCGACTACTACGAAGCCGGCATCAAGGACAATGAAAAGCTGATCGCTACGGCCAAGGCTTTGCGGGACGCGGTTGGCGAACTGCCAATCCTGGTTACTTTCAGAACCAAGAACGAAGGCGGCGTCCTGGAACTCGGTGAAGACGAATACCTGGATCTGGTGGCTACTGTAGTAACCAACCGCTTGGGCGACGCGGTTGACATCGAACTTTTCCACGATGAAGAAAGAGTCAAGGACCTGGTTAAGCAGGCTCACAACTACAATGTGGTAGTTATCATGAGCAACCACGACTTTGAAAAGGTGCCAACCAAGGATGTCATCGAATTCCGCTTGAAGAAGATGGCTGAATTGGGTGCTGACGTGCCAAAACTGGCCTGCATGCCGCACAGTGCTGACGACGTTTTGACTCTTTTGAGCGCTACTAATAACGCCCACAAGGCACTTTCAACGCCAATCATCACCATGGCAATGGCCGACTTGGGCAAGGTCAGCCGGATTGCCGGCCAAGTCTTCGGCTCCTGCCTGTCATTCGGTGCCGTTGGCAAGGCTTCAGCACCTGGCCAATTGTCAATCGAAGACTTGAGAAACGCTGAAAATTACTTGGAATTGCGCTAATAACCAAGAGAAACGCTTTTCCAGAAAAGAAAGCTCCCGTATCAATCGCGATACGGGAGATTTTTTGGCGGGGATATATTTTTTAGTCGCTTAAATCTTCACCGTCACTGTCTTGCCCTCTTCACTGATTTGGTCCTTGACCCCGATGCCGTTTTCCACTATCCAGAGCGGCTTGTGGTAACCTCACTTTTTTTAATTTGCCAAAATAAAAACCCGCAAGCCAGGATCTTCACGTAAAAAAGTATAGAAAGAATCCTGTGTATGCTTGCGGGCTCATGCCTAGTCGAACTAGTAACACACCTGGTTTAAGCGAAAAAAGAACCTACCAGAAAAAATCAAGGAGCACTGGCAACTAGTGCCAGCGGCTGATTTCGTGATAGGTTCATGCCTGATTTAACAGTAACACGCTTAAGACATTTATTATGATAGCGCTTCCCAAAAACGCTGTCAATAGAAAGTGTGGAATTTTTTTATTTTTACCGGTGAGTGACCCGCCAGATATGAAGAATCAAGTAAATCTGGTCATCGGCAGACAAAGTCCAGTCGGCCTCGCGCTTGAGCTATTGGGCAATCCGGTCAACGGTGTCTTTATTGCTGGGAAAACAATAGAAAAAGTTGATTGATAAAAGTGGCAGAATGCCTTTCTTTATAAGCTGGCAAGCGCTAGCATATTTTTGAAAGATAAAAACAAAAGGAACAGTAAAAGATGACTGACGAAAGAAACAATGATATTTTACCGGTAAAAATCAACGGGATTACCGGACCGGTGACAGGCTGGCTGGACGGGCACACAATCTTGCTGGGCCTGTTCGCTAATCCAATCAGACACTCAGTTTCACCGACTATGCACAACAACGCGATGGCTAAGCTAGGCTTGAATGGGGCTTACCTCTGCTTTGAGATCGGGCCGGACCGGATCGGGGACGCGGTCAAGGCCTTGCGGACTTTGGATATGCGGGGCGCCAACGTATCTATGCCAAACAAGAAGGAGATCATCCCTTACCTGGACAAGCTGGACCCGGCAGCGGAAATTTGCGGGGCAGTCAACACGGTGGTTAATGACCATGGCTTTTTGACTGGTTATACCACTGATGGGACTGGCTGGCTGCGGTCATTAAGAGAAGATGGCCAGGACGTTAAGGGGCAGGTCATGACTTTGGCCGGCGCTGGGGGGGCAGCGATTCCAATTGCCGTCGCCACGGCTATGGCTGGGGCCAAGGAGATTAGAATTTTTAACATTCACGATCGCAACTGGGAACCGGCCAAGGGCAAGGTAGCCGCGATCAATGAGGCGACTGCCTGCGTTTGCAGCTTGAACCCGATGGAAGACAAGGAAGCTTTCAAGCAGTCGATCGCTGAATCCGGGATCTACTGCGACGCGACCGGGGTAGGGATGCCGCCGCTGGACGACCTGTCACTGGTGGAAGACCCATCCTGGCTGCATGAGGACATGGTTGTCAGCGACACGGTTTATGAACCGCGGGAGACCAAGCTGATGCGGATTGCCAAAGAGGCCGGCGTCAAGCACATCTATAACGGTCTGGGTATGGTGGTCGGCCAGGGGGCAGAGTCCTTCAAGCTCTGGACTGGCAAGGAGATGCCGGTTGACTACATTAAGGAAATCATCGCTAAGGCGTAAGAAAAGCGGGCAAGGCAAACTTGTCCGCTTTTGTTGTGCTTACTTTTTCTTGAGCAGATTCTTGTACATAGGCCGGTCTGCCTCGGGGATACCCAGGAGGTCCATGGCTCCGTCTGGAGTTAAGTTGGTGGTGCTCAGAATGTTGATTAGGTGGTCTCTAGTCACCTTCTCAGTAGTTTCTTTAGTAACTTCTTTAGTAACTTCCTTGGTTACCTTTGCAGTAACTTCCTCAGTCGTTTCCTTCTTGGCCTGGTCAAGCTTGACC
>NZ_CALVGT010000049.1 GCF_944327175.1 uncultured Lactobacillus sp.
GTTTGTCCGCCGCTAACAAATTGTTTCCGTGCCTTCATTAACGTCGTAATTGCATCATAGTAGATCGACTTTTCCTGCATATATTGTGCAGTTTCGTTGTAAAGATCACCATAGTAAATCTGCGGTACAGTATCTTTATTGCTTAGAAGAATTGCATATTGTGCTGGAACGTTATACTGAGCATACTGCTTATCGGTCTTCTTTTGATCAGCATAAAACTCTTGCCAAGCTTGGTTAGCATATTCTGCTTTATATGCTGATCCCATAATGTAAGCTATGCCAGGATGGTCTTTAATAATTAACCTATTAATCAAGTTCTTGCGTTGATCATGGTTAGTGACAAATGACCAGTTTGGAGTAGCTTCATTTTCCGTAACGTCATTTTGCCGGTTAACAATACTATTAGTAGCCAAATTACTAATATTATCACGATTGTTAGCACGTCCGAGGACATTCCTTAAAGTATAGAATTCTCCAGAATCCATGTACAATTGTGGATTACCCTTCTTGTTCAACATCCAGGCAGCACCTGAATGGTATCCTTCGTTATAGCTTAAGTGATTATTAGCATTTTGCGGGTTACCCTTCATATGGTACATATCATTCATTAATTGTCCCATCTGGTCGAACACATCAGCATTAATATTATCAGCAGCATCAACCCGGAAACCGTCAAAATTACCATCCCGGTTATAACCCATCAGCTTACCATAATTTAACAAGAAGTATTCCCAGTTAAGGTTCTCAGCTTGTACCACCGGATTAGAGTTATCAATATCATTTCCAACCAATAACTCAGGACTGTTATCGCTATTATCATTACCAGTTTCGTTATTGATCGTACGGTTCATTAAGCGATACTTACTATCAGCGTAACTAGTATTACCTCTACGTTGATCTTTTGAATCATCATTAACGAAGATTACTTGATCGTTATCTACAGTTCCGCTTTCATTAGGCTTATAATTTGGTACGCTCTGTACTGATAATTCAGATGAAGCCGATAGTTCAGGAACAGTAGCTGCAAAACCATTAATGTCATTTGCTAACTTACCCGTTCCCTTATTAGTAGCAATACTTTTTTCAATTACGTAACGAAGATTTTGTGCTGCCGTGTTTAGAACTGTTGCATCTGTATCCTTATTAAGATTTGCTACCGATACCTTTGTTAATCCATAATTAGCATTCTCATAACCATGATTAACAAAATACTTAATGAATTGTGCCTGAACATCCTTATTTGGCCATACATACATCAAGATTGGCCGCCAGTCACCAGCCCCGGTCTTGTGCCATGTCTTACCATCTTGACTTGTTCCAATTGGTCGGTACCAACCACTGTAGCTAAGGTAGCCATCAACATTGTTAATGGAGTTGGCATCCATCGAATAGGCCAAGTTCTCCCAAGTACCAACGTCAAGGCTCTTAATAAGCTTGTTTGTCCGCATATCATAAATATTAAGCTTATCGTTTTCAATTGCCCCACGGATGGCGACCCTTGCGTCACCGTTACCACCGAAGTAATAGAATTTATTACCTTCTTGATAATACCGGTTACGATATTGAACGTGATCCGCGCCGTAATATTCTAGCTTGTTATGGCCGTAATGACGTAAGCCAGTTACTGCGTCACCATTGCTACCAAAGTAATACCACTTATGTCCCTGACTAGCATAACGCTTACGATACTGAACATGATCTTTGCCATAATATTCTAGCTTGTTATGGCCGTAATAACGTAAGCCAGTTACTGCGTCACCATTGCTACCAAAGTAATACCACTTATTTCTCAGACTAGCATAACGATTACGATACTGAACATGATCTTTGCCATAATATTCTAGCTTGTTATGGCCGTAATGACGTAAGCCGGTAACTGCGTAACCATTGCTATCAAAGTAATACCACTTATTTCCCTGACTAGCATAGCGATTACGATACTGAACATGATTTTTGCCATAATATTTTAGCTTGTTATTACTGTAGTGTCGTAGACCAGTGATAGGTTTTTTGTTGGCGGCACTCGAAACAGCCTTGGTGGTAGCGCTTGAAGTAGCAGTTACTGCTCGACTATCGCTTGAGATAGCAGTTACTGCTCGACTAGTGTTTGAGTTGGCAGTTTTGCTGTCCGCTTTACTGAGGATACTCGAAGCAGCCTTGGTGGTTGTACTTGAGGTAGCGGTTGCTGCTTGGCCCTGATTTTGGGCAGAAGAAGAGGCAGTCGTCGATTCCGTGGTGGTTTCTTGACTGCCTTTGTCAGTTGCCGCGCGCGTTTCTGCAGTCTTACCTGCATCTACATTGGCATTATTGTCTTCTGTCTGCTCGGTACTTTCCGTGCCGGCAGCTTTTTTCGCTGTATTCGTCTGCGTCTGGGCTGCTTGCTCGCTAGCAGTCGTGGTATCAGCCTTTACTTGGCTGACCGCACCACTAGCCCAGAACATAGTCGTCCCAAGAAGCATAGACGTCATACCTACGCTAAGCTTTCTTAAGGACCATCTTTGCTTTTCGCTAGATGGTTCATTCATCATTTTCTTTCTTGAATTCATACCTTGATGCGTCTCCTAATTTTTCCTAAGAAGTTATTTACGTATACTAATACACTGTAATTATATAACTGACATTCTTTATTCAAAAAAAGAAAGGAATCCTTACAATGTTGAACCAACTACAGATTAAACGTTATTGTCACCGTTTGCAAGTAGAATTTAGAACTTTCTCTAAAATATGCAAGAAACTTTATTACAAGTACGCCCCATCTCGGTTAACTCACCGCCGCAATGCCAGTCTGGTAAAAGTTCCAGACTACAAAATCATTGCATTACTTGTCTGGCAAGCTGAGGAAGGTATATCTTCTCAGCGCAGAGTTGCCCATTGCTAGGGACTTTGTGGTCTTTCTAGTTCTCGTTTTAATCGCAGGGCTAGAGCGCTTCTTGGCTATGTAATCACCAAGGCATCAATCCACGATGCAAAAGAAGCAGAAGATCTGTAATTAGCTTATAATTTTAGTTAAACCCTCTGAAAAAAGAGCCTTTGCAAGCCAACTTGTGCTAGGCTTGTGAATGCGAAAGGAAGAATTTATCATGGCAAGAATGTCGCGCAGACAGTACCAAGAAAGACAAGAACAAACCGCGCAAAAGCAGACACGGCAGACAAATCCAAATTCCGTTCCCCGCCTGGACACTGACGGGGCTTCAAGAAGCGAGCAGAAGGTCCGACTCAACTTCTGGCAGATCTTCGCTGACCGCCCATACGTCACGGTCATCATGATCGGCCTGGCCCTCTTCTGCATCCTGGCCAAGTGGTGGATCGGCCTGGCCATCATCATCGTCTTGACCATCGCCGGCATCTTCGTGATCGGCCGCTCCCACCACCCTAACCGGGTCCTCAGCCTGGAATTCAGACTCAAGGCCTCCCGCAAGCTGAGCATGATCAAGGCCCTGCAGCTTTTAGGTTCAACCATCATGTTCCTGGCCGCCTATATGCGGCAGATCGTCAGCGTTGACTTCTCCAGCGCCGGGGCAACTGACAGTCTGACAGTCATCCAGAACATGCTCTCCAGCCAGGGGACTTTCGGCCAGCAAGGGTCCTACTTCTTGAACCTCTTCAACCAGCTGACCGGGGGATCGCTTTGGGGGACCTACCGCTACGCCACCAACAGCTCGCAGATGATGAACTCTACTGCCGGCACCATGATTATCCTCTGGATCTTCCTCTTGATGATCGCCCCGGCCTTCTGCGTTTTGTCCCAGTTCTTCAGAGAACCTTACTCCCGGCACGTGATGACGGTGGCCTCCTTGATCTCCACCATCTCCTTTGCCTTGACGCCAACTTTGATGAACCGCTGGGTTATCTCATACGCCGTGGAAAACCAGATGAGCCAGGCAGCAGCGGAAAACGCCGTCCAAGTCGGCGGCATGGTCTATCCGGCCATCATCTCCGCCGTCTTTGTCCTTGTCCTGGCTATCTACCGGGAAATCAAGAAAGATGAATTTGAATAGCAATGAAAAAAGCGGCTCTATAATATTTCTTACTGATGGATGTCAAATAATACATCCGTCGGTAAGATTTTTTGTTTAAACACATGTCCTAATTGTAAATCCGCTGATGACTATATATAACGGCTTCAAGGTCGTTCATATCCCTTATGTTTCAGCTGACGAAAGCAATCCAGTCATTATCAAAGTCAAGAAGCACGGTATTTTTTGTAAGAACTGTGAGCTATACAGTTATCCGTCTACCCAAATCGTTGACAAGTATTGCCACATCTCTAACGCCGTTAAACGTAAGATCATTGTCGGACTCACTAAAGATCATTCTATGACCAGTATCGCTGAAGAGAATGGCGTATCAGTTACTACTGTGCAAAGATACTTAGACCACTGCAGCGCTCAATTTACTTCCTCATTCGATTCTTTGCCAGAACACTTAGCGTTTGATGAATTTAGAGGTAGGGGACGAAGGCAGCACTTTATCTGTCAAGATGGCGAAAAACATACCATCGTCGCCATTTTAGAGAATCGCTTCAAAAAATCACAATTACGCTTGATCCTGACACTGGGGACGGGATTGTACCGCTTGATGATGTGATTCATAGCTATAACATTTATAAATGCCAGTACGATAACGGTTATTGGGACTAAAAAAGCGCCGCCAATCAAATTAATGATTAGTGACGTTTTTAAATAAAACAAGGCGTACAACCAATACCGACCAGCCATGCTGATATTTTGATAAAAAAAGGTAACAAAAGAATATAAACGTACGGTAACAGATTATTGAAATGTTAATCTAAAAAGCTGATATAACAAGGTTTTCAGCGTATATAGAACTGGGTGATTTTCTTGTATGGGGCAAAGTGGGAAAAGCATGGATTGCCCCAAAAAAACGTCTAATCCATTGATATAAAAGGGATCTTAAATTCTGAATAGTTTTTAGGTAACAAAAAAGGTAACAAAATTAGTCATTAGCTAATGCAGCTAGAGTATTGGCAGCCTGATGACTGGTTACCGGGTGTAAGTCAATATAAACTTGCATCGTTGTAGCGACATTGCTGTGGCCTAACAACTTGGAAACATCAGTAATAGGTGTTCCAGCTTCCAAAAGCAGTGTTCCATAAGTATGTCGGAGACCGTAGGGCGTGACATACGGTAGATTATGATCCTTTTCTAATTGATGCATCCATTTGCCAAGTTTACTTGGCGTTAACAGTACACCATTGATATTAGTAAATAGCAATGTTTTTGTGTTTGCTCATTTATTCCGGTTAAACTTCAGATATTTGCCCGTCAGGCTGGCTGGGCAAGCCATGATCTCTTCCGGCGTTCCGGCACAAACCACCTGGCCGCCTTCCTGGCCCCCACCTGGCCCCATGTCAACGACATAGTCGGCATTGGCAATCATGTCTTGGTCATGTTCAATCACCAAGACTGTCGCTCCTTGGCTGATCAAGCGCTGAAAGACATCGAGCAAAGACGAAACGTCCAGGGGATGCAGGCCAATCGTTGGCTCATCGAAGATAAAGACCGAATCGGCCTGCTCCTTGCCCAGCTCACTGGCCAATTTCAACCGCTGGGCCTCACCGCCTGACAAAGCTGGCGTCGCCTCACCCAGGGTCAAGTAGCCCAAGCCCAGGTCATGAAGGACCTGAAGGCGCTTTTGAACCAGCGGCAGATCGCGGGTTGCCCGGAGTGCCTGGTCAACGGACATGTCCATTAGCTCGGGAAGCGTGTAGGCCTTAGCTTCAGGCTGCCCTTTTTTGACTTTGGAAGTACGGCTGACAAAGTCTGCTTCTTTTCGGTAGCGTGACCCGCCGCAGTCCGGGCAGGCAATCTCCACGTCAGGCAAGAACTGCACGTCCAGGACGATCGCGCCCGTCCCATCACAGGTTGGGCAGCGCAGACGGCCCGTGTTGTAGGAAAAGTCCCCGGCTTTATAGCCCAGGCGCTTGGCCGCTGGAGTTCTGGCAAAGATCTTGCGCAATTCGTCATGGATTCCGGCATAAGTGGCCACGGTTGAGCGGACGTTGATTCCAATTGGCGTGGCGTCAATCAGCTTAACCTGGTTGATCCCATCGGCTTTGAGCGCCTTGACGGCCTGGGGCAGTTTTTCTCCCTTGATCTGGCTCTGCAGGCCTGGCAATAAAGTTTCCAGAATCATGGTCGTCTTCCCTGACCCGGACACCCCGGTCACAACCGACAACCGGCCCTTGGGAAAATCAATGCTCAGGGGCTTGACCGTGTGGATCTGCCGGCTTTCCAGGTGGATCGTGCCTTCTTTAAACAGGTCCTTCCTGGCAATCTGGGACCGCTTATTGATCACTTCCTGCCCAGTCAGGAAGGGGCCGATCTTTGACTGGGGATTTCGCGCGATTTGGGCCACTGGTCCTTGCGTCAGAATCTGACCGCCCGCTTCCCCGGCGCCTGGGCCCATTTCGATCAGCCAGTCCGCTTCACGCAGCACCTGGGTGTCATGGTCAACCAGGATCACGGAATTGCCATCAGCGACCAGGTCACGCATGACGCCTTTCAGCCCCTCGAGGTTGGCGGGATGCAGGCCAATCGACGGCTCATCCAGCACGTACAAAACCCCAGTCGTCCGGTTGCGCACTGCCCGCGCCAATTGCATTCTTTGCCGCTCGCCATTGGACAAGGTCGCCGCGGAGCGGTCCAAAGTCAAGTAGGACAGGCCTAAGTCCAGCAAGCGTCTGGCCACCAGGTCAAAAGAAGCAACGATGCTCTTGGCCATGGGCCGCATTTCAGCAGGCAAGGAGTCTGGCACGCCGTCCACCCACTTCTTGCACTCTCCTAAAGTCAGCTGGCAAGCATCAGCCAAAGACAGGCCGGCCAAGCGCGGCGCCCGGGCAGCTTCGCTCAGGCGCGTGCCACGGCAGTCTGGGCAGGTGCCTTCTTTAAGGAAGCGGGCGACCCGCTTCATCCCCTTTTCGTTCTTGACCTTGGCCAAGGCATTTTCAACGGTGTGAACGGCTGAATAGTAGGTAAAGTCCAGTTCAGTCGACTGGCCTTTCTTGTCAAGATAGAGGATATGCTTCTTGACCGCGGGACCATGGAGAACGATCTCCTTCTCTTTAGCCGTCAGCTCCTTATAAGGAACATCGGTGCGCACGCCCATTTCCCGGGCGACATCCTTCATCAACGACCACATCAAGGTATGCCATGGAGCGACTGCCCCCTCATCAATGGTCAGATTCTCATCTGGAATCAAAGAAGCTTCATCCACCGTCCGCACGACGCCAGTCCCGTCACAGGTCGGACATTTCCCTTGACTGTTAAAGGCCAGTTGCTCGGCGGATGGGGCGTAGAATTCCGCCCCGCACTCCAGGCAATTGAGGGGCAAACCAGCCGCGACATTCAGCGTTGGCGTCAGGTAGTGGC
Source organism: uncultured Lactobacillus sp. (assembly GCF_944327175.1). Lineage (GTDB taxonomy): Bacteria > Bacillota > Bacilli > Lactobacillales > Lactobacillaceae > Lactobacillus. The sequence continues at coordinate 7,392 of NZ_CALVGT010000049.1, forward strand.
CATTGGGACACCGGTGGCTGGCCAGCCGGGAAAACATGAGCCGGAGGCTGTTTAGCAGCTCCGTCCCAGTCCCAAAGGTGCTCCGAATCCCGGGCACCCCGGGGCGCTGTCGCAAAGCCAGGGCGGCGGGCACGTATAAGACCTGGTCAACCTGCGGCTTTTCGGCCTGGGTCATTCGGCGCCTGGTATAAGTCGACAAGGACTCCAGATACCGTCTTGACCCTTCAGCATAGAGAATGCCCAGGGCCAGACTGGACTTGCCAGAGCCGGACACTCCGGCGATTCCGACGATTTTATTTAAAGGCAGATCGACGTCGATATTTTTCAAGTTGTGCACGCGGCCGCCGCGGATCTCAATGCAGGCTGGTCTTTGTTCCATAATTGCTCCTTTTCAAAATCTTAGCTCTATAATATTTCTTACTTATGGATGTCAAGTAATACATCCGTCGGTAAGATTTTTTGTTTAAAATAAAAAGAGGCCCGTAGGCCTCGCTATTCGTAACTTAAAATCCCCTACTACAATTCTTCTAAGTATAGAAAGCTAGTTTCTATGAACCCTACTGCTAATTATATTGAAAACTTTCTTAATGTTAAAGACCCTTGCCTAAATTTTGTAGATTGCTCTCAAACGATTTACAAGGGGAGAAAAGTAATCATGTGTACAGCCATTGCCGAGCTCGACACATGTCCTAATTGTAAATCCGCTGATGACTATATATAACGGCTTCAAGGTCGTTCATATCCCTTATTGAAAACAACCATACGGACCTTCAGAAAGAACAGGAGGGCTGTCATTAATGGTGCCAAAATGTCGAACTCAAATGGCTGCCTAGAGGGCGTTAATCGTAAGATCAAACAAATTGAACGTACAGCCTATGGCTATTCTAATTTCACTCACCTTTTGAAACGGATCAGACTAGAACAGAACATCATTTGCTTCAAAAAAACACTAAACAGACGTGTTCTGTTTAGTGCCTTCATCAAACATATGTAAGATTCCTTGACAAGTATCAGTAAGATTTGACAAAGAGCCAAAAAAGCTTCAGTAAGACAATACTGAAGCTTTTTTGCTTGATTCTAAATCTATTTTGTCAGAAAAATCCAAAGCAGGTTGACCGCCAGCAAAATAGCTGCCGTACATCCCTTCCATAAATTGTACTTCTCTGCCGGTGCCTTCTCGTTCACCAGGTACTCCATGCCAAAGCCGCAGACCAGGTTGAAAGCCAGCATGACCAGGCGGTACTGCAGCGTTCCCCAGCTACTCAGCAAATTTAGCAGAGCCAGCAGGGTAAAGACAATTGTCACATAATATTTTCTCAACATCTTCTATCCCTCTCTTGTAAGCAAAAATATAATTTATACTATTTTCAAATTAGTATTAGTTTAAATCATTATGAGAGAGATCAATCTCCATTTCCTAGCCCAGCAATTTCTGGTACAAGGCGTAAGTCCGGGCGTCGTAGGCCACCATAATTACCCGCATTTCGTAATCCTTGTGTTCTCTCAGCCACTTGCGGACCTCACCGAAGGCCACCTTGCTGGCCGCGTCCAGCGGATAGCCGTAGACCCCGGTTGAAATCGCGGAAAAAGCGACCGAGTGCAGACCATTTTCCTTGGCCACCCGCAAGCTGTTTCTGTAGCAGGCCGCTAAAAGCAGAGGATCGCTGTGTGAACCCGAGTAAACCGGCCCTACAGTATGGATGATGTACTTAGCCGGCAGGTTAAAGCCCGGCGTGATCTTGGCCTCACTTGTCTCGCAGCTGCCCAGGGCCCGGCAGGCCTCATTCAATTCAGGTCCCGCTGCCCGGTGGATGGCCCCGTCGACGCCACCGCCGCCCCGTAGTTCCCGGTTAGCTGCGTTGACGATCGCGTCCACCTTCAAAGTCGTGATATCCCCTTGCCAGATTTCTAAATTCATTAGTCTGCTTCGTCCTCTTCTAAGTACATTTCCCGGAACTTTTCCAAATCAGCTTGCTTGAAGCCCAGTTTTCTGGTAAAAAATTTGTCAAAACTGCCCCAGCCCTGCCGGATGGTTTCCGTGATTCCTTTAACCGCTGGTCCTTCGCCCCGGGTCACATTCATCTTCGCGATCACCTGCGACAGCTTCTCATTAGTCGGATGCTGCTTCTCAATAGAAAAATCGTACAATTCATCCGTCAATAAATAGTCCTCAGCGATGGTCTTGTCGTCCACGCCCAGGGCCATCAAGATCAAAATACTGATGATCCCCGTCCGGTCCTTCCCGGCCGCGCAGTGGTACACCAGGGCCTGGTCCTCCGGCAGTTCCAGCAATTCCGCAAAGACCCGCTTGATCCCCTCTTCTGAGTGCTCATTTAGCAAAACCTGCTGGTAAATCTTGGGCAGGTAGTCGTCAAATTCCGGCAGGTGGTGGAAAAGGCGCAAGAAAGGGTGGGCCTGGTTGAAGCGGTCACCTTCAGCGTAAAGACCAATATTCACAAAACGGACCCCGGGCCAGAGCAGGTCGGGGTAAGCCCTTTGCTCCCGGCTGGACCGCAGGTCGCAGTCCACCGTAATATGCAGGTTGGCCAGCTTGACCCGGTCCCTGGCCGACATCTCGTTTAAAGCCGCCGACCGGTAGATCTTCCGCCACTTGACCTGCCGGCCGCCCATACCCTTATAGCCGCCCAGGTCGCGGAAGTTGACCGGCATGTCCAGTTCTATCACCCTTTGCATCTCCATCCTGCATCCCTCTTTTCTAAAAATCCGCGAAAAATTCTTCTCCCTTCCATTTTAGTTTTCCCGGAATTTTTTGGCAAAAAAATCGCCCCAGCTTAAGCCGGAGCGAAAATCTTATTCCAAAAACTTGTCCCTAAGCCGGTCCAAGTCTCCTTGGCCAAAGCCCAGGCTGGCAAAATAGCGGTCAAAGCCGCCCCAGGTCTGCCGGATCGTTTCCGTAATCCCGTAAAAAGCCGTCTGGCTGACCTGGGTCTGGTTCATCTTGGCAATCTGCTGGCCCAGACGGTCGTTTTCATTTGCCTCGTCCCAGTCCCGGCTATATTCCCGGCTGAGCAGGTAGTCCCGCAGGATTTCCCGGTCTTCCAGGCCCAAAGCCATCAAAACGATCACCGACACCATCCCGGTCCGGTCCTTGCCCATGGAGCAGTGGTAGATCAAGGCCTCATCATCTTCCAGGGCCAGCATTTCCTTAAAAATCTTCCGCATCACCAGGCCCGTTCTAGGGGCGACAAGGTTCTGCTGGTAAACCATGGCCAAGTAGGATAATTTGGGCAGCTTGCCCGAATACTTCTCCCAGGCCGCCTCAGCTGCTTCCTCTTCATCCCCGCTCTCGCTGTAAAAGTGGGCGTCGACCAGTTTAGCTCCCGGCCAGAGCTTGTCCGGGAAGTTGTCCTGTTCATGCCGGGAGCGCAGATCGCAGTCCACCACAATCTTCCGCCGGGCCAGTTCCGCCTGGTCCGCCTTGGTCAAGTGGCTGAGTGACCCCGACCGGTAAAGCCGGCCCCACTTGACAGTCCGGCCGTCCTGGCTGACGTAGCCGCCCAAATCCCGGCAATTGTAGCCGGCCTCTAACTTTACGATCCGCTTTGGCATTTTTATCCCTTCATCCTGTTAAACGTTAAAAACTAAAAATCTTTCCCGTGGGCAAAGACTCGGGTGGCCAGAACCGCCCGCTGCCAGCCCGCGTAGAGCTGGTCTCTTTCCCCTTTTTCCATCTTCGGTTCAAAAGCTGCCCCGGTCTTGGCAATTTCCTTCAAGCTATCCACGTCTTCCCAGTAGCCAACGGCTAAACCGGCCAGGAAGGCAGCCCCCAGGCCGGTTGTTTCCAAATCCGCTGCCCGCTCGATCTTCTTGCCTAAAAGGTCTGCCTGGAACTGGAGGAGGTAGTTGTTGTTTGAAGCCCCGCCATCGACTCTGAGGACCGGAATCTCAATGCCCGAGTCCTTCTGCATGGTATCGACCACGTCCCGGGTCTGGTAGGCCAAGGACTGCAGGGTGGCCTTGATCAAGTCCTTGTCGCTACTGCCTCTAGTCAGGCCAAAAATCGCCCCCCGGGCTTCACTGTCCCAATATGGCGCCCCCAAGCCGGTAAAGGCGGGAACCACGTAGACTTCATTGGCGTCTTTAGATTCCAGAACCGCCTGCTCTGATTCCGGAGCCGAGTTCAGCAGCTTTACTGAGTCTCTCAGCCACTGAATGGCTGACCCGGCCACGAAGACTGACCCTTCCAAAGCATAGTTTACTTGCTCGCCCAGCTTGTAGCCAATAGTCGTCAGCAAATTATTCTTGGATTCGATCGGTTCCTCCCCCGTATTCATCACGATGAAAGACCCGGTCCCGTAGGTGTTCTTGACCATGCCCGGCTTGACGGCCAATTGGCCAAACAAGGCTGCCTGCTGGTCCCCGGCCATCCCGGCGATCGGTACCCTGCCGCCGAAGAACTGGTAAGGGTCAGTTTCCCCGTAGACTTCAGAATTTGATTTAACCTCCGGCAGCATGGCCCGCGGAATCTTCAGCAGGTCCAGGATCTCCTGGTCCCAGGTCAAATCATGAATGTTAAAAAGCATGGTCCGGCTGGCGTTGGTGCAGTTAGTTACGTGGACCTTGCCCCGGGTCAGTTTCCAGACCAGCCAGGTGTCGATCGTGCCAAAAAGCAGCTCCCCTTTTTCTGCCCGCTCCTGGGCCCCTTCAATATGGTCTAAAATCCAGCGGATCTTCGTGGCGGAAAAGTAAGGGTCAATGACCAGGCCCGTCTTTTGCCGGATCATGTCGCTATAGCCGTCAGCCACCAGCTTCTCCGCGATAGCGCTGGTCTGCCGGGACTGCCAGACGATGGCCGGGTAGATCGGCCGGCCTGTCTCCTTGTCCCAGACCACCGTGGTTTCTCTTTGGTTGGTAATCCCGATGGACGCCAACTGGTCCGGCCGGATGGCGGAGTTGATCAAAGCCGTTGACGTCGTGATCTGGACCGCGTTCCAGATTTCCTCCGCCTGGTGCTCTACCCAGCCGGGCTTGGGGAAGTACTGGGTGAATTCCCGGGCCACTCTGGCCACCTGCTGGCCGGCATGGTTGAAGATAATTGCCCTGGTTGAGGTCGTCCCCTCATCGATTGCCAAAATGTATTGTTCGCTCATGTTTTAATCCTTTTAAACTTATCCTTTTTCTTACTTTACTTACCGCTTTTCCGCCGTCTTTTGCGAAAACGCTTACTATTTTAGTCTAAGCTAGTTTGTGAAAAATGCAAGCCAAAAGGACCTGGTCTTTATATTATTATTTTTCCGCCTTTTAGTTTATAATCAGTGTAATTGATTACGATAAGGAAGAATTTGACTATGGCTGATAATTTGATTCGCATTGCCTACCTCTACGAAGACTTGATGAACACCTACGGGGACTCCGGTGACGTCAAGATCCTCCGCTATTTTTTGCATAAAAAAGGCTACCAGACCCAGATCGACAATATCTCTTTAGGCAGCAAGTTCAACGCGGCTGACTACGACTTCATCTTCTTTGGCGGCGGCCAGGACTATGAACAAAGCATTGTAGCCAAGGACCTGCAGCGCTTCAAGAACACCTTGAACGACTACATCCAGGCTGGCAACCCCATGCTGGCCATCTGCGGAGGCTACGAACTGATGGGGACCTACTACAACACCATTTCCGGGACCAAGATCAAGTGCTTGGGGATCCTGCCCCTGCACACGGAATTTGACCCGGAGAAGCGGATGATCGGCGACACCAAGTACGAAACTGAATGGGGATCGACCATCGGCTTTGAAAACCACTCCGGCCAGACCTTCCTGGACGACCGGGAGATGCTCAAGCCTTTCGCCAAGGTGGTCGAAGGCTACGGCAACAACCACGAAGAGAAGGAAGACGGAGTCCGCTACAAGAACTTCATCGGCTCCTGGTCCCACGGCCCGATGCTTAAGAACGAAAATGTGGCTAGCGCCCTGGTGGACATGATTTTAGACCGGCACGCTGCCCGCGTGGCTCAATAATATTGCTTTTTGACCAGCTTTTGAGGAGCTGGTCTTTTTTTCGAGATTTTTTAAAAAAGCCACTATTTCACACTTGTGGTATACCACAGATGTGGTATAATAATTGGCGTAGGGAAGTGAGAACGATGAAGATCGATATTATTCGATACCTCGACGACAAGCACCTGACCATTTACCGGGTGGCAAAGGAGTCGGGTTATGGCTACACTACCCTTCACAAGTCATTTAACAAGCAGCAATCAAATGCGACGTCAATCAACTTGCGCGATCTCGACGCGATCGCCCGGGCCCAGCACGTGGCGATGTGGCAGGTTCTGCGTGAGCTGGAGAATGATTATCTCAGCGATGACGATGATGACTAAACTAAATACGAAGGTTGGTTTAACCGCTGAGCAAGTCCTATTGTGTTGATTTCGATTGATGCAGAAGGGCTTTTTAGTTAGCCAAAACCAACAACTTATTTTACTCAGAAGGAGGTAAAATCATGACTTACGACAACTTTAATGATATGGATGATCTTTTTAGAGACTTAATGAACGGCATGGGCGGCTTCAATTCCGAAAACCGCCGCTACTTGATCAACGGCCGGCAGGTAACCCCGGAAGAATTCGCTGAATACCAGAAGACTGGGCAGCTGCCGGGGCAAGGACAGGCCAAGAGTGTCCAGGGCAAGCAAAAGCAGGCCAACGGCATTTTGGAAAAGTTAGGCCGGAACTTGACTGCTGAAGCCCGGGAAGGCAAGCTTGACCCGGTCATCGGCCGGAACAAGGAAATCCAGGAAACGGCGGAAATCCTCTCCCGCCGGACCAAGAACAACCCAGTTCTGGTCGGGGACGCCGGGGTCGGCAAGACCGCGGTCGTTGAAGGCTTAGCCCAGGCAATTGTCCACGGGGACGTGCCGGAAGCAATCAAGAACAAGGAAATTATTTCCATCGACATCTCCAGCCTGGAAGCCGGGACCCAGTACCGGGGCTCCTTTGAGCAGAACATCCAGGACCTGGTCAAGGAAGTCAAGGACAGAGGCAATGTCATCCTCTTCTTTGACGAAATCCACCAGATCCTTGGTGCTGGCGGCATGGGTGACGGCAATGGCTCCAAGGGGATGAGCGACATCTTGAAGCCGGCTTTGTCCAGAGGTGAAATCACCGTAATCGGGGCCACTACCCAGGACGAATACCGGAACACCATCATGAAGGACGCTGCTTTGGCCCGCCGCTTCAACGAAGTAACGGTCAACGCTCCAAGTCAGGCTGACACCTTCAAGATCTTGATGGGGATTCGGTCCCTGTACGAAAAGCACCACAATGTGGAACTGCCAGACGACGTCTTGAAGGCCGCCATCGACTACTCAGTCCAGTACATTCCGCAGCGGTCCCTGCCTGACAAGGCCATCGACCTTTTGGACATGACCGCCGCTCACCTGGCTGCCCAGCACCCGGTGACCGACGCCAAGACCATCGAAAAGCAGATCAAGGAAGAAAAGAAAGCCCAGGAAAAGGCTGCTGAAAAGGAAGACTACGAAGCCGCCCTTGACCACAAGACTAAGGCTGAAAAGCTGGAAAAGCAGCTGAGTGAAAACCACGAGAAAAGAAAGACCGTGGCTACTCCAGCTGACGTGGCCGCTGCCGTTGAACGCCTGACCGGGATTCCGGTTTCCAAGATGGGCGCCAGCGACATCGAACGCCTGAAGGGGCTCAGCAGCCGCTTAAAGGGCAAGGTCATCGGCCAAGATGAAGCTGTTGAAGCAGTAGCTAAGGCTATCCGCCGCAACCGGGCTGGCTTTGACGACGGCAACCGGCCAATCGGGTCCTTCCTCTTCGTCGGCCCGACCGGGGTCGGCAAGACGGAACTGGCCAAGCAGCTGGCTCTAGACATGTTTGGCTCTAAGGATGCCATCATCCGCCTGGACATGTCTGAATACTCCGACCGGACGGCCGTTTCCAAGCTGATCGGGACCACGGCCGGCTACGTGGGCTACGATGACAACTCCAACACCTTGACGGAAAAGGTTCGCCGCAACCCTTACTCAATCATCCTTTTGGACGAAATTGAAAAGGCTGACCCGCAGGTCATCACCCTGCTCTTGCAAGTGCTTGACGACGGCCGCTTAACTGACGGGCAAGGCAACACAGTCAACTTCAAGAACACCATCATTATCGCTACCTCTAACGCCGGCTTTGGCAATGAACAGCTGATAGGCAACGCTAAGAAGGACGAAAAGCTGATGGACCGGTTAGCTCCTTACTTCAGACCGGAATTCCTCAACCGCTTCAACGCGGTCATCGAATTCAGCCACCTGACCAAGGAAGACTTGAAGGAAATCGTCAACTTAATGCTGGCTGACGTAAACAAGACTCTGGCCAAGAAGGGCATCAGCTTGACTGTCAGTGAAAGCGCCAAGGACTACTTGATTGAACAAGGCTACGACGAAGCTATGGGGGCGCGTCCTTTGAGAAGAGTCATCGAACAGGAAATCCGTGACAAAGTAACTGACTACTACCTGGACCACCTGGACGTCAAGAAGCTGAAGGCGGACATGGTCAACGGGGCCCTGATTATCAGTGAAGATAAATAATAGGATTCTGTTAAAGATCTTGCACAATTGTAAAAAAGGCAGTCAAATGATATGACCCCCGAAATTAGTGTCCCAATTTTGGGGGTCACATCAACCTTGTGTTTACTTTTACTTCGTTTTTCGTAGAGTTCGTTTGACAGTTGATTCTGAGATCCCAAGTTTTTCGGCGATCTCTCTAATCGAGTGTCCAGTTCTTCTTAGCTTCCAGATAGTAGCATTTCGATATGCTCGCATGTCCTTTTCGGGGAGCTGATATCGCATTTTTTCGATGTCAGCGGCTCTTTGAGCAGCGCTTTTTATTGGCTAAACTATTGAATTTTCAAGGTACAAGCCCACGTTTGCAAGTGGGAAGTTTAAGAGACTAACCTAAAAAGTGTCGAAATCCGCAACTTAACGGATTTCGACACTTTTTATTGCCACTGGGCTAATTCATCTTCATTGGCTAAAACATAATGTGAGCCTTCAAGATATTGCATCGCTCGATTTTGATATTGCGTGGCCTTTGCTTGATAGCCGACCCCTGATGCCAGTTGGCGCTGGTGCGGGTTGATTGTTGGAATGGCTGCTAGCAGGCTTTTGGTATACGGATGATAAGGATGTTCAAAAATTTCTTCGGTTGTCCCAATTTCCACCAAATGACCGAGATGCACGACGCCAATATGATCTGAGATATAGCGTACCATCGCCAAATCATGGGCAATAAATAACATCGCCATGCCTGTATCTTGCTGAATTTCTTTCAACAAGTTCACCACTTGCGCTTGAACTGAGACGTCCAGTGCTGAAATGGCTTCATCAGCGATGATCAATTTCGGTTTGAGGATCAGCGCCCGCGCGATCCCGACCCGCTGGCGTTGGCCACCAGATAGTTCTTTAGGATAACGCACGGCAAATGATTCGTCCAATCCCACTCGCCGCAGTACCAGATTAACCGCTTCTGAGCGCTGCGTTTTTGACATTTCAGGATGATGGGTTAATAAGGCCAGCTGAATAATATCAGCAACTTTTTTGCGGGGATTAAGGCTCGACATCGGATCTTGAAAAATCATTTGCATATCGGTTCGCAACTGTTTGGTAGTGGTCGCATCCATTGGTCCGGCAATCGGCATGCCTTCAAATGAAATCTTGCCTGCCGTTGGTTGATATAAGCGAATAATTGCGCGCCCAATTGTGGTTTTGCCACTACCAGATTCACCAACCAAACCAAAGGTTTCGCCAGGCTGAACTGCAAACGACACATCGTCGACAGCCTTCATCACCTGTTTATTATCACCAGGAAAATACTGTTTTAAATGTTCTACCGTTAATAAAGGTTCAGTCATTTTGTACCTCAGCTTTCATCTTTTGAATGCGCAATTTCAAAGTCTCCGGCATTTTCACTTGAGGGGCACGTGGATCTAACAACCAAGTACGCGCTTGATGATGTGCGTTGATTTGAAACATCGGTGGTTCTTTTTTGAAGTCAATTTTTAATGCATAAGGATTACGCGGGGCAAAAGCATCCCCAACGATTGGCTTGGTTAAATCCGGAATCGTCCCACTGATGGCCGCAAGTTTAGTTGAATACGAAGTCACATCTGGTACTGATGACAATAACCCCCATGTATATGGATGTTTCGGGTCAAAGAAAATATCATCAACGGTACCATATTCGATCACTTTACCGGCATACATCACAGCCACTTGATCTGCTACTTTAGCGACCACGCCGAGATTATGGGTGATGAAAATCACTGAAAGCTTACGCTCTGATTGAATTTTTTTGATCAATGCCAAAATTCTCGCCTGAATCGTCACATCCAAAGCAGTCGTAGGCTCATCGCAAATCAACAAGCTTGGATCCCCGGCCAATGCAATGGCAATGACGATTCGCTGCCGCATCCCACCAGACAACTGATGCGGATATTGACGACTCACCGCTTCTTCATGCGTGATACCAACGGTACGAATCAACTCAAGAATTTTCGCTTGCAAGGCTGCATGCTCGATTTTTGGATGAGCTGCAATCACCGCTTCACCAATTTGGCGACCGATGCGCATCGTCGGGTCAAGCGAGGTCATCGGATCTTGGAAGATCATCGCGATTTGTTTACCTTTGATCGTCGATTGCATCTCTTTGGCAGATAACTTCAAGATATCAACAGTCCGTTGACCCTCATCTGCTTGATAAGTAAATTCAATTTTGCCAGCTTCAATCACTTGATTTGGCGCATCTTCACCAATGATAGGCTTGACGGTTGCCGACTTGCCACAACCTGATTCGCCCACTAAGGCCAACGTTTGACCGCGCTTGAGTTCAAGGGTGATGCCGCGCACAGCATGAACACTACCGTGAAAAGTGGAATATGAGACGTGTAAATTTGTCATTTTTAAAATGCTCTCACTCATCGTGCACCCTCCTTAATCTAATTCAATCGCATCGCGCAAACCATCGGCAATAATGTTAAAACTCAGCATGATTAACGCTAAGCTGATCACTGGGAAAATGACCATATAAGGATAAACAATAGCTTGGCTATAGCCGTCATTGATCATGGTCCCCAATGATGCCAGTGGTGCTGGTATCCCTAATCCGACAAAGGCTAAAAACGCCTCTAAGAAAATCGCATTAGGAATCGAGAACATAAACGTTGTCACAATTTGGCCAAACACGTTAGGTAAAATTTCCGAGAAAATGATCCGCGGCGTCGACACGCCCATGCTCTTGGCTGCCAACACATATTCTTCAGCTTTCACTTTCAAAACTTGCGCACGTACCACGCGAGACATATTGATCCAACCCATCAGCATCATCGCGACAATAATACTCGTCAGTCCTGGCTTCATTACCAAAACCAACAAGGTGACGATAATAATCATTGGGATGGTACTCAAGACTTCAGTGATCCGCTGCATCACGATATCGATTCGGCCGCCGAAATAACCGGATACCAAGCCGTAGCTGGTACCGATAAATAAATCAATAAACATCGCAATTACCGCAACGCGCAAAGAGATTCCAGTACCTTCAGCCACGCGGGTGAAAATATCACGGCCGAGATTATCCGTCCCAAACCAATGGCCTAATGAACCTGGCGCCAAATTTGAATGGGATGGATCTACTGCCTCAGGCGCAAAACGACTGAACAAAGGCACTGTAAAGGCAAACACGGCAATCAAGATGATCACAGCCAAGGCAATCACAGCCCCTTTATTCCGCAAAAATCGCCTGACAACAAGTTGCGCAAAGGAAAGGGATTCGCCAGTATAATGTTCAACTGTCGTTTCATTGTTCGCGAAAGTAAAATCATCCTTTTTCTCATCCATGATGTTCACCTCTTCTCCAGTCGAACGCGGGGATCAATGACGCCATATAAGACATCCACCACCAACATAATGCTGACAAACAACAACGCATAAAAGAACGTAATCCCCAACACAACGTTATAATCATTCGCCTGAATCGCACTGATGTACAAGGTCCCAAGCCCCGGGATTGAAAAGGCCTTTTCAATCACCATTGATCCGGCAATCAATTCGATCATCAATGGCGCCAATACTGTAATCACAGAGATCAAGGTATTACGTAAGACATGGCGTAAAATCAGCTGGGCGTGGGTGATCCCTTTAGCATCGGCCAAGCGATAATAATCTGATTGCATGACATCGACTATTTCTGATCGTGCATAACGCTCAATGCTAGCCATGGTAAAGGTGCTCAATGCAATGGTCGGCAACACTGTCGAGATCCAACTGCGATCAGCATCATAAACTGCTGGCATCCAATGAACCAAGTAAGAAAAGAGCAACGATAAAATCAACGCCACCACAAAGTTTGGTAAACTAACGCCGAGCACAGACACACCAGTCATCAAGTTATCGATCCAACTGTTGTGCTTCAATGCGGCAACAATGCCTAACCCCATTCCAATGACAGCGCCGAGCACTGTCGCTTGTAACCCGATTTGCAAAGAAATCGGAAAATGTTGGGCAATCATGGTCACAACTGGTGTATTCACTTGAACCGAATAAGACACCCCAAAGTCACCAGTCAACATATGCTTGAGATAATCCCAAAATTGAATTAATACTGGTTTATCCAGTCCGTATTTGGCATAAAGAATCTGCAATTGCGCATGCGTCATTTTCTCGTCATTGAACGGAGAACCAGGCATCGCTTTTTCCATCACAAACAAAGCCAATGTGATGACAAAAAGTGTCAGTACTGCGATGAAGATGCGCTTAACGATGTATTTTTTCATTTAATGTCCTCCCTATCAAAGTGTACTCAAACGCGAGCAGTGAAGCTGGCAAACAGTGTCTGACAATGATCTATCAATCGAATTTGAGCGAATATGCACGGATACTTTTTTACAAAAACAAGCCGTGACAGTTGCCACGACCCATTTTATTACTTAACCGTGACGTACTTTAAGCGATAAGGTACACCGGCTAAATGATCAACTAATCCATGGACACTTGAACGTTGTAAAACAGGGCTTGAGATCTGATAAAGTGGTGGGCAAGCTGCACTGTCGACCAAAATATCATTGGCTTTCAACAAGTCTTCATAACGCTTGGCACTGTCGTTAGCATCACGGCTGGCTGCTTGATCCATTGCCGCATCAAAGTCTTTGTTGACCCACTTCATATAGTTACTGTTGTTATCAGAACGATACATCGTCAAGATTGCAGTCGGATCAGCGTAATCTGGTCCCCAACGCGTTAACATAACATCAAAGGCGCCACTGGAAAGCTTGCTGGAACGCGTCTTTTTCGTGACTTGTTGTAAGTTAACTTTGAATCCTGAGAGATTCTTTTCAACTTGAGCTTTGATATAGGCAGCGACATTGGCATAAGCAGGATCGGAGTCATCATACATCAAGGTAATGCTACGGGTCGATGTCTGCTTTTTGGCTTTAGCCCAAGCTGCTTTTGCTTTTGCTGGTGAATAGGTGTAGCCTTTCGTACTTTCAGACGCAAAGTCTTTGTTCGTTCCAGGATCAGTGACTAAGTTCTTCATGATCATCGAATTAGCAACTTCAGAACCATCCTTCAAGACATCTTTAACAATCGTCTGCTTATTGATGGAGTATGCGATGGCTTGGTGCAACGCGCTGTTGTTAACCTTCGAGTTGGCCATATTGAACATTAAGTACTGGGTAAAGTTCCCTAACTGATTCTTATAGCCGGCAGTTTTCTTATACTTAGAAGCCACTTGACTGCTTAATGGGGTGTAATCAACTGTGCCGTTTTGATAAGCGATGGCGGCTTTTTCAGGATCCGTGATGACTTGGATCTTAACTTTATCCACTTTAACGGCTTTGGCATCCCAATACTTGTTGTTCTTAACCAGCGTAATGGTGTTGTCGCCAGACTTCCACTTGGAAACCTTATATGGGCCAGCCGCGACTAAGTGTTGCGAATCTTGAGCAAATTTTTTGCCATTTTTTTGATAGTAACTCTTGTTGACTGGTGCCAAAGCTGAAAATGACAAAATGTTCTTCGCGTAAGGCACCCGACTCGCATAATGAATCACTAACGTCTTCTTGCCTTTAGATTCAACCCCTAATTTGTCTGGGCTCATTTTACCTGCAACAATATCATCAGCGTTTTTGATTCCAGCAGCCCCAAGTTCAAAGTTAAATGCGGAGGCTTCTTTAGGGTCAGCGAGGCGTCGCCAAGCAAAGACAAAATCTTCTGCGGTGACGTCATCACCATTGGACCACTTAGCATTTTTGCGAATCGTGTAGGTTTGGGTCAGTCCATCACTTGAGGTTTTGACTTTTGACGCCAAAGCCAACTTGACATCGCCGCTATTGTCGACTGAATACAGGCCTTCATATGTATTGCCGATAATTGTACAAGAGCTCGTTTCATAACCTAAAATCGGATCCAGTGAATCGATCGAACTCGTCTGTACCATATTCAACGTTTTGCTGTTGCCGGAGCTGTCACTACTATTACCACCACAAGCAGCTAAGGTTAAGGTGCCGGCTAAAACCAGCGCACCAGTCACTGTTTTTTTATATTTCATCTCTCAATTCCTCCGCTATTCAAACGGGTATCCATGGCCAAAACCACCATGCAGTTGACAAGTTGCCTGCGCATTGGCTGCAGCTTTAGCGCCACATGCAATGAGTGACTCACCATCAGCATATGCCACCAAGAAACCAGCAATGAAGCTATCTCCGGCACCCATCGTATCCACCATTTCAACCGGCTTTGGTTGTTGATACACACGCTGAGTTGCCGTTTGTAACAAGGCAGGCTGACCGCCACGCGTAATCACCACCACTTCAGGTCCTATTGATAGCCAATGTGCCGCTAATGCTTCTGCTTGTTCATCGCTTAATGTCGAACCGGAGAAAAAGGCCAAATCGACTAGGGGGAGGGTCTGAGCCAAATACGCTTCGTCTCGACAATCAGAAAAATCAAAAGAAATTTTGACTTGGGGATCAAATGTGTTTAAATCCGCTTCGATGTTGGAGTAAATGCTGGTATGCAACACATCATAAGTATTGATAATGTCGCGATCTGCTTGGGTGAGTCGCAATTTAAACAGGTGCTGCGAACTATCTTGCGGACCGGCTTGAAATTGTCGATCACCATCAGGCGCAATAATCACTTTAGGCGTCGCGGTTGGCGCATAAACACGCCGACAACGAATTTGCTTGACACCTTCTTGCGTTAAAGCATCTTGAATGTGCATCGCGTACACATCATTGCCAAAAATACCCATGTAATCCGCATTGATTGCACCAGCTTTTTTCGCATCAACGGCGACGTTGACACAGTTGCCACCCGGATAATAAATTCCTTCATTCACATATGTGTCTGTGACGTTATCGCCAACTGCAATTAATTTCATATTGCCACCCTTTTAGTAATCAAGATGCCACATATAACGCCGAACATCCAAAGAATGGCCGCGTTCATATGCTAAAGCTTCTGCCAAAGCTCTAAATGCAATGCCAGAAATAATTTGTGAATAGTACTCTTGCAAATCTTCATCAACGCCACTCATATCAAAGTCGGCGCCATCAACTTCATAAACCTTCTTTGAGAAACGTTTTGCAAAAGTTGCCGCGCGTTCATCCATCACTCGACTCTTGCCTATCCCTTTGCAAATCACAAATGGAACATCGAAATCTGTCACTTCAAACGGGCCATGGAAGAACTCACCAGAATGAATAAATCCAGAATTGATCCACTGCATCTCTTGCAACCAGCAAGCAGAGAAGGAATAAACTTCCCCAGTGTTAACGCCAGAGCCAATTGCATAAATCAACTTCTCACGTTTCAACTCTTTAGCCCATTGTTGCATAATTGGGGTATATTGGACGCGCGCTTTGGCAACAACTGATTCAAACGTCTCGATGGTTTGACGCCCACGAACATATTTGTTAGCTGGCTGTAAAGCATTTAAGGTTTCAAACAACCAGCCATATAAAACGCCGGTGTTCAAATCTGAAGCATCAGTCCCTTTCCCCCAATTATAATGGATCACTTGCGCAGCTGCCTCAGCCAAAGGCGATTGTTCCGCATTCGTGAAGGCAATCGTCAATGCCCCGTGTTTAGCAGCATATTTAGTTGCTTCAACGGTTTCTGGCGTGGTACCAGAATGAGAGCAACTCACTACAACACTATGTTCATCAAGTGCTTTGGGTTCACGAGTCACGAATTCACGAGCAGGTAAAATAGTTGCTGGCGTGGTCAACTCTTTAGTAAAAATGAATTCTGCAGGTTGCATAAAAGCTAAAGAACCACCACACGCCACAAAATAAAAATGGGAAATTGGTTGTTGAGCCTTCACTGCACTAACTGCGGCAGTGATTTCTTCTTGAAACTGTTTTTGCATAGAAGGGAGCCTCCAAAAGATTTTTTCGACCACATACTTATTATGTGTTGTCATATAACAATGTAATTCCTATCACTCATTTTGTCAACATCATTTTCTAATTAATTTAATTTTTGCTCATTTTATTTTTAGATTTAAGTTGGGATTCTCGTGACTTCCTCGCCACAAACTGTTATGATAATTGCAGAAGCAACGGAATGGAGTGAGGATTTTGACGATCCGGTCGCAGGCAGTGACGCCGCTATATGAACAAATTAGAAATGAAATTCGACAAGCCATCCTTGATGGTAATTTAAAACGTGGCGAACAACTTCCCAGCGAAAGTGACCTTTGTACTCACTATCAAGTCAGTCGCATTACGATCCGTAAGGCCTTAACCTTGCTGACTGACGAAGGCTTGGTGATTCGTCGTCAAGGTAAAGGTTCTTTTGTGACACCAACTGACAAAGTTCAAGGGGAATTGGACCGGACATTAAGTTTCTCTGATTATGTGACCCATCATGGGATGACTAGCAATGTACATGTCTTGAAACGTGAAGTCGTCAAAGATGCCAACATTGCGGCCACTTTAAACTTAGAAGCGGATGCCGATTTGTTTGCGATTCAACGGATTCTTTCTGCCAATAATATTCCCATGATGATCGAAACTTCTTGGTATCCCGCCACAAAATTTCCTGACCTATTGACCCGCGTTACTGACGACGTTTCCGTTTATAGTATCCTTCAACAGTCTTACAACGAACGAATCGACCGCTCCATCAAAGATCTGAATGTCGTATTACCTGACGAGTCGATCAGCAAGCAGTTGAAGCTGAAACAATTAGTCCCACTTTTTGCTGTTGACAAAACCAGCTTTAATATCGAGGCCACGCCGATCGAATACTCTCACTTCATCGTACGCGGCGATATGATGACTTACACCGTGGCTTCAGGTGAAGGTTACTTTCGCTTTGACACACAAAGTCAAACAGACTAGTTAATCCTTCGTTTGGCACTTTCAAAACAAATAAAACATACTAATCTAGTGTTGGATGATTACTCGACGGAGTAGTCGTTCAACACTTTTTCTTTTACTATGTAAAGTGGAGATGAAGCCAATGCCGTGGCGCTCTTGGACACATGATGTCGTAAGTA
>NZ_CALVGT010000050.1 GCF_944327175.1 uncultured Lactobacillus sp.
TTCGGCAGCTCGAGCGGTACGATTGGATGTTCAGTCATAATATCATGTTCCTCCGTATTCAATTGTTAAGAACAGTATATGACTATTGACTGGGGGTTGATAGATACCGCGCTATTGGGTGCTTACAATTTATTAATGTATTGTTGCAAACTCATTGCTTGGTAATAGACAACTCCGAAGCGGCCGTTAACCGGACTTTCAAGTTCGATCAAATGCACTGATCCTTGCAAGCTGTAATCATCTTCATTTGCACCATCAATTAAGACTTTACGTAAATTCTCGGCAATATTAGTATTTGTATCAATTTCGGTCGTTTCTGCTAATTTATTTTGCGCTAATGCAAGTAATGGATTCTGAGAAATAATTGATAAATCTGCCGTATTTTCTCCATTTACTTCCCAAGCGAGATAATATCTGTCACCAATTTTAAAACCTTGTTTTGTCAAGAGCCATCTCATTGCCGCATGTGCTTTTTGAGATGAGTCATACCCAATCGTGACAGCTTCATCTGCAGTTAAGAAACGACCCTTAAATGTAAAGTTAGTGGTGTCGTTTGCAGAAATTAATTTTGCATTAGCAGCATTATCCAAGATACCTTTTGGATGTTTGCTTGTCAGAATGACATTTTTTTCTCCAGTAATATAATCAATTCCTTCATTAATTTCGCCACTAACCGTATCCGTCTGTAACACTTGATGATAGTACTGTGTCCAAGCGTCAAAAAAACGTCGATTTTCAAATCTTTTAACGTTTTCTGGATTTCTAATATTAAAACGAACCGTACTCTTAAAAAGGTTATTGCCCGCCACATTTTCTTTGGCAATATCCTCGCCAAAGATTTTTCCAGTCCATAAATCATTGATCATGTCACTGTCAGTAACATAACGGTAGACCGCTTGTAGAGTTTGATAAACATATTGATCTGGATATTCTTTTAGGAAATTAAGGTATGCCCGAAATTGTTCCACGTACTTTTTGTGCGACTCAATATACTTTTCATCGCCACTCCACTTACCATAGTCTCTTGCTAAATACTGAAGTTTATCATCAATAGGAAGAGGAACCAAATATGAACCACTACCTGATCTAATCGAAGACTCTATCGTTGCAGGGACTATCGTTTTCGGATCATCCACTACGAATGCACCAGCAAAAGTACCATTGGCATTTAAATCAATTTGAAGTGTGCAGTTCAAGAAAATATGAGATACTGGCAACATCTGATACGCTTTTTTGGATTCTTCGCCAGACTTGGAGTGGTAAATCCTATAATTCGTTTTACCTAAGTTCTTTTCATTCTTATTGTAGACATCTACAAACTCAGAAAGCCAACTCATAAGTCACCCTCCTTTAGAAGCTCTGCATAAAGCGCGTCCGCACTCTCGATATTGCTCAAACTAAACTGTTTTGCTTTCAGCTTATGAAGACTCCTACGGACCAAGGTATCATCATCGGGTCTTGGGAACTCAATAATCCCTTGTTTCATCACAACATTCCAAAGTCTGACGCCTAATTCATCTCTCCCTGTTTCATCTGGGTAATCAATACCATGTACCATGGTACCGAAAAGTCGGTCATCAGAATTGTCGTAGAAGCTCTCACCTTCTCCAAATTTGCATGGTTCAACGTAGCCCTGGCATTCACGGGTTCCTAAGAAGATGTCGCGCCTGCCACCTTTTTCTATGCACCGTTTCATTATTGCATAGTGTTTCTTTGCATTTCTGTCACCGACTAAATCTGGTCTGTTCTGATTAAATTCAAAGTGAGCTTGAACTTGATATTCAACGTCTTTCAAGTAGGTATATCTAGAAAGGTCTGTTTTTGTCATATCGTTATACTTTGGCACTCTGATGTCTTTTGCCTCTGTAATGATCGGGTTCATCACTCTAACTTTATCAATATAAATTTGAATGGTTGGCTTCCAATATATACTCTCAGTTATGCCTTTTAAGGCTTGATATGTTGGAACTGGGTATGTAAACTTTTCCCCGCCAATCTTCATGATCGGATCAGTAAACAGCGCATAATCACCATACACTTTAAAGTTGAATGTCGTATTCTCTTCCATATTTCTCTCCTAATGGTGCGATAACTATGCCCAAAAATTCTAAAATTGAGTGAATTATTTCTTGACAACTTAAAGTTTACCACTTTGAACAAATCCAAGGAAGCGCTTTATAGTGTAAAAAGTAGCACTATAACATTTCTTACATCAGATTTTAAAAGCTGACAAAATTACTGATAGTAGGCTCTTCAACTAGCCCAATGCCTTCATCATAATAATCATCTCTAATCGCAAATACATTATTTTCTTGGTATTCGTCTCCTAAAGAAATAATTGCCCCTTTATCAATCAAATCTTTAAGTTTTGTCCGATAAACGCCAACTAAATATGGTTGAGCCATCTTCAAGAGTTCTTTCAATTGCCTGCCTCCATCTTTTGAATTCAACTTCATAATAATTTCTTTGCCTAAACCATACGGGGCAATCAAAGATACTGTGTCTTCATCGATGACTTCAAAATTCCGTGCTATCGTCTCGCTAGCAGATCCTTCAATAGTTTTAGGGCCACTATGATATTCATTCATATATTTTTGCATCAACTTACTGCCATCGATGCAATCTGCCAAATATACTTGATAACCATGATCACTTACCAAGTATTCCTTATCAGCATCCCTATATAAAACTTGGAAGTAGTAGTTGATTGTCTCATCTTCTAAGAAAGAATCTGCCTTGTACTTTCCATCCAGCATTCCTTGGACGATTTCTTTGCCATTCTTTATTTCCTGCAAGCTGTTCAATTTCTCTGCACTTTGATCCATTAAAATAAGGTTTACCGTTCCATATTTTCTTTCAGCATTTCGATTGCATCTTCCAGCTGACTGAACAATTGAATCCAAACCACATAGCGATCTGAAGACGCAAGAGAAACTAATATCTACTCCGGCTTCAATAAGCGCGGTTGAAATACAAATCACATTTTTTCCTTCCGCCAGCATTTCCTTTATCTCTTCAATCACCTTTTTACGGTGTTCTGGGCACATTCTTGTTGTGAGGATGTAAACGTAGTCTTGAACACCTTTTTTGACCTCATCAAACACTCTTTCTGTTGCTGAAATTGTGTTGAAAATAGCAAGGACAGATCCTTGCTCTCTAGAAGCCTCTAAAATCATTTCTGCTGCTTCAGTTACTGTTAGCTGATGGTCTGCTCCATCCTTTTTAGTGCGATCAATGATTTGCACCCGCTTGAACTGTTGAATCCTATCTGACAAATTAGAAATCATTTCAGACTTACCAGCCAACTTTAATGACGTTCCTGATGATAAACTATCAAAAGCTGGTTGCGTTGCCGTACATAGCACAACATCACTTTTTCCAATAGTGCTCAAGAAGTTAAGAAGCTTGTTAAACATTGATATGGTCTTTAACGGTAGTTTTTGTACTTCATCGAAAATAATTACCGAGTCGCACAAATTATGAAAACGTCTGCGATTCACCGTACTCTTTGCATAAATGCAATTTAAGAACTGAACCATCGTGGTAATTACAATCGGACTGTCCCAGTTATCCTCAGCAAGTCTGACCGTCTTCTCAACCTCAATATCATCTTCAGTCAGATCATTTGAAACGTTTGAATGAAATTCTAGTATATTGGTAGTATTTTTCGGATTACCGTTGAGCATCTTCCGAATCACTTCTGCATTCTGCTCAATAATCGTGATATATGGAAGTACGTAGATAATATGTTTCTTTTTAGTCTTGATGGCATGCTTCAATCCATAACGCAAACTTGCCAGCGTCTTCCCACCACCTGTCGGAATTGACAAACGGTAAATGCTGTCAGCTTGATCTGCAAAAGCATCACATTCATCCGACATTTCAGAACGGGCTTGATTAATTTTCGTGTTCTGATCGAATTTGCTTATACTGTCTAGCAGCTTGGCATAGTACTGCTTAAAAATTTCATCATACTGGTATTCTGTTGCACTTTTACCAAATGAAAACAAAGATGTATCTGTTCGGTCAGCATCTAGTAAACAAGAGTAGATAAACTGTCCTACATAGTAAAGATTGTCAAGCAATCCATCTTGATCCTTTAACAATTTATCAAACAGTTGGCTGAACTCTTGTATCGCTGTCTTTAAATAGATATTAAAGTCTCGTTCTGACATCATTTCTTGATAAAAATTAATTTCAGCTCGCTTTAACTCTTGTTTCTTCTCAAGATCATCATCAAATTTTTCTACTCTTTCACAATAGGGACTTTTTAGGCGGGCGTTTAGATAGTCTTTTAAGCCCAGGCTATTATGGTGAGAGAAAACAGCATTCGAAACAATTTCGGCAAATAGGCTATCTGATGAAAATCCTTCCGAATGCTGAGACAATTCTCTGACTTTCTCTTTGATAAAAAACGCACCAAAACTAGAGTGATCTACGCTACCCTTCCTAGCTTTCTCAGGATGCTTAATGTACTCTTGGAATTCTTGACGATACTTACCCAAATCATGTACTAAGGCAGCTACCCCCGTTACGTGTGGTATCCCTAAAATATCTCCATATTTTTCAGCATACATCTTGCTATTCAAAAGGTGTGCTTTTAAGGTCTGAATTTCATCTGAATTATCTTTGGTATGAGCGATATAAGTCATAATTTTTCTCCATTCCTGTAGATCTAGCAAAAAAGCACCCCGCGAGGGAGTGCTCTTAGTGGACCCGTTTGAAAGTTACCGTGAAGTTCATCACGCTATCCGACCAGCTGGCATTGATTTTGCCGCCAAAAGCCGAAACCAGGTCCTGAGCCATTGACAGGCCGATCCCAAAACCTAATTTCTGCTTCCCATCATAATGGTGGGACTCGTCTTCCCGGTAGAAACGTTCAAAGAAGCGGTTGGTATCGATCCCAGCCCCATTCTTGTAAGAATTGGCAACCGTCAGGACCGCGTTTTGGTTAAGCCGGCTCTTGGCCAGAACAACCATGACTTCGCCTTCTGGATCGCAATACTTCTGCGCGTTATCGATCAAAATATTGACTAGTTCCAATAAACTGCGCTGCTCGGCATTGATATAAAGGTCCGGATCAATGCTGATTACGTATTCCTTGCCATCTTTGGCAAGAATCGACTTGAATGATTCAGCTGATTCCTTGGCCACTTCTGAAAAGTTGACCTTTGACAAAACAATCTCTTCTGGCTCACTCATTCTGGTTAAAGTGATCAATTGATTAATCAGCCCGGTCATCCGCACCACTTGTTCTTTGGTGCTTTCATTCCATTCATCATCGTTGCCCAGTAATTCTTCCATTTCAGCGTTGGCACTGATTACGGCAAGGGGGGTCTTTAACTCATGCCCTGCATTAGTGATAAAGCGGCGCTGCTTGTCATAGGCGTCTTTAATTGGCTGAATTGCCCTGTCAGCTAGCAGGAACATAACCAGTATAAAAAAGAAAATTCCGCCAAAAGTAAAGAACATGGCGTATTTTACCAAAAAGATAGTCGACTGCATCAGTGGACTGAGGTCAATGACACAGATGTAGTATTTATTGGTTGAAATCTTTTTAGCTAAGTAGCGAAAACGCATCCCTTCACTGCGAATTGTCCCCTTCAGCTGGCCACCAGCCAAGCGCCTGGAAATCTGCCTTTTCCGGCTGGAAACAGAATCTATCGATCTGCCGATAATGTGGTCAGTGTCAATTACGGTCAAAGTCTTTTTTTTCGTATCAACATTAGCCGTAAAGTAGCGGTACTTGAACAAACCTTCCCGGTTGTACTGGTCACCAAGCTGCTGTTTAGCCTGCTGAATATCCAAACGGCCGTTGTTTTTAACGATAATGGACAGGACTTGGTCTGCTTCCCGGCTTGAGCCGAAGACACTGATGCCAATCAAGCTGGCAAAAGATATGATCATGACTAGAAAAAGCGACAGGGTGGCCACCCAGATAAAGCGGCGCCTAACTTTTTTAATCATGATCAGGCCCTCTCAAGGCAGAACTCTCCGCCCTTTTCGCCGGAAATCTGGACATTTGCCCCGATTGAGGCCAGCTTGGACCGCAGGAAGGAGATGTATACCCAAACCACGTCTTCGCTTTCATCTTCATTCTTCCAAACATGGTTGAACAGTTCTTCCGTGCTGATTGCCTTGCCAGGATTGAGCAAGAAATAGCGCATCAAACCGGTTTCCTGCTTGGAGAGGCTGATGGAGTTGTTGCTGGACAGCTCCTGTGAGTTAAGATCCAGCTTGAGGTTATCGTAGTTCAGTTCTTGAGTGCTGTTGTAGTCCTCGCTTCGGCGCTCTTTTGACCGCAGGCGGGCCAGCAGTTCCTTTAAGGAGAACGGCTTAGTCAAGTAGTCGTCAGCACCAACATCCAGGCCCGTCACCTTATCGTCAATTTCAGACTTGGCAGTCAACATCATAATGTAGGTTTTGTCGCCAGTAGCGCGGATTTCCTTGACTGCGTCCAAGCCATTTTTGACGGGCATCATGATGTCCATGATAATGACGTCGTAGGGATGCTTTTTGACAGCATCGACGGCTTCCTGGCCGTTAAAAACTGAGTCGACATCGTAGCCGCTTTTTTGCATGGCGACCGTCAAAACTCTGTTCAATTGTGATTCGTCTTCAGCTAAAAGAATTTTCATAGTTACCCTTCCTTGATCAGTTGGCGGATTGTTTGCATGCTTACATCGCAAGATGCCAGTTCGTCAGCAACCCGCTTGAGTTCCTTGCTGATACGTTCAGGATTCTTGATGTCATGCTTGTACTTCATTTCGTGTTCAAGACTGGCCCAAGTGTCCATGGCAATTGTCCGCAGCTGGATTTCAACGTAGTAGGTGCCAGGCTTATTGCCGTGGACGTCTTCAAATGGAGTGACTACTTCCATAATCAAGTGGTAGGACCGGTAGCCATTTGGCTTGGCATTGGTAATGTAGTCTTTTTCCTTAATAATCTTAAAGTTGTCCTGCTTCTTCAGCAAATCAATACAAGTGTAAATATCGTCAATAAAGTTACAGACGATTCTGAATCCGATTGAATCCCGGTTTTCGATCAAAGCAGACTCTGGCGTATGCGGTAAGCCCTTTCTTTCGCACTTTTGCGTCATGCTTTCTTCACCTTTAACGCGGCCTTCCAGGTGCTCGTATAACTTTTGTCCGTATTTTTCGCTGTATTCCTGACCAATACCCTGAATTTGCTGCAAAACAGAAGCCAGGATCTGTGGCAGATAGTCGGCATACTTTCCGTAGATGCTCATATTTGTTCCTCACTCCTTCTATTACTTCTACTCTACCAAAGATCCTTGAAATTTGCTTGTGCTTTAAGGGAAACTTATGGATAGCTTACCTTTCACAAAAAAACATGGCCCAAATTCAGTATTGGGACCATGTTGTCTGCCTTAGCAGCTAATTTTTATTTTTGTGGATTGACTTCGGCACGAGCACTTATCACGTTTTTAGGCTTTCGCGTAAGCACTTGCTCCATGTCCGGCAATAACCCCACTACCGATACATGAACCATAACAGAAGCCTGGGATGTCATAATATGGTGAGTACACGTTGTCAGTACCAACTACATACATGCCTGGAATAACCTGGTCATCTTCAGCTAAAGCACGACACTCATCATCAGTTTTTACTCCACCAAAAGTTGACCAAGCACTTACCTCACATTCAATGGCATAAAACGGGCCTTGCTTGACCGAGCTTAAGTACCACGGATTGGCACCAAATTGCTCATCTTCGCCTTTTTCACAATAACTGTTATAAGACGCTACTGTACCTGTTAAATGATCGAATCCAGTCTTTTTAGCAAGTTCTTCCAAAGTGTCAGCCTTTACAATCCAACCTTCATGAATTCCTTCTTCAAGATCACTATCCAGGCTCTTCAAGGCACCTCTTTGCTTGTAGTAGGAGCCGATAAACCAGTTGTCATGGTTAGCTCCACGCTTGGTTAAGTACTCATACAGGCCTTCATCCCGCATTTTGTCAACATATTCCTGGTCAACAATGGCGTAATATGGTGAATGGCGCAAGGTCGGCTCTTCACCATATGACATTGGATAGTCACATAGCAAGCCTTCATTCATGAAGCGCTTTCCTTGGTTGTCAACTAACAGATTACCGTAAATGCCAAACTTGAATGCTAGGTTCTGGTCATATTTATCTTGGGTTGCTGGGCGACTGGCCTTGGGGTTGGTTCCACCATACTCACAGCCACAATAGCCAAAGGTCTTGTCAAGAATTGCACCTGCCTTTTGCGCGATAGTCAACCCGTCACCAGTGCAGAGACTCTTGCCGCGAGCAGCAACGTTCACGTGTGTTGTGCCTAGATACCTTAAAAGTAGTTCCTTGTTGCCAAGATATCCACCACTGGCGATGATAACGCTCTTGGCATGAACGGTAACTTTCGAACCATCCTTCCGCTGACCAGCACCCCCTACAATTTTACCGTTTTCCTTCAGAACTTCTTTGGCTGCCGTATTAAAGAACACATCAATACCACATTTTTCGTAAGCTTCAGTCCACAGACGGACGCGCTTATCAACATCGGTTAAAATCAAATGGAAGCCGCCTTTTTCATCGACGAATGGTGTTTTAAAACGGAAGTTTGCTTCCTTAAATTGGTAACCGATCTCCAATAAGTTTTCAACCGCTTCACTCGAATGCTCAAGGTAGTTCTTAATCAAAGCAGAATTCGGTTCCCAGTGAGTGTAATTCATCACATGTTGGAAAACTTCATTAACCGTCAAAGTAGTCCCACGTTCACGCAAGACTGGAGTATCAACGGCAAATGGGCCTGAAACTTTTACTCCGTTAACCGCTGCTAGATTACCAGCTTTTTCTAAAACAACCACCTTACTGCCCGCCTTGGCAGCGGTGATAGCTGACATAAAGCCTGATGCACCACTACCGATAACTACAACGTCAGCTGTAACATCAGCATCTGGAAGCTTGGTTTCAGTGACATGTGCTGCTTCAGTAAATGTTTTAGGATCCCCACCAGCTTCAGTAATTGCCTCTTCTACACTACTGGTCACTGCTTTAGTCAACTTTGTTGCACCACTAATCGCATCTACGTTTAAAGATTGATTAGCGACAACTTCTGGGATAAATCTGTCTTTTAAATCATCTACAAAAGCCTGTGTTTCATTTTCTTCAAGAACTTCAATTTTAGTCAGTTTTTCTTCATCAAAAGAAACGCGTAACTTAGCCGTAGAATGATGTCCTTCTGCTTCGACTTCATAATCGCCTTTTTTGTACATTATTATGCCTCTTGCTTTACTTCAAGAATATACTTACAAAATACAGATAGCTCCTCAAAACAGTTGAAATGTCATTATTAGTCTCTAATATCAACTATTTGCTAAAGAGATATTACATTAAACTCTTTAACGAGCATTACCTATTAATTATAGCACTTAAAAAAGCGGTTTCATCGTCTTAAAAATAATTTGCAAGAAGCAAAAATTAAGGTACAATATTATTGTTAATGGAGAGTTGGCAGAGCGGTAATGCAGCGGACTCGAAATCCGCCGAACCAATGTTGAATTGGTGCGCAGGTTCAAATCCTGTACTCTCCTTAAACTAATCAATAATCCCCGAGAAATCAATATTCTCGGGGATTATTTTCGTTTTTAACTAGAAAACAACTAGAAACAGCTAGTTAATAGATGGCATCAAGGTGATGATTGCTTGGCCGTTTGACGGGTAAACCACTACGCCTGTGTCGGTGGTCTGCCACAACTCAACCGAGTACTGCCCAGCAGGCAGCTTGGCCAAATTGGCTGACGATGCGATCAGCGACTCGTCATCGTTCACCAGCGTGTCCAAAGTTGCCACCTGCTTTAAACCAGCTTGCCTCTGACTTCATCAACCTGCTTTTGGACTGACTCCGGCGTCGGGCCGCCCAAAGAAGTCCGCTTGGCCAGGCAGTTATGCAGGTCAATTGCCTGGTATAAATCTTCCTCAAACAAGTCGCTGTAACCCTTGTAAGTTTCAAGCGGCAAGTCTTCTAAAACCGTGTCCTGGTCAATGCACAAGGCTACCAATTGCCCGGAAATATGGTAGGCATCTCTAAATGGCATCCCCTTCTTAGTCAGATAGTCTGCCAAGTCCGTCGCGTTAATAAAGCCCTTCTGCGCCGCCTGGTGCATGGCCTTCTCATTAGCCTCCAGTGTCTTGATCATTGGGATAAAAGTCTCCAGGCACAGCTCAACATTGTCGATAGCGTCAAACAAGGCTTCCTTGTCTTCCTGCATGTCCTTGTTGTAGGCCAGCGGCAATCCCTTCAAAGTAGTCAAGATCGCCATCAAATCCCCGTATACCCGGCCGGTCTTGCCCCGGGCTAGTTCGGCCATGTCAGGATTTTTCTTCTGCGGCATAATAGAAGACCCAGTCGTATAGGCATCTGCCAGGCGGACGAAGTGGAATTCCCAAGATGACCACAAGATTAATTCCTCACTTAAGCGGGAGAGGTGCATCATCACCAGAGACAGGTCGCTTAAGTCTTCAACCACATGGTCCCGGTCGCTCACCCCGTCTAAACTATTGGCTACCGGAGCCTTAAAGCCCAACAGTTCTGCTTCATATTCCCGGTCAATCGGATAAGTCGTTCCGGCCAAGGCACAGCTGCCGATCGGCGAATAGTTCATCCGCTCTTCCATCTGCGTAAGACGGTCCAGATCCCGCATGAACATGTAGGCATAAGCCATTAGCTGGTGGCCAAAAGTCACCGGCTGGGCTCGCTGCAGGTGAGTATAACCCGGCATGAGGCTGCCCTTGTACTTTTCCGCCTGGTCGCAGAGAGCCGCTACCAAGTCTTTTAAAAGCTGCTTGATCTGCCCGTTTTCTTCCCGCATGTACAAACGGATGTCCAAAGCCACCTGGTCGTTTCTTGACCGGGCCGTGTGCAGCATCTTCCCATCCTGGCCGATCCGGTCAGTCAGCGTCTCTTCAATAAACATATGAATGTCCTCAGCTGCCGGGTCGATTTCCAGCTTGCCGCTATTTAAGTCCGCCAGAATGCCTTCTAAACCGGAAATGATTTTTTCACTTGCCTCTTTTGGGATTATTCCCTGCTTGGCCAGCATCTTGGCATGGGCAATGGAGCCGGCAATGTCTTCTGGATACATTCTTTGGTCAAAACGGATCGAGGAATTGAAGTCGTCCGCGATTTGGTCAGTCTTACCGGAAGTTCTGCCGGCCCACATTTTTTTCATATCACAATCACCTATTCTAAAAAACTTGTCCCGTCTTAATCCTTATTCTTGGCATCCAGCTTGGCTTGTACCTGGATCAGCAGGCCGAAGAGGTTGATAAAGCCAGCGGCTTCTGCCTGGTCGTAGTCTGATTCATCAAAAGTTGCCAATTCAGTTGAGTAAAGGCTGTTTGGCGAAGTTACCCCGGCCTTGATGATGTTGCCCTTGTAGAGCTTCAACTTAACCGACCCGGTCACGCATTCCTGAGTCTTGTCCACAAATGCAGCAAGCGCTTCTCTTAATGGAGTAAACCATTGCCCGTCGTAAACCAGTTCCCCGTAAGCAATAGCCAGTTCTGACTTCTTGTGCTGCACCTGCTTGTCCAAGGTGATGGTTTCCAGGTATTCGTGGGCAAAGTAGAGAATGCTGCCGCCTGGCGTTTCATAAAGCCCTCTGGACTTCATCCCCACCAGACGGTTTTCGACTAAGTCCAAGAGGCCAATCCCGTTTTCTCCGCCGACCTTGTTCAGCTTCTCCAAAATTTCCATCAAAGGCATTTCCTGCCCGTCTAAAGCAACCGGCACGCCCTTTTCAAAGTCCAGCTGCAGGTAAGTTGGCTTGTCTGGGGCATCAAGCGGTGAGACGCCCATTTCCAAAAAGCCCGGCTTTTCATAAGTTGGCTCCAGACTTGGATCTTCCAGGTCCAGCCCTTCATGGCTTAAGTGCCAAAGGTTCTTATCCTTAGAATAATTGGTTTCCTTGCTGATCCGCAAAGGAACATGATGGGCAGCAGCGTAGTCGATTTCATCTTCTCTTGAAACCAAGTCCCATTCCCGCCAAGGAGCAATGATCGGCATGTCCGGGGCAAAGTGCTTGATCCCTAATTCAAAACGAACTTGGTCGTTGCCTTTACCAGTTGCCCCGTGGGCAATCGCGTCGGCGCCTTCTTTAATCGCTACTTCTGCCAAGGCCTTGGCAATCAAAGGACGGGCGTTGGCCGTCCCGAGCAGGTAGCCTTCGTACTTAGCATCAGCCTTCAGACATGGCAGCAGGTAATCGTTGACATATTCTTCTTCCAAGTTGGCCACAACCAGCTTGGCCGCCCCGGAGTTCTTGGCCTTTTCTTCCAGCCCTTCCAGTTCATCCCCCTGGCCGACATTTGCTGAAACCGCGATGATTTCCGGGTTGTTGTAGTTTTCCTTCAGCCATGGAATGATCACGGAAGTGTCCAGACCGCCGCTGTATGCCAATACGATTTTCTTGATCTTGCTCTTGTCGATGTTCATTAATATTCTCTCCTGTAAAATTCTAACTTACTTTTAATCTGCTCCGTTAGTCCGCCTCATTTTTATCACCTTTTCTATCAAAAAAGCCGTCCTTTTGCTAATTGCAAAAGGACGACTTGCTCGCGGTACCACCTTTAATTCCCAGCCATATCCGGCTGAACCCTCTTGATTCTTAACGCGAATCAATCGATGACCGCTTATCGGTCATATTCCCGGCTGCGTTCCCCGCGCTGGCTCTGTTTCCTCTCAACTACGAAACTCGCTTGAAGAGTCAGGGGAGCGGGTACTACTTCCTTCGCTTAACTTGTTGGATTTAATTCTAACAGGTCTCTCATTTTATTCAAGCCTTTTTTACAAACTTTTTTGAATATTTCTGCAAAAATCTCCGTAAAGCGTTTACTGTTTTCACTACAAAGCCCGCCCTTATCGCCTTTGCCGTGGATTGATAATATTTTTCGCTATTTTGATCAATTCTTTGACTTGCTTTAAATAATGGGGTATTCTTTGCTCATAAAGCGAACTAGTAAAATCAATCAGAAAGACTAATACTATCCATGAATACCGATAAAATCAAAATTTTCCTTGATTTGGCGGAAAGCCTGAATTTCTCGCGGACTGCCCAAAACATGAATATTACCCAGTCGGCTGTTTCCCAGTCAATTTCTTCATTAGAGCGCTACCTCAATACCAAGCTCTTCTACCGCAGCCGTAAAGAAGTCAATTTGACCCCGGCTGGCCAGCTCTTTTACCAGGGGATGCAGCCAGTCATTACCCAGTTCAACAAGGCCGTTACCCACGCCCGGGAAGTGTCCCAGTCAGTCAATACCCTCTTAACAATCGGTTTCTCTGGCTCTGGCTATGACCGCTATGCCATCAAGCAGTTGATCCAGGAATACCGGAAAGTCAGGCCAGACGTCAAGATCTTCCTGGAAAATTACGACCACCGGACCATGGTGGCCCGCTTAAAGCAGGGCTTTTGCGACGTGATCTTGACCAGACCAGAATCGATCGACTCCGGCATCACCTTGACTTACGAAAAGCTGCTGGAAGGCCGCTTTTACGCTGTCTGCAGCAAGAGCTACTGCTACATAGGCAATTCACCTGTGACTTTAAAGGACCTGTCTAAAGAGCGTTTGATCTTCCTGGACAACAGCTGGTGCCTGCCCAAGCAAAATTCCCTGCAGAACGCTTTAAGCCGGGACCTGGCCAGCCTGGACTATGCCGTGGCTAACAACATGGCTGACTACACCCAGATGATTTCCGCCGGCCTAGGCATCGGGATCTGCGCCGACTTTGTCGTTGACCCTAGCGACGACCAGCTGGAGCTTTTGCCTTTGGAAAAGGAAATTACTGATGAAATTGGCATGGTCACCTTAAAGGACCGGAAGTCACCGGCCGCCGACTTTATCGCCTGGGTCAAAGAGCGGGGGCTGCCGGCCACCCACCCGGTTGCAGAATAAGGAGCTGGAAAGAAAACAATGAACACAGAACACTTGGCAATTTTTATTAACCTGGCTGAAACCTTGAGCTTCTCCGGGACAGCCATGAATATGGGAGTCTCCCAGTCGGCAGTCTCGCAGACCATTTCTTCAATGGAGCGCTATATCGGGGCCGACCTTTTCTACCGGACCAGGAAGAAGGTCTCCTTAACCCCGGTTGGCAAGGCATTTTATGAAGACATCCGCCCTGTCCACCACAATTACGTGGACACTTTAAGGCAGCTGGAAGCCCTAAACGAGCAGGCCAGAGACAAAATCACAATCGGTATCAGCAACTCCCCTTACGAAACCTTTGCCCTGTCTAAAAGCATCAAGGCCTACCAAACTGAAAATCCCAAGGTCCAATTTAACATTGAAAGCCACAATTACCGGGACTTGGTTGTCCTTTTAAACGAAGGGACTCTGGATATCGTCTTCTTAAACCAGGACTCCCTGGGCTCTGGCACCAATGTCAAATTCAAAGCACTTCTGACTGGCAAGTACTGTGCTGTCTTCCAAAAAGACTATGACTTTGCTGTCCGCGGGTCAGTCAAGCACAGCGACCTGGACAAGCAAAGAGTCATTTTCTTGAATGATAACATCTGTACCCCTGGCCAGTACTCTTTGCAAAAGATCCTTTGGCAAAAACTCCCCCAGCTCAAGGTAACTTCCGCCAACTCCATCAATGCTGCCATGCTCAGTATTCAAGCGGGTCTAGGCATTGGCATCCTGCCCAACTTCCTTTTGCCTAACCAGCTGCAGGACTTAACGGTCGTTCCCCTTTCCGGCAAAAACGAAGTCAGCTACGGCACGGCCATTAATGAACACACCATGTCCGCTGCCAGCCAGGACTTTTATGACTGGCTGGAAACAGACAAATTGCCAGCCATGCATGAACTGGCTTAAATTAAAAGGCTAGAAGCACTTACTGCTTCTAGCCTTTTTGCATGCTATTTCAAATTTTCCTTGGCACTTCCTGGACCCGGTCAGCAAATTCTTCCTGCAGGAACTTAATGTCTTCGTCATACTGGCGGATCAGCTTGGTCTGGTAGGCCTTCAGCTTGATCAAGGTCGACATCTTTTTCCTGGGAACCGCTGCGTTTTCGGCTGCCGTGTCGGTCAAAAGGGCCCCGAAGACGATCTGCCAGCGGCTTCTCCGCTTCTCGTCCAAAATCTGCTTTAGTTCATCTCTGCCCAGCTGTCATTGCCGTCCCTCTGTTCTTAAGCCAGGGCTTCCTTCAGCGGCTTAAAGCGCTTGTCGCCCGTGGAAAAATCTCTGACCAGCCACTGGAAGTCACCTTCATACTTGCAGTACAAGAAGCAGCAGGCCAGGTAGTCTCCCTGCTCTTCAGTTGCCCGGTCAAAGACTTCCGTGTCCACGTAATTTTCCAAGACCAATTGGTCTTCATGTTCGTCCCGGTAGTAGGCCCGGCTTTCTTCCGCCGTCTTCCCCAGGCTCTTTAAGTCGCCCAAATTGACCAGGGCCAGGACTTGCTCATAGTCCTGGTAGTTTTCCTCCAGAATCCGGCCGGCGGTTTCCAAGTCCCCGTCATGGTCCAAGACCAGGCTGGAAACGGTATTGTCTTTTTCTTGAACGGCAATCATGCTTTGCGTGTCGGTCATCTTATTCTTCTTTCTAAAAAATTACTTGAAAAAGCGGTCGAAAAAGCCCCGCGGCTTCTTTTCCTCGCTCTTGGCGGCTTCCGCGGCCTTCTTGGCCTGGGCCAGTTCATCCTGCAGCTTCTGGATCTGGTCAGCCTGCTCCTTCTTCTCAGCTTCTGCCTGCTGCTGCTTTTCAGCCTGGGCTTCTTTTTCCGCCAAAAGCTGGGCGTTCTGTTCAGTGACCTTCATCATCCGGTCCATCATTTCGGCATTCTTCTTCAAATATGGAGCAATGTTTTCGCCCATTCTCTGCCCCTGGACTTCCGCAGCGGCTCTGGCCTTTTCCATTTCAAAGCGCTCAGCCGCGATCCCGGTTTCCTTCTCATAGCGCTCAGTCAGCAAGTGGTTGCCCTGCCAGAGGTCCATATTGGCCATCTTGACTGTCAGCCCCTGGCTGTCAAAAGTCTTGCAGATCTCAGCTGAAGCCGGCAGGTAGGCAAAGTAGCGGTTGATGTCATTGCCCTTGTTGGGGAAGACCCGGGCGGGAATCATGCATTCCGGATTGTCCCGGGTAAAGGTGATTTCCCGCAAAGTCGCCTCATCGTGCAAGAGAATGCTCCAGTTCCGCCGGCCCAGGTCCTCAACGATATTGTAGTTCTTCATCTGGAAGTAGTACTTAGTTTCCGTGTTGACCAGGCCATATTCTTCAACCAACTGCCAAAAGGCGTGCTTGACCGGGTAGAGGAAGTCCCGCTTGAGCTGCAAGTAGTCCTCATCGTCCATCTCTTCCAGCCAGCGGTCGATCTGCCGGGTCAGGTAAAGAAAGAGGGTGTTGTTCAGCCAGTGTCCATGGTTGTCGGTATTGCCGTCCAGGTATTCAAAAAAGTGGATGTCCGCGTCCGTCTTCTTGCGGAACTGGTTGCCCTGGCTGATCACGTAGCCCCTGCGGCCAACTTCCGTCAAAAGCTCGATATCCTTGCCCTTGCTGTTCATGCTGAAAATGGCCACTGGTTCCACCCCCAGTTTCTTGCCATGCCGGTTGCTCCGCTTTTTCAAAAAGCTCTGGGCAGCGCTGGAAGAAAAGAGGGAGACTTCCGGGTCATCGATGCAGATCGGAGTGATGACCTGGTCTTCATCCATGTAGTGGTCGGTAAAGTTCCAGATATTCTTGTTGATGACCTTAGGGTTAGAGCTGTAGGCGCTGACCCGGTCCTGTTTGCTCAGGCTCTTGCCGGCCAGCAGCTTCTTTCTGACCGCTGCCGTCATCCCGAAGAGCTTGTCTTCTGAACTGGCCTGGACGATCTCCTTGGTATTGCCGATGGTCAAGTTGGAGGCAATTTTAAGCAGGGTCGACTTGCCAGTTTCCCCCTGCCCGACCAGGCCGGCCACGATCGGGACGTCTTCCACGATCCCGTTTCGCTCGTCGATGGCCTGGCGGATCTTCCAGATACTGCCGCTTTCCAGGACATACATCAAGAAGGAGAAGGCCGCCTGGGATTCATTGTCCTGCTTGCGGTCCCGGTAGAAGCGGATAATGTCAAAAATCGCTGACACGTCTTGCCGGGTCGGCTTTTGAACCGCGACTGGTTCTTCCTGGTAGGAGTCGATCGCCGGCTTCTCCAGAATCGTCCCGGTTACTGGGTCTTGTAGATAAAGCGGACGCGGATAGTGGGCCTTCTCATCCGGTAAAACAATTGCTTCACCGTTTTCATTGCCCTCGCCAAAGACGATCTGACTGAGCCGCTGGCTTAATTCTTCGTCAGCTAGGATCTGTCCGCCAGTCAAATCCTCCTTGTCAATCCCGCTTTTGAAACGGAGAAGCTTGGCCGTCTTCTTGAAGGACACGCTGGCCTGGCTTTGGCCTAATTGCCCTAGCCGGGTTGCTTCTTTGAAGTCCTTTAAAGGAGCTGTCGCCAGCTTGTCTGCCAAGCCGCTGACTTCCAGCAGGTACTGGGACCGCTTGTCTTCTGCCTGGTCCAAATAGCCCTGGTAGATTTCTTTGTTTAAAATATCGCTCGCCTTAGCCGTCAGCTCTTTAACCAGCTGCTGGACCATGGCCCAGTCATCCCCGGTCTTATCCCCGCTGCTTAAAGCGTAAGTGGCCCCCTGCCCCCAGTAGAAGCGGTACTTGTCTTTCCCCGTCAGCAAGAAGAAGCTGCTTTCTTTTTCTGGCAAAAAGCTAACCGCTAGCCGGCCGGCAGCCAGTTTTTCCTTTAAGTCCGGGCAGTCGCCAGCCAAAAGCGGAAAAAGCCGGGACAGTTCGCTTGCCGCGGAGAGTTCGGGAACTTCCTCATCCCCAAAAAGCAGGCAAAGATCTGCCTGGTCAAACAATGAAGTAAATTCCCGGTCCAGCAGGCTCCAGTCGGGAGCGGCCAGGGCGGCCGTCAGGCTCCCGTATTCTTCCCCTACTTCCTTGATGTCTTCCAGCAAGCCGTGCTGGATCAGTAACTTGCGCTGAGTATCAATAATCCTTGCCATCTGATTTATTCCCATTCATGACTTTTTGTCTGCCATATTGCAGACCTTTAACAAGATTATAGCACTATCCGGCCCGTTTTCGGCAGCGTTTACCTGCTTTGCTAGCAAGATTCTGCGGATTTTTGCCAAAAGAAAGCCAGCCTGAAAAAAGTTTATCATGAAAAGAGAAAATAATTGAAAAGAGGAATAAATAATGACTATCTGATATGACCCCCGTCTAAGACTGTCAGCCGGGCTAAAGAAAAGTACGGCCAGGCTGATGGTGAATTAGGACCACGTTAAATCATGCCCTTGGCAGAATTCCACGATAAAAGAGGCCATTTTCTGAGCCACCTTGGGCTCTTGGGCCAGATTCCGGCTGGCCAGGCTGATGGTGTAAGAGGTATCTTCCGTGACCGGTACGGCAATGGCGCCAGATGATTCATGGTACTTGGACTTAGGCAAAAGGGCCACCCCTTCGCCGATGATCACCAGGTCAACCAGAGTCCGCACGTCGTCAGTCACACTGCTGATCTGGGGGTGGATGTCATTTTTGGCGAAAACGTCAGCGATGATCCCGGCCAAGCCATGTTCTTCCCCAAAAGCCAAGTAGGGATACTGCTCGATCTGCTTCAAGCTGACTGACTTCTGCTTGGCCAGTTCGTGGCCAGCTGGTAGGAGCAACTCCAGCTTTCTGTGCATCATTGGTACTAAGTCAAAACCCGCGATCTTTTCACCCGGCCGGGTAGTAACAATAGCCAGGTCCAATTCCCCGCTTTGCAGCATGTCCAAGAGCTTGCCAGTTACGGCTCGCTTTAAATTGAAGTCGACCCGGTATTCCGGATTGACCTGCCGGTAATCCTTGATCACATCGGTAATGAATTTATGGGCCACGATTTCAGCCACCCCGATTGACAGCTTGCCGCTTTCGCCCAAGGCCATCTCAGACAATTGCCGCAGCCCTTCCTTGATCTGCTGGACCCCGGCCTCGCTATACTCTTTGAAGACCTTGCCGTAGACCGTCAAGCGGATGTTGCGGCCTTCCCTTTCAAAAAGAGGGACGCCCAGCTCCTCTTCCAGTTTCTTGACCGCGTAGCTTAGGGTTGGCTGGGAAATCCCCAGTTTTTCCGCCGCCTGGGCCATATACTGAGTCTCAGCCAGCTCGTTGAAGTATTCCAAATGTTGAAAGTTCATATCTTTTTCCTCATCGTTAAGTCTTACCTCCTATTTTTGCTAAAATTTTAGTTTTTAGCAAGAATTTATCATTTTTTAAAACGTTTTTTAGCAATTTTCAAACTTTTTCGCAAAAATTTCCTGCTAAAAACTGCCAATATAAGTTCGGAAATATATGATTCAGATTTCCTATACCGCTTTCATTTCACTTTCTTGCTCGCAAAAGTCGCATTTATCCAAAAAATCAGCAGTAATTATTTGAATTTCACCGAGTATTATGTCAAAATTGAGTAAGCATGATTGGCGTTGACTAATAGGAAAAAGACGCTATAATAATAGTATTGTAAAATTTATTTTGTAAATTCATTCACTTAAAAGAGAGCATTAAGATGAAACAAGACGTACTTTACCAAATCTTGACAACTGCTGAAGACTGCCAGACAGTCAGCGATATCGCGAAGAAGCTTTTCCTGAGCCAGCCATATGTCAGCCAGGTTTTAAGCAAGGCTGAAAAGAAATACAATGTCGTTCTGCTAGAAAGAAGAACCCTGCCGATCGAATTGACTGAAGCCGGCAGGACCCTCTGCGACGGTCTGGCCAAGCTGCACAGCGACCAGATGAAGATCGAACAGGACCTGCACCGCTTCACTGAAGAAGAACAGTCCTACATCAAGATCGGTTTCTCCCCGATCTGGGCACCGGGCGAAAGCAGGAAGATTATCCCTGTTTTGCTGAAGCAGTTTAAAACTACCCGCTTTGAACTGATCAAGACCTTCTCCATCAACTCGGCCAAGCGTCTGATCGACAACCGGATGGTTGACATTTACTTAGGTCCGCTACTGCGGGGGGAAAACCTGAAGAACTTCTTCCTCTTCCAGCCGCGGATCTTCCTGATCATCCCTGAAACCAGTAAGCTTTACCAAGAAGGCAAGCGGGACGTTCCGTTCAGCCAGCAACTTTTGATGGACCTCAGCAAAGAAAAAATGGTTTCCTTGAGCGATGACTCCGGCTTCCAAAAGACGGTTGACCACCTGCTTGAAGACCAGAACCTCTCCGTCAATAAGAGCATCAAGGTCAATGACTACGAAGTTGCCCTGCAGATGGCGGTCAGCGGTTTGGGCTGGACGGCAACCTTGGAATACATGTTGCCGGGACTGGACCCAGACCTCAAGTACAACCAGGTTGAACTGCATCATTCTTTGATTCAGTCTGACAACGGTTTGACCATCCACATGGATTCAAACGACCGGGCCAAGGAAGTTGCCCGGGTTATGACCAAGCTGATGAAGGATGACCTGGTCTCCCGCAAGCTGATCAAGGAATAAGAACAGAAATTTAAAAATATGCAGACAAAAAACGAGCCAGCTGGCTCGTTTTTTTATTGGCATTTGACTATTAAAAACTATTTTTCTTTCTTCTTAGCCCGGAATTCCCGCCGCCATTCTTTGTGACTAAACGCGGCATAAGCCCAGATGGCTAAAGCCGTCAAAAGCGAAATTATCAGGCCGCTTCGCAATCCTGGCGTCCGGTAAACCAGGCGGACACGGTGCTTACCAGCCGGCATTTTGAAGCCAACAAAGGCCGTGTTGGTCCTGAGGACCTTGACAGCCTTGCCGTCTACTGTAGCTGTCCAGCCGCTTGAATACGGAATGGTCGAAGTAACGACACCGGCTTTCTTGCTGGTGAAGAGGCCGGTCAGCTGGTTTTGCGCCAGTTTCAGCTGCTTGATCCCCTGCTTTTGAATCCGCCGCACTTCTTTCGTGTATTCTTGATTCAAAGGAATTGCCACAACTTTGATCTTAAAGCGGTAGATTCCCAGTTTTGAAGGCTGGAAGGTCAGGCTATTTGGCAGAGTCTGGTAAGTCCCCATATTCATGACCGCGCTGTCGACCAGGCGGTAAAAGGAAGTCATGTCCTGCTTTCTCTGCACAATGGTTTCACTGGCCTTCTTCCCAGTTACCGTCAGCTTGTAGCTGGGGTCTGGTGACCCGGCTAAAAGGTGGTAGCGCCAGTACTTGTAGCGGGTCGCCCCCTCGTTAAAGGTCTGCCCGGCCAGGTCGGCCTCCTGCTTAGCCTTCTTTAGCTCCAAGTCCAGCTGCTGACTTAAAGTGAAGGGCTGGTAGGAAATCTGGCTGATTTCGACATGCAGCTCGCTTTTGCCCAGTTTGGCTTTTTCTTTATCTGACAAGTGTAGCTTGAGCTTGTAGCTGGCATCAGAGTCCGTATAAGTTAATTTATTTTTACTCAACTTCTTGCCGCTGGCATCGGCCAGACTAGCCTTGATGGTCTTGACCCCGGTCAATTTCGCGGCTTTAAGGCCACCCCCCTTGACTACCACCCCGCTGGCCAGAGCCCGCTCTTTTTGGCTCGCTGAGAGCTTTTGGTAGCGGCTGGGGCTGATTGCCTTATCGCTCAGCCAAAGCAGTGGGAAGGCCTCTGTTGTCTTATAGAGCTCAGCCTGATAGACAATCTCTTGATTTTGGTCTTTTTTCTCCTCACCAGAAGCGATCAGATCGTAAGTCCCGGGCAGCTTGTTGCCATTTACCGAGTATTTTTGGTTAAAAATATAGCGGACGCCCAGGAAATTGTTCAAAATCGTCCGGTCATCCAGCTGGTGGAAGGGAATGTTGTTGTCATACTGCAGGTTGCCCAGGTCGGTCGAGAACTGGCCCAGATACTGGTTCTGGATAGAATAGTAAGATGACACATTGGCCAGGCCGCTGGTCAGATCGTTAAACAGCTTTTTCTGGCCGACAAACTGGTTGTTTGATACCGTGTTGACCCGGTAAAAGCCGGCCAGCAGGATGTGGTTCAAGCCGCCGTAGCGGTTTTCAGCAATCTGCTCATATTCCCCCCTAACCAGCATTTTACCCGCGAAGTTGCCGTTATAAGGCAAGGCCGCGTACAAGGCATTAAAGGCCAAATTAGCCGCCACAGTAAGCAATAACGCCCGCTTTAAAGCCCGCCCTTCATTGACCAGGTAAGCCGCAGCTAAACTTAGCAAAAGGAAGATAACTGGCAAGAAGAGCTTGTAGTCGTTTTCTAAAAAGGACATACCAACCAGGTAGGCCAGGTAGATCCCGCTGATGGTAAAAATCAGCCGCATCTCCTTTTGACTGACTGTCTGCTCGCCGGCCGCCTTGACAAAGATCATCACGCTGAAGGCAAAAGGCAGGTACAAGAGCAGGGTCCAGCGGTTTGAAGCTGACATCCCCCCGTTAAAAACGGCCCCAACCGCTGGAATCAAGATCATGACTGCCCCTAATAACAGAGAAGCAGCGACCGTCTTGTACTTGTGCCAATTAGCGAAAAGGTAGACCAGGGCCGGCAAAATGATACTGGCCAGGCCCAAGGCTGACCAGAACATCAGCTTCCAGTTGTCCCCGTCAATCAGTTCCTTAGGCAAAAGCAGGTAGTAGTAGGCCGGGTAAAAAGTCAAACCATTGGCAAACTGGGACCCGGTCCGGGTGGAGTTGACCACGGCCAAAAGTTCCGGCAAAAGCAGGCCGGCTGACAAGAGGACCGCTCCTAAACTGGCAAAGAAGAGTTTCTTAATTGTTGGCCAGAAAGGAATTTTTCCCCAGTAAGCCAGGCCCCAGCGCAAAAGCAAATAGACGATTGCCCCCAGGCCCAGGACAAAGGCCAGGTAGTAGTTGCTGACCAGCATCCAGACAAAGACCCCAAATAAGGGCCAGGCGCTTCCTCCCTGCAAGAGCCGCTCCAGCTGGACCACGATCAAGGGAAAAAGAATAAAAGTCGTGGTGAACATCGGCTGGGCCAGAGCCGCGTAAAGCAGGTAGGCATTGACCATATAGGTCCCGCTGCCAATTAGGATTACCCCATCTTTAAAGTCAAAGTGGCGGGCAAAATAGACAAAGGCCAAGCCCACGCAGTAAAGGCGCAAAATCAAGATCAGCTGGTAGGCAAAGACCAGGTAGCTGGTTGGAAACAAAAGGGCCAGGTAGGCAAAGATGTCCCCGATCGTATAGTAAGAAAAGACTGAAAACAGGTCACTGCCCAGGCCCATGGTCCAGGACCACTCAGCCGGCCCCTGGCTTAAATGGCGCAGGAAACTGAGCACGTAATCTCGGTACTTAACCATCAAGGGCAGGTGCTGGTTGGCCGCGTCAGTGTTCCAGATCAAGCTGTGGCCCGTAACCAAATAAGGTCCAAAAACACAGGCCGCCAAAAAGAGGAAGAAGGCAGAGTACTTCCAGTAGACGGCCCGGTCACTCTTTTTGCTAAAGCTGAATTGCAAAATCATCCCTCCAAAATGTTTAATGGTCTATCTTTTTATTCTACTTCTTTTCTTCCCTGCCCGCTAAAAGGCTAGAAAATATTAAAAAAGAAAAATGACCAGCAAAAGCTGGTCATCATCCAAAATTCTAATTTCTCAGCTGCTCGTAAAGATCCTGCATTTCCTGGTCATCTGGCACAAGCTTTAGGTACTTTTCCAGCAATTGCCGGGCCAGATCGCCTTGGGCGCTCTCCTGGGCAAAGAAGATCATCCCCCGCAAGAAGGCCGGACTGGTCTGCAGGCTCTGGTAGGCCAAGAGATATTCCTGCAGGGCCTGGTCATATTTTTCCATTTCTTGGTAGGACCGGGCCATGTTCCAGTGGGCCTGGGGCTCTAGATCGCTGTCAGCCAGAGCAGTAAACAAGGCCAGGGAGTCCTCTGCCCGCCCCTGGGCTAAGTAGAGGTCGCTTAGGAGCAGGCGAAGGCTGGAATTGTCTGGATTGACCTCAAGGCCCCGCTGCAAGAGGTCTTCAGCATCCTCAGCCTTGCCTAATTTGGCCGCTGCCTGGGCCCCAATTTGATAAAGCTCTTCATCCAGCTCATTGTAGCCCAGGCCCGTCTGAGCGGCAAAGAGGGCGTCCTCTGGGTTGTCTTCTTCCTGGTAGGCCTTGGCCAAGAAAGGATAAGCATTGACGTAGTCAGGGCTTTGCTTAATGACATCATCAAGGAAGGAAATGGCCTTGTCAAACTGGCCGGCCTCTTCCATGATTACTCCGGCTTGGTACTTGGCGTCAATGTTCAAGAGGTCTTCTTTATGGTCATTGATAAAAGCGGCTGCCTCTTCATATCGGCCCAGCTTAGCCAGGGTCTGGAAGACCCGCTGATTAAGGTTGACTTCCCCGAACATGGTCTGTCTTTGCCGCAAGTCCTGGTACAGAGGCAGGGCCTGGTCGTTCAAGTCGCTCATGTAGTCCAGTTCCGCCAGGCCAAAAGTAATGGCATCTTCATCCGGGGCCAGCTGCCGGGCCTGCTCCATCTTGGCCCGTGCCGTTTCGATCAAGCCCTCGCTTTGGTAGTAGTCAGCCTGGACCAGGAGGCTTTCCAGATAGGCATCTGAATCAGCCGGCACATTGTAAAGCAGGGTCAAGCCATCGTCCTCTGCCCCGTCATTGAGGAGGATTTCGGCCAGGTAGACCTTGAAGAGGTCTTCATTGGGAAATTCCGCGATCAAGCTGCGGTAGACTTCCTTAGCCAGATCAGTAAAGCCCAGGTCAGTCAGGTTTTCTGCCAGGGATGCCAGAATCTCCGGATCATCATTTTCCAGTGCCCGCTTCAAGAGGGCGCGGCTCTCGCTGAAGCGGTGGCCTTGGATCGCGTCCAACAATTGTTCAGAATATGTCATCTTTGTCCTCACTTTCTGCTTACTATTGTACCGTAACTAGTCAGCTAAAAAAGTGTTTCGCCCAAACAAAAAAACGCCAGAAATACCGGCGTTTCTTTATTTTAAAGCGCGTCAATTACTTAACAGCGTCCTTAAGAGCCTTACCTGGCTTAAATGCAGGAACCTTGCTTGCTGGAATTTCGATTTCAGCACCAGTTTGTGGGTTGCGGCCCTTGCGAGCTGCACGGTCACGAACTTCGAAAGTGCCGAAGCCGATCAGTTGCACCTTTTCGCCCTTAGCCAAGTCTTCTTGGATAGCTTCAAAAACTGCGTCAACAGCTTCTGAAACGTCCTTCTTAGTCAACTTAGTCTTAGCAGCTATTTCTG
The DNA here is from genome assembly GCF_944327175.1 of uncultured Lactobacillus sp. Lineage (GTDB taxonomy): Bacteria > Bacillota > Bacilli > Lactobacillales > Lactobacillaceae > Lactobacillus. The sequence continues at coordinate 25,193 of NZ_CALVGT010000050.1, forward strand.
AAACTAATTCTGCCTTATTTGCCATGTGGAATTCACCTCCTATAAATTAGACTCGCGTCTAATCACTTCATTTCTCTTGCAGAAATGAGGGACACTGAGCGCTTACTGCATTCAATTAATTCCCTGTTTTCTAAAATATCACAAGAACGTTGTCCCTACAAGGCTTTTAGCCCGCGGCTTAGCACTTTTTCAAGAGAATGTCACAAATTGAAAAAGAAAAGTCGGGTCTTACTTCCGCTTACGCGGCAGAATCTTGATCGGAGTCCCGGTGAAGTCGAAATTCTCCCGCAGCTGGTTGATCAAGAAGCGCTGGTAGGAGAAGTGCATCAATTCCGGATCGTTGCAGAAAACGACGAAGGTCGGCGGATTGGTCTTGACCTGGGTCATGTAGTAGACCCGAAGCCGCTTGCCCTTGACCATCGGCGCTGGGACCAAACGACTGGCTTCCAAGAGCAGGTCGTTTAAGACGGATGACTGGATCCGCTGGTTCTTGTTCTCGTAAACTTCCTTAACCATCTTTGGCAATTGATCGATGTTCTTGCCGGTCTTGGCTGAAACAAAGACGATTGGGGCATAGTCCAGGTAAGAGAATTCTTCCCGGATCACCGCTTCAAAGTCCTTGCCGGATGAAGAGTCTTTCTTCGGCAGGTCCCACTTGTTGACGGCGATGATCATGCCCAGGCCCGCTTCATGGGCATAGCCGGCCACGTGCTTGTCCTGCTCTCTGATCCCGGTGCTGGCATCCAGAACTAGGATGGCCACGTCTGACCGTTCCATGGCGCTCATGGCCCGCATGACGGAGTACTTTTCAGTCTTTTCGTAGACCTTGCCCCGCCGTCTGATCCCGGCCGTGTCAACGACCCGGAACTTGGTCCCATCCTTGACGAATGGCGTGTCGATGGCGTCTCTGGTCGTCCCTTCTTCGTTGGCCACAATCACCCGTTCTTCGCCCAACAGGCGGTTGACGATAGATGACTTGCCTACGTTTGGCCGGCCGATCACGCTGAAGGAGATAACCCCTTCCTCGGTCTTTTCGGCATCGGCTGGGAAGTTCTTGACCACTTCATCCAAAAGGTCACCGATCCCGGTCCCATGGGAACCAGAAACAGGAATCGGGTCATCTAAGCCTAAACTGTAGAAGTCATAGATATCGGTCCGCTGCTCAGGGTTGTCGGCCTTGTTGACAGCCAGAAGAACTGGCTTATCGGCCCGGTAGAGCAGGTGGGCGATCCGTTCATCCAGGCTGGTCACCCCCTGGCTGGCGTCAGCCAGCATGACGATGACGTCAGCCTCCTCAATGGCGATTTCCGCCTGGGCCCGGATTTCTTCGTCAATCGTGCTGTCTTCCCAGGTAATACCCCCGGTGTCGATGATGCTGAACTGGTGGCCCATCCAGCTGGCCCGGGCATAGTTCCGGTCCCGGGTCACGCCCGGCCGGTCTTCAACGATCGCCACCCGTTCATTGATGATCCGGTTAAACAAGGTTGACTTGCCCACATTTGGCTGCCCTACGATAGCAACAATTGGTAATGGCATCTTTTCACCTCTTTTGCTTTCTATTGATTATTGTCAAACAAAAAGACCGACCAACGGTCGGTCTTTTTAGTGCTGATTAACGGTTCTTAAGTTGGTCACCGATCATGTCACCAAGTGAGAAGCCGTTGTCGTCGTTGTTCATGTACTTGCGAGCAACTGCGTCGTTGTTTGATGAACGACGTGCGCGAGGTCTGTCGTTTGATGAAGAAGCGTTCTCTGGATCAGCTTGCTTAATTGACAGGGAGATTCTTCTTTCACTTGGGTCAATGTTAAGAACCTTAACCTTGACCTTTTGACCTACAGTCAAGACGTCGCTTGGCTTGTCAACGTGCTTGTTGGAAATTTCTGAAACGTGTACCAAGCCTTGGATGCCGTCAGCAACTTCAACAAAGGCACCGAAGTTGGTCAAAGACTTAACTTCGCCTTCAATTACATCGCCTTCGTTCAAGCTTGAAGTAGCTTGTTCGAATGGGGATGGTTCAGTTTGCTTGATTGACAGGGAGATACGGTGACGGTCATTGTCGATACCAATAACCTTAACCTTAACATCTTGGCCTACCTTCAAGACGTCGCTTGGCTTGTCAACGTGCTTGTATGAAATTTCGGAGATGTGTACCAAACCGTCAACGCCGCCGATATCAACGAATGAACCAAAGTTGGTCAAACGTGATACCCGGCCTTCAACTACGTCGCCGACAACCAGTTGTGAAGCAACGTTTTCAAAGGCTTGTTCGCGTTCTTCTTCGATCAGTTCCTTGTGGGAAAGGATCAGACGGTTCTTAGCCGGGTCGATTTCAGTAATCTTAACCTTGATAGTCTTGCCGATGTATGGCTTAAGGTCTGAAACGAAGCGGTTTGAGATCAAGCTTGCTGGCAAGAAGCCGCGGGTGCCGACATCAACGAGCAAACCACCGCGAACTGATGAAGTAACCTTACCTTCGATAGTCTTGCCTTCTTCGAAGTCCTTTTGCAGCTTGTCGTAAGCTTCACGTTCCTTAACGCGGGTTACTGAGAAGAAAAATTCACCGTTTTCCTTGTCACCGCCTGCACGACGAACTACGTAAGCCTTGAAGGTATCACCTAACTTAACTTCGTCACGCAAGTTGACACTACGGTCGTTGGTGAAATCACGGCGAGTGATTACACCTTCAACGCCGGCGCCTTGAACACCAACGTTAATTTGGCCATCTTCAACGCTCAAAACGTTAACGTCAACGATGTCGCCCACCTTAACTTCTTGCATTTGAGCAAGAGCATCTAAAAATTGATTGTTTTCTGACATAAATACAAAATGCCTCCCTGTTTATTCGTTCTCTATTTTACCGAAAAATAGATGAATTTGCTACTATTTTACCAGACTTTTTTTGACTTTACTTGCTGGTATTTGTTTTTTTAGCAATTTCGGCCAAGATAGCGGCAACAACCTGGTCAATCGTTAAATTAGTTGAATCGATTTCGATTGCATCCACTGCCTTCTTCAAAGGTGAAACTTCACGGTGGGAGTCAAGGTAGTCCCGCTTGGCAATGTCAGCTTCGATTTCTTCAACCGTCTGCTTGGCCTCAATTCCCTTTTCCTGCCAGTCCAAAAGTCGTCTTTCCGCTCTAGACCGGGCGCTGGCAACCAGGAAGATCTTGACTTCAGCCTTTGGCAAAACCGTGGTCCCGATGTCGCGGCCGTCCATGATCACGTTGGTTGACCCGGCAAGTTTTCTTTGCAAGTCAACCATCTTGCTTCTGACCCCCGGCAGGGCTGAGACCTGGGAGACATTAGCCGTGATTTCCGGGGTCCGGATTTCCAAAGACACGTCTTCCCCGGCTACCAGAACCTTCTGGCCGTTTTCGCCGGGCTCTAAAACGATGCCGTCTTCGTCGATCGCTTTTAAAATCCCGGCTTCATCCCCATAGTCCAGGCCGTGCTTGCGGGCGATAAAAGTACATGCCCGGTACATAGCACCCGTGTCGATATAAACGAATGACAGCTTATTGGCCACAATCTTGGCCACCGTGCTCTTACCTGCTGAAGCAGGTCCATCAATTGCTACTTGCATAACATCAAAATGAAGCGACTAGCATCACTTCAATCCTTTCCAATAAATTCAGCTATTTGGCTTGCTTGATCTTCAGTTTCTGACCAACTGCCAGGGTTGAGCTGGTATCCAGACCATTCTGCTCAGCCAGCTCTTCGGCGCTTATGCCGTACTTCTGGGCGATCGCAGCCCAGCTGTCGCCGGACTTGACCACGTAAGTCTTGACCTTGGGCGCAGGCTTGGCCTTGCTGGACCGCTTAGCGGTCTTCGGCTTAGTCTGTTCTTTCTTTGCTTGCGGGACGGCGTAGTCGCTATTTTGACTGGTGACCAGCGGCATGGCCGCCAAGGCCATCATGACCACGATCAAGAGGGCCGTCCACCACGGCGCCTGCTTGTTCTTGCGCTCTTCTCTGACCGCTTGCTGGCGGGCCAGACGTGACAAGGGCTTTTGGGCATTTTGATCCATCTAGCTTCCCCCTTTAAGCTTCCATTTTAACATAAAACCAGGTGCTAATCGAAAAGAAAAGGCCTTCCTTAAGGAAAGCCTCATCAATTATTTTATTTGCCTTTTCGCATTAGTACTTGCTGGAAACGCTGAAATGCTTGATCACAAATGGCTTGATCGTCTTTAGGACAGATTCAAAGAGGATGTAGACCACAACTGAGTTGATGGCCCCCTTGATCAAGTTGAATGGGACGATGATGCCCATGATGTAGCTGGACATGCTTGGAATGTGCAGCATCTTGCCCAGGTAGGTCTGTTCAGTAAAAGTGAGCAGCTGAGCGTAGCTCATGTGCATCCCCGCTGCCTGCGGCACTGAAGTGTAGGCGTAAACAGGAGTCAAGAGGAACTGGTTGGTCAAAGCCATCACCAGGGTCAATGACAAGACGCCTAAAAGCAGGCCCAGGGCCGGCAGCAGGAAACCCTTCAAGCTCTTTCTGTCTTCTTCCTTGACTGAGCCAGCCAGGAAGTAAAATGGCAGGGCAAAGGCCATCGAAGCCAGGAAGGCAGCCAGTTCACCGACCAGTGACGGGAGGGCAAAGCCAGCAAAGATTAAGGACAAAAGGCACTTGATCGCGGCTACGGCCACCCCGCCGCCGATACCGAAGATAAAGGTGGTGATGACCACGATGACGTCAGAGAAGTCCATCTTCAAAAAGCTGACACCCGGCATGACCGGGAATTCAAACTTCATCACCACAAAGGCGATGGCCCCGATCATGGCATAAGCGAGCCAGTTGCTGACTGATTTAACTGTCCGTTTGTTAGCAGCTTCCATATTAACATACCTCCATTAAAAAAGTCCGTTGCCTCGAAGAGGAACAGACCTTTCTTAGTAAGCATGCTTATTATTCCAGCGTCTGCCTTCTTCCATCTAGACTATAACTATCGGTAGCTTTACAGCATTCAGCCATTTGCATGGCTCGCGGACTTGCACCGCCGGTCGGGATTTTCACCCTGCCCCGAAGACAACTTGTATTATTTTTGATTACGTTTACATTCTAATCCACTTGCTTGAGTCTGTCAACTTCTTTGTGGTTTAATTCCCGGTACTGTCCGGATGTAAGGCCTTGCAAGTCCAGGAAGGAGTAGCGTTCCCTGGACAATTTATCAACCAGGTGATTGACAGCTTTAAACATTTCCTTGACCTGGTGGTAGTGGCCTTCATGGATAGTCAGCTGGACGATCTGGGTCTGGGCCCGGGGATTGGTCTTCAAAACCTTGACTTGGGCCGGCTTGGTCTTGTAGCGGCCGATCTGGACCCCCTTCTTCAAGGCCTTGATTTCATCTGGCTGCAAAATGCCCTTGATCTTAGCCACGTAGACCTTGTCAACTTCGTTTCTCGGATGCATGAGCAAGTTGGCCAGCTCCCCGTCATTGGTCATCAAGAGCAGGCCGGAAGTGTCGTAGTCCAAGCGGCCAACCGGGTAAAGGCGGTATGGCAAATCAGTAAAGTAGTCTGCCACCGTCTTGCGGCCCTTGTTATCCTTAACCGCGGAGATCACGCCCCGGGGCTTGTAGAAAAGATAAGTATGGTGGCTTTCTCTTTCAATCGGCTGGTTGTCAACAACAACTTGTTCAATCGAGCTGACCTTGGTCCCCAGCTTGGTTACCACTTGCCCGTCGACTCTGACCCGGCCGGCCAGGATCATTTTTTCCGCTTCTCTTCTAGAAGCAATCCCTGCCTGGGCGATCACTTTTTGCAAACGTTCTTCCGCCATTATAAATCCTCCATCTTCTGCAATGCTTCATCAGCCGTGCCGTTTTCGGCAAACAGGTCTACCTGGCCGTCGGCATCAAAGCTGCTGTCTTCAAAATTCTCAATTACCGGCAAATCCGCCAGGGACTTGTAGCCAAAGTACTGGAGGAAGTAATCGGTCGTCACGTACAGCTTGGGGTGGCCCGGAGCATCCTTAACCCCCTGGGCCTTGACCAGCCCCCGCCAGACAAGTGTCTGCAGGGCACCAGAGGAGTTAACCCCCCGGATTTCATCAATCTCAATCCGAGTGATTGGCTGCCGGTAGGCCACGATCGCCAGAATTTCCAGGGCTGACTGGCTGATGTTCTTGGTCAAGTCCTTGTTGAAATAGGCTTCCACCAAGTCGCTGACCTCCCCACTGGTCGTTAATTTATATTCATCATTGATTTCCAAAAGCTGCAAGCCGCTGTCGGGATCACTAGCCAGTTTTTCCTGCAATCTTTTGGCCAGATCCTCAATTTCCGGGTCCGGCACTTGCAGCAGGTCCCGCAGCTGCTCTTTCTTGATCCCGCCGTCCCCGGCCACGTAAAGTAGGGCTTCCAGCTGGGCTATTTTACTCGTCATGCTTGCTTCTTTCTATTTCCAAGTCGCCAAAGCGGCGCTTTTGCCTAACTTTCAAGTACTGGTCCTTGGCCAGTTCCAAAATTGCCAAAAAGAGGCCAACCAAATCCGCCAGGCTTTCCACCTGGTCAGTCAAGGCAAAAAAGCTGACCCGGCCTTTTTCCTCTAAAACTTCCTTCAGCCAGGTGATCATTTCCTGGATCGGCCGGCCGGTTAAAGTTACCTGGGCATGGTCATTTCTTTTCTTAAAGCGGCGCATGGCCAAAATAAAGCTGGCCGTTAGGTCCTGCTGGCTAATCTGCCCTAAGGGCAGGGGCTGAACCTTGGCCCCTTCAGCCACGCTGGGTTCCTTGGCGGCCAAGACCGGCACTTCTTCATTTCTGACCTTGAAGTAGGCTGAGATCTTTTTAAAGACGGAATACTGCACCAATTGCTCAACCAGTTCTTCCCGGGGGTCAGCAAATTCTTCTTCCGTCTCGACAAAGTCGTTTTTCGGCAAAAGATACTGGGACTTGATCCTAAGCAAGCTTGCCGCCATCACGAAATATTCCCCCGCTAATTGCAGGTTCAGCCTCTGCATCTGCTGGAGATAGTCCAGATACTGCTGAGTAATCCGGGCAATCGGGATGTCATAGATGTCTAGTTCCTGCGACCGAATCAAGTGGAGCAAAAGGTCCAGGGGGCCTTCAAAATTCGGCAGCTCAATGGTCATGCCTTCATTCATCATCGTTCAAATACTTCATCAAATAGGTATATTCCGGAACCGTCATAACTTTCTGCTTGCCAGCTTCCTGGGCCAGTTCCCGCATGATTTTTGAAAAGTGATCATCATCGCGGAAACCAGGCGCTAAGGACAAGTAGCGCAAGACCAGGCAGCCGGCCCCGGTCTAGCAGCCAGCCAGGCCGACAATATTTTGATCCTCATCCCAGTAAAGGTAGAGCTGGTGGGCCGGTTCTTCAGCATACAGCTGCATTTCTTCCTTCAGATTCTGCAAGTTCTTAAAGTCCGGCAGATAGGACAAGAGGCCCATGGCGACTTTTTCATAATCTTTTTTATATGGTACTAGCATCTGATCACCTCTAAATCCGGGGATGGGTCTTTTGATAGACGTCCAGGATATGCTTTTGGGTCAAGTTGGTATAGATCTGGGTCGTGGAAATGTCAGTATGACCCAGAATTTCCTGGACCACCCGCAAATCGGCCCCATGTTCCAGCAAATGGGTCGCGAAGCTGTGGCGGAGGGTATGGGGAGTCACATCCTTAGCAATGCCAGCCTGCTGGCAGTACTTCTTAATCTTCTGCCAGACGGCCTGCCGGGTCAATTGCCCGCCCCGGCTGTTCAAGAAAAGATAGTCACTGCTCTTGCCCCTTTTTAACAGCTGCTGGTCCCTGACAGGCAGGTAGCGCTTGATCCAGTCTAAGGCCAAATCGCTCACTGGAATCAGCCGCTCCTTGCTCCCCTTGCCCAGGACTTTGATCAGCTGCAGGTCGGCATGGACATCGGCTAATTGCAAGTTGACCGCTTCGCTGACCCGCATCCCCGTCGCGTAAAGCAGTTCCAAAAGGGCCCGGTCGCGGATGCCCAGATCCTTTGTTATATCTGGCTGCTCTAAAAGCCGGCCCACTTCAGCCTCAGTCAAAGCCAGTGGCATCCGCTTCTCCCGCTTGGGCGCGTCAATCTGGCTCATGGGGTCCAAAGCAATCAGCTGCTGGCGGACCAGCCACTGGTAAAAGCGGCGCAGGGTCGACACCAGCCGGCTGATGGAACTGTTGGCCTTGCCCAAGTCCCGCTCTTTAGCCAGAAAAGCATCAATTTCCACGGCTTCCAGCGGCCAGTCTTGCATCTGCTCTTCTTTGACGTAAGCCAAAAACTCCTGCAAGTCCTGTTGGTAGGCCGCGATTGTATTCGGGCTGAGTCCCCGTTCAATCTGGCTGTAGCGCAGGTAATCGTCAATTTGTTCGGCGAGCTTATTCATCCGCCTCATCCTTAACCAGCTTGATCGTACCGGCTTCCTTGTCCTGGCTGACCAGGCCCCGCTTGATCAAGTTGCCCAAGGCCCGTTTAAAGGCTGACTTGGAGATAGCGAAGTAGTCCTTGATGGCCTGGGCCTCGCTCTTGTCGCTAAAAGGCAGGGTCTTGTCGCCCTTGCGGCGCAAAGACATCATGATCATAGCCGCGTCATCGTCAATTTCTTCAAAAGCCCGGGGCAAAACGCTCATGTTCAAACGGCCATACTGGCTGACCCCGATTACCCGGGCCTTGACTTCCTCACCCAGCCGCAGGGGCTGCTGCATTTGAGATTCATGGATGAAGCCCAAATAGTAGTCATTGGTCAAAACAAAGCAACCCAGGGACTTGCTGGAGTATACCCGGGCCAGCAGGTTCTTGTTAACCAGGTTGTTTGGGAAGCGGACAGCGATTTGGTCAAAGACGTTCTCGTCAGCGGCCTTGGCCCAGATCCGGTCCTTGTCATCAGTTTCCAGCCGCACCAAAAGGCGGTCATCTTTTTGCGGCCAGCGGGCCGGGTCAAGTGGCAGGTCGTCCAGGGACATAACTATATCCTTATCAGGCAAGCCAATGTCCAAAAAGACCCCCAGCCCCCGCTGAACCCTGGTAACCGTGGCCCAGCCGTATTGGTCGGCCTGGGCAAAAGGCAAGAACTGGGTCATTTCCCGTTCATGTTTTTGGTTATCATAAATAAATCCCGTGATTTGCCCGCCAATTTCCGGCGTCTCTTCCTGGGTGATTTCTTCTTTCTTCAATTTGAACGTTAAGCCGTCAATCTGCACGAAATAGGCTTCAGCGTTACTGTCAGTGATTTTACCGGTCCGGATTTCTCCAAGCATAGTCTGCCTCCAACTTTACATAATTCTAATGCTAGTATACGGGAACAAAGAAAGAAAATAAAGTAATTAACAATAGTTTTTCCGCTAATTCGCCGATTTTTTCAATTCACGCATAGTTTGTCTATTTTAAAGCAAGTTTTGCCTCAACCACGTAGCCAGCACTTTCGCAGGAGCACTGGGCAACAAGCGAAAAAGCAGAACTGGCCGGTCTTTAAAAAAGGCACAGCAGTTAAAAATACGCCTGCTGCCTCTGTCATATTTTAGACAGTCATTAATTAAAAGAAAGCGGGCAAACATTAGGCAAAGAAAAAGAGCTCAATCGATTGATTGAACTCTTTCTTCTGTGGTTGTCAGACTTGCAATCCTAGATTACAGGTTTGAAACTTCACCTTGGTAAATTGCGCCGCGACGAGCGTCAACAGTCAAAGTTGAGCCGTCAGCGATCTTTGAAGTTGCGTCAGCAGCACCAACAACAACTGGAATGCCGAGTGATACGCCGACAACAGCTGCGTGGCTGGTCAAGCCGGAAGCTTCAACGATCATACCGCTGGCCTTCTTGATAGCTGGCATGTAGTCCTTGTCAGTAGTCTTAGCTACCAGGATGTCGCCTTCTTGAACCTTAGCGTTGGCTTCTTCAGCGCTGTTGGCAACAACAGCCTTGCCGATAACTGAGCCAGTGCCTACGCCCAAACCTTGAGCAAGTTGGTTGCCGATGATTTGCAGCTTCATCAAGTTAGTAGTACCTGATTGGCCGAATGGTACGCCGGCAACAATGATTACCAGATCGCCATCCTTAACGAAACCATGTTCCTTAGCTACGCGGGCAGCTTCTTCGAACATTTCGTCAGTGTTTGAAGGTTGCTTTGCCAAAACTGGTTCAACGCCCCATACGATACCCAATGAGTGTTGGATCTTTTCGTCGAAAGTCAAAGCAACGATAGTTGCGTCTGGACGGTACTTGGAGATCATACGAGCTGAGTAGCCGGAGCTAGTAGCAGTGATGATAGTCTTAACGCCCAGTTCTTGAGCAGTCCGGACAACTGATTCACCAATAGCTTCAGTAACGTTTGAACCCTTGTATTCTTCGAAGCGTTGCAAAGCCAAAGTGTTCCGGCTGTCCATTTGCTTTTCAGTCCGAACGTCGATGTCGTGCATAGCTTGAACTGATTCTACTGGGTACAAACCGTTTGCTGATTCACCTGACAGCATAGTTGCGTCAGTACCGTCAAGAACGGCGTTAGCAACGTCAGTTACTTCGGCACGGGTTGGACGTGGGTTTTCTTGCATTGAGTCCAGCATTTGAGTAGCAGTGATAACTGGCTTGCCCAAAGCGTTGCACTTCTTGATCAAAGTCTTTTGAACAAATGGCACGTTGATGAATGGGATTTCAACACCCATGTCACCACGGGCAACCATCAAACCATCTGAAACTTGCAAGATTTCGTCGATGTTGTCAATACCTTCTTGTGATTCAATCTTTGGGAAGATCTTAACGTATGATGCGTTAGCTTCTTCGCAAAGTGCGCGAATGTCAAGAACGTCTTGAGCCTTACGTACAAATGAAGCAAAGATGAAGTTAATACCGTGCTTCAAACCAAAGCGGATGTCGTCAGTGTCCTTTTCAGTAATCCCTGGGAGGCGGATTTCAACACCTGGAGCGTTAACACCCTTCTTTGAGCCGATGACACCAGTGTTTTGAGCTTCACAAACCAATTCGCGCTTTTCTTCGTCCTTGGCCTTGATAGTCAAACCAACAGCACCGTCGTCGATCAATACAGTGCCGCCTACGTGAGTGTCGTCAAACAGACCTGGGTAGGTAACGTGGATCATGTCCTTGTTGCCGGCCTTGGTTGCGTCCATTGACACGCGGATTTCGTCACCAGTGTTGATAGTGAACTTGCCGCCTTCTTGGTCAGTGGTTCTGATTTCGGCACCCTTGGTGTCCAAAGCGATGCCCAAAAGCTTGCCAGTCTTCTTTTCAACTTCACGAACCATGTTCATTCTTGCCAAGTGTTCTTCGTGGTCACCATGTGAGAAGTTGAAACGGAATACGTTTGCGCCTGCTTCGGCTAACTTGGTAATAGTTTCAATATCGTTTGAAGCTGGTCCTAAAGTACTAACAATCTTCGTTTTTTTCATCTTGAAAAAATCTCCCTAAATCAAAAACTATAAAAACAACTATCTTGATAAATCTGCGTTGAGCTTTAACAAGTCATAGTCACCCTTGTGAGACTCATCAAATAAATCAAGGATGTCGTGTGAAGTAATCTTGCCGTTTTCAATACCGACAGCCAGGCCGCCCTTGCCTTCCAAAAGAAGGTGAACGGCTTCGCTGCCCAGCTTGGAAGCCAGCACCCGGTCAGAAACAGTTGGCGTACCACCCCGCTGCATGTGGCCCAAGACATTGGCCCGAACGTCGAAGTCACCATACTTCTTCAGTTCAGCCATGAATTGGTCAGCAGTCATCACGCCTTCGGCAACGACTACCAAACCGTGGTCCTTGCCTCTTTCCTGGGCTTGCTTGAGCCGATTGGCGATTTCTTCGACATCATATGGTCTTTCAGGAATGACGATCGCGTCTGCCCCGCAGGCTACGCCGACGCGCATAGCGATGTCACCGCAGTTGCGGCCCATCACGTTGACAATGAAGACCCGGTGGTGGCTGGAAGCAGTGTCACGGATCTTGTCGATCGCGTCCATTGCCGTCATGCAGGCCGTGTCATAGCCGATCGTGGCATCCGTGTAAGGGATGTCGTTGTCGATCGTGCCTGGCAGGCCGATTGAGTTGAAGCCGTGGCGGGTCAACTGCAGGGCGCCATGGTAGGAACCATCCCCACCAATAACGACGACAGCATCGATGCCGTGCTTCTTCAATTGCTCAATACCAGCCAGCTGCCCTTCTTCTTCTGCAAATTCAGGGTAACGCGCAGAGTAGAGGAAGGTACCGGAAACATTGATCAAGTGGGCTACGTCTTCACTTTCCAATGGGAAAATGTCGCCCGCAACCAAACCTGCAAAACCGTATCTGATGCCGAAAACTTCCAAACCGTTCGCGATCGCGACTCTGGTTACGGCTCTTACGGCTGCATTCATGCCAGGGGCGTCGCCACCACTAGTCAAAATACCAATCCGTTTCATGAATTCACCTCATCATGATTTAAATTGTGTAATATCTCACATCACATAAATCATAACATTTTTCCCGCATAAAGTCTTGTAAAATCTGGTTTAAATTCGATTTTTTCAGACTTTCGACCTGTTAGGGCTTACAAATCCCAGCCTGGCGTTTATTATTTTTTTCACTAGGACTGATTTTTTTCAAAAAAGCAAATTGGTCAAGTCATTTTCAGCGCAGATTGACCTGTTTTAAGGCATAAATTTTGAAATCCAGGCTCTCCCTTTGCCCTAAAGCTTCCAGCTTGAGCAGGTAGTAGTCATTTACCTGTAAATTCAAGTTTAAATTTGCCAGTTCCCCGGCAAAAAGCCAGCACCTGTAACGGCCGGAGGAATCAGCCAGGATCAAGGTCGCCATCTTCCGCCCCCGCTTGTCTTCCTGGTAGCGGACAGCCAAGAGCTTGCCCAGGGCCATGCCCCTTTCTTTAACCCGGAAGTTGCCTAAGCGCTTGGTCTGGTAGTGCTGGTCAAAATAGCGCTCAAGGGCCAGGGCCTTAGGCTTGACCGTGACCGGTTTGACCTCTTCAGCCTGCTCCAGCTGCTTTAAGTCCAAAAGGCGAAGGTCGCGCAAGATCAGCTGGTAGCCCCGGCCATCCTCCTGGTCTTCTTTTTTGTCAATCTGCAAGAGATAGACCGCGTCTTCTTTCAGCATCTGGGCAAAGCGGCGGTACTGGCTGGTAAAAATCGTCACCTTCTCGCTAGTCTGTCCGTCGCTAAAGACGGCATTGCTGCCTAATTCACCGGCCCGTGCCCCCCGCTTGACCCGCCAGTCGTTTTTCTTGACGAACTGGGCAAGGACCTGCCCGGTCTCATTTAAGGCAAAAGCAGCAAATGGCTTGGCCCCATAGCGCTTGGCCAGAGCCTTGCCGGCAATTTCCAAAGGCGATGCCGTTACGGCAAAGCCCATGGCTCTTTCTTCCATCGCCACCTTTTCAGCTGCCGTCGGCATTGGCACGTTTTCTTCCTTGGCGGCCAAAAAATCCTGCAAGACCAGGCTCTTTTGCGACAGGCGTGCAGTATTGAGCATGTTGCCGCAGTTGACCAAAAGACTGGCCCGGTTAGGGCTGACCTGGTCAAAGAGACCTGCTTCAATCAAGGGAACCAGCTGCCTTTCTTTTAATTCTTTGGTATCCAGCTGCCGCAAAAAAGCCGGGAAGCTGGTTACCGGCCGCTTTATCTTTAACAGCTGGTCCAAAAAAGGCGGCGTGATAGCCATAATGTCCTTTAAGCCCAGGTAGATCCGGCCTTCAAACAAGCGAGCTTCTGACTGGCTTATATTGATATCCGGACCCAGGACCTCAACGCCGGCCTTTCTAGCCTGGCGGATAATGGCCCCTTTTTCCTTGCCCCGGCTGGCCCGGAGCTTTTCCAAGTAGAACTCTCTTGGAAAATGGACGGACAAGAAGGCCTGCCAGTAAGCCAAAAGGGCATAGGCAACGGCGTGGGAGTGGTTGAAGCCATAGTTGGCGAAAGGCTCGATTAAGGCGTAGACTGCCTCGGCGGCTTGCCGGCTGTGTCCCATTTTGCCTGCACCAGCGATAAATTTGCCCTTTTCTTCGGCTAAAAGGCCAGCCTGCTTTTTGGAAATCGCGTTCCGGAAGACATCAGCCTCAGCCAGGCTGAAGCCGGCGAAAATCCGGGCCGTCTGCATGACCTGCTCCTGGTAGACGAAAACACCGTAGGTCGGCCCCAGGACTTCTTTTAAGCTGGGGTCGGGATACTGAACCGGACTGGCCCCGTTTTTCCGGGCGACGTACAAGGGGATGCTGGCGATTGGCCCCGGCCGGTAAAGGGCTACGGCGACGGACAAGTCGTCAAAAGTCCGGGGCTGGATTTTTCTTAAGGCCTCCTGCATCCCGCTGGAATTAAACTGGAAGATCTGCTGGGTCTCCCCCCGGGCAAAAAGGGCCAGGGTCTCCGGATCATCCAAAGGAAGCCGGGTCAAATCCAGAGGGCCGCTGCTCTTTTGGATCTCGGCTAAAACTCCTTCCAAAAGCTCCAGATTGTCCAGGGTCAGAAAGTCAATCTTTAAGAGGCCGTACTTTTCAACGTACTTTTTAGTCTGCTCAACCGTCCATAAAGGAGCTTCTTTCCCGGTCATGAGGCCGATCTGCCTGGACAGAGGCTCCTCACTGATCACTAAGCCAGGAGCGTGGGTGCCCGTGTCTTCCGGCAATCCTTCCAGCCTTGTGGCAGTTTGATAAAGGAGGCGGGTCAAAGGACTGGTAGCGACCAGGGCCTTAAATTTGGCCTGCTGGCCGGCCTCCGCCAAAGTTTTAGCTGGCCCCATAGCCTGCTTGAGGCGGGCGATAGCCGGCATGGTTAGGCCAAAAACCTGGCCGGTCCGGTCCAGAACGCTTTTGGCCTTCATGGTCGTCAAGGCCAAAATCCGGGCCACCAGGTCAGAACCCTCGCCAAAGCGGGCTTTAGCACCGTATTTTTCCTGCACGTAAGCAAAAGCCAGCTTCCGTCCGCTCGTGGTAAAGTCCAGGTCAATGTCGGGCATGTTGGCCCGGGCCGGATTTAAGAAACGCTCAAAAAGCAGGTCGTATTTTAAAGGGTCAATTTGGGTAATGCCCAAAGCGTAGGCCACCAAGGACCCGGCGGCTGACCCCCGGCCCGGGCCGACCAGGGCGCCTTTTTGCCGGCAGTAATTGACGATGTCGCCGACGATCAAAAAGTAGTCAGCAAAGCCCATCTGCTTGATGACGGCCAGTTCCTTTTGCAAGCGGGCTTGGTAAATTCCCTGCCTGAGCTGTAATTTTTCCAGGCCGGCAAAAGCCAGCTTTTCCAAATATTGGTCGGAAGAAAGGCCGGTTGCTTGCGGAAAAACCGGCAGCTGAGGCTCTTTAAAGGGAATCTTGGCCTGGCAGTGGTCGGCAATCTTACCGCTGTTGGCCAATGCTTCTTCTAGGCCCATTTTCCGGCAGGCGTCTTCCAGGACAGCCGCGGGCCTAAGCCAATGCGACCCCTGCCCTTCCGCCATCAAGGTCAGTTCATGCTCATCCAGGACCCGTCTTTCCTTGATGGCCTGCAGCACCTTGCAAAAAAACTGGTCACCCGGGTCCAAGTAGCGGACGTCCTCAACAACCGTTATGGGCAAGTCCGAAGATTCTGCCAGCTTTTTGACATAGGCATCATAAGCAGCCGCGGATTCGGCCGGGTAAACGCCTAAGTATAAAGACAGGCCTTTTGGCAAAAAGTCCAAGAGCTTTTTAACATAGTCCTCTCCGCTATTGCCTAGTTGATTAAGCTGGCGCAGCTCGCTGGTCGGCCCGGCGGGCACGATCACGGTCAAATCAGACAAGTCCGGCAAGTCAGCTAAGCTAGGGGCTGATCCGGTAAGATCGCCGGAAGCAATATTTAAAAAGCTGGACAAGCGCATCAAGGACTGGTAGCCCTCTTGACTTTGGGCCAAAAAGGCCAGGCCATATTCTGCTTCTTCCAATTCAATCCCCTTAAATCGGCCTTGCAGGCCCAAAAGGGGCTTGATCCCTGCTTTTAATGCTTCCTGGTAAAAGTCGGCCAGACCAAAAGTTACATTGATGTCCGTCAGTGCCACGGCGCTATAACCCCGCTCTTTTGCCCCCTTGACCAGGTCAGCCGCCTTCATCGGACTGGCCAGAATGGTATTAGCTGAAATCGTCTGCAATGCTGCTATGTTCACCTTGCTCACTCTGCCTTTCACATTTTTCTTGTTATTTCAATTATAGCAAAGTCGCCTTTTCACCAATTGAATTTGCTCGCTGATTCTGGTAAAATGCAGAGCGAAAGAAGGAAGATACTATGGGACGTTACATTGTTTGCATCGTCTGGGGGATGATTTTTACCTTCATCATCGGCTTCATCGGAGCCCCTTTGACCCAGAGCACGTATAACCCTGTTACCTTGTTGATCGTCGGTGCCGTATTTGGCCTGTTGTTCTCTTTGACTATTCCAAAGATCACGGCCAAGTCATACAAGGACGACTCCGCGTTCAGCAAATAAAACAGAAGACCACAGTGGCTAGCCTAACCGGCTAGCCCTTTTTGTTGTATTTTTCCTGTCCGCGGGCAAAAGATGGTATGATTTACCTAGTCTAAATTTATTAAGGAAGTTGACTAATGAAAGATAACCTGATCGTTTTTAAAGTAGGAACCTCCTCGCTGACCAGTCCGGCCGGCGACCTGGATCCAGAGAAGATCAAAAGAATTACCCGGCAGCTAGCCCAGCTGCACCAGGCCGGCTACAAGCTGGTCCTGGTAACTTCAGGATCCATCGCAGCGGGCTTCCGCCGGCTCGGCTTTGACAAACGACCCAGGAAGGTGGCTGACAAGCAGGCCGCGGCCGCTGTCGGCCAGGGGCTCTTGATTGAGGAATACACCCGCAGCCTTTTGGTCCAGGGCGTGGTTTCCGCCCAGATCCTCCTGACCCAGGACGACTTCGCTGACCAGCGCCGCTACCAAAACGCCCAGACGGCCTTGAACGTCCTTTTGAACCGGCGGGTCATCCCCATTATCAACGAAAATGACACTATCGCCATCGATGAACTGAAAGTCGGCGACAACGACACCCTTTCAGCGCAAGTGGCTTCTCTTTTAAAGGCTGACCTCCTGGTCCTTTTGACCGACGTGCCAGGCCTTTACAGCGACAATCCCCGAAAGAACCCCGATGCCCGGCCGATCCCGGTCATCGACGAGATTACCCCGCAAATTTTTGAAATGGCCGGCGGGGCCGGGTCCAGCAACGGCACCGGGGGCATGGCTACCAAGATCAAGGCCGCGGACATGGCAACCAAGTCCGGCGTCCCGGTCTTCATCTGTTCGGCGGATTCCACTGCCTTAGCCGACGCCGTTCACCAGAAGAATCAGGGGACCCTTTTCACGGCCAACGAGAATGCCTTCAACCAGAAGAAGCAGTGGCTGGCCTTCTACGCCCCGGCCAAAGCCCGGATCTACATCGACCACGGGGCTGTTCACGCCATGGCCAGGGAAGGCTCCAGCCTCCTTATTTCCGGGATCAAGCAGATCCAGGGCAATTTTAAGAAAGATGACATCGTGGAAGTCTACAGCTTGAAGAGCAAGAAGCTGATCGGCAAGGGCAAGGCCAGATTCTCCCGGCCAGTTCTGGAAGAAATTTTGGAGCAAAAGCACCCCGAGGGCATCTTCATCCACCGCGACGATTGGGTTACCACCCTTTGATTTGAGAAAGGAAAAAAGAAAAAATATGACTGAAAGCTCAACTCAACAACTGCTGGACAGTCTGCTGGCCAACAAGGCGGCTGTCAACCTGGCAAATACTGCCGATAAGAACGAAGCTTTGGCCTTGATGGCTGACAGCCTGCTGGACCATGAAGCAGAGATCATGGCTGCCAACCAGCTTGACCTGGAAAAGGCAAAGGGACAAATTCCTGACGTTATGCTGGACCGGCTCCGCCTTACTCCAGGCCGCTTAGCCGGCATGGCCAGCGGCATCCGGGCCTTGATCGACCTGCCGGACCCAGTCGGCCGCCTTTTAAGCGAGCACACAGCTGACAATGGCCTCAAGATTGAAAAGCGGTCCGTGCCTTTTGGCTTGATCGGGATGATCTATGAAAGCCGGCCAAACGTCACTTCTGACGTGGCGGCTCTGGCTCTTAAGTCCGGCAATGCCGCTCTTTTGCGGTCCGGCAAGGATGCTTTTAATTCCGCTAACGCTATCATGCAGGCCTTAAAGGCGGGCTTGGCCAAAAGCAAGATCTCCCCAAAGGTGATTGAATTGGTGCAAGACACCAGCCGGCAGTCTTCCAGCGAAATGATGACTGCCCGGGGCAAGATCGACCTTTTGATCCCGCGCGGGGGCAAGGGCTTGATCAGAGCGGTCGTTGACAACGCCAAGGTGCCGGTTATTGAAACCGGGACCGGGATCTGCCATATCTATGTCAACAAGGCCGCTAATTTGGACGAGGCAGTCAAGATCACGGCCAATGCCAAGATGAGCCGGCCATCTGTCTGCAACGCTGCTGAAGTCTGCCTGGTTGACCAGGAAGTTGCCGCTGACTTCCTGCCCCGTTTAGCTGAAGCTTTTGCCGGCAAGGTTGAGATGCGGGCTGAAGAAAGAGCAAAAGAATTTTTGCCAGAAGCTAAAGCAGCTGGTCCAGACGACTTTGACACTGAATTTTTGGACTACATCATGGCCATCAAGGTCGTGGACGGGGTTGAGGAAGCTATTGACCACATCGCCAAGCACTCAACCCACCACAGCGAAGCCATCGTGACTGAAGACCAAGCAGCTGCTGACCGCTTCACCCAAGCAGTTGACTCAGCCGCCGTTTACGTCAACGCTTCTACCCGCTTTACTGACGGGGGCGAATTCGGCCTGGGCTGCGAACTGGGCATTTCCACCCAGAAGATGCACGCCCGCGGGCCAATGGGCTTAAACGAACTTAACAGCTACAAGTACATCGTCCGTGGCCAGGGCCAGGTCAGAGAATAGCAAGGAGTTTTTTATGAAAGTTGGATTTATCGGTTTAGGCAACATGGGAAGCGCGATCGCCAGAGCAGTTGCCAAGTGTGATGACGTCAGCCTGCTTTTGAGTAGCCACAACCCGGAAAAGGCCGGCAAGTTGCAGGCGGAAATCGGCGGCGAGCTCTTAGGCAACGCGCAAGTTGCTGCTGAAAGCGACGTGGTCTTTTTAGGAGTCAAGCCTTACCAGGTGGCCAGCACCATCAAGGAAATCGGCGAAGGCAGCAATAACGGCAACATCTGGATCTCCATGGCAACCGGGGTCAGCCTGGAAACTTTGGCCAAGCTTCTACCCGGTCACGACCTGGTCAGAATGATGCCTAACACCCCAGTAGCCATCGGCCAGGGCATGACCAGCTACACCAGCCAGAGCAGCCAGGCCAAAGATGTCTTCAAGGAATTAATGGCTTACTCTGGCAAGGTCGTGGAAATCCAGGAAGACTTGATGGATGCCGCTACGGCAGTAGCTGGCTGCGGTCCGGCCTTCGTCTACCAGTTTATTGAAGCCCTGGGCGATGCTGGCGTGCAAAACGGCCTCTCCCGCTCCCAAGCCATCGAAATGGCAGCCCAGACCGTTTTGGGCTCAGCCCAGATGGTCCTGGAAAGCGGCCAGCACCCGGCCCAACTCAGAGACGCCGTAACTTCACCAGGCGGCTCAACCATCGCCGGTATCGTTGAACTAGAAAAGAACGGCTTCCGCTACGCAGCCATCAGCGCTGTTAACGCGGCTCTTAAGCGGAACCAGGAATTGGGCTAAAGAGCAAATTAAGCAGATAAACAAAGAAATACCCACTGAAGATGGAAAATTCTTCAGTGGGTATTTTGTTCTAATTATTAATGGCTGGTTTCGACCATGATATAAGACCGGTTGCTGTAAACATTTCTTGACCGGGAATATTCAATGTTAACCCCGGAATTGATCCAGACAATCTGCTCAATTTCCAGAATCGGCGGAAGACCCAGCCAAACTTGATGTGCAGCTTCTTGTGCAGGTAAGAGTAGATCGACCCTTCCAAGATCTTTTTGGACAAGGCCGGCACCTGGCTGACCGGCATATAAGTATGCTCAATCACCAGGGGCTCGTCGTCCAAAAGGCTCAAACCTGTTTTTTTACATCAAAGACTCGTCATAGATAGCCCGTTGGCCACCGACATACTTTGGCCGGCGACGGGCACAAATGATGTTGGCCTCCCCGATCTTGTCCAAAGAGATTCTCAAAGGAACCACCACCGGGTGCAGGTGCATCCCGATCAAGGTGCCGCCGATGTCGATCCCGGCTTCACCCCGGGCAGCAATGTCTTCCACCAGTACCGCATTTAGCATTTTCTGGTAGGCTACGGTCGCGAAAGCCCCGCCGGCATGATTTGGCTGGGGAATAGCGTTGACCTGTTCCAAGTCATACTTTTCCATCGCTTCCCGGCTGACCACCAGGGCCCGGTTCAAGTGCTCGCAGCACTGGGCGGCTAGGTAAATCCCCTTTTCTGCCAAAACCTCATTTATTCCCTGGTAAAGGGCTTCAGCAACATCGGTGCTGGTGTTGGTGCCGATCGCCTCACCCAAGACCTCACTTGAAGAGCAGCCAACCACGAAGAACTGGCCGGCCTTGATCCCGGATGCCTCGACAATTTCACTGACGGCCTGCTTGGCCTGCCTTTGAATTTCTGCTAAATCCATCTTTTTCCTCCAATCTTTATTTCTCTGCTTGTTTGTTAATTTTTTGCTTGCTGCCTATATTGTAACTCAGTCCTCAGATTCTGCCGCGAGTATAAGCAAATCTGCTAAAATATAGGATTAACCGTCCTTCTGACCGCGGCCAGCAAGGCCTGCTGGGAGAGGTCCTTCTTTTTCAAACTGTCTAAAACATGCCGGTCAATCGTTCCCTTCGTCAAAAGATGGTGAATGATGACCGGCTTTTTCTGTCCCTGCCGGTAAAGGCGGCCATTCATCTGCTGGTACTGCTCCAGGCTCCAGGGCAGGGTAAACCAGATCAAGGTGTGGCCCCCCTCTTGCAGGTTAAGACCCGCCCCGGCGCTGGCCGGCTGGACCAGCATGACCGGAATTTTGCCCTTGTTCCAGCGGCGGATCATGCCAGCTGAGCCGTCAAAAAGCTCAGCCTGCACCCCGTTTTTCTGGTAAAAGGCTAAAAGGCGGGCGGCGTCAGACTTGAAATAATAAGCTACCAGGCTGGGCGTGGCCGTGTTACTGGTCAAGTAGAAGCATCTTTCTAATTTCCCGGCAAAAATCTCCTGGTAATGCACACCATCTTCTTCATAAATGGCTCCACTGGCTAATTGCCGCAAGCGGCCGGCCAAAACTGCCGCGTTATCAGCAGTAATCTCCTGGCCTGGCAAGTCTAGAACTTGCTCTTTTTTCAGCTGCTGGTAGCTCTTTTTGGCCTTTGGCGGCATTTCCACCCAATCCAGGCTCTCGGTCAGTTCCGGCAATTTCAGCCGGCTATTTTTCATGGAGATGACAATGTCATCGATGGCCTGGTAGATTTTCTCCTCACTGCCTGGCAAAAGCCGCCACTTGACCGGGTGGTTGTTGACCAGCATGGTAGGCTCAAAGTACTGCTGCCGGTAGGTCGTGATGCTCTTGCCCAGCCTTTTTCCTTGGTCCAAAAGATAAATTTGTGACCAGAGATCCTGGAGGGAATTAGGCGCTGGAGTCCCGGTCAGTTCAATCAGGCGCTGGATCCGCCCCCGCACACTCTTTAAGGCCTTAAAGCGCTGGGAAGCCGGCGACTTGAAAGACTGGGACTCGTCAATCACCACGTTTTTAAAGAGCCAGGGTCCCAGGTCAACCAGCTTGCTGACCAGGTCCCGGCTGGCAAAATACAGCTGCCAGTCGCCCTTGGCGGCCTTGGCCGCGGCATCTTCATAAAGCTCTTGCCGGCCAGCTGGAGTCAGCTGGCGGCCTTTTTCGTCGGTCAAAAAGGACTGGGTCTTAAAGGGCAAGTTCCACTTGTCAATCTCATCTTGCCAGGTTGACTTGGCCACGGTCTTTGGCGCGATTACCAAAATATGCCCCTTCATCCCCTCTTCGCGTAATTTGGCTAAAGCGGCCAGAGTAGTCAGGGTCTTGCCCAGGCCAATATCCAGGAAAATCCCGCAGTAAGGATGATCCATAATAAAGTTCATGCTGTAAAGCTGGTAGTCATGCAGGGGCAGGACCTGCCCGCCTAATTTGACTTGAGCATCGACCATTTGACCGGCAAAGGACTCAGTCTTTTCTTTTACTTTTTTTGCTTTTTTGGCTACTTTTACTTCTTTAACTTCTTCTATTTTTTCTGTTTTACCTGTTTTTTCTTCATTTGGCATTTTAGCAGCCATAATCACCCCGTCTAACTGCAATTGCCAACTGCCCTTTTTCTCGACCTGGCTGAGGGTCAAGGTCACCATTTGCCCGGCCGGGACTTCTTGGCCAAATATCTGCTTGAGCTTGCCGCCTTCTTCTTTGGCCAGCCAGGGCAGGACCCCTTCGGCCGCCTCAAAAGAGGCAATTGCTCCCGGCAAATTCTTTTCTAAATGGCCGCAGACCGCCTCCCAGTCTTTCAATGTCACGAAAGCATAGGGCTTCTGGTGAACCGGCAGGCCGGCTAATTCTTCTGCTGCCTGCACCTGCCGCAATTCTTCGGCTGATACAAAGGAAGTCAAATGGCTCTTGACCACTTTCCCTTGGACGCGCACATTTTCTCCTGGCATACTCCACCTCCTTAGCTGCTTTTATTTAATTATGCCACAAGGGCATGAAAAAAAGGCCTGATGGCCTCTTTCTTCGTTATTCGTTACTAATAGAAGCGGTAGTACTTCTTCGTGTCGACCTTGACCTCCCCTTGAGTCAGGTATTCGCTGAACATCTGGACATAGTCCTTGTCCAAGGAGAATTCGATCTTGTCCAAGCTGTATTCAGGATAGAAACCGCCCCCGTTGGCCCGGTAGTTGTTGACGGCCAGGTGGTAGACCTGGTCATCTTGAATATCCTGGCCCTTGAACTTCAGCTTGGTCAAACGCTGGCCCACCGGCTTGGAAAGGTCAGCCTCGTATTCCAGTGGATAAAAGACGTCAAAGTGGTAGAGTTCCGGCTTTGGCTTCAAATAGCGGTCAATAAAGTGGATCTTGCCGTTTTCGTCTTTTTCCAAAAAGCTGGCCGTGTGCTCTACGATGTGGCGGAGCTGCTTACCGGTCAATTTGACGCTGACCAATTGATTGGCGTATGGATAGTTCAAAAGAATATCCCGCATGGTCACCGTTTTGCCAAAGCCCTTGGCCACATCATTCATCACGGCCGTAGCTGAAAGGTCGGCGTGAGTAAAGTAGAGCTGCATCTGCTGGAGCAGGTTGATGAAAGGCGCCCCTTCAATCCGCCCCTTGTTGGCATCTTCAATCGGCGCTGCCTGGTCCAAATAGGCAATTGGCTGGTCAAGCCATTTCTGGGTGGCCAGATCGAGCGGCTTAACGATTTCTTCAACTTCCGGGTCTGACGCAAAGTTATTGGTGTCGATCAATTCGCTGGTCGCTTCTTTGACCTTGTAGCCTGCTTCCGTCTTTTCCAGGTCCAAAACGACTTCAGCGATTGCCTCGCCCCGGTAGCCTGGCTGCACGCAGGGCTTGCCGGACGGGCTGATCATGTTCAGTCTCCGGTGCTGGTGGCCCGTCAGCATGACATCAACTTCCGGGATTTCAGTCAGAATCCGGTAGCCTTCATTTTCCCCGTTGTGCGGTTCAGTCGCTTCCCCGCTGGCAATGTCGCTTTCAAAGCCACCATGGTAAAGAACGGCCAGTACATCGACTTGCGGCTTAATGATTTTGGCAAAATGGGCAATCTGTTCGTAAGCAGACTTAAAGGCCAGGCCCTTGATCCGGTCAGCTGCTTCCCAGTGGGGGATGTACTGGGTGGTAATCCCCAAAACGCCAACCTTGACCCCGCTTCTTTCCAGGATCACATAGTCCCGGCCCAGAGTCGGCACCTGGGTTTCCGCGTCCAAAATGTTGCAGTTGACGAACGGCGCCTTGTTGTTGTCCACGTAGTAGGCCATGTATTCCTGGCCAAAGTTGAAGTCGTGGTTGCCCAGGCAGCGGACGTCATAGCCGACCGCGTTGTAAGCAGCAGTAAAGCGGGCCAGGTTGTCCAGATTCTTGCTGCCATGGGTGTAAGCAGCCAGAGGAGACCCCTGCAGGCAGTCACCGGCATCAGTCACGATGACGTGGTCTGCCCCCCACTTGGCCTTTTCCGCCTTAATGGCGCTGGCTACCCGGCTAAGACCGTAAGGGGCGTCGTAGTCGCCCCTTGTTTGGTAGTCAGTTGGCAGCAAGTAGCCGTGGGTGTCGCTTGAATGTAAAAAAACCAGTTTCATTTTTCGAATTCCTCGATCCTAATTTTTGACATAAAAAAAGACACCAGAAAAACAGGTGCCTTTTAAATTAGTCGTTATCGCTAGCGCTGTTTTCGCTGACTACTTGACGACCCTTGTAGTAACCCTTAGGGGAAACACGGTGGCTCAAACGGTATTCACCAGTAGTTGCGTCGTAGTGCATTGCTGGCACGCTGAGCTTCAAGTGAGCGCGACGTGAACGTTTCTTTTGCTTAGAAGTATGTCTTGCAGGAACTGCCATTTATAACTGATCTCCTTTATTGTAGTATCACAGTATCAGGTCATTGACCTAAATACTCAAGTAATTAAATAATACTATTGCCTGGCAAATAAATCAAGAAAAACCTTACTTTATTTATTTGCGGGAGGCAAATTCAAGTGACAATTTGTCTCCAATCACTGGGAACAAGTTGTACAATTTGGCCAAAGCCGCCAGACTGACCGGCAGGTTGAGCTCACGCTTGTTTGAACCGAAGTAGTGGACTACTTCCCAGGCAACGTCGTCCGGGTCAAGCATGAAGGCCTGGACATTCTTGACGTACTGGCCGCTTGCGTCGGCAATGTTGAAGAAATTGGTGTAAACCGGGCCCGGGTTGACGGTCATGACCTTGACGCCGAAAGGCTTGAGTTCAAGGCGCAGGACGTTAGAGAACTGGATTACGGCTGCCTTGGCGGCGCCGTAAGCCGCTGACTTGGTCGTCGGCACCTTGCCGGCCAAGGAGCCGAAGTTGATGATCTGCCCGCTGCCCTGCTCCAGCATGAGCCGGCCGAAAAGCCGGGTCATGTACATCAAGCCCAAGACGTCAACCTGGAACATTTCCGTAGTGTCTTGCATGTCAGCTTCCATGAATTCCTCAAACTTGCCGAAACCAGCCGCGTTGACCAGGTAGTCGATGTGCTTGACCTTTTCCTTAACTTGGTCAAAAGCGGCTTCAATATCGCTGGCCATCCCCAAGTCAGCCTTGACGGCAAAAGCCGCTGAACCAGACAATTCTCTGGCTTCAGCCGCGATTTCCTCCAGCTTGTTCAGGCGGCGGGCCAGCAAAACGACCGTGGCCCCCCGGCTGGCGCTTTCCAGGGCAATTGACCGGCCGATCCCGCTGCTGGCCCCGCTAATAACTACAACTTTATTGCGTAATGAATCACTCATCTTTAACACGTTAACCTTTCATTGGAACTACGAAGCTGTCCAGGTCCCTGGCCAGGGTCGTGGCCGGGAAAATCTCCCGGGCCTGCTTGACCATCTGACTAGCCAGAGGGCCCACGTAGCGGGCCGAAACATGAGTCAGGTATAAATGCCCAACCTGGCAGGCGGCGGCCGTCTCAGCGGCTTGTGTGCACGTTGAATGGTAATAATCCCTGGCCAGCTTACTTTCGCTGGCATCAAAAGTCGCTTCATGGACCAAGACGTCAGCATGGTCAGCCAGGCGGCGGATTGAAGCAGTAGACCGGGTGTCATAGATCACGGTTACTACCCGCCCCTTCTTAGCCGGACCCAGGAAGTCCTTGCCGTTTAAAACTGTGCCGTCAGCCAGCTCAACCTGCTCGCCCCTCTTTAGTTTACCAAGGAGCGGGCCGTTTGGCACTTTAAATTCTGCCAATTTATCCATTAACAGCTCACCGGCTTTGTCAGCCTCTACTACCCGGAAGCCCCAGCTGTCGATCCGGTGGTCCATTTTTTCAGTATAGACTTCAAAACCCCGCTCGCTGACGATCTTGCCTGCTTCTTCCAGGGTAACGAATTTGATTGGATAGGAAATCTTGGTTTTGGAAATCCTGAGAGATGTCTTGACGAACTGCTCAATCCCTGCTGGCCCGTAAATGGTCAAGGGACCCACATCACCTTGAAAGGACCTGGTTGACAAGAGGCCCGGCAGACCGAAAATGTGGTCGCCGTGATTGTGCGAGATAAAAATCTTCGTGATTTTGCGCAGGCGGATATTGGTGCGCAGAATCTGGTGCTGGGTTGCTTCCCCGCAGTCAAAGAGCCAAATCTCGTTCAGCTCATCCAGTAGTTTTAAAGCCAGGCTCGAGACGTTCCGCAACTTTGACGGCTGGCCCGAGCAGGTGCCAAGAAATTCCAGTTCCATTTAACTCCCATTCTTTTCCAAACAAATATAAAAAGGCTAATTCAATCCGCTGGCGCGGACCATTTCTTTGACGATATAAGTGCTGTAGTAATTTTGCCCCACATTATTCGGGTGGGTCTTGTCGTCGTAAAACCAGCTGGACTGGCCGTGGGCGTAGCCATACCAGTCAATGACGGTCAGGTTCTTGTACTTCTTGGTCAAGGCCTGTAGCTGCTGGTTGACCTGGTTTTGCCAGGACCGAGTTGGCACGACGACATTGATCCAGAAAAGCTGACGCTTTGGCCCGACAATCTGCATGATTTGCTTGACCTCGTCATCAGTAAAAGGCCCGTTGGTCCCCAGGCCGATCAAGACATTGTCCTGTAGCTCACCTTTTTGGGCATAAGACTGAAGCAGCTGGGGAGCCACGTCGGCCTGCCGGGAAACCGTGGCGTCGATTACGGCGTGCGGCAAAAGCTGGTGCAAGATGTCACTTGAAGAAGCCATGACCGAATCACCAATTGCCGTCACCTGCAGCTTTTGCGCGGCTTGCAGGTCAGCTTGGCTGATCCCGTATTTCTCAAACTCCTGGTTGACCTTTTTCCCGCTGCTCTTAGACTTAGTCTTTTTTGACTTGGCCTTGGAAGGCTGCTTGCTCTGACTGCTGGACGACTTCTTGGCCGCTTTTTGCGAGCTCTTGATTGATTCCAGGGCCTTCTTGTTCATCTCAGCCTGCTGCTTGGAGTTGTCATTGATCGTCTTGATCAAAGCCCCGTCCTTGTTGTCAGCCTTAGCCAGCGGGGAGAAGATAATCCCGCCGCTGCCGATCAAAAAGACCAGGAAGAAGGCGGCCGTCTTCAGCCAGCTCTTGGACAGCTTGACTGGCCAGTGGAAGAGCTTGGCCAAGTTGTAGCGGATGCCCTCGCTGGTGTAGCGTCTTTTTTCAAAAAGGCGGTAAGTAATTTCGCTGATCAAGAGGATCAAGACAATCTCAATTACCCGGTAAAGAGTCACATGGTCGGCCAGGTCGCTGACCCGGCTTTCAAAAAAGATCATGACCGGGAACTGGTAGAGATAGATTTCATAGCTTCTTGACCCCAGCCAGTCAAAGACCGGGTTGGTCATCAGCTGATCCCAGATCCCGACCGGTGCCGCGATTACGGCCGCGAAAACCATCACGAAGAAGCTGAAGATGAACATCCCCCCATAATATGGGAAGGCCGTCTGAGCGTTCATTAAAGGCGAGAACATGAGCAAAAGCATCCCAAACAAGGTCGCCAGCCCCGTCCAGTTGAGGATCACCCCGTCTTTTTGGGTGAAGCGGTTGTCCATTTCTTCAAAAGGCCAGAAAACTGCCATAGCGCCACCCAGGCCCAAGGAGAAGAAGCGGGTATCGGTTCCGTAGTAGATCCGGCTGGTATCCTGGCCCGGCCGGAAAAGCAGGGCCATTTCCAAAGCGGACAAGACCGACAGGCCAACCAAAACCCAGAAAATATTCCGCCGCTTTTTGGCAAATTTGACCAAGAGGGCCATCACTAGCGGCCAGAGCAGGTAGAACTGCCAATCGATCGCCATCGTCCACAAGTGGGTAAAAGGCGATTCATTATTGGCAAAACGCTCAAAGTAACTCTGCCCGTTAAAAATCTGCCACCAGTTGTATACCCCCAGCAGGTTGCTGGCGACGATCTGGTAGAGCTTATTCAAGAGGTTGCGCTGAAAGAGCACAATATAAGCGCTAGTCAGCCAGAGCATGGCAATCAGCGGCGGATAAAGACGCTTGAAGCGGCGCTGGTAAAAGGACCTAATGTCAAAATAGCCATAATCGCGGTAAGCAGCCATAATCTGATCGGTTACCAGATAGCCGGTCAAAACCAGAAAGACCGGCACACCCAGGTAGCCGCCGACAAAGTGGTCCGGATCCAGGTGATACAAAATAACCCCGATTACAGCCAGGGCCCGCAAACCGGCATAGCCAGTAATGTATCGTTTCTTCATTTTTTAATTCTCTAACTTTCGTTTCTCTATTCTATAGTTTTCAATCTATCCCTTATTGCACGAATTCAAAGCTGAAGTCGCCAATGTAAACGTCGTCTCCATCGACAGCGCCTTGCGCCCGCAGTTCATCATCGACACCCATCTTCTTCAAGCGACGGGCCAGGCGCATGATCCCGTCCTGGTGGTCCAGGTTGGTCATGGCTACCAGGCGTTCAAGCTGCTCACCGTGAATTTCAAATTCGTGGTCAGCCAGCTTTTCAACCGTGAATTCCAGCTTTTCAGGCCGGTGGTACTTGTAGGTCTTAGTCTTGACCTCTTCCTTGGGCTTAACAGCAGCTTCAGCCTCTTGGGCTTCAACCTCGCTGACCAGGTCAGCAGCTCGGCTCATCAAGCGGTCAACGCCCTGGTGGGTAATGCTGGAGAGTTCGTAAACTTCCTGGTCAACCCCATGAGCAGCCAGGTCTTTTTTGAACTGAGCCAGTTTCTCATCAGCACCTGGAATATCCATCTGGCTGGCCACGATGATTTCCCGCTTGCTGGAAAGGTCATCTTCCGTGTATGAAGCCAGTTCGTGCAAGATGGTTTCATAGTCTTCGTAGGCATCCCGGCCGTTGTTCGGGTCCATGGACACCATGTGGAGGATAACCTTGGTTCTTTCCACGTGACGCAGGAACTGGATCCCCAGCCCTACCCCCTGGCTGGCCCCCTTGATCAGGCCCGGCAGGTCGGCCATGGAGAAGTCCCGGCCGTCTGGCAGAAGGACCATGCCCAGGTTTGGCTTCAAGGTCGTAAACTGGTAAGCCGCGATCTTTGGCTTGGCACTGGTGACGACTGACAGAAGGGTTGACTTACCGACAGACGGAAAGCCGACTAGACCAACGTCGGCCAGAACCTTCAATTCCAAACGCAGGGTCCGGAATTCACCTGGTTCCCCGTTTTCTGCGATTTCCGGCGCGGTGTTGACGCTGGTGGCAAAATGGATATTGCCCCGGCCGCCCCGGCCGCCTTTGGCCACGACCAGTTCCTGGCCGTTTTCAACCAAGTCACCGATTTCTTCACCGGTGAAAAAGTCGTAGACGGTCGTACCGACTGGCACCTTCAGGTACAGGTCCTTGGCTGCCTTGCCGTATTGGGCCTTGATGCGGCCGTTTTCGCCAGGCTCAGCCTTGAACTTGCGCCGGTAGCGGAAATCCATTAAGGTTCTGAGACCGTTGTCGGCCACAAAGATAATGGAGCCGCCCCGGCCGCCGTCACCGCCAGCTGGTCCCCCGTTGGGCATGAATTTTTCATGGCGGAAGGCCACCATGCCGTCCCCGCCCTTTCCGGCTTGGACTTCAATTTTAGTTTGATCAACAAATGTTGAAGGAGTTGGCATTCTTGTTTTTACCTTTTCTTTCTTTCGTTAATTGTTACCATTTAATCATAAGCTATTTTGCCCAATAGCTAAAGGGAAATTTTGACAGCCTGCGCCTGGGTTAAAGTCAGTCCCGCCTCACGCAGATCGTCAATAGAAGCTTCCTTGATCTTCTTTAAAGAGCCAAATTCCCGCAAAAGCTTGGTCCGGCTCTTCGGCCCGATGCCTTTGATCGAGTCCAGCCGGCTGACCAGGGAATTTTTCGCATGGGTCTGCCGGTGAAAGGTGATGGCAAAGCGGTGGACCTCATCTTGAATCCGGGTCATTAAGTAAAAGCCTTCTGACTTCGGATCCATTGGAATCAGCTTGAAAGGCTGGCCCTTAAACGGGTCACCGTACAAGAGGTGGTTGGTCCGGTGCTTGTCGTCTTTAACCATCCCCGCTACCGGAATATCCAGGTTCAGCTCGTTTCTTAAGACGTCCTCGCAAGCTTCCACCTGGATCTGTCCCCCGTCCATCAAGATCAGGTCCGGCATTCTTTCATGCTCTTTTAAGAGCCGGCTGTAGCGGCGGCGGACGACTTCCCGGGTGTTGCCGACTTCATCGGCGCTGTTTTGGTGTTCAACTTCCCCCTTCAGCTTGAACTTCCGGTAGCCGGTCTTAAAAGGCTCCCCGTCTTTGAAGACAACCAGGGCCGAAACCGGGTCCGCCCCTTGAATATGGGAGTGGTCAAAACTTTCAATGTATGCCCCGTAAGGCAGACCCAAGGCCTTGAAAATTTCTTCCTGGGCCCCCTTGGTCTTGCGCTGGCCAAGCTCCAGCAGGCGGAACTTGTCATCCAGCTTCAGCTGGGCATTTTCTCTGGCCATCTCCATCAAAGAAGCCTTCTGCCCCCTTTGCGGGGTCCGGACCTTGATGCCGATTGCCGCGGCCAGTTCATCCTGGTCAATGCCTTTTGGCACCAGGACCTCCCTTGGCTTGACCCGGTTCTTTTGGGCGTAAAACTGGGCGATAAAGGACATGAATTCGTCTGCCGGGTCAGTTTCATCAGTCAAAGGAAACATGTGTGATTCCCGTCGCAAGAGCTTGGCCTGCCGCAAAAAGAAGACCTGGATGGAAATCCAGGACCGGTCCACGTAATAGTTGAAGATGTCTCTTTGGGTATGATCGTTAGAGATGATCTTCTGCTTTTCAACCGTTTCTTCAATATATTTGAGCTGGTCCCGGAGTTCCCCTGCTCTTTCAAATTCCAGGTCAGCTGAAGCTTGCAGCATCTTATTGGTCAAGTCTTTCTTGACCTCCTGGATGTCCCCGTTCAAAAAGCGCTTAATCTTCTTGATCTGCTCGTCATATGCGCTTTGCGGAACTTCCTTGAAGCAGCTGCCCAGGCACTGGCCCATGTGGTAGTAAAGGCAGGGCCGACCGGTATAGCCGCTGCAGCGGCGCAAAGGGAAGACCTTCTGGATGAATTTTAAAGTCGCGCTGGCCGCGTAGACGTTGGGGTAAGGGCCAAAATAGTAGCCCTTATCCTTGTAGACGATCGAGGTCAGGCGGGTCTGGGGATTTTTCTCATTCGTGATTTCGATATAGGGATAGCCCGTCCCCGACTTCAGAGCCACATTGTAATAAGGCTGGTACTTTTTGATTAGGGTGATTTCCAGCAAAAAGGCTTCCTTGTCAGAATCCACCACGATGATGTCATAATCGGCAATATTCTTGACCAGCTCGGCCCGGCGGCCCTCCTGGCTGCTCTTGAAGTAAGACCGGACCCGGTTTTTCAAGTTTTTGGACTTGCCAACATAGATGACCTTGCCGTTGACGTCCTTCATCAGATAGCAGCCGGCCTTTTCCGGCAGCAATTTCAATTTGTTTTCAATCAATTGACTTGCCATGTCTGCCTCCCCGCGAATCATTTACCGTACGATTTTATCACGAAAAGTATTATTCTAACACCAATCCGCCTGTAATCACAAAAATATTTTAATGATTTTTCATGACCAAAATGAAGGAGAAAATAAGTGTTTATTTTAACAATTACTTTTTCGCCGCTTAGCTTGTTCGACTTTTAGTTCAAAACAAACTTTTTTTCACTGAAAATGCTGTCTTTTGACTACTTATCACGTATAATATTCTTGTTAAGACTAAAGGATTTAGGAAGGTAAGATTTTATGAAGAACTTCTACTTGAACCATGACAGCAACATGGATGACTTTACTTCACTTTTGCTGATGCTTTTGGCCCCGGACATCAAGCTGATCGGGGTTGGGGTAACCGACGCCGACGGCTACGTTGAACCAGGCGTTTCCGCTTCCCGGAAGCTGATCGACCGCTTCAACCAGCGCGGCGACAAGCTAGAAGTAGCCAAGTCCGATTCCCGGGCTGTCCACCAGTTCCCGGAAGCCTGGAGAGTGTCAGCTTTTTCCGTTGACCACTTCCCGATCTTGAATGAAAAAGGCACGGTTGAAGCGCCAGTTGCCGCAAAGCCAGCCCACCTGGACATGATCGACAAGATCCATGCTGCTGACGGCCCGGTTACTCTGGTCTTCACTGGCCCCTTGACTGACTTAGCCCGGGCTCTGGAAATCGACCCAAGCATTCAAGACAAGATCGAAGAACTCTACTGGATGGGCGGGTCTTTGAACGCCCACGGCAACGTTTACGCTCCATGCGCTGACGGAACCCAGGAATGGAACGCCTGGTGGGACCCGGAAGCCTGCAAGACGGTCTGGGACTCCAAGATCAAGATCCAGCAGGTCGGCCTGGAATCAACCGAAGAACTGCCTTTAACCGACGAAATGCGCCAGCACTTTGCGTCCAACCGCAAGTACCCGGCCTTTGAATTCCTAGGCTATGTCTACGCCCTGGTCAACTCCTTTGAAGTCGACTCAACTTACTACCTCTGGGACGTTTTGACCACCATGAGCGCCCTTTACCCAGAAATCGCCACGACCCGTGACACCAAGTCTGACGTCTACACTGACGGCGACCGGGCTGCCCGCTTCTTTGAAACTGAAAACGGCCGGCCAATGACCCTGGTTACTTCCGCTAACTACGACAAGTTCTGGGAACGCTTTGACGACCTGTGTGAAAAAGCCAAGCTTTTCTAAAAAATAAAGCAGCAATAACGATTAAAACCTTCAGAAGATTTCCTTCTGAAGGTTTTTTATCCATATTCTTTGATTACGGCCAGCATGGCCTTCCCATAGTTGGCCAGTTTCGCATCCCCGACCCCGCTACACTGGAGCAGCTCTTCCGGCGTTTGCGGCTTCCTGGCTGCCATATCCCGCAAAGACAAGTCTGAAAAGATAACAAATGGCGGTACCCCTCGCTTCTGGGCCAGGGCCCGGCGGGCCTTTCTGAGCTCTTCAAAGAGGACCTGGTCACCGCCTGTTTCAGCAAGCTGCTCACTTTTGACTTCCTGGCGCCTTTTGACTCTGGCCTTGCCGTCCAAAACGTCCCAGCCCCGGTTGGTTACGTGAACCAAGGGATAGCGGTCCCCCACCAGCTGCAGGTAGCCTTTTGAGACCAAATAGTCGACCAGGCTGCTCACCTCAGCTTGCTTTTTTCCTTTGAGCAGGCCGTAGTGGACACACTCATCAGCCCCGATCTCACTGATCTTCTTGACTTTGGACCCAGTCACGGCCTGGGCAACGATCTTTTTGCCATAGCGGCCGTCCAAATCATAGACCATGCCGATAATGGCCCGGGCCTCAGCCGTTATATCTTGAAAATCACCCTGGCTGAGGCAATTGCTGCATTTGCCGCAAGGCGGGCAGTCCTGGCCAAAGTAGCGAACGATAAATTGCTGCAGGCACTCGTCTGTATTGGCATAGTCGCTGATTGTCTGCAGCTTTTGGTACTGGACCTGTCGGTAAGACTCATCAGCTTCAGAATTGTCGATAAACCAGCGGAACTGGCGAAGATCACTGGGGTGAAAA
Source organism: uncultured Lactobacillus sp. (assembly GCF_944327175.1). Classification (GTDB taxonomy): domain Bacteria; phylum Bacillota; class Bacilli; order Lactobacillales; family Lactobacillaceae; genus Lactobacillus. The sequence goes on from NZ_CALVGT010000050.1 coordinate 58,813, forward strand.
AGCATCACGGCCTCACTCTCCAGCCCGTCCCGGCCCGCCCGGCCGGCTTCCTGGTAATAGGCCTCCAGGTTTTTGGCGCTGTTTGCGTGCAGGACAAAGCGGACATTGCTCTTGTCGATCCCCATGCCAAAAGCATTCGTGGCCACGATCAAGGGAATCCGGTCATACTGGAAGTCGTCTTGGACCTGGGCCCGTTCCTCATTGGACATCCCGGCGTGGTAGGCGGCAACGTTAAAGCCCTCCCGGCGCAAAAATTCGGTCAGCCCCTCCACCTTTTTCCGGGTGTTGGAATAAATAATGCCCGCCTCACCCCGGTGCTGCTTCAAGTAGTTGACGATATAGGCCCGGCTGTTTTTCGGCGCGTTGACTAACTTGAAGCGGAGATTTTTTCTTTCAAAACTGGTGATGACAAAATTCTCCTCAGAAATATCCAGCTGCTGGCCGATGTCTTCTCTAACCGCCTTGGTAGCCGTAGCGGTAAGGGCCAAAACATTGGGATGGGTATGGAGGGCATTGATCCCGTCCTTCAGCTTCCGGTAGGCCGGCCGGAAGTCGTGCCCCCATTGGGAAATGCAGTGGGCTTCATCGATAGCGATCAAATTGACCTCCAAAAAGTTGAGCTGGTAGCGGAAATAGTCCATCTCCATCCGTTCCGGCGTCACGTAGAGCAGCTTAATTTTCCCTTCATAGCAGGCTCTTAAGATGGGATTGACATCTTCCTGGGCTGTGGAACTGTTAAGTGCCGCGGCCGGTATCCCGTACTCGCGCAGGCTGTCGACCTGGTCCTTCATCAAGGAGATCAAGGGTGAGATCACCACAGTCGTGCCGGGAATCATCAAGGCCGGGATCTGGTAGCAAAGCGACTTCCCGCCCCCGGTCGGCATGACTGCCAGGACATTTTTTCCCTGGAAAACTTTTTCAATAATTTCTTTTTGGCCCGGCCGGAAACTGTCATAGCCAAAATACTTCTTTAAGACCTGCTGTGGATCAAGCAAGCTCTCTGCCCCCTTTAATTCGCTTTACAGTTGCTAACACTTAATGATAACAAAAAAGATGCAAAAGCATCTTTTAGTTGACCCGGTTGACCGGCACTCCGTCGACCAGGAAGGAGACAATATTATGGCTGGCTTCTTTCAAGACGCTGCGCCGGGACTCCCGGGTGGCGCTGCCGGCATGCGGGGTCAAAATCACATTGTCCAGCTGGCAGAATTCCTTGTTGAAGTCCGGCTCTTCTTCAAACACGTCCAGGCCCGCGCCGGCGATCCGCTTGCCCTTTAAGGCCCGCAAAAGTGCCGCTTCATCGACCAGGCTGCCCCGGGAAGTATTGATCAAAAAGGCCGTCGGCTGCATCATGCTCAAGGCTGCTTCATCAATCACGTGGTAGGTTTCCGCCGTGGCCGGAGCGTTCAAGCTGACATAGTCGGCCTGGCTGAGCAGGTCGGCCAAGGGCACGTAGCTGACTCCCAGGGCCCGCTCTTCATCTTCCGGCAATTGGTGGCGGTTGTGGTAAAGAATGTTCATCCCGAAGGTCCGGGCATAGCTAGCCAGGGTCTTGCCGATTCTCCCCATGCCGAAGATCCCCAGGGTCTTGCCGACCGGGCTCTGTCCCTGGTTTTCAAGCAAGCCCGTGTCCAAAAAGTTCCCTTGCCGCATCTCTTGATTGTAGAGGGCCAATTTCCGGCTGAGAGCCAAAAGGAGGGTAAAGGCCATTTCTGCCGTCGGCTGCATGACGCTGGCCGGGCAGTTGGACACGATGATCCCCTGGCTGCTGGCATAATCCACGTCGATATGGTCATAGCCAACCCCGGTCGCAGAAACGATCTTGAGCTTTTTGCCCGCGTCTAAAAGCTCCTGGTCAACTGGTAGCTTGCCGGTGATCAAGGCGTCAAATTCCCCCAAGTTAGCCAGGTACCAATCCTTGCCGGCATCTTCCGGGGCAAAGGTTACTTCACAGTCTTTTTCCAATTCAGGCAGGCTCTTAACCGCCAGGCCCGCCACCAAAACTTTCGCATTTTCCATCTTAAGCATCTCCCTCAAACAGCGAATCGCGGCTGGCCTTTAATACCGCCACGTGGTCTGCCTTGAAATAAATTCTTTCCGAGTTGCCGTAGTATATATCTGCCAGTTCCGTTTCTGAAAAAATCCCCGAATCTTCCAGCCAGGAATAAAGCTGGCCGTAATCATTGAAAGTGGCTGACCATGGCGCGCCGCTGCCCCATAAGAGCCTTTTGGCCCCCACAATTTCCTTGGCCAGATCCCGCACCAGGTGCAAGTGGGCATCAATTTTCTTCATCATTCGTCTCCCAATCCTTTTTACGAAACTCTTACCCTTATTATAGTGAAAGCGGTTCATTATAGCAAAAGTTTCAGAAAAAAATAAAAGGTCTTTCACCAGGTAAAAGGCCTCTTACTTTATTTCTTTTAATTGTTCTTTTCTGCCATCCTGTCCAAAGTCAGCTTAACCAAGCGGTCAGCTACGGCCTGCTTGCTCATCCGCGGCCAAGGATCGATCTCCTTGCTTGCTTCCAGGATCGTTACCTGATCTTCGTCACCACCAAAGGCATCCCCGCTGACATCGTTGGCCACGATCGCGTCGGCTCCTTTAGCCGCCAATTTCCGGCTGGCATTGGCCAAAAGGTCGTTGGTTTCGGCCGCAAAGCCGATGACCACTTGGTCTGGCCGCTTCTTTTGGGCCATTGTCTTCAAAAGGTCCGGATTCTTGACCAGCTGCAGGGTCATCTCCTCTACCCCGGCCTGCTTCTTCAGCTTGTGGTCAGCTGCCTCTTTTGGCCGCCAGTCGCTGACCGCTGCCGCCATCAAAAGGGCGTCGGCAGCTGGGAAAAGCTCTTCCAGCTTATCCAGCATTGCCTGAGCCGACAGGGCAGGATGCAGGTGGATCCGGGCATCTTTTGGCAAGGGAACCGAAACATTCCCGTAAATCAAGTCTACCTCGGCTCCTCTTCTAGCCGCGGCTTCTGCCAAACGAAAACCCATCTTGCCGCTTGACCGGTTGCCAATGAAGCGGACCGGGTCAATGGCCTCCAGGGTCCCGCCGGCAGTAACGACGATTCGCTTGCCTTTAGCCGGCAAGTTCAGCTGGTCATTAAGCCAGGCCAGGATTTCTTCAGCTTCCGGCATCCGGCCCTTGCCGGCGTAACCCTCAGCCAGTCTGCCCACGGCTGGTTCCATGATCAAGTCGCCGCCCTCTTTTAAAAGGCGGAGATTGCGCTGAACAGCGGGATTTTCCCACATGTGGGTGTTCATTGCCGGCACGATCAAGCGCGGGCAGTGCAGAGCCAAGAGGGTGGTTGAAACGGCATCATCCCCAATCCCCTGGGCCATCTTAGCCAAAATATTGGCATCAGCCGGCACGACCAGGGCTAGCTGGCTCCAGTCGGCCAGGTCAATATGGGAGATTTCCGCCTGCCGGCCCGGACTAAACAAGTCGTCTAAAACCGGCCATTTCGTCAAGGCCGCCAGGGTTGCCGGCCCGACAAAGTTCTCGCTATTGTCCGTCATCGCCACCCGGACTTCATGGCCCGCCTTCTGCAAGCCCCGGACAACGCTCACGGCTTTATAGGCAGCTATTCCGCCCGTCATATAGACCGATATTCTTGCCATTATCTGTCGCCTTAGTAGATCTTCCGTTCCTTGACGATGGCTTGTGCCCAGTCAGCAAAGCGGGCAGCTGCTTCAGCATCCTTTAAGATGACCAAGAGGGTGTCGGTACCGGCAATTGTGCCGACCACGTCATCGTTGTCGATGTCGTCAATTAATCCTGCCAAAATTGGCGCATAAGTCAATTTCATGCTAGTTTGAATAACGACCGTGAACTGAACAGCAGTTACAGTAGCCACCCGTTCACGAATCGCGTCCTTTAGCTGCCTTTCCCGGTTAACCGCTGCTGAAGGTGCCTTGACATAATAGCTGCGGCCGTCATCATCTGGCACCTTGCTGATATGCAAGGCGTGAATGTCCCGGGAAATGGTTGCCTGGGTAGCGTTTGCTCCATAAGATTGCAGCAAGAGCAGCAATTGTTCCTGGGTTTCAATCTTGTTAGTTTGGATCAACTCGTAAATCAGCTGTCTTCTTTCTTTATAGTTCATAATTATTACCCCTTAATCTTATATTTAAGCATTTTAGATACCTTTAATTTTAGCGCACTTTTATATTTCAATAAAGCTGTTATTTAATTCTTCTTCACTTATCCGACCTTTTTCGATCAATTCTCCGGAAAAAATCTCGACAACATTGGCATTAGCCAATAAAAAATGCCTTGAAGCAAATTCAAGGCATTTAATATCATTCATGTTAAATGAAAAACTACATTTCGTCTGGTGCCTTGACGTCCAGCAAGTCCAGGGCTGACTTGATGACGTGGCTGACTGCTTGGACAACAGCCAAACGGGCCTTCTTGACATCTTCGTCAACGTCATCAACCAAGATTCTGGTGTGAGCATAGTACTTGTTAAAGCGCTTGGCCAGTTCCAGAGCGTACTTAGCAATTGCGCTTGGGTCGTAGGTTTCCATGGCCTTTTGAATGGTGTCGGCGTAGCGGCCCATGAAGGAGACCAGGTCCCATTCTTCGGCACCGATCTTGGTCAGGTCTGCGTCTGAGAAGTCGGTAATCCCGCTCTTTCTCAAGAGGCTTTCGCCACGGGCCCGAGCATATTGCACGTAGGGACCAGTTTCACCTTCGAACTTAACGACTTCTTCCAAATTGAAATCGATTGAGTTGCGACGGTAATTCTTTAAGTCGTGGAAAACAACCGCGCCGATGCCGACTTGCTTGGCAACTTCGTCAGCATTCTTCAGACCGGCATTCTTTTCAGAAATTTGCTTGCGAGCCAGGTCAACTGATTCGTTCAAAACATCTTCCAGGTTAACGACGTTACCCTTTCTGGTAGACATCTTCTGGCCGTTGATGCTCATCAGACCGAAGCTGATGTGGACAATGTCGTCTGCCCATTCAAAGCCCATTTCCTTCAAGCAGGCACGCAGCTGCTGGAAGTAGACTTCCTGTTCCTGGCCGACAACGTAGAGGGACTTGTAGAAGCCGTAAGTCTTCTTCCGGTACATGGCAGTTGCCAGGTCACGGGTGATGTAAGTTGAAGTCCCGTTACTCTTGATAACCATCAAAGGCGGCAGGTTATACTTTTCCAGGTCAACGATTTCAGCACCTTGGCTCTTGACCAAGAGGCCCTTGTCCCGGAGAATCTTGATTGGTTCATCCATCATTTTGGCACTGAAGGCTTCACCAGTGAAGGAGTCAAAGTGGACGTCCAGCATGTTGTAAACCTTCTTGAACCGTTCCAAAGAAACTTCTCTGAACCAGCTCCACAGACGCTTGGCTTCTTCGTCGCCGTGTTCCAGCTTGGAGAACCATTCCCGGCCGTCTTCATCGTATTCTGGGTGTTCTTCAGCTTCCCGGTTGATCCGGACGTAGTAGGACAAAAGGGTGTTGATTGGGTCCTTTTCGATGTCGGCGTCGTTGCCCCACATCTTGTAGGCAGCCATCATCTTCCCGAATTGGGTGCCCCAGTCACCGAGGTAGTCAATTCTGATTGGCTTGAAGCCTTCCTTGGCCAGAATGCGGGCAATGGCTTCACCGATCATGGTTGACCGCAGGTGGCCCATCCCCATTGGCTTGGCAATGTTCGGTGATGAGTATTCAGTTGAAACGTTCCGGCCGTGGCCCAGGTCGCGGGCACCGTAGTTTTCAGGGTCAGCCAGGATTTCCTTCAAAATAGCCGCCCCGGTCTGGCTCTTGTCCAGGAAGAAGTTGATGTATGGACCAACTGCCTGGATCTTTTCAAAATTCCCCTGGTCAATCTTTTCAGCCAGTTCAGCCGCAATCAGGTTTGGCGCCTTGCGCATGGTCTTGGCTAAGGTAAAGGTTGGAAAAGCGTAATCCCCCAGCTTTTCATCCTTTGGCCGTTCGATCTTGACGTCAATATCTTCCAGTGACCAGTCAAGCAAAACTGTCTGTAAGGCTTCTGCAACAAGTTGTTTACCGTTCATAAAATACCTTCTTTGTTTCCTATGTTTTAAAAATTGAATAAAAATTACTCAGCGCCCGCTTGCCCCATCGCTGATGCAAATTTTAGTTCATGCTTCCTATTAATCTCATGGAGTATGACAAAACGCTTTGTAGTCTCATTTATTTTCACTCTGTATATTATAGCAAGAGATTAGATGCTATGACAACGGATTTTAACAATTTCATTATACTATTTATACAGACTGCATGCATTCTATGCGTTTTCCGCTTCCATCGTCAAGCGCCCGCCTGGATACTGGCGCCTGATCAGTTCGCGCACGTTCTTAATCATCTGCCTGCTTGACGGAGCCAGGCGCTGCTGATTGGAAGTCACCAGGGCAATCTTCCGGTAAAAAGGGGTGCTGAAAGGCAGGATCTTGACCTCCCCCTGCATCTTCTGCAGGGCCAAAGCCGGCAAAATACCCAGTCCCAGGCCCGCTTCCACCATGGCCACGATTGACTGGTCGTCGATGGAGAACTGGATTGCCGTTGACTTGATTGAATAGTGGTCCAAGGCAGCTTTCGTGTCCAGGTCATAGTCGCTTTGCTGCAGGATAAAGTTGTAGTTGACCAGGTCTTCTTCACTGACGCTGTGGCCGTTTTTAACCTGGAAGTTTTTGGGGGCAATGCAGTAGATTTCGTCTTCCAGAATTTTCTCGCAGCTGATCCCCTGCTCATTTTCCGGCAGCATGGTCAAGCCCAGGTCCAGCTGGCCGCTTTTCACGGCTTGGGTGATTTCGCTGAAGCCAGCTTGGCGGACGGAAATCTTGACCTGGGGGTAGTTTTTGGCAAAATTCTGGATCAAAGGCGGCAGCCAGTTGATGCAGGCTGAAGAAAAGGCCCCGATCCGGATCAAGCCGGTGTCCAATCCCTGGATCTGCTGGGCTACCTGCTCCAGCCGGCTCTGGTCATTGATAATTTCCTGGATCAAGGGAAGGACTTTCTCCCCATCCGGCGTCAGCTTAACCCCGTTTCTTGACCTGACAAAGACTGGAAAGCCTAGTTCCGTCTCCAGCTGGTTGACCGAGTGGCTGATCGCTGACGGAGTGACATTTAAGACCAGGGCAGCCTTGTTGAAGGTCCCCTGGTCAATGACCGTCCGGAAGACTAAATATGGAAATGGCAGCATTTGTCCCTCCTAACATGAAAATATTTCACCCAAAATTAAATAAGTTGAATTTTATTATTCTTACTCAAGCAATTATACTATAGTCAACGCACAAATGACAATACGATTTAGGAGCAAAGAAAAATGTTAAGCAAGCTTTTTGCCAATAGAATCAAAACTGAAAATCCATCCCGCCTGCAAGGGCTCTTCCCGGAAAGAAATTTTTCCGACAACATCTCCTTTGGGGGCGGCTGCCCAGACGAAAGTCTCTTTCCAAGCCAGGCTTTGCAAGCTGCTTACCAGAAGGCCGTTAGCCAGGAACAGGCCCACTCCTTCCAATACCATGACGTTAAGGGGCCAGGCGACTTGCGCGACTATCTGGCAAACCGGGCAAGGCAGCAGGGAATCAAGGCTGACGCCGACAACATTTTGCTGACAGCTGGCGGCCAGCAAGGGATCGACCTGGTGGCCAAGCTTTTCCTGGGAACAGGCGATGAAATGGCCGTTGAAGCACCAAGCTATGTTGGCGCCCTGGCTGCTTTTGACAATTATGAACCAATCTACCATGAAATTCCCTTGGAAGACGACGGGGTCAACCTGGACCACTTTGAAGAGGTGCTGAAAGAGCACCCGGCAATCAAGCTTTTCTACACGGTACCAGACTTCCACAATCCAACTGGGATCACCATGTCCCTGGCTAAGCGCCAGCGCCTGGTTGACCTGGCTAACCGCTATGACTTCGTCATCCTGGAAGACACCCCTTACCGGGACCTCCGCTACTATGGGGAAAGCCTGCCAAGCATCAAAAGCTTTGACACGGAAGGCAGAGTGATTTTCCTGTCCAGCTTCTCCAAGATTCTTTCCCCAGCCTTCCGTTTAGGTTGGCTGGTAGCTAGTCCGGAAATCAAGGAGCAGCTGGTCAACTTAAAGCTGTCAGCTGACCTGGAAGTGCCATACCTAGCCGCTGGTACTGTTGCAGCCTACCTGGCTGACAATGACCTGGACCAGCATATTGACCAGCTGAAGAAAGTCTACCGGGTCAAGCTGGATGCTATGGCCAAAGACTTAAAGACTTACCTGCCAGCTGACGCGAAAATCAGCCAGCCAGAAGGTGGCTTCTTCTTCTGGGTTGAACTGAACAATGAAATTGATACCAGACAGCTTTTGCTTAATGAAGCCGTGCCAAAAGAGCACCTCATCTACGTGCCTTCGGCCAGCTTTTATCCTAACTGGGACAAGAATAACGGCCTCCGGGTCAACTTCACTGGTTCTAGCTTGAGCCAGATTGATGAAGGTGCCCAGCGCCTGGGCAGAATCCTCAGCCCGGCCCAGCTGCGAATGGCAATCTAGACCAGCTAGATACTGTTTACGACCGTCCAGCATTTGAGCGGTTTTTTGTGCTAAATAACTTTCAACCTATTGTAGGCTATTTTCTGGCTAAAATGCAATTTCTATTCTCAAAAAACACATTTTGCATGGAAAACAAAAAGAGCCAGACTTCCGTCTGACTCTTGACTCGCGCGGCAGCTTCCTATCCTCGCAGGCAGTTTCCCACCAACTACTTTCGGCGTTAAGAAGCTTAACTGCTGTGTTCGGCATGGG
>NZ_CALVGT010000051.1 GCF_944327175.1 uncultured Lactobacillus sp.
CGATTCCCACATACCGCCCTAGCCGAAGGGCAGAAAAGAATAATCGTGGCGGTGTAGCCAAGTGGTAAGGCAGAGGTCTGCAAAACCTTAATCGTCGGTTCGACTCCGATCCCCGCCTTAGGCTTAGTGGCCAAGTAGAATAGCATGGCGGTGTGGCGGAATTGGCAGACGCGTCAGACTCAAAATCTGGTGTCCATTACGGACGTATCGGTTCGACCCCGATCACCGCTATAATTTAGAGCGACTCTGAGGAGTCGCTCTTTTTTGTTTTCATTTGTAGAAAAGTAATGAAAAAAGCTGCTTTTTATCCTCTTTTTGCCCAAAGGGCTTGCATAAAGGTGAAAGTGTGCTAGTATAGTAAGCATATTAGGAAGAACGATTTAATTAGAAAGGAGCAAAGAGCATGATTCAAGCTAGAGTAAATACTTGCAGGCTTGGCGGTGTCGTTGGTAAGGCGAGCCGATATTTGTCATGCTTTTGCTCTTAAGCAAAATTCTTGAATGATCTGTAAGCAGCACGGCTGTAAGATTTTTCTGTTCGCGCCAATGGCATCGTTAACTGGAAACTGTTAATTGTTGATGCGAGGTATTGGAATTGAACAAGGGAAAATCTTTATTGGCTGGTGCTGCTGTTTTGTTTTCTGGGGCACTTTTGACGGCTTGCGGGCAAAGCAAGGGGGCAAGTGAGAAGCAGGTATTGAACTGGATGACTTCAGCAGAAATCATCACTATGGATCCGTCCGAAGGCAACGGACGTGACTTCTTTCACCCAGATGGAAAACACCATGGAGGGCCTGTATCAATTAGGCAAGAACAACCAGGTCAAGAATGCCCTGGTGACTAAGGCGGCCGAAAGCAAGGACGGGCTGACCTGGACTTTTGATTTACGCAAAGACGGTAAGTGGTCAAACGGGCAGGCGGTTACCGCTAAAGACTTTGTCTACTCCTGGCAGCGGACGGTTAATCCCAAGACCGCGTCTCAATACAGCTATATCTTCTCCGGCATTAAGAATGCTGACGCGATCGTGGCAGGCAAAAAAGCCCCGTCCAGTCTGGGCGTCAAAGCTCTTGGCAAGTACAAGCTGCAGGTTAAATTAGACCACAAGCTGCCTTATTTCAAGCTCTTGCTGGCCTTCCCGGTCTTTTTCCCGGAAAACCAAACTGCAGTTGAAAAATATGGCAGCAAGTACGGTACTTCTTCCAAGACCACGGCCTTTAACGGCCCCTTTGTCCAAAAAGGCTGGACCGGAGCCAACCTGTCCTGGAAGATGGTCAAGAACAAGAACTACTGGAACAAGTCAGCCGTCAAACTGGCCCAGATTAACTTCATGGTTGAAAAGTCACCGTCAACGGCCTACAACCTTTACCAGGACGGCAAGCTGGATACGGCAATTTTGAGCGCCCAGGCAGCCAAGAACCTGCAAAAGCAGGCCGGCTACGTGATCAGAAAGAACAATGGCACGACCTACATGCAGTTCAACACCAAGCTGGCTAAATTTAAGAGCACTAAGCTCCGTCAAGCAGTTTCCATGGCTTTGGACCGGAAGGCCCTGGCCAAGACTCTGGGCGGCGGTTTTACCGGCGCGACGACCTTTACCGCGGCTGATATGACCAAGGTGGGCGGCCAGGACTTCACCCAGCTGGCCCAAAACAAGACGACCGAGCAAATCACCAGCTACCATAAAGCAGCAGCTCAGACGGCCTTTAAAGCGGCTCTCAAGGACTTGCAGCTGAAGAAATTATCCTTTACTTTGCTGACGGCTGATGACGACAGCTCAAAGGCGATTGGTGAATACATCCAGAGTGCCTTGGAAACGGCTTTTGGCAAGCAGATCTCCGTCAAGGTGCAGAGCCTGCCGACCAAGTCCCAGTTTGCCAAGATGGACAGCGGCAATTTTGAAGCCTGCGTCAGCGGCTGGAATGCTGACTTCGCTGACCCGATTTCATTCCTAGACTGCATGACCTCAACTAACGGCTACAACTCAGGCAAGTGGTCAAACAAGCAGTATGACCAGCTGATCGCCAAATCCAAGACAGTTTCTTCAGCTAAGCAGCGGATGCAGCTTTTGGCCAAGGCAGAAAACATCTTGATGACCGACCAGGGGGTAACGCCGTTGGTTCAGTCCGGCAGTGCTTGGATGCTCAGCAGCAAGGTCAAGGGCCTAATCTACAACGGCAGCTACTGCTTTGAATACGCCTATCTGCGGTAAAAGGGTAAGTAGAATGATTGTCAAAAATGGGATAGTTTTGCTAAACTGAAGGCAGATTTAAGAGATTTTTGCAAATAGGGGGGAGCAAAAAATGAAGGACTCAAATTCTTTTGTCTATAATGTTTGGCTGATCATTCTGCAATGTTTGGCTGATCATTCTGCTAGTTGCCGCCTACATCTGGCCGATCTTTGGTATTGCGCCAGCAATTTACCTCTTCATCAAGCGGAAGGATGAACCGCTAGAGAAGATGCAGGGCTGGATTACCCTGGCCTTGATCTGGCAGATCGTGCTCTGGCTCTTGATGATCATTGCCCTGGTCTGCTTTGTAGCGATTGCTGGCTCGGCTGGCAAGTAAAAATAGTTAAACTAAAACCGCTAGTCACGCGACTAGCGGTTTTCTTCTGACTATAAATAAGGCGCCATTTTCTTGTAAAGGTCAGTTAAAGGAACGGGCGGGCTGAAGAGGAAGCCCATGTCGATCTTGATGACGTCAAAATGGTAGTCCTTCAAGACATTCAAGCTGGAATAGTCACTGCCAAAGTCGTCCATCCAGACCTAATGGCCCAGGTCATGGAAATGCTGAACGGCTTCCACCATGGCCTGGCTGCTGTCATTAAGCGCACTTTCCGTAATCTAAATTGGCATTTTCCAGTAAGGTGAAATTAGCGTAAAGCAGACCGGTCAAATTGTGAAAGCTCTCTATTTTTTTAATGTAAAAAATAGGTAAATTAAGCATTTTACATTGATTTAACAATCATCACTGAATGCATTTAACTTGCCTCCATTAAGATTGAATCAGTAAGAATTCAAGGAGGAATTAATATGTCACGCGAAAAAAACAAAGTCGCCATCGTTGCGCTTGTTTTGCTGGCAATCGTCACCGGCTGTGTCATCGGCAGCTCCGAAGCCGATACCAAGGGAGTTTCCGGGACAGTTAACATCGCCGGGTCATCTGCCCTTCTGCCTTTAGCGCAGACCGCGGCCAAGACTTTCATGGACAAGAACCCGGACAGTGTCATCAACACTAATGGGGGTGGGTCAGGCCAAGGCCTGCAGCAGGTTTCTGACGGCACCATCGACATCGGGAACTCAGACTTGCTTGCGGAAGAAAAGCTGGACAAGAAGTCAGCCAGCAAGCTGGTTGACCACCAAGTGGCAATTACCGCCATCGCTCCGATCATCAACAAGGATGCTGGGGTCAAGAGCCTGACCACTGAACAGTTGATCAAGGTCTTCACTGGTAAGGTAACCAACTGGAAGCAAGTCGGTGGCAATGACTGCCAGATCGTCCTGGTTTCCAGACCATCTTCATCAGGTACCCGGGCAACTTTTGAGCAATACGCTTTAAAGAAGCATGCCAGCCAGTCCAACCAGTCTTTGGAAACTGACGACTCAGGTACTTTGATCCAAATGATCCAAAGTGTTTCCGGCTCAATCGGCTACGTTTCCCTGTCCTACTTGACTGGTGACCCGCAAGTCGGCATCGTGTCAATCAACGGTGTTAAGCCAACCTTGAAGAATGTCTATAATGGCAAGTTTACGGTTTGGAACTATGAGCACATGTACACTAAAGGCCAGCCAAAGGGTGCGGCCAAGGCGTTCTTGCAGCAGATGCTCAGCGAGGAATACGGCAAGAAGATCGAAGCCATGGGCTACGGCGTAGCCTCCAAGCTGACGACTGCCGCTAAAGCCACCCATACTAAGTAATAAGGAGAAATAAGGCATTATGGACAAAGTAGTTCAAAAAGCAATTGCCAAAGACAAGCGCTGGCGCGCGGTCTACATCGTCTGCGGCCTCTTGATCGTTGCTTTGACCCTTTTGATGGGGGCCTTCCTGCTCTACCAAGGCAGCCAGACCTTCCTTAAGGCGCACCACAGCGTTTGGGAGTTCCTGTTTACCAGTGACTGGGCACCGCTTGACAAGACCGGCATGTTCGGGGGAAAAGTCGGGGCTGCCATTTACATCGTTGGTTCCCTGGAAACCTGCTTACTGGGTTTGCTCATCTGCCTGCCGTTCGCGATCGGCTCAGCCGTTTTCATGACGGAAATTTCACCAAAAATCGGTGAAAAGTTCTTCCGGCCGGCAACTGAAATCTACGTCAGCATACCATCCGTTGTTTACGGCTGGTTTGGCTTGACCAAGCTGGTTCCTATAATCAGAAACACCTTCCATCCAAAGATGGGCGGTTTCTCAGTCCTGGCCGCATCAATCGTTCTGGCCATCATGATTTTCCCAACGATCACTACTGTCGCTGCCGACGCCATCAAGTCAGTCCCGAATAGCTACAGAGAAGGGGCTTACGGTTTAGGGGCGACCCGCTGGCAAGTCATCGGCAAGGTTGTTTTGCCAGCCGCTTCCGGCGGTATCTTGACCGGGGTGGTCTTGGGTCTGGCCCGGGCCATCGGTGAAGCTTTAGCCGTAGCCATGGTTATCGGTAAGACTCGGTCCTTCGCGACCAGTCTCTTGTCACCAACCAGCAACCTGACCAGCGCAATTGCTGCTGACATGGGTAACACGGCCCAGGGCGGGGAATACAACCTGGCTTTGTGGTCAATGGCACTCTTACTCTTCATCATCTCAATCGTTTTGATCGTCTTGATTCACAAGCTTGGCAATGGAAAGAAGGAAAAATAAATATGAGCCGTGCTAAAAGAAAAGACCGGCTGATGACGGGAATCTTCTACGCCATCGGCTGGATTATGCTGGCCTTCCTGCTCTACTTAATGCTGACCATCATCTTTGACGGCTTGAAAGGCTTCCAGTGGGACTTCTTGAGAGCAGCCGGCAACGGGATTTTCAACCAGTTTTTCAACACTATTTACTTAGTTTTCCTCTCACTGCTGGTCTCAGTGCCAATCGGCATCGGGGCCGGGGTTTACCTGGCTGAATACGCCAAGGAAGGCAAGTTCCTGACAATCTTTGAAATCAGTATCGAATCCTTGTCATCCCTGCCATCTATCGTTATCGGCTTGTTTGGCTACTTGGCCTTCATCATGTGGACCGGGATGTCCTGGAATATCCTGGCCGGTGCCTTGACGATTTCAATTCTTTCTATTCCTCTGATCACTACTGAAACCAACAACGCCATCCGGGCCTTGCCGGTGGAATACAAGGAAGGTTCCCTGGGCCTGGGCGCGACCAAGTCAGAAACCATCCGCAAGGTCTTGATTCCGGCGGCCATGCCGCAGATCTTGACTGGGGTAATCATGGCTGCCGGGCGCGGTTTTGGTGAAGCCGCTGCGCTTTTGTACACTTCCGGCCAGTCAACTTACATCAACTGGCAGAACTTCTGGAAGGTTACCTCGCCAACTTCACCGCTGAACCCGTTCCGAAGCGGTGAAACCCTGTCTCTGCACATCTGGGTCATGAGAACTGAAGGGGTCTTGAACCCGTCAGCCACTCAGATCGCCAACTTTACTTCAGCAGTCCTGGTCGTTTTGGCCCTGCTCTTCACTTTGATTACGCGCCGTATCTCTGACAGAATGCGCAAGCGCAATAACGGAGGAAATTAATGATGGAAGACAAAATTACAATTGAAAAGCTGAACCTGTACTACAGTGATTTTCATGCCTTGCATGACATCAATATGCACATCCAAAAGAACGAAATCACTGCCTTCATCGGCCCGTCAGGCTGCGGGAAATCAACCCTTTTGCGGTCACTTAACAGAATGAACGACCTGGTTGAAGGCTGCCGGATTGATGGCTCGATCAAGCTGGACGGTACTGACATCTATAACGGTGACCTGGATGTGACCGTTCTGCGGCAAAGAGTCGGTATGGTCTTTCAAAGGCCAAACCCGTTTCCGATGAGCGTTTACGACAATGTTGCCTACGGCCCGCGGATTCACGGGATTACTGACAAGAAGGAACTGGACGAAATCGTGGAAACTTCCCTCAAGCAGGCAGCTATCTGGGACGATTTGAAGGACCGGCTGAAGAAATCAGCCCTGGGCCTGTCCGGCGGTCAGCAGCAAAGGCTCTGCATCGCCCGGGCCCTGGCTGTCAAGCCGGAAGTATTGTTGATGGACGAACCGACCAGTGCCCTGGACCCGATTTCAACTTCTAAAATTGAAGAATTGGCCTTGGAACTGAAGAAGAACTACACGATCGTCATCGTTACGCACAACATGCAGCAAGCCGTGCGGATTTCTGACAAGACTGGCTTCTTCCTCTTGGGTGACCTGGTTGAATTCGGTGAAACTGACCAGCTCTTCTCCATGCCGAAGGATGAAAGAACTGAAAAATACATCACCGGCCGGTTCGGTTAAGGCTAGAGGAGGCCAAAAATGAGAAGAAGATTTGACAAGGAACTGGATCACTTGCATGAAGCAATGGAAGAAATCGGCCAGCTGTGCAAGGAAAGCATTTCCGAATCAACCGACACCCTGTTTACGGGCAACTACCATGAAGCAGAGGACACGATTAACCTGCACCACCGGATTCACAAGGCTGAGCGTGACATTGAAGAAACCTGCCTGCGCCTTTTGATGGAGCAGCAGCCGGTTGCCACTGACCTGCGGATAATCAGTGCATCTTTGAAGGCGGTCTACGACCTTGAAAGAATCGGTGAAATTGGCGCGGACATTGCCGACCTGGTCCTTAACGAACACCTCTCAGTCGCAAATGACATGCTGAACTTGAAGAGCATGTCCCAAATTGCTACTGGCATGGTCAACGACGCGGTAACGGCTTTGGCCAACCAGAATGTGGAACTGGCCAAGGCCGTAATCGGCCGCGATGACCAGGTCGACGAAGGCTTTGACAAAGCGAAGGCATTTTTGATCGATAACTTTAACAAGGATGGTAATCTGGAATATTTGATCAATTTGATGATGGTCGCGAAGTACTTTGAAAAAATCGGTGATCACGCCGTCAATATTGCTAAATGGTCCTTATTTGTAACTACCGGCAAGACTGGCAGATAAGTCCATAAAATTCCCCTTACCACTCTTGTGAATGATTATGGTCGTAAACTATAATTAAGTTTAAGAAAGGTTAAGGGGATTTTTTATGACTGAAATTTGGTGCGTGGAAGACGACGAAAGCATCCGCGAAATCGAAATGTACACGCTGGAATCGATGAACTTCAAGGTCCGCGGCTTTGAAGACGGACAATCTTTTTTCAAAGCCCTGGACAATAGCCGGCCGGATTTAGTGATTTTGGACTTGATGCTGCCTGATGAAGACGGCAGCGAAATTCTCCACCGGCTTAGGTCTACTTCCGCGACCGAGGACTTGCCGGTGATTATCGCCAGTGCTAAGACGGCAGAATATGACAAGGTCAAGAACCTGGATTCCGGGGCGGATGACTACTTAACCAAGCCATTTGGGATGATGGAAATGGTTTCCCGGGTCAAGGCTGTTTTGCGGCGGACCAACCGCAAGAAGGAGGACAAGATCGAGAAAGATGGGATCAAGATCCTCTTGAAGCGGCATGAAGTTTTCGAAAACGGCCATCAAGTCGATTTGACTTTGAAAGAATACGGACTCCTGAAGCTCTTGATTACTCATCCGGGAACTGTCTTTTCCCGGGAAGAAATCATGGATCAGATCTGGGAGACTGGTTTTTACGGGGAAACGCGCACGGTAGACGTTCACGTGAGAACCTTGAGACAGAAGTTGGGTGAGGCTGGTAAGCATATCGAAACGGTGCGCGGGGTCGGTTATCGCTACCATGAAGCAGACTAATGTTTAAGAAGATATTTCGGGCAAGTTTTTTACTGACTTCTTTGGTTCTCTTCTTTGCCGTACTCTTAAGCGCGGTTGTCTTGAGCATTGACTTCGACCATACAGAAATGTCCGCCCTGGCTTCCCAGGCTGACCTGGCAGCCAGCGGGGTAAATACCAGCGGCAAGAAGTACCTCAAGAACTTAAAAGGGGAGAACTACCGGATTACTTGGATCAATTCCAAGGGCAAGGTTCTCTACGACAATGAAGAGAATCCCAAAAAGATGGGCAACCACTCCCGCCGCGAGGAAGTCGCCAAAGCCATGAAAAAGGGGACAGGGACCAGCGAGCGCTACAGCACGACCTTGTCGACCGTAACCATGTATTATGCCGAGCGGCTCAATGACGGCGGGGTCATCCGCATCGCGATCACCAGGAACTCCTTTTGGCGGATGCTGGTCAGACTTTTGTCGCCGCTTTTGTTAATCATGCTTTTATCGGTCCTGGTGTCCTGGTTCCTGGCCAAGACAATCTCGCAAACGATCGTCAAGCCGCTGAATGAAATGGACTTGGACAAACCCCTGGAAAGCAATGCCTATGACGAAATCAAGCCGCTTTTGACCAGACTGGACAGCCAGAACAAGCAGATCGCTGACCAAATGGAGCAGCTGCACCACCGGGAAAAGGAATTAAAGACGGTAACAGATGCCATGCAAGAAGGCTTGATCTTGATTGATCTGGATGACCGGATTCTTTTGTCTAACCCGGCTGTAGTTTCACTTTTAGGCTTGCATGATACTGCCCCCTTGCCAGATGACGTTAAGGAAATCATCGATAAGAACAGCCGCTTGGCCCATGCTGAGGGGATTGTGGAAAGAAACGGCCGCAATATTCAAATCAGTGCCAGCCCGATTACCAGCCGCAAGATTCTGAAGGGGACTTCGATCCTGGTGGTTGACGTGACGGAAGAATACCATGAAGAGCAGGTCCGGCGGGAATTCACGGCCAATGTGTCGCATGAGCTTAAGACGCCCTTGCAGTCCATCATGGGGTCAGCTGAACTTTTGGAAAACCACCTGGTTAAAGAAGAGGACCGGGACAGCTTTTACAATAAGATCCGCGAATCTTCTGCCCAGCTTTTGACCTTGATTGACGACATCATCCGTTTGTCCCACCTGGATGAAAAACAGCGCTTTGAAGAAATCAAGCTGAACTTGAAGAGTCCGGTGACCGAGGCTTTGGAAGCTCTGCAGAGTTCGGCTGACCGGCATGGAATCAAGCTGGAAACTAATTTATCAGACACCATGATCCTGGCCAACTTCCGCCTGGTTTACGAAATTACCTACAACTTGATTGATAACAGCATACGTTACAACAAGGAAAAGGGTAAGACCAAGATTACGGTCAAAGAGCATCGGGGCCAGGCGATCCTGCAGGTGGCGGATACTGGCATCGGGATTCCCCAGGAAGACCAGAACCGGATTTTTGAACGCTTCTACCGGGTGGACAAGAGCCACAGCCGCAAGACAGGAGGCACTGGCCTGGGCCTGTCCATTGTCAAGCATGCTGTTCAGCAGTGCCACGGGACTATCCGCCTGGAAAGCGAATTAGGCAAGGGGTCAACCTTCACGGTTATTTTCCCGGCCCTGCCAGCAGGAGCAGATGATAATAGCAAATAAAGTAAAAATGACAAATGAAAACCAGTTCACTTTAAACAGTGGACTGGTTTTGCTGTATATTGGCTAATTTCTGTTTTTTGCACTAGTTGTCGAAGTGGAATTGCAGGTCCTTTTGCAGCTTGTAGCTGGTCAGTTCCTTGCCGTCCAGGTCAATCTTGTGCATGTCAACGGCGTGAACCTCCGGGTTGCCGTAAGTGGTGTAGTAGTAGATCCCCTTTTCCTGGTTCATGCAGGATGAGTAGATGGTATACTCGTATTCACCCGGGGTAACTTCACACAGGCCCTTGACTTGTTCAACTGAGCCCAGGATCTTGAAGAACTGGTTGACTGAGCTGGCTTCATCCTTGTCGCAGAGGCTGTTGTACTTGGTGAAGACGCAGCGGACGAAGCGGGACTTGCTGGACAAGTCGCCTGGCAGGCCTAAGCTGCTCATGCCGCGGGAATATTCAGTCAATTCAACACCGTCAGCAAACTTGTGGTCCAAGCGGTGAGCTGACAGGGCGTAGTAGTCGTTCAAAGCAAACTTCATAATCGGGAATGGCGGGTTGTTGGTCATGACGCCGACTGGGTTGTCGTAAACGTGCAGACCGTCTTCCATTGATTCAACCACGATGCTGGAGTCTTTGTCGGCAATCATCCAGTGCAGGGTGCTATTTGGGAAGTCCTTTGAAAAGTCTTCAGCTGAGATGCTGATGTTCTTCAAGGCTTCCTTGGCTTCAACCACGCTCTTGCAAGTTCCCAGGATGTATGGGATAAATTCAAAGGAAGTGATGTTGTCCTTGCCTTCCTGGTCTGGGAAGTAGTGGGCATTGCCCGGGAAGTTCAAACCGGCCATACCCAGGCCCTTTTCGTTAACGGCATCATAGTAAAGCGGATAATCGCCGACAACCGTTGCTATGCCGATGATGGCGTAGTGACTGTTTAAGTCCGGCACTTTCCGCATTGGGAAAACATGGTTTCTTGGAGTGATAGTGACTGTTTCATTGTAAGAAAAGTCCAGATCCAAATTACGGCCAAAGTAGTGGTTGCCAGTTGCAAAAGTAATTGCTGTACACATGATTTAAATACCTCCTGTTAAGGTCATTGTAGAACTTTTCCGAAAAAAGGAAAGAAAAATTACTTAAATTTTAATAGAGAGAAACATAATAAAACGAATAAAAAATGAAATAAGAAACCTTAGAATTAGAATATTAGCAAAACTTCTAGAAAAAAGTGCTTGCTCTTCTTCTGGAAATTATGCTAGTATACAAGGCAAATAATTGAGCGAAAAGGGAGGCGAAAGCGGTGCGTCTGTAATCTTGCATTTTTCATAGGCAACCATCATGATTCAAGCAGCTTTATTTGCCGCGCGGTCAAGGGGGTTACTATGCACTTTTGCAAGATTGACGCTGCTTTTGCCGCGGAGAGTCTGTCCATTGCAGGGGTGCAGACTCTCTTTTTTCTTTTCGAGGTATAAATTATGACAGCAATTCAGATTACGCATCTTTCCTACACTTACCCCAGCCAGGCAGAAGCAATTTTTACCGACCTCTCTTTGGACCTGGATTCCAGCTGGAAGCTGGCCCTGGTTGGCCGAAATGGCCGGGGCAAGACGACCTTTCTCCGCCTTTTGTCCGGGCAACTAGGAGACCAGCGAGCAGTCAAGTCTCCTTTGACTTTTACCTACTACCCCCGCTTTTTGCCAAAAGATGAGGCGGCTTACTTCAGCCTGCAGGATGAAGCAACTTTTGAACTCTGGCGCCTGGAAAAAGAAATGAACCGGTTGAACTTGAGTCCGGACTTGCTCTACCAGCCCTTTGGCCAGCTCAGCGGGGGAGAGCAGAGCAAGCTGCTCTTGGCCCTGGCCTTCAGCCAAGATGGCGTCTTTCCCTTGCTGGATGAACCGACCAACCACCTAGACGGCGCCAGCCGCCAGGAAGTAGCTGAGTATCTGAAAAAATCCAAGTCCGGCTACATCGTGGTCAGCCACGACCGGACTTTTTTAGAAGAAGTCAGCGATCATGTCTTGGCCTTGGAGAACGGGGAAATTCACCTATACCGGGATGATTTTACCGGTTATCAGGCGACCAAAAAGCAGCGAGACCAAACTAATCAAGAGAAAGACCAGCAGCTGCGCCGGGAGATCAAGAGCCTGGAAAAAAGTCAAAAGCAGCTGGCAGCTAATGCCCAGAAGGCAGAGAGCAGTGTCCATGCTAAGGGGAAAATCAAGCCAGACCGGAAGGCGGAACTGAGGGACAAGGGCTTTTTGAGCAAACGGGCGGCTAAAGTAATGAAGCGATCCAAAAATGTGGCCCGCCAGCAGGAAAAAGAAGAGGCAGCCAAGCAGGGCCTTTTGTCCAATATTGAAGAGGCTCCGGCATTAAACTTGAATTTTAAAGCCGATTACCACCAGACCCTTTTTACCGGCCGGAATCTCAGCTTAGAGATTGCCGGCAGGACCTTGTTTCAAGGGCTAAATTTAGCAATCGCCAGCCGCGGCATTGTGGCTTTGACCGGGCCAAATGGCAGCGGCAAGAGCAGCTTTTTGGCCTGGCTCTTGGGCAATAACAATTTTACCTGCCAGGGGGACTGGGACTTGCAGACAGAGCTTAAAATCAGCTACCTGCCTCAAGATTTGTCGGCTTACCGGGGGCGGCTGGATGCTTTTGCCAAAGAACATGGCTTGAACTATGAGAGCTTTTTAAATCAGCTGAAAAAATTAGGCCTGGAGCGAGCAGCCTTTAAGCAAAAGATCGAGGAGATGAGCCAGGGGCAAAAGAAGCGGGTGGCCCTGGCCAAGTCGCTGACTGAGGAAGCCAGCCTCTACCTTTGGGATGAACCGGCCAACTACCTGGACCTTTTCAACCAGGACCAGCTGATCAAGCTGCTGAAAAAAGAGCAGCCGGCTATGCTCCTGGTTGACCACGACCAGGCCTTTATTAATGCGGTCGCCAAAGAAAGAGTCAGTTTGCAAAAATAGCCATCCCGCTCTAAAATTTACGTAAAATTAATGATAGCCTTTTACTCGATTTTACTTCCTTAGTTTAATCTGTTAACTAAAGGGGGCGGAAAAGAATGGCACGCTACGTCTTTTGCAAGCCGGACAAGCCCAAATTGACCTACTGGAGCATTATTGCTTTTATTGTGTTGGGGATCATCGCCACGGCATACTTGGGGCTGAAGGCATAGCTTACTTATTGATAAACTCTTCTTCAAAAATACAACTGCGCTAAAAAGCCACGGCATTTTCTGCTGCGGCTTTTGTCTTGTAATATCTATGTAACAAAGGATTGCTACAATTATTTCCAGAGGTCACTGACAAAGTAGCACAGGGCTGCCCAGGCAACCAGGGGCAGATAGTGGCAATAGTCGTCTCTGCCTTTTTTGAGCAGGCGGCGGGCCTCTTCCTTGTCAACTAATTTGAAGTCGCCAAAGACTTCGGTGCCTTCAGCTCCATTGTGGTTAAGAGCAGATAAGTCGTCGACATGGATGACGGCCTTGACGATGGCGTTGCTCTCATCGCTAAAGCCTGATGCCGTGAAGACCAGGGGGTTGATAACTTCAACCGTGTCTTTTTCGCCGATGCTTAAGCCAGTTTCTTCCTTGATTTCACGGATCATGGCCGTTTTAATTGGATCCGGGCTGGCCAAGTCGGCCGGGTCAATTAAGCCAGCCGGCACGCCGAGCAGGTAGCTGCCAGCTGGATACCGGTACTCATAAAAGAGCAGGAGCTTGTCTTCCTGGCCGGTTTCTTTAATGATTATGTACGCGCAGGCGGCGTCGGGCAGGGCGCTTCCAAGCTCTGGGTCCTGCTTGAAGGCAAAGAGCTGGTCTTTGTCCCGCCTTGAAGCATCATAGTAGTGGACCCCGTTTTCATAAGCCAGGTCATAGAGCTTGACGTATTTGGTAGCAGCCAGAGTTTTGCTCTGGTCAAGTGAAATTTTAGGTTCTTGCATAAAGTGTCAGTCCTCCTTGTATCACCTTTATTGTACGATAAGAATGGAGCAGTCATGAGGAAAATAAGCAAATTTTTGAGTATTGTAGCCCTGGGCCTGTTAGTCGGGGGATGCAGCCAGGGGCAAAAGGCCAAGCAGACTGAGTCGAAAACTGAAACCAAGACCAGCCAGAAGGCGACCGGGGATTTTTCTCAACTCAACCAGGGCCGGGATTTGTTTGCCTGGACGGTCTACTGGGACGTGGACAAGCCCTGGCTGACCATTCAAAAAGAAAGCCAGAATATCGACGCGGTCGGGACTTTCGCGGCTTTTTACGATGAAAACAAGAACTACGAGCTTTTTTTAGCTGACGGCAGCAAGAAGCTGGACAAGGAAATGCGGACTACGGCCAAGACCAGCAAGATCAAGCGCTACATGACCGTGGTCAACGACACCCGGACGTCAGACAAGAGCACCGACCTTTTGGAGACCCTCCTGTCCAGCAAGGCAAACGCGGACAAGCATGCTAAGGAAGTCGCAGCTCTGGCCAAGAAGTATAATTTTACCGGGGTGGAAATCGACTATGAGCAGATCCGGGACAATCTCAGCCTTTGGAAGAAGTTTTTAGTCTTTGAAAAAGCCCTCTACGCCCGCACTAAGAAGGCAGGTCTGGATTTACGAATCGTGCTTGAGCCGTCAACGCCAGTAAGCAAAATCAACTTCCCTAAGGGACCGGAATATGTCGTGATGTGCTATAACCTTTATGGCTATGGGACGAATCCTGGCCCCAAAGCTGACTACAAGTTCTTGAAGAAGACGGTCAAGGACTTCTCCAGCTTAGGCAATGTATCTTATGCCTTATCAAACGGAGGCTTTGACTTTAACGGGGATGATGTGACTTCCGTGACGGGCCTCGAAGCTCTGAAAATTAAGAAGAAATACAAGGCCATGGCCGTCCGTGACAAAAAGAGTGGCGCTCTTTACTTTAAATATGGCAGCCACACCGTCTGGTACGCTGACCAAACGACCCTGCAGCTCTGGGCCAAGACCCTGGACAAGGCCAGCGGGAAAAAGGTTGGCATCAGCATTTGGCGGATGGAATAAACTAAGATAGCAAGGAAAAACTAGCTGAAAAATCAGCTAGTTTTTCTTCTTCTTTTTTTCTTTCTTCTTTTCTATCGTCTATAATTTTTGCAGGTATTCCCGCAAAAGCTTTAATCCGCCCACCGGGGTGCAGAAGGCCGGGTCTTTGGCCAGCGCTTTCTCCCAGACTTCATCAAGGTCAAACCAAGAAGCAGCTGAAATTTCTTCTTCCTGCAAGACTAATTTATTTTCATCAACGGGTTTAGAGTAAACGTGAACAAAGGAGACTTCCCGGTTTTTGAATTCAGCTTGGTGGAAGACTTCATCATAGCAGTTGTGGAAGGTGCCGATAAAGGTAAAGTCGGCCGCCTGGCTTTTGATACCCAGTTCTTCTTCAAGCTCTCTGATGATCGTTTCCAGGGGCTCGTCTCCGGCATCAATATGGCCAGCTGAAGAGCTGTCAAAGCAGCCAGGATAGGAGTCCTTATTGGCTGATCTTTTCTGCAGGAGGACCTGCCACTTGCCGGCTTTTTGCCGGATGATCCAAACTGAGGCGCAGCGGTGCCAGGCTCCAATCCGGTGGGCTTCACTGCGCTCAATGGTCTGCCCGGTTGGCCGGCCCTCTTTATCCACAATATCAAGAATTTCCATAATTTACCTCGAATTTTCTACGCTTTTAGGGCGATTTTACCAGCAAAAATTCTCTTTGTCATTGCCTTGTGAAACTAAAATTGCCCTTTAACCGGTTACAAGGAGCAGAGGCGGAATCGCGTAATAACAAGCTTTTTCTCTTAAAAGCTAGGCAAAATTCATTTGTGCACCAAGGCTGTTAAACAGTAAAATTTAATGGAAAAGCTAGTCATATCAAGCTCTTTATGGACTTTAAAAAAGAAAGTCCAAAAAAACGTGACAGCGTGAAACGATAAAAGTGGGAAAAGACAAATATTAAGTAAAAAAGCAAGGTAAAGGGAATTTCCTTTACCTTGCTTCTTTACGGAGCGATAAATGTGTTTAGTAGACCAGGAGGCCGATTCCCAGGAAGATCAGACAGATCACAAACTGGATGACCAGCTGCTTCCAGATGAACTTAAACCAGCGGTCAAAACTGATGTTGACCATGGCCAGGGACATCAAAATCAATCCGACTGGGGCGATTAAGCTGATGTAGCCCTGCCCCCAGTTGTAGGCATCGATCACGCTGGCCCGGTCGACGCCGACGATATTGGCCAGCGGCGCCATGATCGGCATGGACAGGACGGCCAGACCAGATGATGACTGGATAAAGAAGCCGAGGACGATGTAGATCAAGAAGAGGACCCAGGCGAAAGCCAGCTTGTTCATGCCGGTGATCTGCTTACTGAAGAAGTACATGATCGTGTCGCTGGTGTGGCTTTCATCCATCACGATGGAGACCGCCCGGGCCAGGCCGACCGTCAAGGCAACCCCTAAAAGGTCAGCCGCGCCATTGACGAAACTTTCCATAAAGCGGTGTTCACTCAAGCCGGAAACCAGGAAGAGGAGGTAGGATACGGCCAGGAAGACAACTGCGATTTCCGTGAAGTACCAGCCCTGGCTCTGGACGCCCCAGATCATGACCAAAAAGCCAGCCACGAAGGTGAGCAGAGTCAGTTTTTGCCGCCAGGTGAAGTCGCCCTTGTCAGCCTGTGAGTCAAAAGCAAGATACTTCTTCTTGTTTTCCTCATATTGGTCGTAGACCAAGGACTTGCTTGGATCCTTGCGGACTTTTTCAGCATAGATGATGGTGTAGAGCATCCCGGCACCTAAGGAAACCAGGAGCATGATGATTCGGCCCGGGCGAAGTTGACCCCGGCCGTGTTTGAAGCAATAACCGTTGAGAAGGGATTAATGGTTGAACCCAAAGTCCCCAAAGACGTGCCCAGGAAGATGGTGGCGACCACGGTCATCGTGTCATAGCCGGCCTCCAAGAAGACCGGGATCAGCATCGGGTAGAAGGCCATGGTTTCTTCAGCCAGGCCAAAAGTGGTCCCGCCCAGGGCGATCAGGCCCATAACGATGACGATCAAGAGAATCTGCTTGCCCTTGATATGTTCAGACAGGGCCTGCATCCCCGAGTTGATGGCCCCGTTGGCGTAAACAACCCCGATGATCCCCCCGAGGATCAAGATAAAGGTGATAATGTCGATTGAATCGGCGATCCCTTGCACCTGGGAAGTCAAAAACTGGACGACAGCTTCCCGGAAATTAGACTTCTTGACATTAACTCTTTGGTAAGAATCTGGAATAGCCACTGGTTTGTAGATAGTGCCGTCAATTAATTTCTTGGCATCGATCTTGACCTTGTAGCGGTCAAGGGTCTTCTGGGTTGCTGGTTCATGTTTGACCTTGCCGGACGGCATGGTGATGGTAAAATCCTTGGCCGACTGGTCATAAGAGACCGTGGCATAGTTGCCGGCCGGGATGAAAAAGGTTAAAAGCTGGACGAGCACCAAAACGATAATGATGACCGAATAAGCGGTCGGGAATTCATGCTTGCGTTTCTTGCTCCCACTGTGATGAAAAAGCATCAAAATCATCCTCCTTGCTTGCTTTTGCATTTCTTACACATTAATTGTAAGAAAACTGGGATAGTTTTGCAAACGCTTTCGTATAAAACTAAGCTAGCTTTTACCTGCCTTTAAGAGGACTTTTAGGTAAAAAAGCAGGCAAAGTAAACTAAAAGTTATAGTAGCGGGCTAAAAAGCTAGCGTGACTGATGAGAACAAGATGAAGCGCATACAAAATATTTACGATATTTTTGCCGCTGCATCGGTTTATTTTAACGTAAGGATTTCCGGCTTTAGCCCGAGCAGCTGGCTGAGCTGCCAGCTCTTGGCCGGCAAAAGGCCCAGGCGGTCTAAAAGCTCCTGGTCACTAAAGAGCTGGTGAACCGGGCCGTGGTAGACTAGCTGGCCCTGGCTCATGGCATAAATCTCCTGGCAATTTTCGGCCAGCCAGTCCATGTCGTGGGTGATCATGATCACGGTTTTGTCCCGGGCGACCTGTTTTTGTAGAAGCTGGGTGACCAGGCAGCGGCTATTCCTCTCTCAACGCTTTAAACGACTATAACTTTGACCTGGTCAAAATTGACATGGTCTTTGTCCGCCACCTGGATGACGGGCCTTTAAACCAGCTTTTGATTCCGGAAATCGCTAAAGTAGCCCATAAACTGGGGCTGACGGTCTTGGCAGAAGGGGTTGAAACCGAAGAACAGAGAGACTTCCTGCAAGAAGCTGGCTGCGACTTGCTGCAGGTCTTTTTATTCAGCAAGCCAGTTAAGTTGGATGAAAACCAGCATATAATTTCTTAGACAGTGTTGGAATAAAAATATGATGTGATGATGAAAGAGAAAGGAAACAGGAAAAAGGAAAAAAGTTCATGGCCTCAGCTGGCACTTGGCCAATGAAAAAAAGCAGTATCTTGCACCGGGCCACCGGGCCCCTTTTTGTCAGCAGCCGGACAGACGAGCTGACTGGTATTTACAACCGTCTGGCCCTGCGGGAGTGCTTCCCCAATTACCTTAATCAAGAAGTTGGCGCAGCCATGATCGATTTAGACAATTTCAAGCGTTTTAACGATAATTACGGATATGCGTACGGGGACTTAGTCTAGACCAGATTGGGCCGCTACCTGCAAAAAGACTGGATGAGTGAGCACTTACGCAGCTACCGCTATGGCGGCGATGGAATTCTGATTATTGCTTCTGGCCTGGAAGATAGCGATTTTGCCAAAAAACTGCAGATTTTTCAAAGCGAATATGCTAAACTAAATCAGCAATTAAAAGAGCCAGCCACCTTGAGCATCGGCTATGCCACCGGCACGGTTGCCGATGAAGAAGAGCTGCGGCAGCTGATCCAGCAGGCTGACAACTATCTTTACCAGGCTAAAAAGCAGGGCAAGGACCGGATTATTGGCAAAGAGCAGAAATGAGGCATTATGTACAGCTATATCCCGAAAGAACAAATCAAGATCTACCGCTACTTGACGGTTGACGCGGTCAACTCCGCTTTGGCGGACTTGCGGCAAAAGGGCATCAGCCTGGAACTAGAAAGCACGGTCGGGACAGCCGGCAACTTCGTGACCCAAAACGACGGGGTGGTGGACCTGGACTACCAGTTAAAGCTGGTTAAGACGGTTGAAGAAGATCCGGCAGCCCTGCTTAACAAAATCAGTGAAGGCTTAAAGACTGGTTTGGCCAGCAAGTTTGAAGGCGGCCGGGAAAACAGCCAGGCTTTAACCTTCCTGCACCGGGCTAAGAAGAGCGGCAAGGTCAACTTTAAGTTAGACTTGACCATCATCAAGGAAGAAGACGGGGATGAATACCGCCTGGTCAAAACTGACGGGGGCAAGTGGAGTGCAGCCTTCAATACCCGCTTTTTGACCATCCAGGAAGAAACGATTAAGGACTGGGACCAGTGGGAAGACTTGCGTGAGGAATATCTCCGCTTGAAAAATGCGGATCCGGCTGGTCTGTCAGTCGACCTCTACCGGCAGGCGGTCAACCAGATCTACGGTTAAGAAGTGTGAAGCAAAGCAGGCATTTGCCTGCTTTTTTTATGCAGAAAGCTTTGAAATCTCTTACAAAAAATGAAATAATGGTCTAAGAAGCTAGCAAAAATGAGTTTGGAGAAAAAGATGGAAGAAAAGAAAAAAATCAAATTAATCGCGACTGACATGGATGGCACCTTGGTCAATGACGCTAAAGAGGTGCCAGCTTCATTTGCTCCCTGGGTCTTGAGCCACCCGGACCAGCAGATGGTGATCGCCAGCGGCCGGCCATATTACACCAATGAAGAGCTTTTCAAGGAGATCAAAGACCGCTTGATCTTTATCGGCGACAATGGTGGCTTGATCTACCAGCAGGGGCAAGTCTTGGCCAAGGCCGGCATTACAGCGGAAGAAGCAAAATTCTGCCTGGATCTCTTTAAAGATGAGCCCCTGGCCAATCCAATTCTCTGTGGGGCCAGCCAGGCAATCTGCCACGACCCTAAAGGTGACCGGAACTTTTTAAAGCAGCTGGACACTTACTACATTAAGCGCCGCTATGTCGACGACCTTGAAGCAGAAGTAAATAGCGATGAAATCATCAAATTCACTGCTTATATTGAAGGCGGAGAAGCTGAAAGCATCTACCGGCAATTGCCGGAAATGCCGGGCAACTTGAGCGCGGTCTTAGCTGGTCCGGAATGGATCGACATCGTTAACAAGGACGCCAATAAGGGGGCAGCGATGAAGAAGATTGCCGACTTAAAGGGAATCAAGAAGGAAGAGACCCTGGCTTTTGGCGACTACTTAAATGACCTGACCATGTTAGAAGCGGCCGGGACCAGTTACGCCATGGTCAACGGCCACCCGGACCTTAAGAAGATTGCTGACCACATTGCTCCAAGCAACAACGATGAAGGAGTAATGCAAATTCTGCGAAAATTGTTTGATTAATTAGCGACAGCTGCCTTTTGGCGGCTGTTTTGCTTTAGATTATGAATGATCCAGATATACTTGATAGTTAGGTGCCGAATATTAATTTCTTGATTATTTTTTGCAGAAAGGACAAGCAGGATGGCAGAAGAAGAACTCAATGAAGAAATGTTTCACCGGAGCATGCGTTTGCAGCGGCAACTGGCCCGCTTTGCCAGAGTGAGGCCATCCTCAATAATTTATGGATCGATGCGATAGCGGCCTTCTTGTGACTTACAGTCTCAGAAGACCGTTTTCGTTTCTCGTAATAATCCGCAATATGACAAGGGTTTCCAGCTTTCTTAGCCGACTGAATTTGGTTTATGGCCAAGTACAGCACATTTCTGCCAATATCTGAAAAAGCCATGATTCTCGAGAATCATGGCTTTTGCTTTAGCAATATTTAAAAAATAGCCCTTTGCATTTTGAACATGTGTTCCGTATAATAGGATTGGTTCAAAAATTACTGCTCCTTTTTGTCCTTGTCTTGCTTTTGCTTAATATGATAGTAAAGGCCGAAGGGGACCAAGTTCTCATTTCCAGCGATAATCCGCTTGATGTTGGCCCGGTGGCTCCACCAGATGAGGACAACCAGGATCCCTGACATGATGGTTAGGAAAGTGTCATGGAAGAAGAAGCTGGAAATAAAAATCAAGATGACTGAAATCAAGCTGCTCAAGGACACCATGCTGGTGATTAAGAGCAGGGGGATGAAGAAGCAGGCGCAGAGGCCGAAGAACTGGACATTATAGCCCAGAAGAAAGCCCGCCGTAGTGGCCACGGCCTTGCCGCCCTTGAACTTGAGGAAGATTGAGAAGGCGTGGCCGAAAATAGCCGCTGCCCCGAAAATCAGGCACAAGTGGTGGTCACCCAAGTGGAAAATCCGCGGCAGGGAGGTGGCCAGGGTCCCCTTGAAGAAGTCAACCAGGAAGACCAGGGTGCCGGCCTTGGGGCCCAGGACCCGAAAGGTATTGGTGGTCCCGATATTGTGCGACCCGTAATCCCGGATATCCTTGTGGTAGAAGAGCTTGCCAACTAAAACACCGGTCGGAAAAGAACCAATTAAGTATGCTAAAATTAAAAGTAATGCAAATTTTATTGCAAACATCAAATCAACTCCGTTTATCTTGTACCTGCTATTTTAACAAATAACGGATTGAATTGATACGAAGTTTATAATCTAAAGCTTGGAGATGTTTTATTTTGCCAAAGAACACCTATGATGATTCTTCAATTCAAATTCTGCACGGGCTGGAGGCAGTCCGCAAGCGGCCGGGGATGTATATCGGGTCAACCGACATCCACGGCTTGAACCAGTTGGTCTATGAAATCGTCGACAACTCCGTCGACGAAGCCATGGCTGGTTTTGGCCAGGAAATCAACGTGACTATCCACGAGGACAATTCCGTGACTGTGCAGGACTTCGGCCGGGGGATGCCGACAGGGATGCATGCCTCAGGCCGGCCAACCATTGAAGTCATCCTTACTGTCCTGCATGCCGGCGGCAAGTTCACGGAGCAGAACTACAAGACTTCTGGCGGTCTGCACGGGGTCGGCTCTTCCGTGGTCAACGCCCTGTCCAGCTACATGAAGGTGCACGTGGTGCGTGATGGCAAGGCCTACGAGGAAGAATTCCAAAATGGCGGTCACCCAATCGGCACCCTCCGCTGCCTGGGGGCGACCAAGGAAAAGACCGGGACCACGATCACTTTCAAGCCAGACCCGATGATTTTTTCAACGACTAAGTACAACTACGAGACCATTCAGGAAAGAATCCGGGAATCGGCCTTCCTGCTTAAAGGAGTCAAGTTTACTTTAACGGACGAACGGACGCCAAACCACCACGACGTCTTCCAGTATGACGACGGGATTGAAAGTTTCGTTGCCTACCTCAACGAAGGCAAGGGGACGATCGGCAAGGTCTTTTACTTTGAGGGCAGCCAGGACGGGATGGAAATCGAATTTGCTGGCCAGTACAGCGATTCATACTCAGAGAACTTTGTTTCCTTCGTCAATAATGTCCGGACTGCTGACGGCGGCTCCCATGAGGTCGGGGCCAGAAGCGGCTTTACCCGGGCCTTTAATGACTATGCCAAGAAGCAGGGGCTTTTGGGCAAGAAGGACAAGAACCTGGAAGGGTCCGACTACCGGGAAGGGCTCAGTGCCGTTTTAAGCGTCAAGATCCCGGAAGAAATGCTGGAATTTGAAGGGCAGACCAAGGGCAAGCTGGGGACCCCCCAGGCCAGAAGCGCGGTCGACAGCATCGTGTACGAGAAATTGTCTTACTACCTGCTGGAAAACGGGGAATGGGCCCAGGACCTGGTCAAGAAGGCCCAAAGGGCCCGGGATGCCAGAGAAGCCGCCAAGAAGGCCAGAGATGAGTCCAGAAATGGGAAGAAGCGGCACAAGAAAGAAGTCCTGTCCGGGAAATTAACCCCGGCCCAGTCCAGAAACCCCAAGAAAAACGAGCTTTTCTTAGTCGAAGGTGACTCAGCCGGCGGCAGTGCCAAGCAAGGCCGGGACCGCCGCTTCCAGGCCATCCTGCCTTTGCGGGGGAAGGTCTTGAACACCCAGCGGGCCAAGCTGGCGGATATTTTTAAGAACGAAGAAATCAACACGATGATCCACACGATCGGGGCTGGAGTCGGGACAGAATTCAAGATCGAAGACTCCAACTACGACAAGATCATCATCATGACTGACGCCGACGACGACGGAGCCCACATCCAGATCCTGCTTTTGACCTTCTTCTACCGCTACATGCGGCCGATGATCGAAGCAGGCAAGGTTTACATCGCCCTGCCGCCGCTTTACAGAATCAGCAAGAAGCAGACCAACCTTTACGCCTGGACCGATGAAGAGCGTGACGAGGATGAGAAGAAGATCGGCAAGGGATACGCCCTGCAGCGCTTCAAGGGGCTGGGGGAAATGAACGCAGACCAGCTCTGGGAGACGACTATGAATCCGGAAAGCCGGATGCTGATCCGGGTCAGAATCGACGATGCCCAGTTGGCTGAACGCCGGGTGACCACCTTGATGGGGGACCAGGCTTCCGCCAGAAGAAAGTGGATTGAGGAAAACGTCAAGTTCCGCCTTGGCGATGAAGAGTCGATCTTAGACAAGGTAAATGATTAGGAAGGAAGCAGTATATGCCAGAAACTCACGAGCGGATTCGTGAAATGCCTTTGGAACAGGTCATGGGCGAACGCTTTGGCCGCTATTCCAAATATATTATTCAAGAACGGGCCCTGCCGGACATCCGCGACGGGCTCAAACCCGTGCAAAGGCGGATTCTTTACGCCATGTACCGGGACGGCAACACGGCTGACAAGCCTTTTAAGAAGGCAGCCAAGGCCGTCGGTAACATCATGGGTAATTACCACCCGCACGGCGACAGCTCTATTTACGGGGCCCTGGTTTTCCTGTCTCAAGACTGGAAGATGAGAGAGCCATTGATCGAAATGCACGGCAACAACGGGTCCATGGACGGTGACAGTCCTGCTGCCATGCGTTATACGGAATCCCGCCTGGCCAAGATTTCCAATGTCCTGTTGGAAGACATTGACAAGGAAACCGTGCCAATGGTGCTCAACTTCGACGACACCGCTTATGAACCGACGGTTTTGCCGGCCCGCTTCCCTAATCTTCTGGTCAATGGGTCAACTGGGATTTCCTCTGGTTATGCTACGGAAATTCCGCCTCACAACCTGGGCGAGATTTTGGACGCCACTATCCACCTGCTTAAGCACCCGGACGCCAGCCTGGAAGACCTGATGACTTTTGTTAAAGGGCCAGACTTCCCAACTGGCGGGATCGTCATGGGCAAAAAGGGCTTGCGGGATGCCTACAAGACCGGTAAGGGCCGGATTCAAGTCCGGGCCAAGACCCAAATTGAAGAGATCCGGGGTCACCGCCAGCAGATCGTGGTGACAGAAATACCTTACCTGGTCAACAAGGCCCAGCTGGTCAAGAAGATCGACGAAATCCGGGTCAGCCGGGAACTGGATGGGATCAGTGAAGTCAGAGATGAAACTGACCGCCATGGTCTCTCCATCGTCATCGAACTTAAGAAGGACGCTGACGCCCAGAACATCCTCAACTACCTTTTAAAGAATACTGACCTGCAGGTTTCCTACAATTTCAACATGGTGGCCATTGACCACATGACTCCGGTTCAAGTGGGCCTTAAGCGGATTTTAGCTGCTTACCTGGAGCACGAAGAAGAAGTCGTCACCAAGCGGACCCAGTTCGACTTGAAGAAGGCCTCAGACCGGCTAGAAATCATCCAGGGCTTGATCAAGGCTATGAGCATCTTGGACCGGGTGATCAAGGTTATCCGGGCTTCCAAGAACAAGTCTGATGCCAAGAAGAACCTGGTAGCCGAATTTGCCTTCACTGACCGGCAGGCTGAAGCCATCGTCTCCTTGCAGCTTTACCGCTTGACCAATACTGACGTTTTGGCCCTGCAGGCTGAAGAAGAGGAACTGAAGGGCAAGATCGCGGCTTACGAGAAGATATTGGCGGATCCGAAAGTTTTACAAAAGGAAATTATCAAGGAACTACGGGCCGTCAAGAAGGAATTTGGCTCAGACCGGCTGAGTGAAATCAGCGATGAAACGGCTAGAGTCGAAGTTGATGAAAAGGCCTTGATCACGGAAGAATCCGTCCGGGTCTTGATCAGCCGCGACGGCTACATCAAGCGGTCATCAATGCGGTCCTTCCAGTCAACAGAAGCCGGTGACAATGGCCTGCCGGAAACTGACCGGGTGGTTTATGAAGGGACTCTGTCGACTTTGACCAACCTTTACCTCTTCACCAACCACGGCAACTTGATCTACCGGCCGGTACACGAGCTGGTTGAAAGCAAGTGGAAGGATGTTGGCCAGCACCTGTCCCAGGAACTGGGCCTGGCAGCTGACGAAAGCATTATCCAGGTCTTTGCCCTAGATAATTTGGATGATCCAGATTTGTCCTTCCTGCTGGCCACAAATGACGGCTTTATCAAGCAGGTGGCCTTGGCCGACCTGCAGCCAACCAGAACTTACAAGTCCCGGGCAATCATGGCCATGAAGATGAAGGGGAAGGACTCCCGCGTCATCACCGTGGACCTGGTCAAGGCTGGTGAAAAACGGGAAATTACCCTCTTTACCAACCAGGCCTTTGCCCTTAAATATGACATTGCTGAAGTTCCGCAAGTCGGGGCTCGGGCAGCTGGGGTCAAGTCAATCAACTTGAAAGAAGACGACTATGTCGTTGCCTGCCTGGTGACTGACCCGCAATATGAAGACCTGCTCAAGCTGGGTCTGGTAACCCAAAGAGGGGCCTTCAAGCAGATGCCGCTGAAATTGATCGGCAAGACCAGCCGGGCCAAGCGGGGAGTATTGGTTTTGCGGAACTTGAAGACCAAGCCACACCGGATCGTGGCCTTGAAGGCTTACGGGCAAAACCATGAGATGATCTTGATCACTTCCAGCCTGCGTAAGCAGGTTATCCGGACCAGCGACTACCCAGTCGGCGACCGGCAGAGCAATGGTTCCTTCGTCATCGATGTAAGGACAGATGGGGAAGCCAAAGAGCTGCTCATGGGCCGGCCTTTGCCGGACCAGGCCAGGGATGTCGGCCGCTTGTTCTAAAAAAATCAAAAAGATCGCGAAAAGATTGAACAAAGCGCTGATTTTCTAGTAGACTTAATTAGAGAGAATAATTTTAGCTAAATCTAGAAGGGAAAATTCCAAGATGGAAAAAGAACTGATTTTTGGTCACAGAAACCCAGATACTGACGCAATCGGCACGGCGATTGCCTACTCATACTTCCAAAACCAACATGGCTACAACACTGAAGCCGTTGCTTTGGGTGAAGCCAACGACGAAACTTCTTTTGCCTTGAAGAAGTTCGGCTTTGAAGCACCACGCGTGGTTAAGACTGTCGCAAATGAAGTCAAGGCCATCATGCTGGTTGACCACAACGAACCGCAACAAAGCGTTGAAGACCGGGACCAAGTCAAGGTTACCCACGTTATTGACCACCACCGGATCAGCAACTTCGCGACGATCGACCCCTTGTTCTACCGGGCTGAACCAGTAGGCTGCACTTCCACTGTTTTGTGGGAAATGTTCAAGGAACAAAACATGGAAATTCCAGCTAACATTGCTGGTATCATGCTCAGTGCCATCATTTCTGACACCTTGCTTTTGAAGTCACCAACTACTACTGATATCGACAAGGAAGCAGTTGAAGACCTGGCTAAGATTGCCGGCGTTGACTACAAGGAATACGGTTTGGAACTGCTTAAGGCCGGCACCAACATCGCTGCTAAGTCAGTTGAAGAATTGATTGACCTGGACGCCAAGAGCTTCGAACTGGGTTCAAAGACTGCCCGGATCGCCCAAGTCAATGTTGTTGACGTGCCAGAAGCGCTTGAACGTAAGGACGCCTTCCTGGCAGCCATGGAAAAGGATGCTAAGGCTAACGGCTACGACTTGTTCATGTTGGTAATTACCAACGTTTTGGACTCTGACTCAGAAGTTCTCTTCATCGGGGACGACGAAAGCAAGTCTGTCTTTGGCAAGGCCTTCGGCAAGGAACTGGTTGACTCAGAAGCCCACCTGCCAGGCGTTGTTTCCCGGAAGAAGCAAATCGTTCCACCATTGACCCGGGCATTTGAAGCTTAATCAGCTAAATAACAAAGGAAAAGAATCCAGGCAAGCTGGATTCTTTTTTTGCTACTTTTTAAGCATCCTACTTGTTACTACAATTTTTATTAAAAAGAAAAAGCGCGGCTACGCCGCGCCAAAAAAATACTGTTAACAAATAAATCCGGCAGGAAATTTTGTCAACAGTTATTTTTTTGATTTTATTTTTTACTCGCTTGCTTTATTTGCCAGCATATTGCTTAAGCTGATCAAACTGATTCTTCAGTTCCAAGTCTAAGTAATATGGCTGCTTGACTGGCAGACAGACTTGCCCATATAAGGCAAAAAGGTAGGCCAGTTCTTCCTTCCAGCGGCCGATTTCTTCATCCAGGCCATCCAGGCCCTCATTTAAAAGGGTGTGGAGGAAGTGATTGGCCACGCCTACAAATTTTCCGCCCA
Organism: uncultured Lactobacillus sp.; assembly: GCF_944327175.1. GTDB lineage: Bacteria > Bacillota > Bacilli > Lactobacillales > Lactobacillaceae > Lactobacillus. The sequence goes on from NZ_CALVGT010000051.1 coordinate 27,124, forward strand.
GGGCCAGGCCCTTGAAGACGTCCAGCGGATTTCTGACCCCGCCAGAGACGATTAGCTGCTTGGTCAAAGGCGCCGCTAAAAGGGCAGCCAGGGCCGTTGGCAGGCCGCAGTCGTTCAAATACGCCATAGGGTGGGGGTTGCGGGAGTTTTCGATTTGGGCGAAATTGGTGCCGCCAGCTCCCCCGATATCGAACCAGCTAAAGCCAGCTGCCTGCAGCTTTTGCAGGCAGACTGGATCCAGGCCGCTGCCGACTTCCTTGACGATGACTGGCACGCCAGCTGCTTCTTTAATCTCCAGCATCCGGTCCAGCCAGACAAAGTCCCGGTCGCCTTCAGGCATGGGGATCTCCTGGGCCACGTTAAGGTGGATCTGCAGGGCATCTGCTTGTAGATCCTTGACGATCTTGGCAGCCGCCTTAGCTGGAGTCAAAGGATTAACATTAGCAAACAAGAGGCCGTCTGGATTGGCTTCTCTAGCTACGTAAAAAGACTCCAGCTGGTCCTCTTCCTTGGTCAAGATGCTGGCTGAACCCAAGGCCAGGGCAATTTGCTGCTTATTGGCAATTTCACCCAGCTGCCGGTTGATCTGCCTGGATTTTTCCGACCCGCCAGTCATCGCGTTGATGAAAAAGGGGGCGGCCAGCTCTTTGCCAAACCAGGTCGTCTTGACCGTGTCTAGGTCAACTTGGCTTTCTGGCAGGGCCGGGCGGAGCAGGTGAATCTGGTCAAAGGAATTCGCTTTTTGGGCATTAAAAAACATCTGTGTCAAAGCCAGATGTTCTTCTTTTCTTATAGATCTTTGTGACATCGCAATGCTCTTAGTAGGTTAATTCAGATTGGTGAATGTGAAATTCCAGGGGCAGGATGTTGTTCTTGACCCATTCCTTGCGGAGGCGGTCAATATCGGTGTCCTTGTTGACGATGACGATACCGCAGTCGCCGTTGCCCGCGCCGCTGGTCTTGGCCGCGCCGCCAAACTTGTTGGCAATTTCGATCAGCTCAGTCAAGCGGGGAATTTCGATAGCAATATTGTTGATAGCGGCAAAATGCTGCAGCAAGCGGCGGTTGATGCCGATCTGCTTTTGAATCAAAGCGATGTTGGCTTCTTCAAAACCGCGGATCATCTGCAAAACGCACTTGCGTGAGTCTGCCAAAAACTTGGCATATTCAGTCCGCAGGTTGTTCTTATTGGCGTTAGTCTTGTCAACAAGGCGGGAAGTTGAAGCCGGCTGCTGGCTCCAGCCAATCAGGAGCTCCATGCCCTTCGGCGGAACCAGCTGCTGGATCTTCAAACCTGGCCAGGCTTCACCGACCACTGCTGACAGGGACTTACTTGCCAGTTCTTCTTTCAGCCAGAGCTTATTGAAGGTCTGGTAGGCGATCCAGCCGCCGTAGACGCTGGCCGCGATATCGCCGGCGCTGCCGTTGCCTTGGACTGAGTAGTGAGAAATTGTGGAGAGCTTGTAAATCAGGTCCTTGCTTGCCTGGACACCATAAAAGCGCAGGATTGCCTTGACCGTCGCGACCGTGACCGCGGCTGAAGAACCCAGGCCGTACTTCTTGCCATCTGCTGAATCCAGGTCAGAATTGACAAACAAGTCGTAAACGTCCATCTTGACCTTCTGTTCCAGGCAGTATCTTTCAGTGAAAGAAATTGCGGACAGGATGTATTCAAAAGGATTGTCCCGGTTGTCGATCACCATCTTTGACCCCCGTCTGACCCAGTGAATGGAATCTTGGGAGTATTGCTTGGAGTGAATCAAACCAGTATCGCTGCTGCTTGGCTTGATTGACACCCTGACGTATTGGTCAAGGGCGACCAGAATGGCTGGACAATCTTGTTCCAAAACAGCGTATTCCCCGGCAATGTAAAGCTTGCCTGGTGCTTTTTCAGTAATCAAAAAAACTCTTCCTCTTATTCTTTTAATTTTTTCTTTTTATATTACGTCCTCAGACATTATAGCCAATTAAATAAGCTTTAGTCCAACAGAGTGACTCCTGGACCAAAACCTGCCTCAATAATCTTAACACGATCAAAGGAGGACTCAAAGCAATTAATAATATCTTTAGAATTTTTCCCCTGGCAGAGGACCTTGACGTTCGGGCCGGCGTCAATGGTGTAGTAGCACTCCAGCCCTTGCTGGCGCAGATCCTGGACCAGCTTGATGGCCTTGATGGTATTCGGCTCAAAATAGGTAAAGCCGGGGACAGCGGTGAAGGTTAAAGTATGCATCTCACTGGCATTTAATTCAGCCAGAGAACCCAATTTGCTAAAGTCAGCCTGCTTAATCGCTTCTTCCATCTCCTTGATCTCACTGTCATTTCTGTCCAGCCAGACCTGGTAGAAGGGGGAGCTCTTGCTCATTTCCATCCCCTTGGTTGAAGAAATCTTCTTTTCCTGGTCGTTGATTTCAACGGCCAAAAGACGCAGGTCCATGTCCGGCTTTTCGTCCAGCGGGTAGGCGTAAGAAGTCTGGTCGCTATCGCCTTTTTTCCAGACGGAAAAACCGCCGAAAACAGATCTTGAAGCTGAGCCCGATCCCATCCGGGCCATTCTGGACAATTCCCGCCGGTCAACGCCTAACTGGTAGTGGTCGGCAAAAGCCGCTGCCATGGCGGCGAAGGCTGAACTGGAAGAGGCCAGGCCAGCCGCGGTTGGCACCTGGTTGACCGATTCAACCGCCAAATTTCCTTTAAGCCCGAAGCGGTCCTGCATGGCCCAGAGGTAGGCGAAAACGCGGTCAGCAGCCGGACCGGAAATGGCTTGGCCGTTTAATTTAAAAGACATTTGCTCACTGTCTGAGATTTTGGTGTCGCTGTAGAAGGCATCCAAGGTCATGGACAGGCTGGACATGAGCGGCAGGCGCAATTTGGCATCCTTCTTGCCCCAGTACTTGATCAAGGCAATATTGGTATGGGCGCGGGCAGTTTTACTCATCTGTTTCACATTCCTTTACTGTGTAATTCTGTTTTTTAATAATTTTTGGGCAAAAATTAAATCTCTTCAATCCAGTAGTTACTGATTTCTGCCTGGCAGGCCTGGGCAATCTCTTCGCAGGAAGCGGCATCCTTGCAAAGGGCGATGATGATTCCGCCCAGGCCGCCGCCGGACAACTTGCAGCCTAAAGCCCCGCCTTTATCAGCAATCTGGCAGATCCGGTCGATCTTGCTTGTCGACAAGTTAAAGGAAGCTAAAAGCTCCTGGGCCTGGTTGAAGAATTTACCAACGCTCTCCGGGTCTTGCTCGAGCCAGGCAGCTTTGACTTCGTCAGCCAGTTGTCCCAGCTTGTGCATTCTAACTTGCGCGTCAGGTGACTCATTTAAAAGCTTGGCGACCATAGTAACGGCTTCTCTGGTATTGCCCAAATCGCCCGTGTCCATGATCAAAAGTCTGGCGCCTAATTTTGAGGAGAGCTTTTTTACGCCCTTTTGCTTATTAAAAAAGACCAGGTAATCGGAATTGACCGTGGCCGCGTCCAGGCCGGAAGCCTTGCCGTGGTTGATCGTTTCTGCCTGGTTGGTGATGGCCATAACTTCACTTGCACTTAACTGCAAGCCCAGGTATTGGCTTAAGGCCACGGTAGTACCGTAAGCGACGGTAGCTGAGGAGCCAAGTCCGCGCTCCATGGGAATTTCCCCGGTATAGGTAAGCTTGATCTGGGGACTTTTCCCGCTTCTGGCCAAAAGCTCCTTGACGACATACTTAAGGCCGTTATAGTCAGCCGGCGCGTCAAAAAAAGGGCCCTGGTAGAGCTTGGTGTCCATCCAGACCGGACCGGCATAATCACTGACGGTTGTCTTGATGTGCAGGGCCTGAATTGGCAGGGCCAGGGCGTCATAGCCGTAAACAACGGAATGCTCGCCGATCAAAATTACTTTTCCATGAGCAGTACATGAAGTCTGCAAAAAGAATCACCTCAAAAAATCAATTTATTAGTTCGGTTAACGTTTGCTTAGAATCAATGGCAATCAGTTTCCAAAAAGGAAAGAGATTGATAAAATTTAGATTGACCGATTAGTCAACAAAGGAGTGGAAGCAATGATCAAAATTATAACCGGCAGACAGTCCGATCCCCTGCAAACTGAGATCATCGGCCGGGCTGCCCGCAATTATCTGGCCCAGCCCGGCAAAGATACCTTTATTATTGTTCCAAACCATATCAAGTTTAACACAGAAGTTGCCGCAATAGGCAAAGTCGCCCAACTTCAAGGGCGGGAAGAGACCAGCGTCAAGAACCTGCACGTCCTGTCCTTTTCCCGTCTGGCCTGGTTTTTCTTTAAAAAGGCCGACCTGCTTATGCCTGAAAGCCTGGATGACGCTGCCGCGACCATGATTTTGGAGCAGATCATCGACAAGCGCAGAGATGATCTCCTGCTTTTCAAAAATTCCCACGCCAATTCCGGCATGATTAAGCAGGTCTACAGCACGATCCTGCAGGTTCATACTGGCCAGCTAGACCTGGGCAATCTTTTAGAGCGGGCAGCTGATCCGGCAGTGGCCTTGGACCTGGATAATGAGACCAGGGACAAGCTGCACGACCTGGACTTGATCTACCAGGACTTTTTAGAAATCGTTAGTGAAAAGCACTTTGCCACCAAGGATGAATTAAACATCCAGCTGAATCAGCTTTTGGCCAGCCGGCCGGACCTGGTCAGCCAGGCCAGCTTCTACGTGACTGATTTCTCCCATTTTTCCATTCAGGAAAAAATGACCATGCAGCTGCTGGCGGCTTTTGCCAGTGACATGACTTTTGCCTTCAAGACGGCTGACGGCAGTCTGCTTGAACCCGTGGCAGGTGAATACGACTACGTGGTTCAGAAGACGATCAAGGACTTGACCGGCTATTTCTCTGCCCATGACTTTGCCTGGGAGAGAGAAAAAATCGCCAGTCCAGCCAGTCCGGCCAGAGACTTGAACCGTGCCTGGCAGGGCCAGGGCCAGCCGGATTTAAACAACCTCCAGCTGGTTAAGGCAGATTCCCGCTACGCTGAAGCATATTTCGTGGCCCGGACCATCTATGACCAGGTAGCTTTAAAGGGCTGCCAGTACCGGGACTTTTTGGTCCTGGCCCCGAATTTGCAGGAGTATGAAACTTACCTGGCCCCGATCTTGCGGCAAAACCAGATTCCCTTCTTTGACGATCTGCAGCAGCAAATGAAGTACCACCCCCTGGTGATTTTACTGGAGAATTTGGGCAAGCTTCTCCAGCAGGCAGGAGACACGCCGGCTCTTTTGGGCATCATGAAGACCCGCCTCTTGATTCCTGACTGGTATTTAGATGGGGATGCAGAAGCCGGGGAAGCCGCGTATTTACGTGACGTCGACCAGCTGGAAAACTTTGCCCTGGCCCACGGAATCAAGTACAGCCTTTGGCAAAAGCCCCTTAAGGACTTTACCAAAGCCCAGGTCATCGCCCTGGACCAAGAACAGTACCAAAAGCGGCTGGACCGTTTGGACAAGCTGCGGGACTTTTTTGTCAGCAAGATCTCCCGGCTCTCTAGTCAGCTCAAGGCTGAAAAAGACAGCATGACCGCTGTTAAGCTCTTCTTTGACTTCTTGGTCAAAAACGGGGTCAGTGCCCGCCTGGAAGCCTGGCGCTTAAAGTCCAGCGAGGAGGGAGACCTGCAGCAGGCCCAGCAGCCGGAGCAGTGCTGGAATCTGCTTTTGTCTCTACTTAAAGACTACCTTTTGGTCAACCCGGAAAACTTTGCCTGGGCTGACTTCTTTAAAATGCTGACGGCGGCCTTTTCCCAGGCCAATTTCGCGACGATTCCAGCCAGTCTGGACGCGGTTACTTTATCAGAATACGGGATGGTGCAGACCAGCAGCTACAAGCAGGTCTTCATTATCGGGGCCGCTAATGGCAGCCTGCCGCAAATCAGCGATCAGCCTAACTTTTTGACCACGGAAAACCTGACAAGCCTGGCAGACTTTTTTGACCAGGAGGCCTACCTGGAAGACAGCCAGCAGCTGCGTAACCTGGACCAGGAGTACCAATTCGGCAATGCCCTGGCCCTGGCCTCTGACCGGGTCTACATTTCCTATCCGGTAATCAATTCCAATAACGACCTGCTGGATCCTTCCATTTACTACAAGCGCCTGCTGAAGATAGTCGACGGCCGGGAATACCGGCAAAGGGACCTACCGGATAACGCTGAAAAAGACCGGACAGAATTTGCCCGCCAGCTTTTGCTTTTCTTGACCAGTCCAAGGGCCAGCTTAGGCTACCTGGCCTACGCTGAGGAAAATTCTGCCCAAAGCCCGCTGGTGGCCAAGCTGGTCAAACTCAGCCGGCAGTATGAGGGAGAAAAGGCAGAAGAAATCGCGGAAGGGATGGCTTACGACAACAATCCGCAAGACATCTCAGAAGACCTGGCTGAGCGTCTGTACGGCAAAGACCTGTTGTCTTCAGTCTCCCAGCTGGAAAGCTACTACCAGAATTCCTTTGAATATTTCCTTAACTATGGTCTGCGCCTGCGGCCCCGGGCAGAAAACGAGCTGAACGCCATCCAGTCCGGCAACTATTTCCACCGGACCTTTGAGCTCTTGCTCAAGGAAATGCAGAAGAAAAATATCGAAATTGACAAGCTCAGCGAGCTGGACCTGGAACTTTTGCTCAAGCAGGTCAGAAGCGAGATCCTGCAAGAACCCCTCTACCAGCAGTTCTTGCGTGATCCTTTCAATGAATATCTCTTCAAGGCCTTTGACAAGACGACCAGCAAGGTGGCCCAAAGCTACCGGCGCAAGAGGCAGGAAAGCAAGATGCGGGCCACTTACGGGGAGTTGGCCTTTGGCCCAACTGAAAAGCTGGCTGGCCTGGTCTTGCCTTTGAAGAAGTTTGCCGGCCAGCGGAAGATCAGCCTCCGGGGCAAGATCGACCGGGTCGACCTCTTTAACGGGGACCAGCACGTTTTAGGTCAGCTGATTGACTACAAGTCTTCTGACCACAGCTTCAACCTGGCCCGCTTTGCCAGCGGGGTGGACCTGCAGATGATCGCCTACCTGGACGTTCTGGAAAAGAACCGGGAGCTCTTGGCCGACGGGCGGCAGTTTGACCTCCTGGGGGCTTTTTACCAATATGTCACCCGGAAGCTGAATTCTATCAATTCGTCATCAACAGGGGCCTTATTTGACAGCAAGCTGCAGCTGAAAGAGAACCTTTTGGGCGGGGAAGACAAGTTGAAATTGTCCGGGGTCTTTGTCAGTGAGCCAGCCTGGTACCAAGAAGTCGACAAAGTCCTGGAGAAAAAGTCATCCAGTCCGGTCTACCGGGGCCTCAAGCTGAACAAGAGCGGAGGCTTTGGCAAAAAAGACAACTTTTTCAGCCAAGATGAAATGTGGGAGCTGCTGGAATACGTCGAAGCCTTGATTGAGGACGCGGCCAGCGAGATTTTGAGCGGGCAGATTGCCTTGAATCCTTTCCGGCAAGGCAACAATACCGGCCTGGCTTATAGCGACTACAAGGATATCTTCTACTTTGACCAGCAGCTGCCAACTAACTTTTACCGGGACCTGCCAAGCCTTAAAAAGGTAGATCTGCTGGCCTTGGTAGAAAAGCGGCTGCGGCAGAGGGGATAAGGAATGGTACATAGAAAGGAAATAGCATGGCTGTAAAATATACACCAGACCAGGCCAGAGCCATTGAAAGCCGGGGGCAGGACCTTTTGGTTTCAGCCTCTGCCGGCTCAGGCAAAACCAGCGTTTTGGTTGAAAGAGTCATTCGGGAAATCATGGACGACCACTTGGAGGTTAACCAGCTCCTGGTCATCACCTTTACCCGGGCGGCGGCCAGTGAAATGAAGCAGCGGATCAAGCAGCGCCTGCAAGAGCGGCTGCAAGAAGAAACAGACGGCAGCCAGGCCGACTTTTTGCGCCGGCAGCTGGCTGAGATCGATACCGCGATTATTTCCACGATCGACTCCTTCTGTTTGGATGTCATCCGCCGCTTTTACTTCGCGATCGATATCGACCCGGATTTCAGTATTTTGACTGACGCCACCCAGATTGAGCTTTTAAAGGAAAGAGCCCTCAGAGATGTCGAAAACGGCTACCTGCAAAATACGGATCAAGTGAAAAAAGACCGTTTCCTGGCCCTCTATGATGCCTTTACCGGAGACAGCAACGCCAATTCAGCCAGAGACTTGCTTTTGGATTTATACCAATTTGCCATGGCCCGGCCCAACTACCGGGCTTGGCTGCAAAAGCTGGCTGCCTCTTACCAGCTGGAGACCAGCGACGTCGTTGACAGCACCCTCTGGCAGGAGAAAGTCAAGCCTTACCTGGAGGAAGAATTTTCTAATCTGGCGGACAAGCTGACGGCTTTGATGGCCGAAGCCGACTTTGACCATAAAAAGTTTGCCAAGTACCAGCCAGCTTTTACGGCTTTTGCCACCAGTCTGGCCAGCTACCGGGAGAGCCTGGCCACAGATGATCCCTTTGACCGGCAAAGAGAGCTGCTGGCGGCTTGCCAGTTTGACGGGACCCTGCGGACTAACAAGGAGATCGCCGATTTTGTCGAGGAGGCAAAGGGGGTTAAAGAAGCTGGCAAGCAGCTGGTCTTCAATGTCTATACCAGTTTTTACGCAAGCAGCAATGCTGACCAGCAGGCCCTTTTAGCCAAGGGGGCAGAGATTGCCTCAGCGGCAGCGGAAGTCGAACTTGCCTTTATCGACCGCTTTAACGAATTGAAGCGGGCTGACCGGGTCCTGGACTTTAGCGACATGGAGCAGTTGGCCTATGAAATTCTGACCCAAGACAGTTCAAATTCTGACCTGGCCCGGGCCTACTACCAAAGCCGCTTCAAGGAAATCATGGTCGATGAATACCAGGACACCAACGCCCTGCAGGACGGCTTGATCCAGCGGCTGAAAAAAGCCGGGAAGAACAACCTCTTCATGGTTGGGGACGTCAAGCAGTCAATCTACGGCTTCCGCCAGGCGGAACCCAGCCTGTTTATCGCCAAGTATGACGAATATGGCCAGGAAAATTCGGCGGGCAAGCAGCGGATTATTTTTGCCGAAAACTTCCGCTCCAGCCAGCCGGTCACCCAGGCCGTCAACTTGATCTTTGACAGCCTCCTAACCAAGGACTTCGGCGGGATTGATTACCAAAAAGAAGGGCAGCTGAAATTCGCGGCCGGCTATGACCCAGAGGCGGCCCTGCCGACTGAAACAGAAGTCCTCTACCAGGAAGATTCATCGGCAACAGAAGATGACGGGGAGTTGAACCAGGGCGATTTAGCCATGGTCATCAGCCGGATCCAAAAATTGCTTGCCGACCAGACGCCAATTTTTGACCCAAAGACTGGGCAGACCCGGCCGGTCAGCTATGGCGATATTGCCATCCTGACCCGGTCCAAGACCAGCAACCTGGACATCAAGCAGGAATTTGACCGCTACGGGATCCCGCTCTTTGTCATGGATGTCCAGAACTACTTCCAGACCTTTGAGTTGACGGTTATCATGTCCTATTTGAAGATCATCGACAATCCGGACCAGGATATCCCCCTGGTGGCGGTTCTGCGGTCTCCTATCTTCAACTTCTCCAGTTCAGATTTGGCGGAAATCCGTCTGGTTAACAAGAGCACCAGCTTCTACGCGGCTTTAAGAACTTATGCTAAAAAAGATACAGATTTGGCTGCCCGCTGCCGGGACTTTTTGGCCCAATTGCAGGACCTTCGCGACTTTTCCTTGAGCCACCGGATTTCAGAACTTCTCTGGACCATTTACGAGCGGACCAGCTTTTTGGAAATCGTGACGGCCATGACCAACGGCCAGCAGCGCCGGCTCAACTTGACAGCCTTGTACGAAAGAGCCAGCGCCTACGAAAGTTCGGGCTTCAAGGACCTTTACCAGTTCATCAACTTTATTGCCAGAATGCGGAAGAACCAGAAGGACCTGGCCCAGCCGATCCTGAGCGAAAATGCCGGCAACTCAGTCAAGCTGATGACCATCCATGCCTCAAAGGGGCTGGAATTCCCGGTCGTCTTTGTCTTGGGTCTGGAGCACCGCTACAATTACCAGCAAGACATTTCCGGCAGCTATGTCTTAGATGGCAGCGGCCTGGGCTTGTCCTTTGCCTATCCCTTTGATGAAGCGGAATACCGGGCAGATACTTTGGTTAATGCCTGGCTGAAGATTGCCAAAAAGCAGAAGCTGCTGGAAGAAGAAGCCCGCCTGCTTTACGTGGCTTTGACCCGGGCCAAGCAGAAGCTGATTTTGGCGGCCAATATCAAGCTGCCAGCTAGAACCGACCTGGCGGACCTGGAAGAGAAGTGGGCCAAGGAAATTTCCGTTGGCCGCCTGCCTCTTTTGGACAAGATGAAGGTAGCCAAGCCCCTGGACTTTTTGGCCCCGGCTTTAGCCCGCGCCAAGCAGCAGAAGCGGCTGGGTGAAAAAGCCGTCAGCGACCTGGCGATAGGTCAAGAAGGCAGTCTGGTCTTTGTCCACTTTGACCCCAAGAAAGACCAGGCTCAGTTGCCGGTCAATGAGGCCGTGGCAGCCAGCGGGGCAGACTTGACGGAAGATGAAGCAGCCGTCTTTAAGCAGGCAGAAAAGCTCTATGCCTTCAGCCAGGGCGGCTACCCTTACTTGGATGCCAGCCGGACCACGGCTTACCAGGCGGTTTCTGAAATCAAGAAGGCTTTTGGTGACCCGATCGAAGACGAACTGGCTGACGCCCACATTTCAGAACTGCAGTCAGCCAACAGGTATTTGCAGCCGATCGATACTGAACCCGACTTTCTTTTCCAAAATACGGTCAGCTCAGCTGAACTGGGGACGGCCAGCCACCTTGTCTTGCAGTATTATGACTATGCCAAAGGCGACAAGGATGCCATTGATAGCTGCATTACCGGCCTGGTGGAAAAGGGCCGGCTGAGCCAGACCTTGGCCAGCAAGCTGGACCGGGAAGCCTTGTCCTGGTTTGTCAAGAGCGACTTTGCCCAGGACTTTTACCAGCAGCCTGACCGCCTCCACCGGGAGGAAAATTTTGCCACCATCCTGTCGCCGAAGACTTTATTTAAGGATTTCAGCGATTTTCCAGGAGAAATTTTGATTCACGGGACAATCGATGGCTATTATGAAGCAGAGAATGGTATCATTTTATTTGACTACAAGACGGACCATGTTAACCCGCGTAAGCAGGATGAAGCAATTCAGAAGCTGAAAGAGAAGTACCAGGGCCAGCTGCGCCTTTATGAGCGGGCCTTGAATGAATCTGGCCGGCTGCCCGTTTTGAAAAAGTACCTGGTACTTTTGAGCTGCCGGGAAATTGTTGAAGTTGATTAGAAGTTTTTAGGAGTGAAAGGAGCGGAAAATGGCGGATTTTTTTGCCGGCGAAAGCTTCGCGGTCGTTGACTTGGAAACGACCGGGACGCGCAAGGAAGAGGGGGACCGGATCATCCAGTTTGGCTGCGCCATAGTCAAAGATGGTGAAGTGGTTAAAACTTATTCCTTCATGATGAACCCCCACCGGGAAATTCCCCTGGCCGTGACCAATTTGACCGGGATCGACCAGAAGATGGTGGCCGGCCAGGCTGATTTCAAGCACTATGCCCCGAAGATCCGCGAGATCCTGCAGGATACGGTTTTCGTGGCCCATAACGTCAATTTCGACTTTCCTTTCTTGAACTACGAATTGACCAATGCCGGCTTTGAGGCCTTGACCTGCAAGGCGGTTGACACGGTTGAACTGGCCAAGATTGCCTTTCCGACCCTACCTTCTTATAAGTTGCGGGACTTGACGGCCAGTCTGGAGATCAAGCACGCCAACCCCCACAAGGCTGATTCTGACGCCTATGGGACAGCTGTTTTGCTCTTAAAGATCATTGACAAGCTGGCCTCCTTGCCCCAGGCAACTTTGAATGTCCTGGGCTCTTTGGCCAGTGGCCTTATCCGGGACACGGGGGACGTGATCAAGGTGATTGCTGACCAGTCCCGGCAAAGCAGGCGCAAGCTGCCCAAAGACAAGATGCAGGTCCGCAACCTGGTCTTAAAGAGGCAGGAGATTCCCGCGGTTGAGCTTGGGGAAAACGGACATTTCCCAGTTAAAGACGCCGACAAACGCAAGCTTTTTAAAGGCAAGATCAATTACCGGCAAGGCCAAGCGGACCTAATCGACCGCCTGCACGACTTTGTCGAAGATGCCGGGCAAAGGGTCATGCTGGCTGAAGCGCCAAACGGGACAGGGAAGACTTTTGCCTACCTTTTCGCCTATGCCTACCAGCTCTACTCTGGCAAAAAATTAGTGATTGCCACGCCGACCAAGGTCCTCCAGCAGCAGCTCCTGGACCAGGAAATTCCCCAGCTCCTGCGGGTTACTGGCTTAGGATTAAACGCGGAAATGGTCAAGTCCAGCAGCCACTACCTGGATTTAGACGGTTTTGCCCAGAGTCTCTACCAGAATTCGCCCAACAAGGCGACTTTGCTCTTGCAGATGCAGATCCTGGTCTGGCTGACGGAAACGACGACCGGGGACCTGGACGAATTGCAGCTGACTAGCCAGCAGCTGCCGATTTTTAACCAGCTCAAGCACCCCGGGGATGCCCGGGTGGCCAGTCAGTTTGCCAGCGTTGACTTCTGGAACCTGGCCCGCCGCCGGCAGGAGCAGGCCAATATTTTGGTAACCAACCACGCCTACCTGGTCAACCACTACATGGACTCTATCTGGGGGCAGAACCCTTATCTGGTAATTGATGAGGCCCATCGCTTCAGCGAAAACCTGCAGACAGCACGGACGGACTCCCTGCGTCTGGAAGCGATTTGGGGCAGCATCAGTCACCTGCGCAACTTGCTCTACTTTACGGACAACAACCTGCTCAGGCAAAGCGAGGAAAATGTCCAGCTGCAATTCATGCTGGACCTCTTGGACCAGGAGAGCCTGGACTTGATTCACAGCTTGAACCGGATGCAAAAGTACCTCTACCAGCACAAGGGGCAGGCAATTAGCCAGGTCGTTTTACCCAACAAGAGCCTGCAACTGACCATCCAGGGCCAGGACCTTTTCCCGGAAAACTCCCAGTTTAAGCCCCTGCTTAGACAGTTCCAGCAGCAATTAGAACAGGTCCGGATCCATACCAACCAGATCCGCTACTTGCTGGAGCAGGAAAAAGACCGCTTTTTAACGGATGAGGAATCTTTGCTGGAAGAATTGAACGACCAGGTTGACTTGTTGGAATACTACACGGAAAAGAGCTACCAGCTGGCTGACCTCTTGAACCAGCCGCTCTTAGGTCATCTGGGCTTCGTGGTCAACGTGACCAACCCTGAGGATGCCCTCAGCAGCAACCTCCACTGGCTCAGTCTGGACAGTTCTGAAGAATTGCATAAAATTTACGACCGCTTTGACCATATCAGCATGATCAGTGCGACAATAACTAATGACGGCAATTTTGATTTTGCCAAGCAGGTCCTGGCCCTGCCGAATTTGGGTGTTTCCTGCTATAAGGGCAAGGCCAGCTTCCCGATGGCTGACCATCTGGAGATTTTGGCCATGGAAGAGGGGCAGCCGGAACCGGACAGCCCGCGTTTTTTGGAAGAATTGAAAAATATCTTGACCAGGGATCTAAGCGGGCAAAAGCACGTCTTATGCCTGTTTACCAACCTGGACTTGATCAAGCAGCTCTACTTTGAACTGCTGAATGATCCCCGGGTTAAGGACTATGAGCTCCTGGCCCAGGGCTTGACGGGGTCAAATGAGCGGATCACCCGCCGCTTTGTCATCGCTGAACGGTCAATCTTGCTGGGAGCGGATAGCTTTTGGGAAGGGGTGGACTTCCACAATTGCGGGATCGACCTGGTTATCGCGACCCGCCTGCCATTTGAGTCCCCGGATCTGCCGGAGGTTAGCCTCAGGCAGCATTACCTGGCCCAAAGAGGCTGGGACGTCTTTCAAGAGGACTCCTTGCCCCGGTCGATTCTCCGCCTGCGGCAGGGATGCGGCCGCTTGATCCGGGGCGAGGATGATCATGGGCAGTTTTTGATCCTGGATCCCCGGATCTGGACCAAGAGCTATGGCCCGGCCTTTAGGTCCAGCCTGCCGGCTCCGGTGCAAAAGGTTAAAGCGAGTGAGTTAAAAAAGAAGTTGAAGTTCGAGAGGAAAAATGCTTAACGAAAGAGTCAAAAATGTCTTGCAGTATCTAGCCTGGCTGGTCTTCTTCCTGTTTTTGCTTTACGCGGGAACAGTGGCGGTTGTTGCTAAGGCAGCTAAGCCGTACAGTCAGCAGAAAGAGAAGGTCGCCAAGCTGGTCAAGCAGACTTCCATGAAGCAGATCGACAAGTACTACCACCTGAGCAGGGGCGTCAAATCATATTCCGCCAGCGGAAAAACCAGCAAGGGCAAGGCAGCTTACTTTATCTATCTGCCAGCTTCCCGGAAGGCTTACTATTATTCAGCTAGTGACGGCGTCAGCGAAAGCACGGTTAAATCCAGTTTTCAGAAGTCTTACCCAAAAAAGACCATCAAGGAAGTCAACCTGGGCTGGTATCAAAAGCAGGCCGTCTGGGAAGTCACGGCAGTCAACGCAGACGGCAGCTACTGCTATGCCATCTACAAGTTCAAGGATGGCCAACTCCTGTCTCTGGTCGATAAGTTATAGAAGATTAGGCAAAAATCTGCTATCATGGATAGAGTTATAAAAAATAAGGTGGAATTAAAAGAATGACAGAATTGATTTCAATCAGAGAATCAGCCAAGCACGTTGACGAAGAAGTCAGAATGCATGTCTGGCTGACCGACAAGCGGTCCAGCGGGAAGATCGTCTTCCTGCAATTAAGAGACGGCACGGCCTTCTTCCAAGGCGTTGTCCGCAAGAACGCCGTTAGCGAGGAAGTTTTTGAAGCAGCCAAGGGCCTGCGCCAAGAAGCCAGCTTCTACATCACCGGGACCATCCATG
>NZ_CALVGT010000052.1 GCF_944327175.1 uncultured Lactobacillus sp.
ACCGTCGGGCTGGAGGCATGGACAAACTTGCCGCCGCCCACGTAAATCCCCACGTGATGCGGAGCTGACTTAGAACCAAAGAAGAGCAGGTCACCTTTGGCCAGCTTCTTGGTTGAAACTGCCTTGCCGTAGTAGCGTTGGCTGACTGAGTAGTGCGGCAATGACAAGCCAGTTGCCTTCTTATACACGTACATGGTCAAGCCGGAGCAGTCAAAACTGTAAGGACCAGTTGCCCCCCAGACGTAAGCCCTGCCAACTTGGGCGTTTGCTAGCTTAACAACTTTATTCTGCTTAGCTTTCTTAGCCGCAGCTGCCTTAATTGAAGCGTACTTCTTAGTCGTGACCGTGTTGGTGCCCAGAATCCACTTGTTGTTCTTGATCCGGTACCAGGTCCGCCCCTTGTACTTGGCTTGGCCCGTAGCCGTAAACCTGTAGCCGGACTTAACCCGGCCAGCCTTCTTCTTGCCAGCCCCGTAAGTGGTCCAGGTGTTGACCTTATTGCCCTTATTGTAGGCTACCCGGGTCTTCTTCACGATCATAATATTGCTGTCCTGGCTGTCAGTTGCCGCGTAGGCTGGCTGCGCCCCGCCCAGCCAAACCGCCAGCAGTAAAAGGACTAAACTGAATTTCCGCTTCATTATAACTGTTTTCTCCTAAATTGAATTCGCTTTTTCTAGTGTAAGGAAGTTGTGTTACAGAAAGGTTACAGAAAAAAATACAGTTGTTTTTTAATAACAAAAGGCAAAAGAAAAAGGACGCCAGCTGGCGTCCTATATAAAAGGATATTTCTCAATTAAATCAAGCGCTTTGCGGTTGATGGCCAGAAGTAGTAGCTCAGGCTCTGCTTGATCACGCCCTGGCTTGGAGTAGCCGCGTGAACAAACTTGCCGCCGCCCACGTAAATCCCCACGTGGTACGGTGAAGACTTGGAACCCCAGAAAAGCAGGTCCCCCTTCTTCAAAGTTGCAGTAGAAACAGCAATCGTCTTGCCTTGGTGCACTTGCGTGTAAGTGGTCCGGGTAATGTACTTGCCCAGAGCGTGTCTGTAAACGTAGCTAGTCAAGCCGGAGCAGTCAAAGCTGTAAGGACCAGTAGCGCCCCAAACGTAAGGCTTGCCCAGTTGGGCCTTGGCCAAGGCAACAACCTTGTTTTGCTTGGTCTTCTTACTCTTAGATAGCTTCTTGGCTGCCGCAGCCTTCTTAGCTGCCTTGGCAGCGGCCCGCTTAGCAGCTGCTGCCTTCTTGGCCCAGGCTTTAGGACTCAAAGTGTAAGAAGCCAGAATCCATTCGTTGTCAGCAATCTTGTACCAGGTTTGCTTCTTGTACTTAACTTCGCCAACCACCGTCAAAGTGGTCCCATGCTTGAAGCTGATGCCAGTGTCGTTGGCCGCGCCAAGCTTAACCTTGTAATTCTTCCAGGCCTTAACGCTGTAGCCGGATACGTAGTTGACTACGACTTGCTTGTTAACAGCCTTAACCTTGGCGGCCTGGGCTGCTGGTACTTGGGCGCTGGCGGCAACAGGTGCGACCAAAGCCAGGGCCATTAAAACTTTGACTAATAAACTCTTGAACTTCAAAACTTGATATCCTTTTCTATTCTGATTCTTTACGCAAGATATATAATAGGTTACTAATGTTACAGGAATGTTACAAAAGGAATACCAGATTGTTAAAATTAAGTCCAACTTAAAAAGGCCAGGGCTTTTTGCTGCGCTGACCTTATTTTTTATCGTTATTATCGTAATTTAAGCAGGTAATGATAATTTAGATGACCCGCTTGGCCATTGATGGCCAGAAGTAAGAGCTGAGGCGTTGCTTGCGGACCCCTTGGCTTGGAGTAGCCGCGTGCACGTACTGGCCGCCGCCCACGTAAATCCCCACGTGGTATGGTGAATACTTGGAGCCCCAGAAGAGCAGGTCGCCCTTCTTCAGCTTGGCCGTTGAAACCTTGACTCTCTTGCCCTTCTTTACCTGAGTATAAGTGGTCCGGGTAATGGACTTCTTGATCGCCTTCTTGAAAACGTACTGGGTCAAACCTGAGCAGTCAAAGCTGTATGGGCCGGTAGCGCCGTAAACGTAGCGCTTGCCAACTTGCTTCTTAGCCAGCTTAACCACCTTGTTCCGCTTAGTCGTCTTGCTTGCGGCTTGGGCCTGGTGGCTGTTTACCTGGATTGCTACAGGCACAACCAGGGCCAGGGCTAAGGTTAATTTTGCTAAGATCTGCTTAAACTGCTTCATTACGTTGTAACTCTCTTTCTCTTTTCTCGATGCTTATATCATAGCCGATGAGTGTTACAGGAAATTTACAGACCCTTTGCAATTCCTTTAACAGGCCTTTGCAGTTTTTTAACATCCTACAATTTTTCCGTAAAAAAAGGCCCTGGCAAAGAGCCAGAACCTTAATTTATTAAGCCCGCAGCTTCTCAGATGCGAAAGTGGAGCTTTCAGGCGCGGCCACGACTTCATTGCGGGCATCAACTGCCCCCTCAGTGGCCATGTTATGGAAATTATTGAAGGACAGGGAGATCATGTCTTCCAGGGCTGGTTCAGTGAAGGAACCCATGTGCGGAGTCAAAAGCACCCGCGGGTAAAGATCCATCAAGGACTGAACTTCCTGGTCCGGCACGTCGCTTTCAGAGTCAAAGTTGTGGCCCATGATCTTCTTTTCACTGGAAACCACGTCAGCGCCGTAGCCGGACAGGTGGTGGCTAGAGACAGCGGCAGCGATGGCGGCTTCATCAGCCAGTTCGCCCCGGGCCGTGTTAACCAAGACTGCCCCTTCCTTCATCTTAGCGATGAATTCAGCGTTCATCAGCTTGTCGTTCTTGCCTGGGAAGTATGGCACGTGAACAGAAACGATGTCACAAGTTGCCAGCAATTCGTCTTCTGTTACAAAAGTGCAGTACTGCTTGGCGAAGTCAGATGGGAATGGGTCATAAGCGTAAACTTCAGCGCCCAAGGCTTGCCACATCTTGCCTTCAACCGCCCCGATCTTGCCAGCCCCGTAGATGCCGACCTTCAAGCGGTTGAATTCCGTAGCGAAGTAGTCCGGATGCATCCCAAAATCCTGTTCATGGACATGATGGGCAGCTTCACCAACGTGTCTTGACAAAGTCAGGCCCAGGGTAAAGGCCAGGTTGGCTACCGCGTATGGGGAGTAGTTTGGCACCCGGGCAACTGAGATGCCCAGGTCTTTAGCAGCTTCCAGGTCGAAGTGGTCCACGCCGACTGACCGGGTGAAGACCCAGGAGATGCCATAGTCCTTGAACTGCTCCAGGTTGGTCCGGTCACAGAGGCAATTGCCCCGGACCAGGACGGCGTCGCAGTCAGCGGCTTGGGTAACATTTTCCCGGTTCAAGTATTCAGGAATGAGCTTCAAGTCGTAATCATACTTGTTCAGTTTTTCAAAATAACTTCTTTCCAGCGGCCTAACGCCGTAACATGCAATTCTCATCTTGAATACCTTCTTTTCTAGGACTTCACTTTATTTCTTTCAATAATTGCCCCTATTTTATTTAATTCCTTTCTCATTTACAAGCCCTTTCCTTAACTTCTTAACTATTTAATTTTCTCCCGTCTTTCTAAGCCAGGTAAGAGCTGACAGAATTTGCTTTCCGTAAATCCTTCCCTTAAAAGTCCAGCTTTCTCTTTTAATCTGCAGGCCAAAAAGGCAAAGAAAAACGCCCCTGAGGCGGGTGCCTCAAGGACGCTGATTTGATCATTTTGAAGTTTGCTAATTAGATAACCCGCTTGGCAGTTGATGGCCAGAAGTAGGAGCTCAGGTATTGCTTACGGACACCCTGGCTTGGCGTAGCAGCATGCACGTATTGGCCGCCCCCAACATAGATGCCCACGTGGTATGGGGAAGACTTGGAACCCCAGAAGAGCAGGTCGCCCTTCTTCAGCTTGGCAGTTGAAACCCTAACAGTCTTGCCTCGGTAAACTTGGCTGTAAGTAGTCCGGCTGATGTACTTGCCGATGGCGTGGCTGTAGACGTATGAAGTCAAGCCTGAGCAGTCAAAGGCGTTAGGACCGGTTGCCCCGTATACGTAACGCTTGCCGACTTGCTTCTTGGCCAGGGAGACGACCTTATTGCGCTGGCTGGTTTTAGAAGCAGCTTGGACAGTGTTGTTTTGCGTGTTAACAGTATTTACGGCAACGAAACCGGCGAAGGCCAGGGATACGGCCGCGACTACTTTGGCTAATGACTTCTTGAACTTCAAAATGATTTACTTCCTTTTCTTAACTTGATGTTTAACATCTTACAGGGGAAATATTTCAATTCTGTTTCAAAAAGGTCACGCCTTTTTTACAATCTATGAGAAAAAGCTTAATCTTGTAATTTTCTGACCAAGGCATCCAAGCTGGCATAGGTCGCTTGCAGGTCGTCATTGACCAGGACATGGGCGAAAGAAGCCAAATCTTCCGGCAATTCGTTCAACTCGCTGCCGGCCAGCCGCTTCTTGATCTGGTCACTTGCATCACCCCGGTCAGCCATTCTTTGCGCCAAAGTGTCCAGGCCGCAAGTCACATAAAGGAAGTAAACCTGGTCACCTAATGCTTCCAGGTAGGACCGGGCCCCCTTGATGTCCACGATCAAGCTGACCAGGTCGTTCTTGGCCCAGGCCCGATCCAGCCCTTCTTTACTGGACCCGTACTGGTAGTCCCCGTATTTGACATGTTCAAAGAAGTGCAGCTGGGCAAAAGAAGCATCGTCTTCAAAGTAGTAAGCTGACTCGCTTTCCCCAGGCCGTCTGGGCCGGGTAGTGTGGGTGATCACCCGGGGGATCTGGTAGCGGTCAGCCAGGTATTCAGATATGGTCGTCTTGCCAGCCCCGCTGGGACCAGCGATCAAGATAATTTTTTTAGCCAAAAGGGATCTCCTAACTTGAAAATTTTCGCTCTATACTATATCATAGCTTAGTTGAAAATTTAACCATTTACGAATTAAGGAGATTGCCATGAAGAAAGCCGATGTTGAATTAGGTGCCGTCGTTAACGCCAAGTCAGAAGAAGAACTGAAGAAGCAGTTCCAAGGCACGGTGGAAAAGATCTATGAAAACTCTGCCCTCCTGGCCATCACTTCCTTTGACGACGTTGACGCTACTGCCGTCAGCGACCTCAACTACAAGCTAGTCGTCAACTTCAAGAACATGAAGCCGGCCCGGTCAGCCAAGAAGGCCAAGGCCCTCTCCACCAACAACGTGACCATCGAAAAAGTGGCCCCGACCTTGAAGGCTGCCGACAAGGATAAGGACAAGAAGGAAAAGAAGGCTCCGGCCAAGAAGAGTAAGTAAGAAAACTCCGCGGTTATCCCGCGGAGTTTTTTGTTAAGATAGTAGGGAAAGCGAGTTGACAACATGAAAGAAAAAACTAAAAGCCTGCTCTACTGGTTCATCCTCCTCCAACCCTTCCTGGATTTGGACTTCTTCTACCGGGGGAAGCTGGCCACCATCCTGCCCTTCACCATCCCGACCATCATCCGGATCGCCGGAGTAGTTGTCTTGGTCGGCCTGCTTGTCTGGGGACAAAAGAAATTGCCTCCAGCCTGGCTCTGGGCCTACCTGGCCCTCTTGACCCTCTACGGGATCTTCCACCTTTGGCACATGCAGAACTTTAAGAGCCTTAGCCCGAATGATTACGGCTACTCGAATTTCGGGGAGATTTTTTACCTCTTCAGAATGCTCCTGCCCCTGGCCTTGATCTGGGTGACCAAGAGCCTGGAAATCAGCCAGGACTTCTTGTTAAAAGCCTTCGCCTGGGTCAGCGGCCTCTTCACCGGCACCATCGTCTTGAGCAACCTCTTCGTGATTTCCCTGAAGTCCTACGAAACTGGGGTAATCTCCGGCAATATCTTCACCTGGTTCATGGGGCCGCTTTACGGCTACTCCCACAGCGCCTCCAAGGGTTTCTTCTACTTTACCAACACCTTGAGTGCCATCCTCTTGATGCTGGCCCCGGTCGTCTTCTACCTGCTTCTTGAGCGCTTCTCCTGGCAGACCGGCCTTTTGGCCCTCAGCCAGACTTTGGCCATGCTGGAAGTCGGCACTAAAGTCGCCCTCTACGGCTTAGCCGGAACCCTGGCCGGCAGCTTGATTGCCTGGCTGGTCCACCTGCTTTTCTTAAAAAACGTCAAGTTCTCTAAAGCTGGCCTGGTCACCCTTTTGGCCTTGGCCGGGATTACCGGGGTCTGCTGGCAGGTCTCCCCGGCCATCCAGCGCTACAAGTACGAGATCTACTGGGCTAACAGCCATGACTCCAAGATCGACAAGGAAAACGCGATCTTAAAGACGGGCCTGGCCAAGTACAAGAGTGATCCGGACAAGCTGCGAGAGTTTGAAAAGGACTTTTTGGCCAAATATTACAAGAAGTACGCCTTAAACAAGCGCTTCATTAGCAAGTCCTACCCATATAAGTACGACCCGCAATTCTGGATCGACCTGCTTAAAGAGCCGGCCAGCGTCCGCCTGGCCAACCGCAAGGTTGAAGAGGCCATGCTTAAGCAGGTGGTCAAGTATGACAACGATCCTTTGGACAAGTGGCTGGGGATCGGTTATATGCGGCAGACCAACATCTTCAACCTAGAGCGGGACTTCACGGCCCAGTACTACTCCCTGGGGCTAGTCGGCGCTGTCCTTTACTTAATCGCCTACCCGGCCATCATCCTTTACGGGGCCTTTGCATGGCTGAAGGAAAAAGCCTGCCGGACCTTCTACTTAACCAGCCTCTTGCTCGCCAGCGCCCTTCTCCTGGGGGCCAGCTACATGTCCGGCAATGTCCTGGACTTCCCGACCTCTAACCTCCTCTTGGCCTTCCTGGGCGGCGGCCTCCTGGCTTACATCAAGGAAGAAAAAGGCAAAAGCACCGGACTCCGCATAGTCAGATTTGAGAAAAAATAATAGCAAACTAAAGTAAAAAAATCGCCTTCTGCTAGAAGGCGATTTTTGCTTTTTCTTTAATTTTTACTTGTTTTCCTTGTCAATAAAGGAACTGTCCGGCACCCGGATCAGGTAGAAGCGCTTGGCTTGCCGGCCAGCGTGCAGGCCCAGGCCGTTGACCGTTGTATTCTTGTACTTGGCCGTATAGATGGCCACGTAGGCCTGCTGGTAGCGGGAATCTTCCTTCTTCAGTTCCTTGCGGCTGAAGGGCAGGGCTGAGGCCGTCACGTTGATCGGGTCCTTGCTATAGGAGACCGTGGCCAAGTGGCTGGGCACGGTGTACTTTTTCCCTTTAATGTAAAAAATATACTGCTGGCTGAGGTCCCGGTTCTTAGCAGACTTGACCTGGACGTAGTAGCTCTGGCTGGCACTAGGCTGCAGGACCAGGGGCTTGTAGGTCACGGATGAAGTAATCCGGGAAGTATCCGTCAAGTTCGGGTCGTCAAAGAGGCTGACGGCTAAGAGCCAGCCAGCCAAAAGGCAGAAGCTGGCGACTTCCAGCAGGCTGATCAGGGAGTTGCCCCATTCAAACTTGTGCTGGCGCTGGATGATCATCTTCAAACGGCGGCGGCGGATATTTTGCACGATAAAAACCAGGTAAACGATGGCTCCCACCCAGAGGGCCACCCCCAGTACGTTCCAGCTCCACATAATTATGCCTCTTTCTTCGTCTTGGCCTTGGACTTGTCTTCTTTAGCTTCCTTTTCCTTGGACTTGGCTTCTTTGGCCGCTTCCTTGGCGGCTGCTTCGCCTTCCTTCACCTGCTTGATCTTCTCGCTCATGGCGTCAGCCAGGCGGTCGGCCGCCCCTTCAACGTCCGCGACTAATTCGTCGCCATCCATGAAGAGGTCGATCCGGAAGTGGGAAGCGTTCAGGTATTCGCTGGCCGTTTCAAAGTAAACCTTGACCGGCTGGGCTTCTTCTTCGTCAAAGAAATTGATCAGCTTCTTGTAGTTGGCCAGGGGCAAGTTGATGATGTTGGTTTCCAGGGCAAAAGTGATGGGGTTCTTCCCTTCCAAAACCAGCTGGACCTGCATCAAGCGGTCCTTCTTTAAGGCCGTGGCCACTTCCTGGACCATGGTCAAGGCGTGTTCACGCAGCTTCTTTTTGCTCCGGGAGACTTCGGAATATTTAATGGTCTCCATGTCAGACAGGTAGGTCTGTTCTTCGATTGCTTTAGTTAAGTCTTTCAGGTTGATCTGCATTTTTTCTGTCACCGTCCAATTATATCTGTTTCTACATTAACTAAAAAAGTCCCCGGGTGCAAGCGAAAAAAAGAGCCGGCCAGGGGGCCGGTTCTCATTAGGATTAATAGGAAATGTAGGTTGTCACCAGCACTCGACTGATTTATAACCTCCGGGGCGGCGATAACATGGGGAAAACACCGCCGCTCCAGGAAATAGAGCCTGCCGCGCGGCAAGTTCTCTATTACTCTGCTATTTTACCATGTAAGAGAAAATTCGGTCAAATTGTGTCATTTGACATAATTTAGCCAAGTGTCTGCTTTAACAGCCTTAATATCTAGACCAACCTTTTTCATGCAATGCTTGAGCATTACAAATGCTCCCTTGATCTATGTTAGGTCAGATCAAGCAAACTAGAGGACGACTTTACAGCCCGTCAACCGAGGTTCTATGCACAGACACCAAATTTACTCGTTTGCCAAGTGGCTCCTCAAATGAGAGGAGACCATTTGGCTGGATGCAACACAGCATCCACTATCCCGTTCGCAAATGAGACGTTCGGGAATACTTTTCTTACTATCTGCATTGCACCGTTGATGTCCGCATTGACCAACAAACCCTTGTTG
>NZ_CALVGT010000053.1 GCF_944327175.1 uncultured Lactobacillus sp.
TGAAGAAGAACCCGGAAAACCCATTGACTTACCTCTGCGCTGACGTGGAAGCACCAGAAGGCTACGGGGAAATCATGGGCGGGTCAGAACGTGAAGCTGACTACGACACCTTGAAGGCACAAATCGAGGAAGCGGGCCTTAACCTGGATGACTACTCCTGGTACCTGGACCTGAGAAAGTACGGCAGCGTGCCGCACTCCGGCTTCGGGATGGGCTTTGAACGGGTTATTGCCTGGATCTGCAAGCTGGACCACGTTCGTGAAGCCATTCCATTCCCAAGAATGATCAACAGAATGCAGCCATAAGCGCATTAGTTGTTTTTTAACAAGTATAAAAGCTAAAATAAAAGAGTGAGTTAGCTCACTCTTTTATTTTTGTGAAAGAACGTGAGAGAATGCCAAGTTACAATTTTTACCGGCAGCTGGGAGTGACCAGCATCAGCAATGGCCTGATTGCCTACTATGCCCGCCTAGGCTTGACTGAAGCGGAATTGGCCCTGGTCTTGCAGCTGGAAGCTTTTTTTCAAAGGGGAAATTACTTTCCCAGCAATGAAAAAATTGCGGCCAATACCAGCTTCAGCGTCAGTGACGTCACCCTCTTGATCCAGAGCCTGCTGGACAAGGGCTGCCTGTCACTTAGGCAGGCAAAGGACGCCAGCGGGAAGATCAGCAGCCGCTACAGTTTGGATGAGCTCTATGACAAACTGGACCAGTATCTGGACCAGCATGTCCAGGTCAAGGACATGAACGGGGAAGTTTTAGCAGAAGCAAAAGACAGCTTGAACAACGATCCAATGAGTGACCTGGCCCGGGAGTTTGAGATCGAATTCGGTCGCTACTTGACCCCGATTGAGCGGGAGGAAATCCAGGACTGGCTGAATTTAGACCACTACGCCCCGGAGATCATCAAGCTGGCTCTTCGGGAAGCAGTCTTGTCCCGGGCCATGAGCTTCAAGTATGTTGACCGGATTTTGCTGAATTGGGAGAGAATGAATTTAAAGACTGCCAGCGAGGTCCAGCAGTATTTAGAGAGAAACCGTTAGTAAATTTTTGGGAGGATTTTAATGGAAAAAGACGAAAGGCTCTTAAGTGATGAAGAAGCAAGAAGCGTTTTAAAGCGGATCGACGCCATGTTTCCGGAAGCAAAAGGGGAGCTGAACTGGGATAACCGCTTCCAGCTTTTGTGTGCGGTCCTACTCAGTGCCCAGACGACAGACAAGATGGTTAACAAGGTGACCCCCCAGCTCTTTGTGGACTTTCCGACCCCGAAAGCCATGGCGGCGGCCAGCCAGGAGGAAATCGAGGTGGATATTTCCCACCTGGGCCTCTATCATTCTAAAGCCAAGCACCTCAAGGAAATGGCCCAGACCCTGGTTGCTGAATACGGCGGCCAAGTGCCGGGCAAAAAGGAAGACCTGGTGAAATTAGCCGGGGTCGGCAACAAGACGGCCAATGTCGTTTTGGCTGAGGGCTGGGGGATTCCGGCCATCGCGGTCGACACCCACGTGTCCCGGATCGCCAAGAAGTTCAAGATCGTGCCGGAGAAGGCAACGCCTTTGCAGGTGGAAAAGCGGCTGGAGGAGCTACTGCCAAAGGAGGAGTGGATCCATACCCACCATGCCATGATCTTCTTTGGCCGCTACAAGATGCCCGCCCGGGCCAAGAATCCGGATCCCTACAGTTATTTAGATTAAGCTGGGAAAAGCAAAAATTTTGCGGGAGATAGCCATGATAAAATTGATTGCTTTTGATATGGATGAAAGCTTCATGCCCAAAAAGGGATTTTATGAACGTGAACGCTGGGCGCGCGATTTTGACCTGCTGCGGGCAAAAGGCATCCGCGTCTTGCCTATTTCGGGAGACCAGTACCAGCAAGTAGCGGACTTCTTCCCGATGAAGGATGAAATGACAATTGGCGGCTCGAATGGTTCAATAATTTTTGAAAAGGGCCAGCTGATTAAAGCAGACGAAATTGACCGGTCCATGGTCCAAGAAATAATGCAAATAATTGCGGAAAGCGGACTGGCAAAACGGGCCATGCTTTGCGGGATCAAGTACTGTTATTTCTTGGAGGAGGCTGACCCGGCTTTTCGCGAAAGAATGGATTTCTATTTCTCTCATAATCTAGATGTAACTAGCTTTCTGCCTTTGCCGGATGACAAATTCACTGAAATCGTGATTGTACCAGGCACTGATCGCATGGGCGAAACTGAGGAGAAGCTTAAGGCAATCTGCGCGGAAAAACTGCAGATTTTTAACTCTGGCGTCGCCAGTATCGATATCCTGCAGCCTAATGTGTCAAAAGGGAATTCGCTTAAATGGCTCGCCAGCCGTTATGGTCTCTTGCCTGAGGAAATCATGGCTTTCGGTGATGGCCTAAACGATATTGAAATGCTGAAATTTGCGGGCCAATCCTACGCGATGAAAAATGCCCGCAAAGAAGTCAAGGAAGCAGCCAGCTTTGTAACAAAACTGCCGGCTGCGGAGAATGGCGTGCTTGACACGATTGAAAAAGAAGTTTTGGGCATGTAAAAGGCCGCCGGAGAAGGTGGCCTTTTTTATATACTAGGCTAAAACAATTAAACTGCCGGTGTTTTCGCATTGATCAATTCAGTAAAAATTACAGGTTAACGATGTTTCTTGGCCGGCCGCCCTTGGCGATGGTCAATTGGTCGCTCAAGCAGATCTGCACCATGTTTCGGATGGAAGTTTCCGTGTAGAAGGCTGAGTGCGGAGTAATGACAACGTTTGGCATCTTGGCCAGGGTCTTGTAGTCCTCTGGGATTTCGCTGTTCGTCAGACCAGCGTGGCCAAAGTAGCTTGATTCCCCAGCCAAAGTGTCTAGGCCCGCACCGGCGATTTCGCCATCCTGCAAGGCCTTGATCAAGGCTTCAGTGTCGACTAATTCGCCCCGGGCACAGTTGATCAAGTAGGCAGACTTCTTCATTTCCTTCAGCTGCTTTTCCCCGATCATGTTTTCCGTTGATGGGAAGAGGGGAGTGTGGAGGGAGACGATGTCAGCTTCTTTCAAGACCGTGTCAAAGTCGGTGTAGGTCAAAAATGGTTCAAATTCCGGGTTGTAAGCCACGTCATAAGCGATGACCTTGGCCCCCATGGCTGAGAAGATTTCCGCCACGGCGCTGCCGATGTGACCAACCCCGATCAAGCCGACAGTCAAGTTGTAGATTTCATTGCTGATCAAGTTGCTTGGCCAGGTGAAGTCATGGTCATGGTCCATCCGGTAGCGGAATTCCCCGATCTTGCGCAAGAGGTACATGGCCTGGGTAACCGTCATTTCAGCGATCGCCCGCGGTGAGTAGACCGGAACGTTAGTGACCAGCAAGTTGTACTTCTTGGTCCAGTCGAAGTTGATGGTGTTGAAGCCGACAATTCTGAGGCCGATGCAGTTGACCCCGTATTCATTCAATTTTTGGTAAACAATTTCTTCGTCAACCGGGCCAAGGGGCTTGAGTGAAACGCTGCTGCAGCCCTCAGCCAGGTTCACAGTCGCGCTAGTCAAGGCCTGGTCGGTCGTCTTAACTTCGACATCGTTTTTCTTAGCCCAGTCTTCAATGTAAGGTACTTCGATCGGGCTGACATTATACATGGCAATTTTAGTCATAAAAAACTCCTTTGTTACATAACCTTTTGTTTTCTTGCCTCTTATATTTTACCGCAAATGCTGGTCAAACCAGGCAGTAATTTCCTGCAAGCGCCGGATCCGGTGTTTTGGCTGCCCGCTTCTGGAGAGCTCGTGGTTTTCGCCTTTAAAGAGGCACATCCTGCTTTCCACCCCATAGTAGAGCAGGGCCCGGAACATTTGCATCCCTTCCGGCAAAGGGCATCTGTAATCTTCCAAAGAGTGGATGAACAAGGTCGGCGTGGTCACGTTTTTTGCATATTTCAAAGGAGATTGCTGCCAGGCGTAGTCAAGCTTTTCATCCAGATCCTTAGCATCAATGGAGTAAAGGTCATCCCAAGGACCGACGTCAGACATAAAGGCATCGCTCAGCCAGTTGGACATGGACCGCTGGCTGGCGGCAGCCTTGAAGCGGTCAGTATGGCCGATCACCCAGTTGGTCATGTAGCCGCCGTAAGAACCGCCTGTGATGCCCAGGCGGCCGGCGTCAATTTGCGGGATTTTTGCCAAAACAGCGTCCGTAAACTTCAGTAAGTCCTCGTAGTCTTCCTGGCCCCAGTGCCCCCGCATGTTGGCGTAGTCGTTGCCCTGGCCGTCAGATCCGTAGATGTTGGCAAAGAAGACAAAGTAGCCCTGGCTTGCCCAGACCTGCATCTCGAGGAAAAATGGCGTCCCGTAGACAGTCTTTGGCCCGCCGTGAACATCGAGGATGGCCGGGTATTTTTGCTTTTCATCAAAATCTTTCGGGTAAAGAACCCAGCCGTGCTGAGTGTTGCCGGCATAATCCTGGTAGTCAATTTGAACGGCGGAAGCGATATAGCGGTCCTTTAAGGCAACTTCGTTATAGCTGGAGTGCTTGGTCAGCTGGCCGTCTTTAAAGCTGTAAAGCTGCTGAGTTTCGTTGGCATTTGGGCCAGTAAACCAGCAAGTGCCGTCTTCGGTAAAGTCGAAGAATTCGATGGAAGGAAATTCAAAGACAGGAGTAACTTTTTCACCGTCAAAGCATTCCAAAAGCGTGTGGTCGACCTTAGTCGTGGTGAAGTAGAGGCGGTCCTCAAAGACCCGGCTGGTCCGCACGTCCAACAGGCAAAGATCGGTGTCTACGCAGTCGCCCCAGCAGTCTTCCCAAGCCGCGGCTAAAGAAAGAGTTTTGAATTCCGGATCATACTTATAAAACTGGGGATTTTCTTCCGACCCGTAGCGCTTTTCATCAGTAGCCACCAGGTAGAGCTGGCCCTTTAAGACGCAGATGTCAAAAATTGACCACTCTTCTTTTGGCAAAAGCTGAGAATATTCCAGGCTGTTTAAGTCCAGCTGGTAGAGGGCGGGCTTGCGGGCCTTGGATTGAGTGTAAGAATCCCCGGTGAAGTAGAGAGCGGAGCCATCAACATAGTGGAGGTCAAAGTTGAAGTATGGGTCATCTGTTAAGAGTTCGGTCAGTTCATTTTTGGCCGGGTCAAAAAGAAAGAGGCGGTCGCGGAACTTGGAAATAATGCCGTCGCCGTTGAAGTAAGCGGGGAATTCGTCTAAGACAACGTAGTCTTTTTCATCCGGATCCTGCTTTTTCTCAGCTTCGCGCAGGTCAACCCGTCGGCTTAAAAGCAGGCGGCCGTCAGCCAAAGCATTCTCGACCGCGAAATCTTCGCCGCCTAAAGCAGCGATTTCTCTTGCTTCACCGCCAGTTAAAGAGAGCTGGTAGATAAAGCTCTTGCCCTTTTCCTTGGTTCGGTTGCCGGCAAAGCAGACCGTGTTTTCGTCAAGAAAAACGAAATCTTTTTCCTGGCCAAAGGAGCTGAGCGGAGTGACTTGCCCGTCTTTCAAAGTCTCTAAGGTGTAGAGGTACTTGTCTTTTTTGCCGGCATCTGGCAGGCCCTTGACCCAGACCAAGCTCTGCCCCTTGGCCTTGAGCTTGCCTAGGTTGGCATAGTGCAGAAAGTCTTCGATTTTAATTGCTTCCATGATTTCCTCTTTTCTATTTATGTAAGTCATGCTGACAGTTATTCTTGTTTTTATCCCGTTGCCATATATTTTAGCAAAGAAAAAAGCCAGGTCCCTGAAGAAATCAGTTGCTCTGGCTTTTTCGATAAATTATTAATTCAGCAGCTTAGTTATCCTGCTTCTTATCATTATTATTGTTGTCTTGCTTATTTTCTTCAGTCTTCGGCGCCTCGCTGCTCTGGCTGGAAGAAGCTGCCGAGCTTGATGAAACCGCGCTTGAACTTGAAGAGCTGGATGAAGACGAGGACTTCTTGCTTGAACTCGAACTGCTCTTCGAGGAGCTGGAACTTGAGCTTGATTTGACTTTGGAAGTCACGGCTGAACTGGAAGCAGTAGAAGTATTTCTGCTTGAGGAGACATAGTCAGCGTCAGTCGGCGAATGCCCCTTGACAAAGAGTTCCCAAGTGTAGGACTGGCCAGGAGAGGCTACTTCGTCTTCAGTATTCTTGACAATCCGCTTCTTGACGACCGTTGCTGGCTTTTCCCAGTCTGTGCTGTCTTCGTCAGCCATCAAGTAGGACATCATGTACTTGTAGATCAGCTGGGCTGAGTACTGGCCGACTCCGGAGATTGTTCCGTCCTTCAAATTATCATAGCCTGTCCAGATCCCGATTGAATACTGCTTGGTGTAACCAACGAACCAGGAATCTTTTGGCGTTGAGCTGTAATTTGGGTACTTAACCAGGTCCGAGTCAGAGTACTTAACCGTACCGGTCTTACCGGC
Organism: uncultured Lactobacillus sp.; assembly: GCF_944327175.1. Taxonomy (GTDB): domain Bacteria; phylum Bacillota; class Bacilli; order Lactobacillales; family Lactobacillaceae; genus Lactobacillus. The sequence goes on from NZ_CALVGT010000053.1 coordinate 6,362, forward strand.
CTCGTAGATCCCGCTGACCTTGGCCGTGGTCCCGGTCCCGCTGGTGAAGACGCCCTTGAGCATGTCGGTGATCATGTAGGCAGTTGACTTCTTCATGACCCGCTTGCCAGCAGAGTCATACTTGCGGACCTGTCCGTCAGCCGTTTCGATCTTGGAGACGAATTGCGGCTTTCTGTAAACGCCCATCGTCGCGAATGACCCATAAGCAGCCGCCATCTGCAAGCTAGAGGCGTCAGCCCCGATCGCTGTTGAAAGACCAGCATTGGCACTGACGTTAACACCTAATTTTCTGGCAAAAAGCGAGGCCCGGGAAATCCCGACTTCATTCAAGGCTCTGACGGCTGGCACGTTTCTGGACTGAACCAGGGCATAGCGCATACTCATTGCCCCCCGGTAAGTGTTGTCCCAGTCATAAAGCTGGATATTAGTGCCCGGGTAGGTGTACTTGGTATCCTGCAGGATGTGGCTGGTTCCCCAGTTGAGGTATTGAATTGCCGGAGCGTAGTCTAAGACCGGCTTGGTCGTTGACCCGGTTGACCGGCCTGTCTGGACTGCCCGGTCAAGTCCCAGCTGGACTGACGGCAACTTCCGGCCCCCGAGGATGGCGATAACATGTCCGTTCTTCGGGTTGATGACCGTGGCCCCGATCTGCATCTTCTTGCTGGTAAAAGCAACGCTGCCGCTGTTAGCCAGGGAGTAAAGTTTGTTTTGGGCAGCCTGGTTAATGTTGATGGTGATCTTCAGGTTGTCATTATATGGGTCGTAGCCGTTAGCCTGCACTTCAGCAATTGCTTCCTTGATGTAGGCGTCGTCGACCTTGCGCAGTTCGGATTCCGTGCTGGTCGCGTGCTTCTTAAGGCCCTTCTGTACGTTCTCAGCCTTGGCTGTCAGGTATTGCTTCTTAGTAATCTTCTTGTTGTCATACATGGCCTTAAGAACCAGATCCCGCCGGTACTTAGCCTTCTTTGGGTAAAGGTAAGGGTTGTAGGCTACCGGGGCGTTAGGCATCCCGGCCAAAAGGGCCAGCTGGGCCATGTCCAGCTGCTTGAGGGACTTGCCATAGTAATAGTTGGCTGCAGTCCCCATCCCGTAGGTCCCATAGTTCATGTAAACCTTGTTGATATAGAATTCCAGGATCTGGTCCTTGCTGTATTCTCTTTCCACCTTCATGGACAGCCAGGCTTCCTGGGCCTTTCTGGACAGAGTCCGCTGGGAGCTGGCGGTTGAGAAGCAGGTCAATTTGACCAGCTGCTGGGTGATGGTGGACCCGCCGGCCACGGTGCTGGAGCTCTTGACGTTGGTCAAGAAAGACGACACGATCCGAAGAGGGTCGATCCCCAGACTTTCAGAGTAGAAGCGCTTGTCTTCGATAGAGACGACCGCGTCTTTCAAAGTCTGGGGAATAGCCGAGTCTTTAGCATAGACCCGGGTCTGTGAACCCAGTGACATTAAAAACTTGCCGTCGGTAGTGTAAAAACTTGATGTGCCGCCGCTTTGCAGCTTGGCGGTGCTGATGCTCGGCGCGTCTTTGGCATAGTAGGCGAAGACGCCGACGCCGGAGATGATCAGCAAGAAAAAGAGCAGAAAAAGCCATTTAATTACCCGCAGAACGGGCCGGGCCTTCTTGGCGCCGTCATTGGCGTGCAGGCGGGCCATCCGCGTGTTCTTTTGCTCTGGACTATTTGTTGCCATGTTCTTGTTTCCTATCCGCAATGATCCGGTCGACCGCCTCTATATAGGGCAGGGCTGGCCGGAATCCGCTTTTAATTTCAAAGGAGTTAGCTTCGATTTCAGCAAGAGTCATGGAACTCTTGCCGGCAGCCTGCCAGTTTTGCCAAGCTTGAATCAAAAAAGATGCAGGGGTGACAAAGTAGCGCTCCAGGGTCATGAAGCCGATAAGGGCAAAACAAATCCCCTCCTGGTCCAAACACTGCTCAAGGTGCAGGATCTGGTGCTCATGAAAGTTCTTTAAAGGAAAAGAAGTTTTGTTGCGCGTCTCCTTGGCTTCAAAATCAAGGTAGTAGCCTTGATAGACGCCGTTGTAGTCAGTCGTTGAGGCCTGACGAAAGTAGGCCTCACGGATGACGGCCCGCGATCTTTTTGGATAGTCGACCTTGACGATCTGAATCGGGGTCGGCTTCTTGTGAACGACCGCGATGCCCGCGTCAAGGTAGTACTGGTTTGATTCATTGATCTGCTGCTCCAGGGTCATCCCGCGGTCAGAAAAGCTTGCCTTTTTAAGCAGGGCCTTTTCTCCTTGCCGCTGGGCTGCCCTAAGGGGCATGACAGATCCAGTTGGGTATTTGACCATAAAGTTCACTCCTGGAAGTCATTATAACAATAAAAACTTGAGAAACCTAATCAGATTATTTGCAAGCTGTCTTTGAAGCTAGATCATTCCTGCTTTTGCGGTTAATGTTACAATGTTTTTGAGGAACTGGCAAAGCAAAAAAATTAAGGGAGGAATTTGCATGCAGCGAATTTGGATCAGCGGCTACCGGAGCTATGAACTGGGAACTTTTGGCGACAAGGATCCAAAAATCACGGTGATCAAGTATGCCATCAAGCAGCGCCTGACCAACCTGCTGGAAGAAGGGCAATTGGACTGGGTCATCACTGGCGCTAACCTGGGCGTTGAGCAGTGGAGCGCGGAAGTGGCCCTGGAACTAAGGCAGGACTATAACCTGCGCCTGGCAGTGATGCTGCCTTATCTGGACTTTGGCAGCCGCTGGAGCGAAAACAACCAGCTCAAGCTGCAGAATTTGAAAAATCAAGCGGACTTCTGGTCCGCAACTTCAAAAGGCCCCTACCAGGGCGGCCGGCAATTCCGGGAATACCAGCATTTTATGTTCCAGCACACTGACCGGGCCCTTTTTGTCTATGACCCGGAATACCCGGGCAAGAGCAAGTATGATTACGAGATGATCGAAAAATACCTGGAAAAGCGGGATGACTACCAGCTGGATTTGCTCGATTATTATGACCTGGAGCAGGCCGCCAGGGATTATGAAGAAAATCAAAGGGAATGGTAAATTTTAACAATTTTAACTCTTTCTTTCTTTTTTATGGGGGCGCTTTTTGATAAAATGACTTTAGTATAAAGGAGTCAAGAGTTAATGGCAGATTTAAACGATATTAAGCTGTCCGCGCAGGACATTTTGAAGAAGCAGTTCAGAAGCAAGGTCAAGGGCTATGATCCAGATGAGGTTGATTCTTACCTGGACCAAATCATTTCCGACTATGAAACCTTCCAGGACATCATTGAAGACCTTTACGGCCGGATTGGTGAACTGCAGGGGCAGGTAATCGACGCTGAGAAGCGGGTCAAGCAAGAAGAACAGGCTGTCAAGGAAATCCCAGCAGCTGTACCGGCATCAGCAACTACTGAAAGCGAGGAGGAAGACGTCAAGACCTACGTACCAAGCTCTCAGAGGCAGCGGGCAGACTTTGCTTTGGATAACAGCAGCAATACTAGCGGCGAAATTTCAACTAATATGGCAATCATTCAAAGACTTTCAACTCTGGAGCGGAAAGTCTACAATCTGGAACAAAGAGTTTACGGAATTCAGGACTTACAAAAGTAAAGAAAGTTTGCTATAATAATAACGTTGCAAATTTTGAGCAGTCGCGGCCGGCCTTGAGCCGGCTGAGGAAAGTCCACGCACGCACGGGCTGCGATGCCCGTAGTGATCGTATTCAGCCCAATAAGCTGGAGGAGGCCTTGGCCTCACGGCAGAGAAAGCGCTAAAGCCTAGCCATGCGTGAATATCTTGAAAGTGCCACAGTGACGGAGCAAGCCGGGAAACCGGCTTGGTGGAACGAGGTAAACCCTGCGAGCGTGTAACCCAAAATTTGGTAGGGGCGTCTCAACTTAGGCAAATGAACCAAAAGTTGGACTACATCATGTAGAGATAGATGGCTGCTGAAACCAGCCGTAGCCGGCGGTTGGTGGAACAGAACGTGGCTTATAGAAATTTGCAAGGCAGAAAGTTGGACTTCGTTTGAAGCCCAACTTTTTCTTTTTTAAGGAAAAAGCCTGCAAATATCAAAATTAGAATAGAAATCAGAATAAAGATCAGAAAGAAAAGAACGGAGACAGCGATGGAAGAATACCAATTATACGCGACCATGGGGGCAGGTTTTGAAAGCGTCGTGGCTAAAGAACTGCAGTCCTTGGGCTATGAAACGACGACGGAAAACGGCCGGGTCTTTTTTAAAGGCGGCCAGAAAGATATTGTCAGATGCAATTTGTGGCTCAGAACGGCTGACCGGGTCAAGATCCTGTTAAAGGAATTTACGGCAAAAGACTTCTCAACCTTGTATGATGAAACTTACGCCTTTGACTGGGCCATGCTTTTGCCAGTCGACGCGTTTTTCCCAGTCAAGGGGCGCAGCGTCCGCTCGAAATTGCACTCTGAGCCGGACGTACAGTCCATTGTCAAAAAAGCCATCGTTGACAAGATGGCTGCCCAATACCACCGGCGGGGCAAGCTGCCGGAAAGCGGCAGTCTTTACCAGCTGGACGTCCACATTTACAAGGATACTGTCCGCCTGTCACTGGACACGACTGGGGAAAGTCTTTTCAAGCGGGGCTACCGGATTGAACACGGGGGCGCGCCTTTAAAGGAAAACTTCGCGGCATCTTTGATCAAGCTGACTCCATACAACGGGACTCACCCGTTTATTGATCCAATGTGCGGGTCGGGGACCCTGCCGATCGAAGCAGCCTTGATTGCCCGCAATATTGCTCCAGGTACTTGGCGGAAGTTTGCTTTTGACGACTTTGACTGGTTTGACCCAAGCCTACATGAAGAGCTCTTGGAAGAAGCCAAGAGCCAGGTTAAGACAGTAGAAGCGCCAATCTGGGCCAGCGATATTGACCAGTCGATTCTGGAAGTAGCCAAGCTGAACGCCCACAATGCCGGCGTTTTGCAAGATATCCGCTTCAAGCAGGTTGCCGTTAAAGACTTTACCACTGACCTGGAAAACGGGGTCATTGTTTCCAACCCGCCATACGGCAAACGTTTGAAAGACAAGCAGGGGGCAGAAGAGCTTTACCGGCAGATGGGAGAAGTCTTGCGGCCGCTGACTTCTTTCAGTCAGTACTATTTAACGGCTGACCCGGATTTTGAAAAGTGTTTCGGGCAAAAGGCCAGCAAGAAGCGCAAGCTCTACAACGGTAACCTCCGGGTTGACTACTACCAGTTCTGGTCCAAGCGCAAGTAATGATAAAGAGATAAGCTGATGAAGACGATTACGGATAGTGAACAGCCAGACTTCTGGCTGATCTCAGACCCGCACTTAATTGCCGATGACTTGCATGATTTTGGCGCTAGGTTTGAAGAGATGCGGCAAACCAGCGCTGGCAAGGACATTGCCTACCAGGACCTGGCTCTTAGGGCTTTTGTCAGAAAAGTTGTCAGGGCCAAGCCGGCAGCCTTGATTATTACCGGGGACTTGACCTTTAACGGGGCTAAGCGGTCAGCGGAAAGGCTGGGAGAGATTTTTGCCCCTTTAAAAAAAGCTGGCATTGCTTTGCTGCCTATTCCGGGCAACCATGACATCTATGACGGCTGGGCCAGAAGTTTTAGTGGCAGTGAGGAAAGACGAGTAGAGCAGATTTCACCGGCTGACTGGAAGGAGATTTTTTCCGCCAGCTATGACTTAGCCGCAAGCCAAGAGCCAGGCTCTTTATCATATTCAGTCAACTTGAACCGGCACTGGCGGCTATTATTGCTGGATTCCAACCTCTATAGCAGCCAGTTTTCTTACACTCACCCCATGACCAGCGGGGCGATTGATGATGGGGAAAGACGCTGGCTGAGCCAAGAGTTAGATGAGGCTAAAAGAATGGGACAAGATGTCCTCTTTTTCATGCACCACAATCTCTACAGCCATAATTCTGTGGTTCATGACGGCTTTAAACTGAACAATGCTGGCGAAATTGTCCAGCTGCTCAGTCAGTACCCGGTCCGCTGCGCTTTTTCCGGCCATATTCATGCCCAGCACATCATGTCCGGCTGGGTTCCGGTTCCCGAGGTTGTTTCATCCTGCTTCGCGGAAAGCGACCAGGGTTATGGAATGGTTGAGCTGACTGATAATTCCCTCAGCTACCAGCGGCAGTCCTTTGATATTGACAATTTTTTGACAGCTGAAGAGAAAGCATGTGCTCCCTTCAACAATTTTCACACTTATCTGAAAGAAGTTTTTGACCAAAGCAATGACCTGTTGCTTCGTCAGCACTTCTTGAAAGGAGCAGCAGCTGACCTGCCGGAAGCCGCGGAAATGCTCAAAAAGATGCACTGGGACTTTTTCACCGGGCAAAGCTATAAGAGCGAAGAAGAGGTCGCGGAAATTTATAGATCAAGCGCTTACCGAACTTTACTAGTGGCCATGCCCAGCATGAAAAGTTACATCAGCTCCCTTTACGAGAGCACCCAGTCGAGTCAAAGACTGGATTTATCCTGGCGAAAAGCCGATCGTTATTTTTAGATTTTTTGTTAAAGTCCTAACTATAACTAGATTGCCGAATATTAAAAACAATAGTAAAAATATTTTTCGTATTTCTCGGTATTTCCCTACTTTTTTGCTATAATCTAGATATCTAGTGACAAGGAGTTTTTCATGAAAAAACATTTGATCTTTTTAGGAGACCTTGGCGTCATTTATTACAGCTGGCTCTTGCTGGTGCTTTTTCTGACTGTGATCTTTTGTCTGGAAGGCAGCCAGTTCATCAACCCGCCGACTGTGATAACCGGCACCATCTTTCTGCTCCTGCTTGTTTTTACATGGAAAAAGTCCTACATTTCTTTTGACAGTCAGACGCGCCTGCGTCTGCCTTACCAGAAGGAGTTCGTCCTGGAGAAAAAACCAGAATTGGTGACTAGTTGGCGTGGCTTTGAAGTCTACCGGGCGCGGGTTTCCAAGCATCAAAGCATTGATTATCTTGTTTATAAGAGAAAGCGTGACAGAAATGGTTAAATCAGATATCGAAATTGCGCAAGCAGCAGAAGAATTGCCTATTACCGACATTGCGGCCAAGCTGGGCTTGACCAGCCAGGACCTTGAACCATACGGCTACGACAAGGCCAAGGTCAACTGGCAGGCAATCAAGCGCAGTGAAGAAAACGGCCACCTGGGCAAGTTGATCTTGGTGACTTCAATTTCACCAACTCCATCCGGGGAAGGCAAGTCCACGATGACGATTGGGATCGGGGATGCCATCAACAACCAATTAGGCAAGAAGACGGTGATTGCCTTAAGAGAACCATCTATGGGGCCAGTCTTCGGGATGAAGGGCGGGGCTGCCGGCGGCGGCTATGCCCAAGTCATTCCAATGGAAGACATCAACCTCCACTTTACCGGAGACATGCATGCCTTGACTTCAGCCATCGACAACCTGTCAGCCCTGGTTGATAACTACATCTACCAAGGCAACGAACTGGGCCTGGACCCGGAAAAGATCGTCATTAAGCGCGGTCTGGACGTTAACGATCGGACCTTACGCAAGGTAACGATTGGCCAAGGATCCAAGTTCAACGGGGTAGAGCGTCCGGCCAGCTTCCAGCTGACTGTGGGTCACGAACTCATGGCTATTCTCTGCCTGTCCAAAGACATTGCCGACTTAAAGGAAAGAATCGGTCAGATTCTGGTTGGCTACACTTACGAGGATGAACCCGTCTTTGTCAAGGAGCTGGGCTTCCAAGGCGCCATCGCGGCCCTTTTGTCAACGGCCCTGAAGCCAAATCTGGTTCAAACTTTGGAACATACTCCAGCTTTCGTGCACGGCGGACCTTTCGCCAACATTGCCCACGGCAACAACTCCATCCTGTCAACCAACCTGGCTCTGCACCTCAGCGACTACGTTTTAAGTGAAGCCGGCTTTGGTTCAGACCTTGGCGGGCAAAAGTTCCTGGACTTCGTTTCCACCAAGCTGGAGAAGAAGCCAGATGCCGCCGTTGTTGTTGCGACTGTCCGGGCCTTGAAGTACCAGGCTGAAAAGTCAACCGACCATTTGAAGGAGGAAAACCTGGACTCATTAAAGGAAGGTTTTGCTAACCTGGACCGGCACATGAACAATGTCCGTTCATATAATATTCCAGTTTTGGTGGTTATTAACAAGTTCCCAACTGACACTGAAGCAGAACTTGACCTGCTCAAGTCATTGATTGAAGAACAAGGCTTCCCATGCGAAATCGTGACTGCCCATGATGAAGGCTCCAAGGGGGCTAAGGCAGCGGCTGAGAAAATCGTTGAACTGGCCGACAAGAGCGACTACGAAATCAAGCGCAGCTACGACCTGGATGACGACTTGGAAACCAAGATTGAAAAGGTAGCCAAGCGGGTCTACCACGCTGCTGACGTGGAATACACGGACAAGGCCAAGGACCAGCTTGAAAAATTGAAGAAGATGGGCAAGGACAAGCTGCCAGTCATCATTGCCAAAACCCAGTACAGCTTTACTGACAATGTCAAGGAATTGGGAGCTCCTACCGGCTTTACTTTGCATGTCAAGGGCTTGAGCCTCCGCAACGGGGCCGGCTTCGTGGTCGTTTCAACTGGCCACATTCTGGACATGCCAGGCTTGCCAAAGCACCCGGCTGCCTTGGATATTGATGTGGACGAAACCGGCAAGATCAGCGGTTTGTTCTAGAAAAGAGAATTATGCAGATAGTTGGATTAGTGATCGCTGCCTTGATTGCGGCAGCTGATCAAGCTTTGAAGTATTATATTGTCACAAATTACCGTTTGGGCGAAGTCCACGACGTGATGCCGGGGCTGTTCTCCTTTACCTATATTCAGAATAACGGGGCGGCCTGGAACATCTTGTCCGGCAAAATGTGGTTCTTTTACGTAGTCAGCGCTGTAGCCATTGCCGTAGTGCTTTACTACTACTTCAACAAGAAGTACAGCCACTGGATGTTCAAGTCGGGCCTGGTTCTGGTTTTGGGCGGGATCATCGGCAATTTGATTGACCGCCTGCATTTGAAGTCTGTCATCGACATGATTCAGCTGGACTTTGTGCAGTTCAATATCTTCAACCTGGCTGATGCTGCCATTACCGTTGGCGTGATTCTGATCTTCAGCTATCTGTTATTCATTGAAAGGGAGGGCTAGGATGAACCGTGAGTATGAACTGACCGCGGAAGAAAGCGGCCAGCGGCTGGACAAGTATCTGGCAGAGAAGATGACTGACCTGTCCAGAAGCCGGATCAAGGAATTGGTCCAAGCCGGGAAAGTCCTGGTTAATGGCAAAAAGAGCAAAGTTTCATATAAAGTGCAGAAAGGTGACCTGATCCAGGTCACCGTTTTGCCGTTAGAGCCATTGGCGCTTGAAGCAGAAAATATCCCCCTGGACATTGTCTATGAAGACGAAGACGTCATCGTGGTTAACAAACCGCAGGGGATGGTGGTTCACCCGGCCGCCGGCCACCCCAGCCACACTTTGGTTAACGCCTTGCTCTACCACACCAGGGATCTGGCCGACAGTCCGGAAGGCTTCAGACCAGGGATCGTTCACCGGATCGACAAGGACACCTCGGGCCTCTTGATGGTGGCCAAAAACGCGGCTGCCCGGGAATCACTAGAAAAGCAGCTGGCCACCAAGTCCAACAAGCGCCAATACCTGGCCATCGTCCATGGCAATTTTGCGGAAGAAGAGGGGACAATTGACGCTCCGATCGGCCGCAATCCCAAGGACCGCAAACAGATGGCGGTGGTTGAAAAGGGCAAGAGCGCGGTGACCCACTTTAAGGTTTTAGAGCAATACCAGGGCTACAGCCTGGTTGAATGCCAGCTGGAAACCGGCCGGACCCACCAGATCCGGGTCCATATGGCCTATATTGGCCACCCTTTAGCAGGCGACCCTTTGTATGGGCCGAGAAAGACCCTGCCCGGCCACGGCCAGTTCTTACATGCCAAGACCCTGGGCTTTGAGCAGCCAAGGACAGGAGAGTGGCTGGAATTCTCCGTCCAGCCGCCGGAAATTTTCCAGCAGACGGTTGCAGACTTGCGAAAGAAGCGGGTGAAGTAGGATGAAACGTTACCTTATTCTTGAAGATGGCAGCTCTTATGCCGGCGATGGCATCGGGGCCATGATCACCGCCACGGGCGAATTGGCGATCCAGACCAGTAACTATGGCTACCAGGAAGTTTTAACCGACCCGTCAAACGCGGGCAAGATCATTGTTTTTACTACTCCGATGATTGGAAGCAACGGGATCAACGCCGTTGACTACGAAAGCATTCAGCCTAGTGTCAAAGGAGTTATTGCCAACGACATTGCCTTGAACATTACCGACAATGACACGTTTCAGTCTTTGGGCGACTTTTTAAAGGAAAAAGGGGTGCCGGCAATTTTTAACGTTGATACCCGGGCCCTGGTCAGAAAACTGCAGAATCTGGGCCCTTTAAAGGCCTCAATCATGGATACCAATGATGAACACGCTTTTGATCAGATCAGAGCCCTGGTTTTGCCGAAAAACAAGAGCTCCTTGGTTTCCACCAAGAACGCCTACGCCGCGCCAAATGTCGGCAAGACGATTGCCATTATCGACCTGGGCCTCAAGCACTCGATGCTCCGGGAACTGTCATTAAGACAGGTCAATGCCAACGTTCTGCCATATAACGCGACTGTCCGCGACATCAAGAGCCTGCGGCCGGACGGGATCATCATTTCTAACGGCCCCAGCCAGGCCAAAGAAGTTTTGCCATATTTGCGGCAGATTTTAGATGAATATCTGGGCAAGCTGCCGATCCTGGGGATCGGCCTGGGCTTTTTGGCGATTTCAGCCTACCTGGACCTCAGCCTGGTTGACCTGCCCCAGTACCAGAACGGGACCAATTTCCCGGTGATCGGGCAGAGCAGCGGACAGATCTGGCAGACGGCCATGAATATTGGCCAGCTGGTTTTGCCGGATGACACGGCCATGACTTTTAATGAAGAGTATTTCGATCTGCACAATGAGCTTCTGGCTGGCTTCAGCAATGACAAGCTGCAGCTGCTGGCGGTGGCCTTCAACCCGGAAGGAGCCCCAGGGACGGAAGATGCCCAGGTGATTTTTGACGACTTTTTGAAACTGGTGAAATAATGCCACGCGAAAATGATTTAAATAAAATCTTGATTATCGGTGCCGGCTCAGCCCTGGTGGGTAATGTGGCCAATACGGACCTTTTGACCAAGAGCGCTATTGAGGCCCTTTTAGAAGAGAACATCCAGGTGGTCCTGGTCAACCCCAATCCAGCTAGCGTGTCAACCGACCCCTTGCCGGGCTTGACCGTTTATCTGGAGCCGATGACTTTGGACTTCTTGAAGCGGATTCTCCGGATGGAAGAACCCGACGCGATCATGACGGCTTTCGGCTCTTTGATGGCCTTGGACGTGACCAAAAAGCTGCAGGCTGACGGGATTCTCCACCAGATGGGGATCCGGCTGTTGACAATCAATGAAAAGGCCATCTCCATGGCAAATCCACAGAAGCGGACCCGCTTTTTAGAAACCAATCATCTGCCAGTCGGGCAGACCTGGTTTTTAGAGAGCTTGGGACTCAAATACGATGAGCACCTGAAAGAGCAGCTGGAAAACAAGCTCTCTTTCCCGATTCTTTTGACCAAGAAATACTACTTTGAACGCGATGACCACATTTCTTTCAAGAGCAGTCGGGATTTGGCCCAGTACCTGCGCCAGGAGAGCCAGGACCGGGACTTCCGTCCGGCCAGCTACCGGATGACGGAGGACTTGTCTAATTGTGAGGAAGTCATCTTGGACCTGCTTCGTGACGAAGATGGCAATCTCTGCTTTGTCGGGGCGACTGGGTCTTTGGAACCGGTCGGGATCGACTCAGGCGACTCGGTCTTGATCAAGCCGCTCTTGACCATGAACAATGACCAGATCCAGGTCTTGCGGGCGGAAGCTGGCAAGATCGCGGACAAGTTGCAGCTGGTTGGCTTTTTGAGCGTCCACTTCGCCATCAGCCACCGGGACACGGAAATGATCTATAAGCTCTTGGCCGTAAAGCCCCGCTTGACCAGAACGGCGGTCTTGGACCAAAAGACTAGCTTGTATTCAATCGGCTATGTCTTGGCCAAGCTGGCAATCGGGATGCGGCTAAATGAAGTTACTGACCCGGCTACCGGCCTGTGCGCGGCCATTGAACCGGTCTCTGACACCGTCAGCATCAAGATCCCTTACTGGTCCTTTGCCAAGACTGGCTATAACCACTACCAACTAGGCAAGCATACCCAGTCAACCGGGGAAGCGGTCGGGATCGGGCGGAATTTTGAAAGTGCCTTTTTCAAGGCCCTGATTTCCAGCAACGACCTGGAAGTCCTCTGGTCGGCTTTTGTCAAGGAAAGGGGAAAGAGCGACGAGGTGATCTTGGATGATCTCCGTCACCCTAATGAAATGCACCTGGTCCAGCTGCTGGCGGCCCTTAGCCAGGAGATTGACTACCAGGCCCTGAGCAGCGTCTTTAATATTCATCCAGTCTACTACCAGAAGCTGCGCTACCTGGTCAAGATCGGCAGAGATATTGCCCACGCTGGTGAATTAGACCATGACATCCTTTTAAAGGCCAAGATCCGGGGCTTCTCCAGCGACCTTTTGGCTAAATTGACCAAGATGGACGTCCATGATATTTTCCCTCTGCTCAATGAAAATGGTGACCGGCCGTCATTCTCAGCCATTGATGACAGTGCCGGAGTCTACCAGCCGAAAGTCAAGGTTTACTACCAGAGCTACGAGGTCGAAAGCGAATTGGAATTTGCCAAGGATCTGGAGAAGAAGAAGGTTCTTTTGTTGGGGATGCCGCCTTTCCAAGTCTCGGTAACCAGTGAATTTGACTACATGCTCTACCATGCCCTGGCTGCCTTGAAAAAAGAAGGCTATGAGACGGTCCTTTTATCCAACAACGCTGAATCGGCTTCGATGGACTACCACCTGGCAGACCGGGTCTATTTTGAACCGATTAACCTGGACAGCATCATCACCATCTGTGAAGAAGAGGGGATCACGGACGTGGTTACCCAGTTCTCCGGCAAGCAGGTGTCAGCTTTGCGGCAGCCTTTGATGAACCACGGCTTGAAGATTTTTGGCCAGCACGACATCGACCGCCTTTTGCCAATCAGTCACTTGGAGACGGCCAAGATTTCTGACGTTAAACGGGTGCCGTATTTGGCAACGACTGATTACCAGGCAGTTTTAGCCTTTGTCGCCCAGGTAGGTTACCCGGTCTTGGTCGGGGGCTTCCACCAAAAGAGCAAGCAAAAGTCGGCTGTGGTCTATGACCAACCAGCCCTGGAGAAATACTTCCGGGAAAACCAGGTCGATGACTATACGATTTCACAGTTTATCTCGGGGATGAAGTATGAGATTACAGCGATCACGGACGGGGAAGACGTGACAATTCCAGGGATCGTCGAGCACTTAGAGCAGTCCGGGTCACACGCCTCAGACTCCATCGCGGTTTTTGGCCCCCAGTATTTAAGCAAGGAACATGCTGAAAAGCTGAAAGAGGAAACGATCAAGCTGATCCGCAGCTTCAAGATCAGAGGGATCTTCAACCTGCACTTTTTGCTCAAGGGCAGGGAAATCTACCTGCTTCAGATCAAGACTTATGCTGGTCATAATCTGGCCTTCTTGTCCAAGTCCATGAACAAGGACCTGGTCGAATACGCGGTTAAGGTCTTAGCGGGCAGAAAGATTGCTGATTTAGGCTACCCGAACGAGGTCTGGCCGGTTGACGAGTTCATCCACGTGAAGATGCCAGTCTTCTCCTACCTCAATTACAGCTCAGACAATACTTTTGACTCCAGGATGAAGTCCTCTGACGCAGTGATGGGCAGAGACAGCCGCCTGGCCAAGGCCCTTTACAAGGGCTATGAGGCCAGCGACTTGCATATACCAAGTTATGGGACGATTTTCTTCTCAGTCAGCGATGAAGAAAAGCAGGAAGTAGCCAACCTGGCCAAGCGCTTTGCCCGCCTGGGCTTCAAGATCACGGCTACGGAAGGGACGGCCAATATTCTGGCCGAGGCGGGGATTACGACCGGGGTTATCGCCAAGATCCAGGAGGGATCAAGAAACCTTTTGGAAAGAATCCGGACCCACCGGATCGTAATGGTGGTCAATGTCGTCAACCTGTCAGACTCGGCAGTGGAAGACTCAATCAAGATCAAGGACCAGGCTCTGAATACCCATATTCCGGTTTTCTCCAGCCTGGAGACAGTCCAGCTGATTCTGGATGTGCTGGAATCGCTGGCCTTGACTACCCAGCCAATTTGAAAGATGTTATACTCAAGGCAGAACTTTTTAATCTAAATCAAATTTATTTATATTTTTTATCCTGACAAGGATAGAAGCTTCGCAAGCAGGAGGGCAAGCGATGAGAGCAATTTTGACAACCGTCGGCCAGGACAAGACCGGGATTATCGCCGGCGTAAGCAGCTTTTTGGCTGAAAAAGATATCAACATTCTGGACCTGTCCCAAACGATCATGAACGGCTACTTCACGATGATGATGGTCGTTGACGTCAGCGATGACGCGGACTTCTCTGCCTTGAGCACGGAACTCAAGGAACTGGGCAAGAAACTGGGCGTGGAAATTAACATCCGGAATGAAAAGATGTACGCGGCTATGCATGAACTGAGCGGAGGTCTGGAATAATGGACTTGCGGCGGATTATGGAAACGGTCAATATGATCGACAACGAGAACCTGGATCTGCGGACAACGACCATGGGGATCTCGCTTTTAGACTGTATTGACTCAGACAGTGACCGGGCCTGCCAGAAGATCTATGATAAGATCACGACTAAGGCGGAAAATTTGGTCAAGGTAGCTAGAGAGCTAGAAACTGAATACGGGATTCCGATTGCTAACAAGCGGATTACGGTAACCCCGATTTCTTTGATCGCGGCAGCTTCCGGGGACAGCGACTACGTTAAGTACGCGGTTACCTTGGACAAGGCAGCTAAAGCAGTCGGCGTCGATCTCATCGGTGGCTTCTCAGCTTTGGTGCACAAGGGCTACCAAAACGGTGACCGGGTCTTGATCAAGTCAATTCCCCAAGCTTTAAAGGAAACTGAAAGAGTTTGTTCCAGCGTCAATGTCGGCTCAACCAGAAGCGGGATCAACATGGATGCCGTCAAGGAGATGGGCCAGATCGTCATTGAGAACGAAAAGATTAACCCGCTGAACAACGGCAACCTGGTCATCTTCTGCAACGCCGTTGAAGACAACCCGTTTATGGCCGGTGGCTTCCATGGGGTCGGAGAAAGCGACGTGGCTTTGAATGTCGGCGTATCTGGTCCTGGTGTGGTTAAGACGGCCCTGGAAAAGGTTAAGGGCGAATCCATGGACGTGGTTGCTGAAACCATCAAGCAGACGGCCTTTAAGGTTACCAGAATGGGCCAATTGGTGGGCCAGGAAGCATCTAAGCGCCTGGGCATTGACTTCGGGATCGTGGACTTGTCCTTGGCGCCAACTCCTGCCCAAGGCGACTCAGTAGCCAATATTTTGGAAGAAATCGGCCTGGAAAGCGTGGGGACCCACGGGACCACGGCAGCTTTAGCCATGTTAAACGATGCTGTCAAGAAGGGCGGCATCATGGCCTGCAGCCATGTCGGCGGTTTGTCAGGTGCCTTCATTCCGGAATCAGAAGACGCCGGGATGATTGCAGCGGCAGAAAAGGGGATTTTGACGGTCGACAAATTGGAAGCCATGACCGCTGTTTGCTCAGTTGGTTTGGATATGATTGCCGTACCAGGAGACACGCCAGCTGAAACGATCAGTGCCATGATTGCTGACGAAGCAGCGATCGGGATGATCAATAACAAGACCACGGCTGTCCGGGTAATTCCAGTACCGGGCAAGGACGTGGGCGACTCAATTGAATTTGGCGGCCTCTTCGGATACGCCCCGATTATGCCAGTTCACAAGGAATCAAGCGCGGCAATGATCAATCGCGGCGGCCGGATTCCAGCTCCAGTGCACAGCTTTAAGAACTAATTTTTTATCAGAATATATAGAAAAAGAACCGTACTAACCATTTTTGGATAATACGGTTCTTTTTTGCATCTTAGTCAATCCGCTTAGCTAAAATTTCGTCAGCTTCCGGGGTAACTTCAATGGACTTCTGCCCGGTGTAGATGACGAAACCAGGTTTGGCTCCGTTAGGTTTCTTGATCCGCTTGACCTGGATGTAGTCAACCGGCACATGGGCGGAATTTTTGGCCTTGGAGAAGTAGGCGGCGATCTCCGCGCTTTCTTGGATGTCGCAGTCACTTGGCTGGCTGTCATTCAAGATGACGTGGGAGCCGGGGATGTTCTTGACGTGGAACCAGTAGTGGTTCTTGTCAGCCTTCTTCAAGGTCAGCCAGTCGTTTTGCAGGTTGTTCTTGCCGACTAGGACAGTCTTGCCGGAGCTGAGCTTGAACTTGTTCAGGCTCTTTTCGGTCAGCTTCGGCTTCCGGCGTTTCTTCTGTTCAGCTCTAAGGTAACCTTGGTTGATCAGTTCTTCCTTGATGGCTTCGACGTCTTCTGGATCAGCGTTATCGATTTCAGTTTGAACGGAATCAAGGTAGCGGAGGTTTTCTTCCGTAATCTCAATCTGCCCGGTCACGTGCTTGATGGAATCCCGCATCTTCTTGTAGCGCTTGAAGTACTTCTGGGCATTGCGCTGAGGGGAGAGGGCCGGGTCAAGTTTGATGGTCATAGGCTGGTTGCCTTCATAGTAGTTAGGCAGGTCGATTTTTTCCATGCCGGGCTTAACCTGGCTTAAGTAGGCGGTTAAAAGTTCTCCGGAGACTCTGAGATTTTCGGAGTTTTCAGCACTGTCCAGCTGCTTTTCCAGCTTCTTCAGCTTCTTTTGGAGCTTTTTGGTCTCATTAGTGACGACCCGGGTCACCTGCTGGGACCGCTGCTTGACCCAGTCCCGGTTGGCCTGGTAGGCATAAAACTCGTCTAAGGCTTCATTTAAGTTAGTGGAGGAGCTTTCCTTGGTCATCTCCAAATGGTAAGGCAGGTAAGGGTAGATCCGTCGCTTGTGCTTTGGCGTCAAGAGGACGTAGGCCTTAGGGGAGGAGAACTGGTTGTAGAAAGTCTTCAGAGAAGAGAAGGAGTAGTCATCTTCCAGGTAGCCAGTCAATTCTTGCCGGTCATCGCCGTCTAAGCCGTCCATTTGCTTGGCCAGGTCAGCAGGGTTTGGGTAGTCTTTTTTCAAAGAAGAAAATTCGGATTCGGTTAAAGTGAAGCCGTTGATGCCGGGAGTCAGCGGGGGCAGTTCATACTTGGCTTTAGGCAAGAGCAGGCGGGCCCGGTTTTCGTCGGGATTGATCCGTTTAAGCAAGTCGATAATCTTGCCACTTTGCTTGTCATAGAGGATGACGTTGCTGTGCCGGCCCATCAGTTCAACGGAAAGGATCAGCTGCATTTCGTCACCGAGTTCGTTGCGGTTGCTGAAAGAGAAGTTGACGATCCGGCTGAGGCCAACCTGGCTGATTCCCTGGAGGACTGATCCTTCCAGGTATTTACGCAGGACCATGACGAAGAGAGGAGCCACGTTAGGGTTGGAGAAGGACTCCTTGCTTAGGTAGAGGCGGGGATATTCGGGATTAGCAGAAATTAAAAGCTGCTTGTTTTTGCGGTCCTTTCTGAAGACTAGGACCAAGTCGTTGTTAAAAGGCTGGTAGATTTTGTGTATGCGGCCAGCAGTAATCTCATCTTGTAATTCATTAAGCAAGCTATGGATAAATAAGCCGTCAAAAGCCATTGAGTACACCTCATTCGTAAATTGAAAATTGTTCAGTAAACTATTTTATCATAAAGTGCGGGCTTTATTGGATATCTTGATTGATCTGCCCAATAGTTATCCTATACACAAACAGGCATGATCAAGATTTTTCTAGTTTAGCTGGGACAAATATGCTATAATTTTCATGTTAAAACGTTAAATACGGAAGGTTTAATATGAAGATCGCACTAGTTACCGACAGTACGGCCAATTTGTCCGCGGCCGAAATTAAAAAGTATAATATCAAGGTCATTCCTATTCCGATTTACATCGATAACAAGGAATACTTGGAAGGTATCAACATCACTTCTGAAGAGCTTTTTGAATCGCAGCGGAGCGGCTCCGGTTTCCCGACCACTTCCCAGCCGAAGATGGGGGACCTCATCACGACTTTTGACAACTTGAAGGATGAGGGTTACGAGGCGATCATCTATATTTGCCTCTCCAGCGGGATTTCCGGTTCCTACAGCACCTTGATGGGGATCGCGCAAAGCAACCCGGACTATCACCTCTACCCGTTCGACTCACGAATTACGATCCGCCTGCAGGGCTACCAAGTCCTGGCCGCAGCCAAGATGATCGAGAAGGGGAGCTATAGCCCAGAAGAAATCATTGCCAAGCTGGCTGAAATCCGGTCAACAATTGACGAGCTCTTTATCGTTGATGACTTGAACAACTTGAGCCGGGGCGGCCGATTGAGCAATGCCAGCGCCTTTATCGGGTCACTCTTGAACATCAAGCCTTTGCTGACTTTTAATGATGATGCCAAGATCGTGGCTTACGACAAGGTACGGTCAATGAAGCGGGCGGTTAAAAAGATCGAGCAAGAATCCCTGGAAAAGATCAAATCTTTGGACATCCCAGAAGACAAGCTGCGGATCTTGATCATCCAGTCAAACGATGCTGCCCAAGCTGAAGAAGTCATGAACTACTTTAAGGCTGAAGTGCCAAACGCTGTCTTTGAAATGGATGAATTCAGCCCGGTTATTGCGACTTACCTGGGTGAAAAGTCAATCGGCATCACTTGGATGATTGACGTTGAACAGATGGAATTCTAGTTTTTAGGATTTAGAATTTGCTGTGTTCAGTTAAAGAATAAGGTAAATTGGAAAATGAGAATCAAAAAGTGGGCCGTTATGGCCCTTTTTTGCGGTATTTTTTTGACGGGCTGCAGCAAGCAGACCGCGTCAAAAGAAAGCAGCAGCAGTTCAAACAAGACCAGTAAGGTCAGCAAGTCAAGTGCTAAAAAGAGCAGCAAGGCTTCGTCAAGTTCAACTAAGGAAGAAAAACTTGATGCGGCAAAACTGACTCCGCAGGAAAGTGGCAGCTTGATTACGTTTTACTGTGCTGACCGCTTTGGCGGGGAATGGTCTAATTTGCTTCAAGCAGGGCAGAATGGCTCTTTAACCATTACCCTGCATAAGACCAGCGACTATGAATTTAAGCAGCCGGGCAGCGGTTATGCTTATGAAGCCGCAGTGTCCGGACAGACAGGGACGACCTACTATACTCTCAGCGGAAGTGCTTTTTACTTCTACCAAGGAGTCAAAGTAGCGGGCAGTGGCAGCTTTTTGGGCCAGGCAACTAAGCAGGAAATGGCTGACTATATCGTCAAAAAAGGCCAGCTGACGGAATTTAGGCAGCTGGCTAAGAAGGTCAAGATCGTGGATAAGTCCGGTCAAACTCAGCGCCTGTCTGACGGTCGGACTGGCTACTTTGTTATTCCGGCAGAAATGCAGGGGACCTGGTATTCTGCAAGCGACTATGATGACGAGACAACGCATACTAAGTACGTTTTTGGTCAGAGTACAATTTTTACTCAAGACGACGAGTATAATAGAAAGGGGCACACTACTACCCTGTACACTCGGGCAGCTAATTATAAAGCACCAGATTATCCATCCAAAGAGCAAATAAACCGGGCAGAAGGCTGGGGCTTGCCGAAAATAGTTCAGTATAAAGGAATTAACTACCTAAACGTGATGGGCTGGTACCAAGCTGCCGGCGATGGTGAATATTTTGCCGTGCATACTGAAAATATTGACGGAAATGATGTCCAAGTTTTGATATGTGCAGGCGGTGCTGGCATCTGGGTTGATGGGATTGCCTACCGCAGCCAAGCGATGGCAGAAAAGATGCAAGATCATCAATTCGATGATTTGAATTACTCAGATTCGGACAATTAAACATAACCAAAAATTAAAGTAAAACAGCGTCAGCAGGGAAAATCTGCTGACGCTGTTATTTTTTATCTGGGAGATTATTTTTTGTGGGTCAAGAATCTGACGCGGGTAACAGCCGGGATCTTTTCTAAGTTGGCTACTACTTCGTCTTGGGTTGCCTGGTCGATCTCATCAATGTCGATCATGGTGTAGGCGTACTTGTCCTTGGCCTTGTTGACCAGGTTTTCAATGTTGATGCCCTGGTTGGCCAGGTAAGTAGAAATCTGCCCGATCATGTTTGGAATGTTCTTGTGAATTAAAGTGATCCGGTGGTCGCTTTCAAACGGTGCTGACACGTTCGGCAGGTTGACTGAATTAATAATGTTCCCAGTTTCCAAAAATTCAATGGTTTGCTTTGCCGCCATCCGGGCACAGTTGATTTCCGCTTCAATTGTTGATCCGCCGATGTGGGGCATGATGACGATGTCATCGTTGTGCAAAATCGTGGCATCACTGAAGTCGGTGTAGTACTTGCCCAAACGGTGTTCTGCCAGGGCTTCAACGGCAGCCTTGTTGTCAACGATCCCCAGGCGGGCAAAATTGAGCAAGATAGTGTTTGGCTTCATCTGCGCGATCTTGGCGTCAGCAATCAAGCCGGTCGTCTCCTCGTTCTTTGGCACGTGCACGGTCACAAAGTCCGCGTCCTTAACGGCGTCAGCGATGCTAGTGGCCCGCTTGATATGGTCTGACAAGCGCCATGCGGCATCAACCGTTAAGTATGGGTCGTAGCCGACAACCTTCATCCCCAAATCAAGGCAGGCATTGGCTACCAGTGAGCCGATGTGGCCCAAACCAATCACGGCTACCGTCTTGCCCAGCAGTTCAGTTCCATTGAAACTGGTCTTTTCCTTTTCCGTCCGCAGGGTGATATCCGCGCCCGGCTTGGCGTTAGCTGACCAGTTAGCGGCAGCCACAATGTTCCGGCTGGCGATGATCATGGATGCCAGAACCAATTCTTTAACGGCGTTGGCGTTGCCGCCCGGGGTGTTGAAGACCACAGTCCCGTTTTCCAGGGCCTTGTCCAAAGGCACATTGTTGTAGCCGGCCCCGCAGCGGGCGATGGCCTTCAAATTCTTGGGAAAGTCATGGTCATGGAGGTCAACTGATCTGATCAGGTAGGCATCTGGATTGTCAGTTTGGTTGATCCGGTAATTGTCGCCGAACTCGGCTAAGCCTTCTTTAGCAATGGCATTGTAAGTTTTAATTTGGTACATGGGGAATCCTTTCAAAAAATTAGTGCTTGGCGTCAAAATCTTTAATAAAGTCGCAGAGGGCTTCTACGCCTTCCAGCGGCATAGCGTTGTAGATGCTTGCCCGCATCCCGCCAACTAAGCGGTGGCCCTTCAAGTTAAGCAGCTGGTGGGCGGTAGCTTCTTTGACAAACTCCGTGTCCAGGTCCGGGTTGCCGCTGATAAAAGGAACATTCATGATTGACCGGCTGTCTGGATCAACCTTGCTCTCAAAATTCTTGGACTCAGCCAGGCAGTCGTAGAGGAGCTTGGCCTTTTCCTGGTTGATGGCTTCAATACCGGCCACGCCGCCTTTTTTCTTGAGCCACTTGAGGGCCAGGCCAGCCACGTAAATCTGGAAGACTGGAGGGGTATTCAAGGCTGATTCTTTCTTGGCTTCGGTAGCAAAGTCAAAAAAACCAGGCAGGTCATCGTGCTTAACCAAAAGGTCCTTTCTGATGACCAAAACGGTCAAGCCGGCAGGTGCCAGGTTCTTCTGAGCACCGGCATAGATGACAGCGAACTTGCTGAAGTCATATTCCTGGCCCAGGAAATTAGATGAAGCGTCAGCTACCAGCGGGATGCTGTTTTTAGGAATTTGGTCGTCTCTGTAGGCCGTCCCCATGATGGTGTTGTTGATGGTAATGTGAAGGTAGTCGTAGTCTTGGTCAAATTCAGCTGGAATTTCCGGGACAGCAGTGTAGTTGTTGCCCTTAGCACTAGCGACAATATCAACTTCCAGGCCTGGCACTTTAGCTCCGTCTTCTGCCGCTCTTTGAGCCCAGTGGCCACTGTCTACGACGGCGATCCGGTGGTATTTGCGGGCCAGGTTCAAAGGAATCGTGGTGAACTGCTGGGTTGCCCCGCCGGTCAAGAAGAGGACGTCGTATTCTGCCGGGTCCAGGTTCATGAGTTCCAGGAGGTTGGCCTTGGTTTCCGCGTATAGGTCCTTGTAGAGGGCTGACCGGTGGGAGATTTCCATGATACTCATGCCGCTGTGAGCGTAATCAGGCAAGTCTTGTTTGATTTGGTCAATGACTTCGACCGGCAGCATGGCTGGACCAGCCGCGAAATTGTAGCATGTCATAAGTAATAAATTCCTTTCTGAAAAAACAAAGGGCACCCGCCTTGCGTGAGTGCCCTTTGCCATGAGATGTTATGTTGGAGTTGTTGTTTCGGCCTCACTGTTTTAAACTGTGCTGAAGGCCATCACAAATTGCAGCCTTCTTAAGTGGAAGAAGACTGGGAGGAGGAAAAAAGTCTATTTTGCATTTGTTCAATCTGTAAGGTAAGCATTTTTTCGCTCCTTTCGTATGATTAATTTCATTATAAGGCCGAAATTAGAAATGTCAACAGAATTTTAATTTTGGTATAATATTTCTTAGCAAAGAAAAGAGAAAAAGAAAATCTAGCAACAATGGAGGAAGCGCATGACCACATTCTACTTTATCCGGCACGGGCAAACTTTTGCCAACAAAGCGGGCCTGAAGCAGGGGACCATCAATACCCCAAACACCTACTTGACTGACCTGGGCAAGGAGCAGGCGCAAAAACTGGCCGACCAGTTCGATATTAGCAATTTTGACCGCCTTTTCGTTTCTCCCTTGGTCAGAACCAAGCAGACAGCAGAAATTTTGAACCAAAAAGCGGGCTTGCCGGTTGAAATAGACGACCGCCTGCTGGAAATTTCCTACGGGGACTGGGACGGGCAAAAGAACAGGGAATTGATGGCTGAATACCCGAATTACTTTTCTCCCTTGGTCAATGATGTGACGGAGGACTACGTACAAGCCGCCCCAAAGGCGGAAAGCTTTGCCCATGTGGAAATGCGGACGGCGCAATTCGTCGAGGAAATCAGCCAGAAGTATCCAGAAGACCAGATCGTGGTGGTGACCCACGGCTTCACGGTCAGATCTTTTGCCATTAACGCTACGGGCGGCCAGGGCCTGCAGATCCTGGAACCAGACAACTGCTCCGTCAGTAAGATCCTGGTTGACCCCCTGTCATTTAAGCAGCACCTAGTCTACTACAACCGGATAGTGACGGGTTTTTAGCAAAATATTCTAGACGCCGATTGTAAAATTAAACTGAACACTGTTCCGATCCAGTAAGAAAAATCGTTTTCACTGGATTAGAGCACAAAAAATCCATTTCAACCATCTGGTAGAATATGAATTACCACAAACATTTCTAGAGAGGTTAAAATGGATCATT
>NZ_CALVGT010000054.1 GCF_944327175.1 uncultured Lactobacillus sp.
AATTGACTTCGCTTATTTGTTTGGATCAAACAATGTTTGACCCGCACACTGCGAAACTTTGTTCAGTTTTCAAAGTACCAACTTGCGTCTTAGTGACGCAACGTTTTATATCTTACTCGCTTGTTGACTTCTTGTCAACAGGTTTTCGATATTTTCTTTTTCGTGTCTCCGGCGAATTCCTTCTTCGCCGCGACAACAAATATTAGTATACTCGTTATTTCTGAAAGGTCAAATCTGACTTTTCATACGGTTTACATTGTAAACACCCGGCAGAGTTGTGATAAGGAGGGGCCTGGTCTCGTTCAGGGATATCAAGGATAGTAGTCATTTTTACTTCATTTCTGCTTTCTTTGTTCGGAAAACAAGGATTTTTTGCTGATATTTTTTCTAAAAGTTTTTTGCTTTTTTCTTTCCGAAATTACAAAAGCGCTTTCTTATTTGTCTGACCCTCGACAATCTCAATCGCCAATTGACAGCGGTCATAGACATCCCGCGCGCTTAGCCGCAGGCCTTCAGCCAGCCACTCGTACAGGATCGCATAGATAATGTGAGCGGCATTGTTCAAGGTCTTAATCGAATAATCCCCGCTTAAGGAATGAGCATCAACATAGCAAACTGTCTTCTTTCGCAGCAGCCACTCGACTTTCTGCGGAAAACGGGCCGCAAACTCCTTGCCCTTGATTTTCCCCTTCTCTGCATCAATCAAGGCCAGCAGATTCAAAATGAAACAGCGGTCTTTTTCCATATAGGTCAATAGCCTCTTAAGTCCATTGCCATAATCACCGGTGACAAAGTACAAGTGCTGGTCCAGCTTCTTTAATAGTAATTCCGCACTAAGCTGCCGCATGCTGCCATAGTGGGCATAAAAGGTTGGCCGTGAGCATGCAGCCAGCTTGCAAAACTTCTTGACGTTGATCTCACTGCCCCGCTCGCTGTCTAAGACCTGGGCCAGGATCTGGTTGGCTTCCAAAAGTTTGATACTGGTAATCATTTTTACTACCTCCGTTCGAGACACATTATCTGTGTTAGGAACTTTTTTTGCAGCCGGCAGTGCTCAAAGCCCGGTCTGGCGCGATTTCGACTTTATTACGATTTAGTCGTAATGGAAAATCGGCAGCGCAGCAGCCGCCAGCCCCCTTTTCTTTCCGAAAACAAAAGCCAGCCCTGACCCTTCCTTGTCAGTGCTGGCTTTCTAGTGCTGTGTTGCGTTTTATCTTCCGCTTTCGCCTCAGTCGTTATTTTCTACTCACTTTTCACCTATCATCTTATCATAGAACTTATACCAAGTTTAGCAGATATTTATACTAATTTTACTAAGATTTTTCCTTTTAGGAAAGGCCCCTCATCCTTTGCCTCTCTAGCCCTCCTTCCCTTTTGATTCACTTTGCACATTATTTCCCACCTGTTATTTTCCCGAAAAAAAGACCCACCCGCCAGGGGTGAGTCAAAATCTTTAGGCTTGTGGTTCTCTCCATTCACCGCCTTGAGCCAGCTGCTGCTTGCCAAGTTCATTGATGATCACGGAGATGTGTTCCTTTGGCGCGCCAGTGTCTTCTGAGATCACCCGGGTCACGTCCTTCATCATCTTTTCCAGTTGTTCTGGCGTCCGGCCAGCCAAGAGTTCAATGTGTACAAATGGCATTGTTCTGCTCCTTTTTTCAAAAACAAGTAACTTTTCCTACATTATACCTGCTTTTTCCGAAAAAAGTATCTGCCAAAGCTACTTTGCCAAAAGTTCCTTAATTGCCTGGTCCAGCGGAGTCAAGCCGCCCAGAACTTCTTTCAGGTCGCTGCTTTCTTCAGTCAATGAGCCATCATCAATTGGCTGCTGGAAGCTGGCATACATTGCCGCCGTATCATGATCCAAGCCCAGTCCTTCCAAGACCTGCACGTACTCGTCCTGGCTGACCTGCTTGGCTGCAGTGTCTTCACCAGTTGCCGCGTTCAAGGCCGCTGCCAGATCCTCGTAGCTCCGCTTCGGGCCGGCAAATTCATAAACTTCCTTTGGATCATCACTAGTCAAAACCTTAACCGCTGCTGCGGCATATTCACTTTCCGGTGCCCAGCCGGCAAAGTTATTTGCCCAGTAGATCCGGTTGGCCGGACCTGGAGCCAGGAATGACAGATCGTTTTCCAAGTACCAGTTGTTGCGCAGGAAGGAGTGCTTGATCCCGCTCTCCTTAAGCAGCTTTTCCGTCAGCTTGTGGTCAGCTGCCAGCCAGTTGTCGCTTTCACTGGCCTTCGGGAAGCTGGTGTAAGCCACGTAGCCAACGCCAGCCTTCTTAGCAGCTTCAACCACGTTCTTGTGCTGGTCAGCTCTAGTTACTGCCCCGCCTGGCTGAGAGGAAATAAAGAGGAACTTGTCCACGCCGGCCAGGGCCTTTTCTACAGCTGCTTCATCACCGTAGTCGGCCTGGCGGATTTCAATCCCGGCTGGCAAAAGCTTCTTGCCCTTTTCTTCATTGCGGACGATCGCCACTACGTTTTCTGCCCCAACTGCATCAACCAGCTTCTTGACCGCGGTCTGGCCAAAATTGCCAGTAGCTGCTGAAATAGCGTACTTCATAATTGCCTCCGTTAGTTTCTTTTTTCTTTGTATTTTTGTTTACTTGTTATTTTTAAATCTACATTAATTCTAACGCATGTATTTTTAAAGTCAACATCTATTTCCATAAAAAAACGCCAGCTTTCGCTGACGTAATTAGGCAAGCTGCCCTTCTTCTTTTATCTGGTCGACAATTTCCTGCAGGCTGATCTCCCGCATCTTGGCAAAAGCCGCCTCTTCCACTTCCGCGTAGGCCTTAACCAGGGGCGTTTGAATGTTGCCGCCAACCGGACACTTTTGCTCCGTGTCTTCATCGACGTGCAACAAGTGGTGGTCCATGTCGACCGCCGCGAAAATATCGTAAAGGCTGATTTCCTCCGGTTGCTTGGCCAGTTCCGGCTCAGCACTCCCCTGCTTGGTCTTCAAAAGCCCTGCCTTGCGCAAGTCCATCATCAGACTCCGCACCATGCTGGGATTGGTCACGATGCTGCGCGCGATCGCCCGGCTGGACAGGTCATCATCGGGAAAAATCTCGATGTAGGCCAGCAGGTGGACCGCGTCACTCAATTTATGGGAAAACTTCATTTTTTACCTGCTCCTTTTTAAAAAAGCCTGTTTTCTTAATCTTAACAGCTTTTCCGGCAATTTGCCATTTTCGCTGTGTTCCACGTGAAACTACCGCTGGCATTTCTCCCGTAAAAACTTGATCAAGTCCGGGCTGCAGTTTTTCTTCAAAAGCAGCATGCCCTGGTCCGGGGCCGGCATCATGATGATTTCCTCGTCAGTTTCAATATAGCGGGTGATCTGGCCATAGCGGTATTCCCCGTCCCCCCGGTTGGTCAAAACCAGGAAGTGGTCCGGGTAAAATTCGTAGCGCACGTAGTCATCCTTGGTGGCCGGCATGCCCGCGTAAATTTTCTTCAGCCGCCGCTTGTAGAGGTAGACGATTGCCGCTGGGTAAAAAGCAATCACCAGGGCAAACATAACCGTAAAGTCATACTGCTTCAAGGCGAAAGCCACCGCTCCGGCCGCGATCCAGATTGCTTCCGCGATCATGATGATCCACCGCCGACTCTTTTCTGTCACCTTCATGGCCATCCTGGTGTATTCGTTCAGGTCCATTTGAACCTCGCTGATATATAAGGCTTGTGCCATCTGCATCACGTCCTTTCTATTAAAAATTATAAGCTATTCTTCCCCGCCCGTAAAAAAAAGACGCGCCTCAGCGCGTCTACAGTTCGAGATTACTATTTGTCTTCCTTGCTCAGCTCATAAGTTTCGGCGATTGCCAAATTGTAGTATGGCATCAGCCAGATACCCAAAATTCCCAGGGTAAAGGCAGTCAAAATGTACCAGCCCAAGAAGGACAGGTTCAAGCAAAGCAGCTTCCAAGCCCAGCCCTTGGTCAGCTTCCAGCCAGCCGCGATTTCTGCCCAGACTGACCGCTTCTGCCCGGTCCGCACGTCATCGTCGATCACGTAGACGACATAGGTTAAGCGCAACTCGATCCAGACCAGCAAAACTACCAGCAAGATCAAAAGAATGATGCTTACTGACAGCGGCACTTGCGGAATGACTGACCCAACCACCGCGGCCGCGATCGCCACGGCCACGGTCCCGATGATCAAGGCCTGAATCACCCCGTAGACCGCCAGCCGGGCCAGGTGCTAGCCGGTTAGGCCGCACCAGGCATTCGGCTCTTCCCCGCCCTTTTGGATCTTATTCCGCCAGCGATCAAAGAAGATGTAGCCGTTAGCCGTCAAAAGCGCGGCCGCGATTTCCAAAAGGAAAAAGATGATATTGGCTCCGGCCCCGGACTTGGAGTCAGTGGCCTGGTCAACGACATTCGGTATGATATTTGCCACAATCAGAAGCAGACCCATCGGCATGTAGACCTTCTTCGGGATCTGCTTCAGATTTTCCCGGGCCAGGGCCCGGATTTCCTTTACTTTCATTGCTCTCTCCTCTGTAAAAAAAGCTTTTGTTATTTTCATCATTATTATAGCACTGACTGTTTCACATGTAACATAGTTCTTTTCCTATCTTCCCCGCTGCTCCCTTGTGTTATGATGGTAAAAAATCTTTTTCCCAGTGAGGTCGAATCTATGGAACTTTCTCCCTTGAGCCCGCCCCGGCTCGTCAGCAATCAGCAAGAAAACATCTGGCAGACCCTGCGCCGGCAGCTGCTGACCTGCCAGTCCTTTACCTGGGCCGTGGCCTTCATTACCGCCGACATGCTGCCTCCTTTCAAGCTGGTTATGGAAGACCTGCAAGCCAGCGGGGTCCGCGGCACCATCATTACCGGGACCTACCTGGCCTTCAACCAGCCCCGGGTTTTCGCCGAGCTCTTAAAAATTTCCAATCTTACCGTCCGGATCGTGGACGGTCCCTTCCATGCCAAGGGCTATCTCTTTGACCACGGGGACTGGCAGACCGCCGTCATCGGCAGCGCCAACTTCACCCGCTCCGCCCTCCTGGCCAACCAGGAATGGTGCCTCAAGGTTGATTCCCAAACCGATTCGGCCTTGACCCAGCAACTAGCCGCGGCTTTAGCGGACTTGACTGCCAAAAGCCAGCCCCTGACCCGCCTCTGGCTGGCTGACTATGAAAAAAGCTGGCAGCCGCCAGCCAAGCCTGTGTTACACGTGAAACAGGAAAAGATCGTTCCCAACCAGATGCAGGCAGCCGCCCTGGAAAATCTCCAAGCCTTAGTCAAAAGCGACGCCCGCCGGGCCCTGGTGGTTTCCGCTACCGGGACAGGCAAGACCTACCTGGCGGCTTTGGCGGTCAAAGACTTTGCCCCCCGCCGCTTCCTCTACCTGGTCCACCGGGAAGAGATCGCCCACAAGGCCCTGGAGACCTTCAAAAAGGTTATCGGTGGCAAGGGCAGCGACTTCGCCCTTTTGACCGGGACCAGCCACCAGCAGGCCCGCTACACCTTCGCGACCATCCAGACCGTTTCCCAGGACCAGTTTCTAGCCAGCCAGGCAGCTGATTTTTATGACTACATCTTGATTGATGAAGCCCACCGGTCCGCTGCGCCCAGCTATCAAAAAGTCCTCAGCCACTTCAGCCCGGCCTTTTGCCTGGGTCTGACAGCCACGCCGGAGCGAATGGACCAGCAGGATATTTTTGCCCTCTTTGACTACAATTTAGCCTATGAGATCCGCCTGGCTGATGCCCTGGAAAGCAAAATGCTCACGCCCTTCCACTATATCGGTATCCGCGACTATGAAATTGACGGCCAGACTTCCGATGATTTCAGCGACCTCCGCTGGCTGGGCGCAAAAAAGCGGGTCAGCTACCTCCTTAAAGAACTGGATTATTACGGCTATAGCGGTTCCCGCCCCTGCGGCCTGGTCTTCTGCAGCCGGCAGGAAGAGGCCCGGAAATTGGCGGAAGCTTTCACGAGCCAGGGCCAGCCAGCCCAGGCCTTGACCAACCAGGATTCTCCAGCCGTCCGACGGCAGGCGGTCAAGGATCTGGAAAGCGGCCGCCTCCACTACTTGGTGACGGTCGACCTCTTCAACGAAGGCGTGGACATTCCCGCCCTCAACCAGATCGTCATGCTCCGGGCCACCCAGTCAGCCACGGTCTTTATCCAGCAGCTTGGCCGGGGCCTGCGCCTCTACCCAGGCCAAGACTTCGTCACCGTCCTGGACTTCATCGGCAACTACCAGAACAACTACCTGATCCCCCTGGCCTTAGCCGGGAAAAAGCTCTCCCGCGACCAGCTAAAGTACCAGCTGCAAACCGTCAGCTTTGCCGGCCTATCCACCATCAACTTCAGCCAGATCGCCAGCCAGGAGATCCTGGCCTCCCTGGACAAGGTCAAGCTGGACTCGCTCAAGCAGCTGCGGGAAGCCTACGCGGACCTAACCCAGCAGCTAGGCCGGCCGCCCCTTTTGCTGGATTTCGCCACAAAGGGTCAGGTCTCACCCCGCCTCTGGCTGGACAACAAGTCCCTGCCCCACTACGGAGCCTTCCTGGAAAAAATGGGCCAGCCCTGCCAGCTATCCTCTTACGAAAGCCAGGTCCTCTCCTTCGTTACTAAGGAACTGGCCCCAGGTCAGCGGCCGCATGAGCTTTTGCTTTTGCAGGCTCTTTTGCCAAAAGGCCAAATCAGTCAGACAGACTTCCAAGCTCTTTTGCAAAATTACGGGGCCTACGACTCAGCCGCCTTGGAAAAATCTCTGGAAGTCATCCTCTCCTTGGACTTCTATGATGTCAAAAGCGGATCAACTACCCAGAAGGCCAAGTACGGCGGCGAGCCTGTCGCCTGCTTAAAGGACGGCTGCTGGTCCTTAAATCCTCAGATCGTCCAAGCTAGTCCCGACTTCCTCCGTCTGTTTAAAGACGCGGTCGCAACTGGCCTCTTCCTCGCCAAGGAAAAAGACCCAGCTCAAGACTTCACCCTTTACGCAGCTTACGACCGCAAGGAGGTCTGCCGCCTGCTCAACTGGCCGCTAGACGTCAGCCGGCCCATGTACGGCTACCGGCTGAGTGGCGATGTCTGCCCAGTTTTTATCACTTATCAAAAAACTGACCAGGAGCAGCGAAACGCCCGCTATGACAACCAAGCCCGCGGCCAGCGCCTGGCCTGGTATACCAGAACTCCCCGCCACCTCTCTTCCCCGGAAGTCCAGCAGCTCTTGCGGGGGACGAAATCTGGCCAGCAGGTCACCCGGATTCCGGTCTTCGTTAAGCGGGCGGACGCCTACGGCCCGAAGTTTTACTATCTGGGCTCGGCAAAAATCGATCCCGCCACTGTCCGCGAGGTCAGCCTCAAGGGCAAGAGCGCGGTCAGCCTGGACCTGGTTCTGCCTGATCCCCTGCCGGCTAAAATCGCCGACCAGCTTTTTGGCAATTAAAAAGGCTTCCCAGCCGGGAAGCCTTTTAGTGTACCCGCTTCATGACGCGGACGGTAATATCTTTCAATGCAAAGTAGAGAATCGGCGTGCAAACCGCGGTTGAGCAGGAATTGATCACCGTGGCCAGCAGGCTCAAGAAGGACGCTACCAGGGCTGGCTGCAGAGCCGTCCCGGCCATCAAGGCCTCTACGACCGTCGTCGCGTAAGAGGTAAAAATCTTGGTTACCCCGGCGATGACCGCCAAAATAATAATGTTCTTCTTGCTGTCGTTATATTTCATGCCCTTGTAGACAGCGGACAAAACGGCCGCCACGACTACGACTTCCAGCATGGTCAGCCAGCTGGTAGCCGCGTAACCGTTGAGGATGTCAAAGCCGCCCAGGCCGATGATCCCCGCCAGGACCCCGTTACGGAAGCCCAGGTAGAGAATGGCCACGGCCGTCAAGATATTGCCGAAGTGGATGAAAGGCCGGCCAACGACTGCCGGCAGCGGGATCCGCAGGACCCAGATGCCGATATAAATCATGGCCGCAAACAAGCCGGTCATCACGACTGCTCTTAAAGAATTCTGTTCATCGCGCATTATTCCCCTCCTTAAAATAGCTGATCAATACACTAATTTTGCAATTGCTGCAAAAGCCAAGGTAGGGCCGCCGCGTAATTAGGGCCAAAGCGCTGGTCCTGGTTCAAATCAGTCGCCAGGATTGCCTTGGCCACGAAGTCCCCGGCCACGCCAGCCGCCTGCTGCAAGTCCAGCCCGTGAAGCAGGCCGGCCAAGAGGCTGCTGGCAAAAAGGTCCCCCGTGCCAAAATAGCTGTGCGGAATCCGGTCCTGGGTTCTTTCCCAAACCCGGCCGCCCCGGCTGAGCCCGTAAACCCCGATCCGGTTGTCGGCCAGGGGCACCCCGGTCAAAACCACCTGGGACAGGGCAAACTTCTGGGCCAGGCGCTGGGTGATCACGCAAGCCCGGTGGCTGTCAATCTCAGTAAAGTCCACCGGCTCATTCAAGAGCAGCAGAGCTTCGGTCAAGTTGGGCGTCAAAATCGTTGCCTGCCGGGCCAAGCGCTGCATCTGGACAACATAGCAGTCATCAAAGCCGCGGTAGAGACGGCCGTGATCAGCCATAGCCGGGTCCAGCAGGATGAGTTTCCCCTGCCGGCTGTATTCTTCCAGCCCCTTCTCCCAGACCCGGCTGGCCGCCTGGCCCAGGTAGCCCAAATAGATGGCGTCAAAAGAGATATTTTCCTTGTCCCAGTGCGCCCAAATATCTGGCAGACTGGCCGACAGGTCCAGGAAGGTGTTCTCCCCGAACCCGCCCGTATGCGTTGACAAAATTGCTGTTGGCAAAGCCGCGGTCTGCAGGCCGCTGGCCCCTAACACGGGCAAGGCGACCGCCAGCGAGACTTGACCAACACAGGATAGATCTTGACTGATCAAGACTGATTTCACTTTTGGCCCCTCCTTATTGCTCAGTAGCTCTATTATATGCTTGCTTAAAAAAATATGAAAGCAATTCGTGCTATGTTTTTTCTAATCTGGTAATAACTAGTATAACACGGACATTTTCATTTTCAGAGCACAAGAAAAGCCAGTTGCTTAGAAGAACAACTGACTTTGGTTAGGAATGTGTTGTGTATGTATAAAATTCAATGCAATGTTACATTGAGGAAAGAAAAATAAAAGAAATTTGGATGTTGCAACTTGTGGCTCTCCACAACCTCAAGCTACGAATCTAATATACAAGATAGTTGTGACAGAATTATGACCTTTTCCTTACGAATTTCAAAACAGCTATTATTTTTAAGCTGTTCGATTATATAACTTACTTATTACTTAGTAGGTATAATTTAAGCAGTCAGAAGTTCGTAAACGTAGCTGGTCTCATTTTCCCGGTAGACCCCATGCAGGGTGCCCACCCGCTTAAAGCCGCTCTTTTCGATCAAGTGCTGCATAGGCAGGTTGTCCTCATGGGTGTCGACTCTGACTGACTTGATGTCATTGAAGCCGCTGGTAAAGTAGTTGATCACTGCCTGGTAGAGCTGTGAAGCATAGCCGTGGCCGGTATGGTCGGAGTGGATAGCCACCCGGTGGATGGTAACGTAGTCATTCGTGTCAACTTGCCAGTGGCCGTCCAATTGGTCGTAAGCGTGGTCCGGCGCTGGAATGATAGTCAAGGTCCCGACGGTTTCCCCATCGTCGGCCTTGGCCAGGTAAGCGTAGCCGTTTTCGATGTCTTGACGGACATGGTCTGGGTTCGGATAGTCTCCTTGCCACTGGTCAATCCCGCTTTCCGCCAGCTGGTTGCGTCCGTCCTGCAGGATCGCCATCACTTGGTCAAAATCTTTCAATTCTGCTTTTCTAATCTGCATTTCCTATTCGCTTCCTTATCTATATTACTGGTTCAATGACAACGACAAAGGGTATTTTACATAAGTCGGCAAGCAAGCTCAAACGATCTGCTTAAAGGGAAGCCTTTTCAGTGCTAAAAACTGTAATATTATTTAAGAATTAGAAAAGGCTGTGTCAAGGTTTTGTAACATTACAGTTATATAATGAGAATTGTTGCAAAATAAACCACTTATTTTGAGCATTTTCAATCACACAATTTTTTAATGGGAGTACCAGATACATGAAGCTTAAACACCTTAAACTGCTTGCATTAGTCTCCACATTGACGACAGCTGTAAGCATGAGCTTCGCCGGCCTGGCACAGGCCAGCACGACCAGCGCCAGCAGCCGTTCTTATGGAGTCGACGTGTCAAGCTACCAGCCAACCAGCACGAGCAAATACAGCAAGGCGGGCGCTCAGTTCGTCATTGTCAAGGTCAGCGAAGGCACCAGCTACCGAAATCCAAACGCCAAGGCACAAGTAGCCAGCGCCAAGGCCAACAAACTGTTGCCAATGGCCTACCACTTCGCCAACTTCAGTTCCAGCTCATCCAGAGCGAAGCGTGAAGCGGGCTACGCTATCGCCAGCGCCAAGGCAGTCAAGCTGCCAGCAGGCTCATACCTAGCTATCGACTGGGAAACCAGCAGCGGCAACTCAACCAGCGGGCGCAGAAGCGCCAACACCAGGGCCATCATGGCCTTCATGAAGAAGGTTAAGGCAGCTGGCTACCAGCCATTGCTCTACTCTGGTTCTTACCTTTTGAACAACGCGATCAACACGCGCACGGTTACGGCAGCCTACCCTAACTCACTGTGGGTAGCCTACTACACCAGCTCAGGTCGGATCGACGCGCCAGACTTTTCATACTTCCCGTCAATGAACGGGGTCATCATCTGGCAGTTCACTGAAAACTGGAAGGGTCTGAACGTTGACGGGAACATCTCAGTTCTGCCTCTGTCAATCAGCTCCAGCTCATCATCCAGTTCTTCATCAAGCTCATCTAAGACGCCAGCCAGTCAAGCACCTGTAAGCAAGACTAAGAAGAAGATCATGGCTAAGTCTTACGTCTACACTTCCGCCGGCAAGAGAACCGGTGCTTACAAGAGCGCGTACACTTACGTTTACGTGATCGGCGGGATCGTCAAGATCGGCAGAACCAACTACTACAAGATCCGGACTAACCAGTACATCAATGTTAACAACGTTGACGGTACTGCCCGCAAGCTGGTTCACAATGCTTGGACTTACAACAGCAAGGGCAAGCGGGTAAAGTCAGTTTCTACCTTGAAGAAGGGCAAGCAGGTCTTCACTTACGGCGGCAAGCGGAAGATCGGTAAAAAGACTTACTACCGGATCAACGTCGGCCGTTACATCAAGGCTGCCAACGTGAAGTAAGCCGGATCACGAATTAATTTTAGAAACAAACAAAGCTCTAATTGCCACAAAGGCAGTTAGAGCTTTTTTCATGATAAAAATGGCTCTTTGTCAAACCTTACTGATGCGCGTCAAGTCATGTACTCATTGCTACTGCTCTTCCCGCAGCTGGCTCCGCTTGTTGAAGTAATTGCGGTAGGACAAGTAGCCCGCGATCACGGCGCCCAGGCCGGTCGCTGATAAAAGCATGAAGGTGACCATGATCTGATACTTAATGGCGTAAACTGGGTCCACGCCGGCAAAAATCAAGCCGGACATCATCCCCGGCAGGTTGACCAGCCCCACCGTCTTAGCCGAGTCGATCGTCGGCTGCATGGCAGTCTTGATGCTCCGCCGCAGGATAGTCATGCTGGCCGTCTTCACGTCAGCCCCGAGGGCGATTTTTTCCAAAACCTGCTGGCGCTGGTCATGAAAACCCGTGGCTAAAGCCTTATAGCACAGACCCAGGGCCACCATCTCATTACCAGCAATCATCCCCGTAATCGGAATAATCTGCATCGGCTTCAGCTTCACCGTCTGAGTCAGCAGCAAAACGCCCAAGGTGATGTAAGTCCCGATCAAGAGGGCCACGATTGACTGCCAGAGCTGGCGGTTCGGGTTGGGATCCCGCTTGTTGGCGTTCCAGGCCGCGTTAAAAATGATAAACAAGGTCATCAAGAGGGTCAAAAGAGCATTGTTGACCTGCATGATGAACTTCAAGACGTAGCCGACGATGACCAGCTGGACAATGGCCCGGGCAACGCTATAAAAAATATCCTTGGTCAAGCCCAGCTTTTCCTTCCAGGAAATCGCTACGGACACCAGAACCAGGGCAAAAGATAAGATTAATGACAGATCGCTGACAGCCATTGATTTCATTTCAAGACTCCTCCTTTTTCCATCTGCAGGAGCTGTTTGGAAGCGGCCAGCTCCTCTTGGTCATGGGTCACTTGCACGATCGTGGTCCCCTCCTGGTGCACCCGGGCGATCAGCTGGTGGACGATCTGCTTGCTCTCTTCATCCAGCCCGGTCGTCACCTCATCCAAAAGGAGGACCTCCGGCCGGAAAAGCAGGTTGCGGATCAAAGCCACCCGCTGCTTCTCCCCGCCAGACAGGGTGGTAATCTTTTTGTCCAAATAGTCAGCTGGCAAATCCACCTGCTTCAAGGCTTCCTGGGCCCGCTTTTCATCAAACTCCCGCTTGCGGATGGCAAAAGGCAGAGCCAGGTTGTCCTTAACTGTTTCGTCGAACAAGGCCGGCTGCTGGAAGCAATAGGATACCTGTCGGCGGTACTGGACCAGGTCCAGGCTATCAAGATTTTCCCCCTTGTAAAAAATCTCTCCCTTAGTAGGCGAGATCAAGCCCGCGATCAGCTTCAAAGTAGTACTTTTCCCGCTGCCTGACGGCCCGGTCAAGGTGAGATAGTCCCCCTCCTCCACTGAGAAGGAGACATCTTGCAGGATTTCCTGGTCGCCCGCCTGGTAGGCCACCTGCTTGAGTTCAATGAGTGCCATTTTCTTCCTCCAGATTTCTGTAATTTTCATACTACTAGTTAGATTATAATCCAAACCGGATGAAGCAATTTCTATAAAAGCTTGAAGGATTTTAGGCAAGAAAAAACCGCCACCCTGCAGGTGACGGTTAACATATGCTGACTAGAGGATTCGAACCTCCGACCCCTTCATTACTAGTGAAGTGCTCTGCCAACTGAGCTAAGTCAGCGACTCTTGTGCCTTAACACAGTTATTAATTAAACCATAAAAACGTGTCCTTGACAAGAGCTTTTTACTAAAAAATTGAAATTATCTGTTTTTAACCGTGAATCGGGGCAAAGAAGTAGGAGATTGCCGCCAAAATCACCAAGTACCCTACTTGCACGCCAACCGCGAGCTTAAGCGTCTTTTCCATCCCCTGCATGGCCGGATCCTGCCGTTGGCTGTACAAGTACACCAGTGGCAACCAGCCCCAAAATGGCAGGACAAAGCTCAAAACCGTGAGCAGGGTCAGCCAGATTGACTTAACTGTTACAACTTTCATTCGTCTCATCTCCTTTTCATTCTATTCCACAATCATACACCTTTGAAGTTTTTTGTAAATAAAGAATTAGATTCAATCAATAAAAAGCCTTCCCCGTCCCGCTTTTCGCGCAATAATGTACAATGTTAGCTAAGGAGTTTTTACGATGGCATCAACATTAGACTATCTGCGCTGGCGAGGCGATCTGCCTTTTCAAACTTACCCTTTCAACAGCCTGGATGCTTCCTTAATGGCATCCCTGGCCTACCTTCCCTTTGACGGCAGCACGGTTGGCCACAGCTTAGGCGAGGTCTGCCAGTCCATCTACCAACGTGAGCCTGACCGCTGGCAAAATCTGGAAAAAGTCGAGCTCCTGCTCTTGCCCAAGTCTCCCCGCCTGGCTGACTTGACCGTCCTGGACTGGGTCAACAAGATGGAGATTGAGCCTGAACCTATCCAGTTCAACGCGGGCGCCTTCCGCCTGGACGACCGGACCATCCTGGTCGCTTACCGGGGCACCGACCAGTCCATGATCGGCTGGAACGAGGACATGGTCATGAATTATACACCGGAAATTACCGGACAGAGGCTAGCCGCTAAGTATCTTAACCAAATCGGCCAGGCTTACCCAAATAACCGGATCTATATCACCGGCCACTCCAAGGGGGGCAACTACGCCCATTATGCTTTGGCCTTTGCTGACCAGCAAATCCAAGCCCGGGTCATCAAGTCCTACAGCTTTGACGGACCTGGCTACCGGCACCAGATTTACGGGACCAGCGGCTTCCAGGACAATATCAAGAAGATGAAGACCTACATCCCGGAAAGCTCCATTGTCGGCTGCATGCTGGACCATACTGAGCGCGTCCTGGTCGTCAAGTGCACCCAGCCAGCACTCAGCCAGCACGACCCAAGAACCTGGAGCGTTGGCCGGGACAGCTATGTTTTGGCGCAAGAGGGCCTCACGGCTACCGCCCGGGTGATCCGCCACTCCTTGATCGCCTTCAACCACCAGATTCCCGCGGAAAAAAGGGGGCAGATGTGGTCCGCTCTTTTTGATGCTTTTGGCAGCCTGGACATCACCCAGATCAAGCAGATCAGTGGTTTTACCGGCAGCTACCGCTTTGGCCGGGCATACTTTGCCATGGATCCGGAAATGCGGACTATCTTCCGGCAGATTTTTAACAATATTATTGAAACGGCCCGGCAGAGCCTTCCCCTGCCCTTCAACAGAAGCCAGGACCCTTACAAGGACCGGCCGAATTTCAATGACTCAAAGAAAGGGCCAATCTTCTTTGAGGCCTACGACATCAAGCAAGAATAACAAAAAGCGCAAATCAGCAATGATTCGCGCTTTTTTGCTGTCTTTCCCCTACCCCTGGGCCTCATGGCCTGGGTCCAGGTTGGAGAAGCGGTTGTAAGGCTTGGAGAACATCAGCTTGGCTGATCCCCGCCGGCCTGACCGGTTCTTTTCAATAATAACTTCAACTTCAACGTTTTCCGGATCTTCCTTCGCTTCCTCGCCGTCAGCATCCTCATCCCGGTAGTAGTCGTCCCGGTAGAGGAAACCAACGATGTCGGCGTCCTGTTCGATTGACCCGGATTCCCGCAAGTCTGACAAAATTGGCCGCTTGTCCTGCCGCTGCTCAACTGACCGCGACAACTGCGACAGGGAAATTACCGGCACATGCAATTCCTTGGCCATCTTCTTGAGCTGGCGGGAGATCGCGGAAACTTCCTGCTGGCGGGACTCAGTCTTTGGCCCTTCAATCAGCTGCAGATAGTCGATCACGACCAGGCCCAGGTCGCCCAGCTCCTTTTGCAGGGCCAGGCACTCAGCCCGGATTTCGCTGATCTTGATCCCCGGCGTGTCATCGATATAGATTTGCGCCTGCCGCAAGACACTCGCTGCCATCTCCAGCTGGTTCCACTCATCCCTGTCCAGGATCCCCGTTCTGAGGTGCTGGGAGTCGATCAGGCCCGTTGAGGCCAGCATCCGCTGCACCAGCTGCTCACCAGACATTTCCAGGGAGAAGACCGCTACCGGCTTCTTCTCAGTAACGCCCACATTCTTGGCGATGTTCATAGCAAAAGAGGTCTTCCCGACACCCGGCCGGGCCGCCAAAATGATCAATTCGTCATCATGCAGCCCCGTCGTCATTTCGTCCAGATAGGCAAAACCCGTCCGTAAACCCGTGACCGCGTCCTGATTCTGGGCATTATTTGAAATCTGCTCAAAGGCTCCGGCAACCAGGTCCTCAATCTTATGAAAGCCCCCGCTCCCCTTTTCATTGGAGACGTTCATGATCTCATTTTCAGCGTTGCTGAGGATCTCATCCACGCTGTCGGACCCTTGAATGGCACTGGAGATGATCTTCTGGCTGGCATTAATCAAATTGCGCAGCTGGGCCTTCTGGTGGACGATGCGGGCATAGTCCTTGGCGTGAAAGGCAGTTGGCGTTGCCAGTAAAAGCTCTGACACGTAGGCCATGTCGCCCAGCTCTTCCAATTGTCCCCGCCGCTTAAGCTCCTCTTGCAGGGTGACCAGGTCGATTGACTTGCTCTCGTCATAGAGGGCCAAAAGAGCGCTGTAAACCAGGCGGTTGGCATGTTCATAGAAGTCAGCCGGCTCTAAGACCGAGCTGACTTCGTTGATGACTTCGGGATCAATGAAAATCGCCCCTAAAACGGCTTTTTCAGCAGCAGAATCATGCGGGATCTGCTGCGTGACAAGATTATCCATCAATCACGGCTTCTTTCAGCTTCTTAATTTTCTTGGGTAACGTGGACCCGGACCTTTGATTCAACGCCCTTGAAGAGCTTGACTGGCACATTAGT
The DNA here is from genome assembly GCF_944327175.1 of uncultured Lactobacillus sp. Lineage (GTDB taxonomy): Bacteria > Bacillota > Bacilli > Lactobacillales > Lactobacillaceae > Lactobacillus. The sequence continues at coordinate 16,073 of NZ_CALVGT010000054.1, forward strand.
GTAGCCCAGAACCTTGATTGGTTCCCGCAGCTGCAGCTTGTGCTTGTCCAGCTTGATGCCGAACTGCTTGTCCAGGCCTTCGATGATCTTCTTACTGGAGATTGAACCGAAGAGGCGGGAGTCGCTGCCGGCCTTGGACTTCAGTTCAACTACAGTTTCATCAGCTTCCAGCTGCTTCTTGATCTCTTGGGCAGCTGCCTTTTGAGCTTCGTATTCAGCCTTTTCATTAGCTTCTACCCGCTTCAGGGTGTTCAGGTTGCCCTTGTTGGCTTCCTTGGCCAGGCCCCGCTTGATCAGGTAGTTTTGAGCGTAGCCGTCCGGCACGTCCTTGACCTGGCCCCGCTTGCCTCTGCCCTTAACGTCTTGCATAAAAATAACTTTCATCTTTCATGGCTCCTTTTCTTCTTTAACTGTTTTCTTCCAAATATTCGTCAATTGCCGTTAGCAGCCGCTGACTGGCTTCTTTGACCGTTATATCCTTGATCTGGGTCGCCGCGTTGGACAAGTGGCCGCCCCCGCCCAGCTTCTCCATGATCACCTGGACGTTGATGTGGCCCATCGACCGGGCCGAAATCCCGACCTTGTCCCCGCTTCTTCTGGTGATGGCAAAAGATGCCGACACCCCTTCCAAGTCCAGCGCCGTATCAGCTGCCTGGGCCGTCAAGATCGGATCGATCACCTTGTCCTCCGGCCCCTGCATGACCGCCATCTTCGGCCGCAGCATCTGCAGGCTGGCCACCAGATGGCTCTTGACCAGGAAGCTGGAAATGTCTTCCTTCAAAAGCTCGCTGACCACCGAGGAGTCCGCCCCGATCGACCGCAGGTAGCTGGCCGCGTCAAAGGTTCTCGTCCCAGTTCTGAGGGAGAATTCCTTGGAGTCGACCGTGATCCCGGCCAGCATGGCCGTGGCTTCCAGGTTGGTCAAGACCCGGTTGTCCTCAGCCGGCTGCTGGTATTCGACCATTTCCGTCACCAGTTCGCTGGCTGAGGAAGCATATGGCTCCACGTAGGTCAGCATCGGGTTCTCCGGGAATTCTTCCCCCCGCCGGTGGTGGTCGATCACCACGATCCGGTTCTTCAAGCGGTCATAGAGGCGCTGGTCATAAGTGATGGAGTACTTGGAGTGGTCCACCATGACCAAAAGGGAGTTGTCCGTCGCGACCGCGTTGGCCTCATCCGGGCTGACAAAAAGGTCCAGCTGGGGGTCAGCTGCCTGCATCTTTTTGACCAGGCGGTCAACGTCATAGTTGCAGTGGGCCGTGTCCAACAAAAAGTGGGCCTTGACCCCGTGCAGGCGGGCGATCTTGACGACCCCGATCCCGCTGCCGACAGAGTCCATATCAGGCCGCTGGTGCCCCTGGACGAAGACCTGGTCAACATCCTTGAAGAGCTCACCCAAGGCCTGAGAAACCATTCTGGCCCGGACCCGGGTGCGCTTTTCCATTGGGTTGGACTTGCCCCCGTAGAAACGGGCTACCTGGCCCAATTCCCGAAGGACCACCTGGTCCCCTCCCCGGCCAAGGGCCAGGTCCAAGTTGGCCTGGGCCTGGTTGGCGATCTTTCTCAGTGACTCGCCCCCGTAGGAAATCCCAACCGACAAGGTCAAAGGAGTGTTGTTCCGGCTGGTTTCCAGGCGGATCTTGTCCAAAACTGAGAACTTGTCTTCTTCCATGGCTTCCAGGTCCTGCAAGTGGGCCAGAAGCAAGAAGTGGTCTTCATCGATCCGCTTCAAGTAGGCCTTGAACTTCTTGGCATAGTCGTTCAAGGTCGTCTGCAGGTAGGTGCTGGTTCTGGCCAGTTCCTGGTCATGCATCCGCTCGCTGAGCTCGTCGTAGTTGTCGACAAAAATCTGCCCGATAGCCAGGCGCTCAGCCCGGTACTTGTCGGCCAGGTCAGCATAGCGGGTAATATCGAGCAGGTAGATAACCCCAATGCTGTCTTGGACAACCATTTCAAATTGGTGGTCTCCCCACTTGACCACCTTGCTTTCCGAAGTCTGGGCCTCAAGGGCTTCTTCAACCAGCTTGCCCAGCTTCCGGTCGACCGCCGTAATTGTCTTGCCTAGGGCGTCCTTGTCGCCCAGATAGAGCTGCAAGTAAGGGTTGACCCATTGGATGTGCCGGGACTCATCGTAAAGGAGGATCCCCAGCGGCATCTTGATCATGGCCTCCTGCTCCCCCCGTTTAATCCGGTAGGAGAGGTTAGCCGCGTAATTGTTGGTATTTTTCGCGAGAATGTAAACACTGAAAACGATCCAAAAGACATCCACGATCAGGACCAGCAAAAGCGCCACCCCGAAGATCCGGTTGATAAAGAAAGCCACAACCGTGCTCAGCATCGTCAAGAAGGCGACGCTGGAGAAGGCAATGATTAATCTGGAATCCCGGACGAATTCTGGCAATTCAAGTTTGCGTAAAAAGTTTTTCATAAAATTCTTCCACATCTTTAAAGCAGATTAAACTACTCCCATTATAACCTATTGCCGCCCGCCACAAAACAGAAAAGAAAAAGAGACCGGGAGGAGTCCAGCTCCTTCGGTCTCTTTATTTGCTCATTGATCCTGCTGTTTAGTCTTCAGCTACGAATGGCAGAAGGCCCATAATCCGGGCTCTCTTGATAGCGTTAGCAACCTTGCGTTGGTTTTTAGCGCTAGTACCAGTGACACGACGTGGCAAGATTTTACCTCTTTCTGAGATAAAACGTTTCAACAGATCAACATCCTTGTAGTCTACGTAGTCGATATGGTTGGCTGCGATGAAGTCAACCTTGCGGCGACGACGACCACCTCTTCTTTGTTGAGGCATGTCTTCAGATCCTTTCTTGTGTAATTTTAAAATGGAAGATCGTCATTTGAGACGTTGATTGCATCGTCAGAGCCGTCGAACGGGTTGGGGTTCGTGTCTCCGCCGGCAAAGCCGTCTTTCTTGTTATCTTCATTGAATCCGGCATTAGCTGGCCCGTTTGACTGGGCCGGGTTGCCGAAGGCGTTGTTGTTGGCGTAGCCGCTGCCGCCGCCAAATCCGGAGTTAAAGCCGGAGTTTTGGCTTTGACCTTGGCCGTAGCCGCCAAACCCGCCGTTTTGCTGACGGCTTTCACGCTCGCGGCGTGATTCGAGCAGTGAGAAGTTGTCCACGAGGACTTCTGTCACGTAAACTCGCTGGCCGTCCTTGTTATCATAGTTTCTGGTCTGGATCCGGCCCTGGATGCCCACCAAACTGCCCTTGCTGGTGAAGTTGCAGAAATTCTCCGCAGCCTTGCGCCAAATCACGCAGCTGATGAAGTCCGCTTCTCTCTGGCCTGATGCATTGGTAAACTGCCGGTCAACGGCTAAAGTGAACGTAGCAACCGAGATGCCGCTCCCAGTAGTACGTAATTCAGGATCACGTGTTAAACGGCCAACAAGTACAACATTATTGATCATACTTATTTCCTTCCTATTCCTGTATTACGGAAAACTATAATTACTTGTCTAACTTGACAGTCATTGAACGCAGAACTGAGTCGTCAATCTTGCTCAAACGGGCAAATTCGTTGACAGCAGCAGCGTCTTCAGCAGTGAAGGTCATGATGTAGTAACTACCTTCACGATACTTTTCGATTTCGTATGCGAAACGACGCTTGCCCCAGTCCTTAGCTTCAACCATTTCACCACCATTGTCAGCGATCACCTTAGTGTACTTGTCAATAATGGCCTTCTTTGCTTCATCGTCAACGTCTGGCTTGATGATGTAAGTAATTTCGTACTTGGTTGTCATAGACTATTGCACCTCCTTTTGGACTAAATGGTTCTTGCTAAAATCAAGAACAAGGAGTAATTGATCTAATTACTCGCAATGCCTAATTTTAGCACAAAATAAAAAAATTACCAAACATTTTTTACACGTGATCCGGGATTTTCTTCCCACTAACTATTACGCCAAAAATGCTGGTAATTTTTTATTTTATCTTACTTTTTTCTGCTTCTTTGCTGCTAAGCTTCCGTTTCCGGCTCGCTTTCGCCTTCAGCCTCGTCCTCGGTTTCAGCCGGCACGACCGCCATGCTTGCCACGGCATTGCCGTCAGCTACCTTGATCAGACGGACGCCCATGGTTGACCGGCCAGTCTGGGAGACATCGCTAGTCTTGAAGCGGATCATGATCCCGTCAGTGGTGATCAGCATGATGTCGCTTTGCCCATCAACCACGGCCACGCCAGCCAGAGGGCCGTTCTTTTCGCCGATCTTGGCGGTCTGGATCCCCTTGCCGCCCCGGCCCTTGACCGGGTATTCGCTGGCCGCGGTCCGCTTGCCGTAGCCCTTTTCCGAGATGGTCAGAACTTCATCTTCCGGCTTCAGGATCCCGGAGCCAACCACGTAGTCGCCTTCGCGGAGGTTGATCCCCCGGACGCCGGCCGCGCTTCTCCCCATGGCCCGGACGTCATCTTCATTGAAGGTCACGGCGTAGCCCTGGTGGGTGGCGATCAAGATGTTCTGCTGGCCGTCAGTGGTCAGGACGTTGGAGAGTTCGTCGCCATCCTTCAAGGTCAAGGCGATCAAACCGTTGGTCCGGATGTTTTCAAATTCCCGGATCTTGGTCCGCTTGACCGTCCCCAGCTTGGTGATGAAGAAGGCATAGTCGTCATCATGCCCTTGTGGCAGGTTGACCACGGTCTGGATGTGCTCGCCCTTCTCCAGCTGCAGGAGGTTGACGATTGGCAGGCCCTTGGCGCTTCTGCCGTATTCCGGGATTTCGTAGGCCTTCTTCATGTAGACCTTGCCCTTGTTGGTGTAGAAGAAGAGGTAGTCGTGGGTGCTTGAGTAAAGCAGGTGCTCGATGAAGTCGCCCTTTTGGACGCCCATCCCCTTGATCCCCTTACCGCCCCGGTTCTGGGTCTTGAAGTCGTCGATCAGCATCCGCTTGACATAGCCCTGGTGGGTCAAAGTCAACAGGACGTCTTGTTCTTCGATCAAGTCTTCGTCTTCAATCGTGACCACTTCGCTGGCCGTGATCTGGGTCCGGCGCTTGTCGCCGAAGCGCTTCTGGATGTCCAGCAACTCGTCGTAGATGATCTGGTCGATTCTTTCCGGCTTGGCCAGAATGTCCTTGTAGTCGGCAATCTTGACCAAAAGCTCCTGGTATTCGCCTTCGACCTTGTCTCTTTCCAAACCGGTCAGGCGGACTAGACGCATGTCGAGGATAGCCTGGGCCTGGCGGTCGTCCAGGTCAAAGCGGCTGATCAAGCCTGCCTTGGCGATGTCGCTTGATTCAGAGTTCCGGATCAGGCTGACGATTTCGTCGATATGATCCAGCGCCACCCGCAAACCTTCCAGGATGTGGGCTCTGGCTTCAGCCTTTTCCAAGTCAAACTTGGTCCGGCGGGTGATGACGTCTTCCTGGTGGGCCAGGTAGTACTGCAGCATCTGCTTCAAGGTCAGGAACTTCGGTGCCCCGTCCACGATCGCCACCATGTTCATGGCGAAGTTGGACTGCATCTGGGTTTCCTTGAAGAGGTTGTTCAAAACCACGCTGGCGCTGGCATCCCGGCGCACGTCGATCGTGATCCGCATCCCGCTCCGGTCGGATTCATCCCGCACCCCGGTAATGCCGTCGATCACCTTGTCGCGGGCCAGTTCAGCAATCTTCTGGACCAGTTCGGCCTTGTTGACCAGGTAAGGAATCTCGCTGACGATGATTCTTTCCCGCCCGCTCTTTTCTGTTTCGATTTCGGTCTTGGCCCGGACGACGATGTTGCCCTTGCCGCTTTCATATGCGTGCAGGACCCCGCCCCGGCCCATCAAGATCCCGCCGGTCGGGAAGTCCGGCCCTGGGATGGCCTTCATCAGTTCCTTGGTCGTCACGTCCGGGTTCTTCATCAGCATGTGAATGCCGGAAATGACTTCAGACAGGTTGTGCGGCGGAATGTTGGTGGTCATCCCGACCGCGATACCGCTGGAACCGTTGACCAGGAGGTTAGGAATTCTGGCTGGCAGGACGGCCGGTTCGTTTTCCGTGTCGTCGTAGTTTCTCTGCCAGTCAACCGTGTTCTTGTTGATGTCGCGGAGCATTTCCACGGCAATCTTGCTCATTCTGGCTTCGGTGTAACGCATGGCGGCCGGCCGGTCGCCGTCGACGGAACCGAAGTTGCCATGCCCGTCTACCAGCATGTAGCGGTAGGCAAAGTCCTGGGCCATGTGGGCCATGGCCAGGTAGATGGAGGAGTCACCGTGCGGGTGGTACTTACCCATGACGTCCCCGACGATTCTGGCACTCTTCTTGTAAGGCTTGTCCGGAGTCACGCCCAGCTCGTTCATCCCGTACAGGATCCGCCGCTGAACCGGCTTCAATCCGTCGCGGACGTCCGGCAAAGCCCGGGCCACGATGACGGACATGGCGTAGTCCAAGAAGGAGCTCCGCATTGTTTGCGTCAGATCGACATTTCTGATCCGCCGGTCTTGTCCTTGATTCTCGTTATCCATTCCTACCTCCCATTAAGCATCCAAGTTTTCAACATATTGGGCATTGTCTTCGATGAACTTCCGCCGCGGGCCAACTTCGTTGCCCATCAGCATTTCAAAGACTTCATCCGCGTCCTTGGCGTATTCCGGGTCTACCCGGTCCAGGCGGCGGTTTTCAGGGTCCATGGTCGTCTCCCACAATTGTTCAGCGTTCATTTCCCCCAGCCCCTTGTAGCGCTGCACGATTGGCTTTGGGCTTGGCTGCAATGACCCAAGGTAGTCGTGGAGTTCTTCGTCAGTGTCCAGGTACTTGATTAGCTTGCCCTGGCGCACTTGGTACAGAGGCGGACGGGCAATGTAAACGTAGCCCTTGTCGATCATCGGCCGCATGTAGCGGTAGAAGAGAGTCAAGAGCAGAGTCCGGATGTGAGCCCCGTCGACATCGGCGTCAGTCATGATGATCAGCTTGTGGTAGCGGGCCTTGGAAACGTCAAAGTCTGCCCCAAAGCCAGTCCCCAGGGCCGTAAACAAGGTCCGGATTTCCTGGTTGGCCAGGATCCGGTCCATTGAGGCCTTTTCCACGTTCAGGATCTTCCCCCGGATAGGCAGGATGGCCTGGGTCAGCCGGCTCCGCCCTAGCTTGGCGCTGCCGCCGGCGGAGTCCCCTTCGACGATGAAGAGTTCTGAGATGTTCGGGTCATTTGAAGTGTTGTCGGCCAATTTGCCTGGCAGGTTGGCGATTTCCAGGCCGGACTTCTTCCGGGTAACTTCCCGGGCGCGCTTGGCGGCAACTCTGGCTCTTTCAGCCAGTTGCCCCTTTTCCACGATCTTGCGGGCCACCTGCGGGTTTTCCATCAGGAAAGTGGAGAAGGTTTCTGAGAAGGCCCGGTCAACGGCAGTTCTGGCGTCGGAGTTGCCCAGCTTGGTCTTGGTCTGCCCTTCAAACTGCGGGTTCGGGTGCTTGACGGAAATCACGGCCGTCATCCCTTCCCGGATGTCTTCCCCGGACAGGTTGTCGTCGTTTTCCTTCAAGATCTTGGCCTTGTGGGCGTAGTCGTTGACCACCCGGGTCAAGGCCGTCTTAAAGCCCGCCTCGTGCATCCCGCCTTCGTAGGTGTGGATGTTGTTGGCGAAAGTCATCAAGGTTGTCTTGTAGCCAGTCGTGTACTGCAGGGACACTTCAACGTCGATGCCCTCGTACTTGCCTTCCACGTAGATCGGCTCGTCAAAAAGCACCTCCTGGCCCCGGTTGAGGAAGGAGACGTATTCCTTGATCCCGCCTTCGAAGTGGTAGGCGTCGGTTTCTGCCGTGTCTTTCCGCTTGTCAGTGAAGGTCAGCTTCAGCCCCTTGTTCAAGAAGGCCAATTCTCGGATCCGCTTCTTCAAGATCTTGTCGTCAAAAACCGTGGTTTCCGTGAAGATGTTCGGGTCTGGCCAGAAGTGGACAATAGTCCCGTGTTCAGTCAAAGGCACGGTCCCAACTTCCTTCAGTTCTTCAACGACCCGGCCGTGGTCAAAGGCGATGTGGTACTTCTTGCCGTCCCGCATAACCGTCACGTTCAGTTTGGTGGACAGGGCGTTGACAACGGAAGCCCCGACCCCGTGCAGACCACCGGAAACCTTGTATCCACCACCGCCGAACTTACCACCGGCGTGCAGGACAGTATAAACAGTTTCAACGGCTGGCCGGCCGGTCTTCTTTTCGATGTCGACCGGGATCCCCCGCCCGTCGTCTTGAACAGTCACGCTGTTGTCTTCGTTGACGGTGACTTCGATCTTGGTCGCGAATCCCGCCAGGGCTTCATCGATCCCGTTGTCGATGATTTCCCAGACCAGGTGGTGCAAGCCTTGGGAGCTGGTTGAGCCAATGTACATCCCCGGACGCTTGCGTACGGCTTCCAGGCCGCCAAGGACTTGAATCTGGCTGGCATTGTACTTGTCAGCTTCTTTTTCGAACTGCTTGGCCTTCTTCAATTTGTTATCTTCGTCTGCCATTTAATCCTTCCTCTTTTTCTATAATTTGGCCGGAATGGATGTAAAAAATTCGCGGCTGTTTGACTATTTCCTGGGAAATACCATCCAGATCGGTTGTCGTAATAAAAGTCTGGGTTTGACCATGGATGAAATTGAGCAGGGCTGCCTGGCGGTTCTGGTCCAGTTCGCTCATCACGTCGTCCAAAAGCAGAATCGGCTCTTCTCCCGTCAGCTGCTTGATCAGCTGGATTTCCGCCAGTTTCAAGCTGAGGGCAATGGTCCGCTGCTGCCCTTGGGAGGCAAACAGGTGGGCATTCTTGCCGTCCAGCTGGAATTCAAGGTCATCACGGTGGGGGCCAAGCTGGGTCGTGGCCCGTCTGAGCTCATCGTCAGCGATCTCCGCAAAGCGGTCCAGCAGCTTCTGCTTGATCTGGGCCGGCTGGTCTTCATCCGTAATTTCCTTGGCTGAAGGCCGGTAAAGAACCCGCAGCTCTTCTCTTTGCCCGCTAATGGCCCGGTAAGCCTCGGCCGCGTAGCAGTTGAGGTCGGCCAAATAGCGGTAGCGGCGCCAGATCAGTTCACTGGCGGCCGTGGCTACCTGCTCAGTCAGAACCCCGAGCAGGACCTGGTCACTGGCCTGCCGGCGGGCCAGCTGCTTGAGATAGTTGTTTCTCTGCTGGAGCAGCTGCCGGTACTGGCTGGCGAAATAGAGATATTCCGGATTGATCTGGCCGAATTCCAGGTCCATAAAGCGCCGGCGTAAAGAAGGGGCCCCCTTCACCAATTCCAGATCTTCCGGAGAAAAGAGGATGGCGTTAAGGTGGCCCACATACTTGGACAGCCGGGCCTGCTCGACCCGGTTGACCCAGGCACTCTTGCCCTTCTTGCTGATGACGATGCGCAGGTCAATGTCTAGCTGGCGCTTGTGCACCCGGCCAGCCAGGCTGGCAAAGTCCTGGCCGAAGGCAATCATCTCCCGATCATTGCTGGTCCGGTGGGACCGGCTGAGGGCCAGAAAGTAGATTGCTTCCAGCAGGTTGGTCTTGCCCTGGGCATTTTCACCAAGAAAAACGTTCACGTGCGGGTCAAATTCCAGGTCAAGGGGAGCCAGGTTGCGGAAACCGCTCTGCTTAAACCGGCCCAGGTACATTAAAGCCCCTGAACCAGCTCGTATTCCTTGCCGGCAACGGTCAAATGGTCACCAGGATAGAGCTTTCTGCCCCGCCGGTCTTCCTTGTCCCCATTGACCAGAACTGGACTGTCCTTGAGGTACCACTTGGCCTGCCCGCCCGAGGAAACGATACATTCATCTTTCAAAAATTGTCCGAGGGTGATGAATTCACCATTAATCGCAAAAGTTTCGATAGTCTTCACCTTCACCAATGTAAAACTAGTATTCCACTTATAAATTATAGTCTTTTTTCCAGGGAAACTCAATCAAGAAGGCCTTTTTTAGGGCCTCTGAGCGTTTATTTACTCATTTAGTATCGTGCTACATAAAGCAGGTATTTTGGGCTAAAAGCCGTAAAAAACGCTTGTATGAAAAAATGGCCGAAAAAAAGCCACTCCGGAGAGTGGCTTTTGTGAATTATTGGCAGTCTGCTTTAGAAAGTTCGGATTGGAGTGATCAGCTGCACAAATTCGATTGACTGGTCATTTGGCACGACCGTGAATGGCCGCAGGCTTTCCGTGAAGTTGATGATGACGGAGTCAGTTACTGAGGCCCGCAGGGCAGCGGCCATGTAGTCCGGGTTGAAGGAAATGGTCAGGTCCCGGCCAGTTAAGCTGCTGAAGCCGACTTCTTCTTCAATCTTTCCGACTTCCGGGGAATTACCGGAAACCAGGACGGTTTGGTCAGCCACGTTCAAAGTCATTTGCACGGCGTTTGTCCGGTTGGCGTGGGTCAAGAGGCTGGCCCGGCTCAAAGTCTGCATCAAGTCAGAAACTCTGAACTGCACGCTGGTCGTTGACTCAGCTGGCAAAAGGCGGTCAACGTCCGGGTAGACCCCTTCTAAAAGGCGGGTGTAGAAGGACAAGTTTTCAAATTCAAAGCGGATCTGGCTGTCGCCCAGGTAAACCTTGATATCCTGGTCAGCATCGCCGATGATCTGGGCCAGTTCCTGAAGGTTCTTGCCCGGGATAATCAGGGACAGGTCTTCGCTTGGACCGGCTTCAACGTCAACGATTCTTTGGGACAGGCGGTGGGAGTCAGTAGCCACGGCCTTGATCTGCCCATTCTTGAAGCTGAAGTTGACCCCAGTCAGAGTTGGCCGGCTTTCTTCGGTGGATACGGCGAAAACAGTCTGGGTGATCAGTTCCCGCAGGGTCTTAGACGGCAGGCTGAAGGAAGTTCCGGCAATTTCCGGCAGGCGCGGGTAGGCACTGGCGTCCAGGCCGTTGATGACATAGTCCGCCTTGTCAGAGGTGATCTGGATCTGGTTGCCTTCCTTGACTTCAAAAGTGAATTCCCTGCCTGGCAATTTGCGGACGATTTCGCTGAACAGATGGGCGGTCACGACAATGGAGCCAGTTGATTCAACCCGTAAGTCATCAGAAACTGGTTGGCTCAGTTCAATGGAAATATCGGCATTGCTGCCAGTCATGATCAGTTCAGTTTCCGTCAGGTCCAGCTTGATCCCGCTCAAAATCGGAATCTGGACTCTTGAAGAAACTGCCCTTAAAACGGAATTCAAGTCGTTGATAAAAAGATTGCGCTGTACAGTAAATTTCATCTGGTCCTCCTTGGTTAGTTTGCTGCTCTCTTTATTTAATTATTTATTTATACATAGATAGTTGTAGTAGTAGGTCCTGTGAATTCTGTTGATAACTAACCGGAAGCCCGGTAATCCGGACTTTTGCCAGTTGAAAAACTGTGGATAAATCGTGGACTTGTCCACAAGTTATCAACGGACCTATCTTTCTAGCATCTGCCGCAGGTCGGAAACAGCGGACTTGATTTCAGTGTCCGTTTTGATCTGCCGGGCGATTTTGTCGCAGGCATGCATCACGGTCGTGTGGTCCTTGCCCCCGAATTCCTGGCCGATTTTCGGCAGGCTGGCGTCGGTGAGCTCGCGGGACAGGTACATGGCAATCTGGCGCGGGATGACGATCTGTCTTACCCGCTTCTTCCCTTTAAGGTCCGGCACTGAGGTCTGGAAGTAGTTGGCCACGACCTCCTGGATCTTGGAAATCTGCAGCCCCCTGCTCTTCTGGACCAGCTTGAGGTCAGCTAAAGCCGACCGGGCTAAGCCAATGTTGATGTCCTGCTTTTGAATGGTGGCCTGGGCCTGGACTTTGACTAGGGCCCCTTCCAGCTCTCGGATATTAGTATCGACCTGGCTGGCCACATAGTCCAGGGTGCTTTCATCGATCTCCAGGCCTTCGGATTCAGCCTTCTTGCGCAGGATGGCGATCCGGGTTTCCAGGTCTGGCGGTGTGATTTCAACCTGCAGTCCCCAGGCAAAACGTGAGACCAGCCGCTCGGACAGGTCGGGAATTTCCGTTGGCAGCCGGTCACTGGTCATGACGATCTGCTTTTGATCATTATAGAGAGTCTCAAAAGTATGGAAGAATTCTTCCTGAATCCCTTCCTTCTTGGCGAAGAACTGGATGTCGTCGACCAAGAGCAGGTCAGCTGTCCGGTATTTCTCCCGGAACTTATCCTGGGTCTTGTTCTTGATGGAATTGATGAAGTCGTTGACAAAAGTCTCACTTTGAATGTAGACAACCTTGGCATCTGGTCTTTCCGCCAGCATCTGGTGGCCGATCGCCTGCATCAAGTGGGTTTTACCAAGGCCCACGCCCCCGAAGATGAACAAGGGGTTGTAGAAGGTCCCCGGGTTGTCGGCAACCGCCAAAGCGGCCCCGGCAGCCAGTTTGTTGCCCTCGCCTTGAATGAAGTTCTCGAAGGTATACTTCTCGTTTAAGCGCAGGTCCTTGGTGAATTCGCGGCCTTGCGGCCGGGCTTTCTCGGGCTTGGCCTGCGGCTGGGGCTCCAGCATTCTTTCGCTGCTGGGCGCCGGGCCGTTTTTAACGACGAAAACCGGGTAGATGTCGATTCCCGCGTAGGCGTAAGCCGACTGGATCAGGTTAGCGGAGATGTTTTGCTCCCAATACCCCTTTGCCACGGGGGTTTGGACGGAGATTACCAATTCATGGGTGTCCTTGTTGAAGGAGACGGGCTTGGTGTTTTTGAACCAGGCATTATAGGATACTTCGTTAAATTCGGACCGCATTTCAGCGTTGAAGCTATCCCAGAATTTTTCTAAATCGAACAAAAAACATTCCCTCCAAAAAATTTTTTAGCAAAATTATTTTAGCATTTACTGACCAGGTTTTCCACAGGTGGAAGAAAGAAATCCAGAATCCACAGGCTGTGGACAAGAAATAAAAAGTTGCCTGTGAACTCTGCTGATAATTTTATCAAAATTAGCCAAATGTGGATAAGCCTTGTGGACAACTTTTCTTAGAGCAGCAAAAGATGAGCCCGGCTTTGACCAGACATATCCACAGGGTGTTGGAAAAGTTTTTTACAGGCTGTGGACTGTGGATAAGTATGTAAAAAAGCCTGTTGATTGCCGGGAAAAAATTTTTTCGCGGCCTGCTTTCTGTCCACAGGCGGGGGATCAGTCTCAGGCAGTCTAAGGAAAAAATCGGGCAAGTTTACAAGAAAAAGCTTGGTTTTTTTCGATTTCCGTGCTATTCTAGATAAGAAATTGTGCACGTAGCACTAAAAAATGGAGGTGCAAATATATGTCAACTAAGAGAACTTACCAACCTAAGAAGCGTCACCGTTCACGCGTTCACGGCTTCATGAAGCGTATGGCTACAAGCAACGGCCGTAAGGTTTTGGCTAGACGCCGTGCAAAGGGTAGAAAAGTATTATCTGCTTAAGCCACTGAATCCCAGTGGTTTTTTTAATTTGCAAGAGTGTAAAGAGCTTTGAGAAAGTCATATCGAGTTAAATCTGAACAGGATTTTCAGACCGTCTTTGAAAATGGCGAATCAGTTGCCAACCGGGCTTTTGTGATCTACGTCCTGCCTAGAAAGCAGAATAAGCATTTTCGCGTCGGCATCTCTGTCGGCAAGAAGGTCGGTCACACGGCCGTTGTGCGCAACCATCTCAAGCGCTACATCAGGGCGGTGTTGACCGAGAACCGGGACCGGATTGCGCCGGACCTGGACTTCTTGGTGATTGCCAGACCCTACGCTCGCGATTTCGATTGGGAAAAGACGCGGGAAAACCTGCTTCACGCGCTGAACCTGGCCCACGTCATTGAAGAAATGCCAAATAAAGAGGAAAAATAGTGAAGGACATTTTATCGAAGAAGAGTACCAAGCGCCTTCTGGCCGCTCTGGCACTGGTGACGGTTTTTGCCCTTGTTCTGAGCGGCTGCGCCACGCAGACCACCCAGAAGCCAACGCCGATCTCCCATAATTCCAACAACTGGTGGGATGCCTGGGTAGTTTACTACCTCTCCCAGTTCGTGCTTTGGATTGCCAAAGCCTGCGGGGGCAGCTACGGCTGGGCCATCATCATCTTTACGGTTATCATCCGGGTGATCCTCCTGCCTTTGAACGCGGTGCAGATCAACAGCACCAGAAAGATGCAGGAGATCCAGCCGGAATTGAAGGCCTTGCAGGAGAAGTATTCCAGCAAGGACCTGGAGACCCGGAACAAGCTGAACGAAGAAACGCAGAAGCTTTACAAGGAAGCGGGCGTCAATCCTTACGCCGGCTGCCTGCCGATGGTGATCCAGTTGCCGGTTATGTGGGCCCTGTACCAGGCTATCTGGCGGACGCCAGAGCTGCAGAACGGTAAATTCTTGTGGATGGACTTGGGCAAGCCAGACCCATACTACATCCTGCCGATTTTGGCAGCGGTATTTACCTTCCTGTCTTCATACATCGCGACTTTGTCGGTGCCTAAGTCTTCCCAGACTACGATGACCAAGGTCATGAGCTATGCCATGGCGATCATGGTCGGGATCTGGGCCATCATCTTCCAGTCCGCGATCTCCCTTTACTGGGTGATCTCCAACCTCTTCCAGGTTGGCCAGACCCTGGTCCTGCAGAACCCATTCAAGTACCGCAAGGAGCAGGAAGCCAAGGAAGAAGCTGAACGCGAGCGCCAGCGCAAGATGCGGCGGGCTTACAAGCGGATTAAGCGGAAATAATTGAATATTCATCTAAAGTTTTTTAGATAAAGTAGTGAAAGTGCTTTATCCATCATTTTTCATGGTGGAAATTGCGCTTTTTTTATTGGAAAAAACGAGGTAACGAGATGGTTCAACGTTTAACGGAATTTGATACGATCGCGGCGATCTCAACGCCGCTGGGAGAAGGCGGGATCTCCATCGTCCGCGTCTCCGGGGAAGATGCGGTTGCCATTGTCAACCGCTTGTTTAAGGGCAAGGACCTGGAAAAAGTTCCCAGCCACACGATCAACTACGGTCACATCGTGGATCCGGCGACCGGACAGGTGATCGACGAGGTCATGGCCTCCGTCATGCTGGCGCCGAAGACTTTTACCAAGGAAGACATCGTGGAAATCAACTGCCACGGGGGGATCGTGGTCACTAATGACATCCTGCAGCTGCTCTTGGCCAACGGGGCCAGAATGGCTGACCCGGGCGAATTTACCAAGCGGGCCTTCGTCAACGGCCGGATCGACCTGACTCAAGCTGAAAGCGTGATGGACATCATCCGGGCTAAGACTGACAAGGCCCGGCAGGTGGCGGTCAAGCAGCTCTCCGGCGGCCTCTTGACGGAAATCCGGGCCCTGCGCCAGGAAATCCTGGATGTTTTGGCTAATGTCGAAGTCAACATTGACTACCCGGAATACGATGAAGAAGAAGTGACGGCCCAGAAGATGCTGGCTTGCGCGGAAGCCGTCAGCGGCAAGATTGACCGTCTGCTGGAAACGGCCCAGGAAGGGCAGATCCTCAGAAACGGCTTGAAGACGGCGATTGTCGGCCGGCCTAACGTGGGTAAGTCCTCCCTTCTGAACTACCTGACCCAAAGCGACAAGGCCATCGTGACCGACGTGGCCGGGACCACCCGGGACACCCTGGAAGAGTTTGTCTCCGTCAAGGGGGTGCCTTTGGAGTTGATCGACACGGCCGGGATTCACCATACCGAGGACCAAGTGGAAAAAATCGGGGTTGAGCGGTCAAAGAAGGCCATTGCCCAAGCTGACTTGATCCTGCTTTTGCTGGACGGCAGCCAGGAATTGACGGAAGAAGACCGGCAGCTGCTGGATCTGACCGCCGGCAAAAAACGGATAATTGTGCTGAATAAAACGGACCTGGGCCAGCAGTTGACAGCGGCTGAGATTGCCAAAGAAAGCGGCAGTGAAGTGATCAGCACCTCAATTATGATGAAGGAAAACCTGGACCAGCTGGAAGCCTTGATCAAGAAACTTTTCTTCAAGGGGATTGAAAACTCCAACGACCAGGTCCTGGTGACCAACCAGCGCCAGGCGGGCCTTTTGGCCAAGGCTAAGCAACAATTGGCCGACGTGGCCAGCGGGCTTGAGGAAGGGATGCCGGTTGACCTGGTGCAGATCGACTTTACCGGGGCCTGGGAGAGCCTGGGTGAAATCACTGGCGACAGCGCCCCGGACGAATTGATCAATGACCTCTTTAGTCAGTTCTGTTTAGGGAAATAGCGAGGAAGGCAAGGAAGACGAATAAGATGAAGACTTATGTTTCAAACGAATATGACGTGATCGTGGTCGGCGCCGGCCATGCCGGCTGTGAAGCAGCCCTGGCCAGTGCCCGGATGGGGGAGAAGACCCTGCTGCTTACCATTGGCCTGGACATGGTGGCCTTTATGCCCTGCAACCCCTCAGTCGGCGGCCCGGCCAAGGGGACCGTGGTCAGAGAAATTGACGCTTTAGGCGGGGAGATGGGCAAGAACATCGACAAGACCTACATCCAGATGCGGATGCTGAACACGGGCAAGGGGCCGGCTGTCCGGGCCCTCAGAGCCCAGGCCGACAAGTGGGACTACCACGAAGAGATGAAGCGGACCATCGAAAACACCCCTAACTTGACCCTGCGCCAGGCCATCGTTGACGACTTGGTTGTTGAAGACGGGGAATGCAAGGGCGTGGTGACCAACACCGGGGCCCGCTACCGGGCCAAGAGCGTGGTCTTGACGACGGGGACCGCGGCCAGAGGGCGGATTTTTATCGGGGAACTGAACTACTCATCCGGCCCGAACAACACGATTCCGGCGATCAAATTGTCAGAAAACCTGGAAAGACTGGGCTTCAAGTTGCGCCGCTTTAAGACCGGGACGCCGCCCCGGGTCAACCGGCACACCATCGACTATTCCAAGACCGAAGAAGAGCCGGGTGACAAGGAGCCCCGCCACTTCTCCTTTACCAGCAGGGATGAAGACTACCTGACTGACCAGACTTCCTGCTGGATGACCTACACCAACCCGAAGACCCACGAGATCATCAATGAAAACCTGGACCGGTCACCGATGTTCTCCGGTGACATCGTCGGGGTAGGGCCACGCTACTGCCCGTCAATTGAAACCAAGGTCGTCCGTTTCGCGGACAAGGACCGGCACCAGATCTTCCTGGAACCGGAAGGGCGGAAGACGGAAGAAATCTATGTCGGGGACTTTTCAACCTCCATGCCGGAAGAAATCCAGCTGGAAATGCTGCACACGGTCGCTGGCCTGGAAAAAGTTGAAATGATGCGGCCGGGCTACGCCATTGAATACGACGTGGTTGACCCCTGGCAGTTGACCCACAGCCTGGAAACCAAGCGGATCAAGCACCTGTATACGGCCGGGCAGATGAACGGAACTTCCGGCTATGAAGAAGCCGCCGGTCAGGGCTTGATTGCCGGGATCAACGCGGCCTTGAGCGCGGAAGGCAAGCCAGCCTTCACCCTGGGCCGGGACGAAGCTTACATCGGGGTTTTGATCGATGACCTGGTAACCAAGGGGACGGAAGAACCTTACCGGCTCTTGACCAGCCGGGCTGAATACCGCCTGCTTCTCCGCCACGACAATGCCGACCTCCGTTTGACGGAAAAGGGGCATGACCTGGGCTTGATTGACGAAGACCGCTATGCTGAATTTTTGGCCAAGAAGGAATTGATCCAGGAAGACCTGGACCGGCTGGGCGAAATCACCGTCCATCCGACCATTGCCGTCAACGAATACCTGGCTGGTTTAGGCGAGACCGACTTAAGCGGCGGGGTCAAGGCAGACGTCTTCCTCAGACGGCCAAAGATAACGGTTGAAGACGTTGAGCGCCTGACCGGGCAGAAGCTGGCTGGGGACCGCTATGTCAAGGAACAGGTGGAAATCGACATCAAGTATGCCGGCTACATCAAGAAGCAGGAGATTCAAGTGGCCCGCCTGCGCCGGCAGGAAGCCAAGAAGATCCCGAAGGACATCGACTATGACCAGATCGAGGGCCTGGCTACGGAAGCCCGGGAGAAGTTCGCCAAGATCCGGCCGGAAACCCTGGCCCAGGCGGAAAGAATCTCCGGGGTCAACCCGGCTGACTTGGCCATCTTGAGCGTCTACGTGCAAAATGGCAAATACGCCAAGGTGAAGAAGTAAAGAGCGATAATTTTAAAAAGCAGACCAGAGATCCTGGCCTGCTTTTTAAATAATCGAGTGCTTTTATACTTTTTCAAAAAATAATAAAAATTTTACCTAAAAATATTCTCCGTAAGTTAGCTAATCTTTCACAATAAAAAAAGGGAAGATAGCATAAACTTTTTATCCAGGAAAAGCAAGTTTGTGAATTAACTAGCTTAAAAAGCGGATAATCCTTGCTATAGCGGCTTTTGATAGCACTTGCAAAAGTGAAAAAATGTGGTTTAATAAAGGGCTGTAAGTAATAATTTTTAAGGAGATTCACTTATGGCAAAAATTAAGGGCGCAAACGCTGTTTTAGATGTTATGTACAAGTGGGGCATTGACCACCTTTACGGTTTCCCAGGTGGTTCTTTTGACTCAACCATGAACGCGATCTACGAAATGCAAGACAAGGTCAAGTTCATCGAAGTCCGTCACGAAGAAGCCGGTGCCTTGGCTGCTTCAGCAGAATACAAGCTTACTGGCAAGGTTGGTGTCTGCATGGGTTCAGCCGGTCCTGGTGCCATCCACTTGATGAACGGCTTGTACGACGCTAAGTACGACAAGACCCCAATGGTTGCCCTGGTAGCCAACGTTCCAACTCCTCGTCAAGACATCAACTTCTTCCAAGCCTTTGACGAAATGCCATGGTTCCGTGACGTTGCCGTTTGGGTACACCAAGCCAAGACCAAGGAAGCTTTGCCGGTTTTGATGGACACTGCTATCCGTCAAGCATACGCAAAGAAGGGTCCAGCTGTTTTGGTAGTTCCTAAGGACTTCGGTTGGCAAGAAA
>NZ_CALVGT010000055.1 GCF_944327175.1 uncultured Lactobacillus sp.
AGTTGTCCTCCAGTTTTCTTGAAAACCATATCAAGGGAGCGTTTGTGATACTTACTTGCTAGGTATTGCTTGAAAAAGGTCGGTCTAGATATTAAAGCTGTTAAAGCAGACACTCGGCAAAATCATACCAAATGACACAATTTGATATAATCTGACCCAATATTCTCTAACATGAATATTAGAGCTTTTTTGCTAGAATATAGGCAATCAAATTACGAGCTGCTATTAGAAAAGGTGAATTTTTGCCAATCTACAAATACTTATTGTCGATCTTAACCACTATCTCCGCTTTGGCCGGGGCTTTTTTGACTGCCAGCAGCGGCTTAGCGGCTTATTTAGCCGGCCAGCCCTTAAAGACGGGGATTTTTGCCGTCCTCTGCCTCTTAGAGGGGCTTAGCGCCTACCTTCTCTGGCGGCCGGGGAAACGGGCATTAGCTGTTTTGAATAGCGGCCTGCTGGCAGCAGCTTTGCTTTTGCTTTGGCAGGGAGAAGGCCTGGCAGCTGGAAGTGCCCTGGCTTTATTGGCAATCAACTATTTGCTGAAAAGGAAAGAGACCTGGGCCTGGACTCTGGCTTTAGTCTTGAACCTGGTCTTTGCCGCTTTGACCATGCTGCCCCACCAGTTTATGTCTTTCCCGGCTGCTTAGTTTTTTCACGAAAGAAAAAAGAAAATTAATTTGGATAAAATCAATTATTACGGGGTCAGCCACTACCTAAACAATTTGTCTAATGTCGACCAGCTCTACCAAAAGGTTGACCAATTGATGTACGAGGTGAGAAAGCAGGGTGGGGGCAATGTTTTGCTAGCCCGGTCCTGATTTTTTGGAAAAGAGATTGACTTTGGACAAAAAGCTCGTATACTTTAAATACAGATTAAGTTTAGCTGGGAAAGTGCTTTCAGCGGCTTGATTTGGTGAATAGGACGATAAACTAGGAAATCACTGCCATGATTTCCTGGTTTTTGTTTACCGCTTTTTCTAAAAAACGGATTGACATTTTCCCTAAAGTTAGTATACTTAAAACTAAATTAAGAACTGATGAAGAAAAGGAGAACCAAGATGGAATTCGCAGCTAAGAATTGTCAAATGCAAGTCATGCCAATGAACATGCTGATGTCCAGCATGCCTCTTAGCGTAGAAGCGAATACCTGTGGTTCACCATTCTAAGATTTCGTTACTGTATTGAAGATAGTAAAGGCCGCCTGAACTACTGGTTAGTTGGGCGGCTTTTTTTACGAGGTAAGGTTCATGTGCAGGAAACGGTATCAACAGACGAAACGCTGGCTGATCCTCTGGCGGGGAGCGGCGATTGGAGCCAGCTACATGTGTTGCTTGTGTTTTTAATAGCAATATTTCAGCAATCTAATCATTTCCAACAACTAAAAAATATTCCACATTCATAACACAAGCGAGGTAAAAAATATGAGTAAAGAAGCTATCAGCAACGAAGGTTTGTCATTTGAAACTTTGCAGGTCCACGCCGGCCAGCCAATCGACGAAACTGGCGCCCGGGCAGTGCCGATCTACCAGACCACGTCCTATGTCTTTGACGACGCTGACCAGGCCCTGGCCAAGCTGTAATTTTTGAAGAATCTCCTTATACTAAAAACAATGTTAAAAAAACGTTTCCTCAAGCAGGAAACGTTTTTGTATCTACATCTTCTTGATGGTCTCCATGTCATAGATGGAGTAGTCGCAGCGGTAAATAAAGAGCCGGTGGCCGTCGACATTGATCTGGGTGGTTGATGGCATGTCAGTGGCACTGACCCGGACCTTGTTGCCCGCATAAACGGCGATTGGCTTGCCGGCTTGGGACCGGATCATGATGACCTTGCCCTTGGAGAGCCAGTCGTTTCTGAAATTGTTATACATTATTGACAGAATCGGGATGGACCGCTGCTTGTCGGTAATGGTGACCTTTTTTGAAAAAGTATCTTCGTAATTGCGCAGGCCTTCATTGGCGATTAGGCTGGAGCCGACATGGATCATCTGCTGGCCGCCGAATTCCACGTCGATGACCTTGGACTGCTCGTCGCCGCTGGAATTTTTCTTGCTCATCGGCTTGTAGGTCTCAATGTGGACTGACTTGCCCTTGATCTGGTCGATCTTTTGCCCGTCGTAGTCATAGGTGGAGACGGTAAAAGGGATGCCGACTAGCTTTGACTTGAGGTCCAGGGTGTAGTCGCTGATCATGGAGCAGGAGGACAGGAGAGGCAGGAGGGCCAAGGCCAGGCAGGCCGCCAGGAGTCTTTCCTTTTTCATTTTTTCTCTTCCTTTCATTTAGACAAACGCTTTCTTACTATTAGTTTAATCGAACTTGCCCCCTAGGAAAAATACTATTTTTTATAAAAAAGACCTTGCCAAGACCCGGCTTTTAGATTATCCTAATAGATGTGTTGCGGAAGTAGTTCAGTGGTAGAACATCACCTTGCCATGGTGGGGGTCGCGGGTTCGAATCCCGTCTTCCGCTTCTTCGGGAATTAGCTCAGTTTGGTAGAGCGCTACGTTCGGGACGTAGAGGTCACAGGTTCAAATCCTGCATTCCCGATTAGCCAATGTGTGATCAAAGCGTTGCTTTATAGCGGCGCTTTTTTCTCATTTATGGGCAAAAAAGACTTGCAAAAGATAAAATTTTTGGTAAACTAATAAATGTATCGCGGAAGTAGTTCAGTGGTAGAACATCACCTTGCCATGGTGGGGGTCGCGGGTTCGAATCCCGTCTTCCGCTTCATCAAAGACTCGCTGATTAGCGGGTCTTTTCTTTTTGCCTTATAATAGATCTGCAGGGCACCTGGCTTGTCGAAAAGATCGGGAAATGTTATGCTTGCAAGCATAGCAATTTTTGCCTTTTTACCTATTTATTGGCAGACGTGAAGGAGGAAATCATGGCAGCAGCAAGTCAGGCAGAGTACGAGCTATTACTTGAGCAGGCCAAGGCCTTGACGGCCGCAGAGAGCGACTGGATCGCTAATACCGGCAACGTTTCGGCCCTTTTGAAAGCGGGGATGAAAAACGTTAATTTTGCCGGGGTCTACCGCTTTGAAAAAGGGGAATTGATCCTGGGGCCCTTCCAGGGGATGCCGGCCTGCGTGCACATCCAGCTGGGCAAGGGGGTCTGCGGGAAAGCGGCCCTGGAAAAGAAGACGCAGATCGTGGCCAATGTCCATGACTTCCCAGGCCATATCGCCTGCGACAGTGCCTCAAATTCAGAAATCGTCGTGCCGATTTTTGACCGGGATGGCAGCCTTTGGGGCGTGTACGACTTTGACTCGACTAATTTGAACAATTTTGATGATTTGGACCAGAAGTACTTAGAGCAGATCGCGGCAGTAGCTTTAGGCAACTAGGTCCGGTGTGAGGCGATTTGATATGCAAAATTCATACAGTAAGAGCAGCAGACAGGTTTTGGAAATTGCCCAGGAACAAGCCAAGGAGTTTCACCACCGTCTGGTCGGGACTGAGCATGTCCTTTTGGCCCTGGTAATCGAAGCTGACGGCAAGGCCGGTAAGATTCTGCGAACCATGAACGTGACGCCGACCGGGGTCAAGGAAGAAATCGAGCGCTACACGGGCTACGGCTCAGCGGCTCCAACCAGCTACATGGAATTTTCTCCCCGTCTGACTCTGGCGCTGGATTATGCCAAGCGGAATTCTAAACTCCGGTCCAGCAAGGAAATCGAAACGACTGACATTCTCCAGGCTTTGGTCTCCAGTGAGCAGATCCTGTCAGCCATGATCCTGCGCAACCTGGACGTGGACCTGGAAAACTTGAAAGACGAACTGGATGATGCCAACCAGGTGACCGGGGAAAGCAGCCAGGCCAGCCGGCCAGCCGCGGCAGGCAGCAGCCAGTCGCAGACGCCGATTTTGGACCGCTTCGGGATTGACTTGAACCGGCGGGCTAAAGAAGGTGACATTGACCCGGTGATCGGCCGTCAGCGGGAACTGGACCGGGTAATTCAGATCCTGTCCCGGCGGACCAAGAACAATCCGCTTTTGGTCGGTGAGCCTGGGGTCGGCAAGACCGCGGTCGCTGAAGCTTTGGCCAGCGCGATCGTTGCTAAAAAGGTTCCCCGGGACCTGGCTGACAAGCGGGTGGTTTCACTGGACGTCAACAGCATGGTGGCCGGTACCCGCTACCGGGGCGAATTTGAAGAGCGGATGGACCGCTTGATCAAGGAAGTTACCGCCAGCAAGAATGTCATTCTTTTTGTCGATGAAATTCACTCTTTGGTCAAGGCCGGGGACGCGGAAGGGGCGATGAGCGCCTCCAACACCTTGAAGCCGGCATTGGCCCGCGGGGATATTCAATTGATCGGGGCCACGACCTTTGAAGAATACCGCAAGCACATGGAGAAAGACTCGGCCTTTGTTCGCCGCTTCCAGCTGGTCCGCCTGGCTGAGCCAAATGAAGAAGAAACCTTGCAGATTTTGCATGGGATCAAGGACAAGTATGAAGACTACCACCGGGTAGCCTTGTCAGAAGAAGCCTTGCAGGCAGCAGTTGACTTGTCTAGCCGCTACATTGCTGACCGCTACCAGCCGGACAAGGCCATCGACTTGATCGATGAGGCCAGCGCGGCGGTTAAACTGGCTAATGATACTGGCGAAGACAAGGACCTGGCTGAAATTGATTTGGAAATCAGCCGGACTCTCAAGCAAAAGAACGATGAAGCAGCCAAGCAGAACTTTGCCCAAGCCGCTAAGCTGCGCGACCAGGAAATCGCCTTGCGGCAAAAGCGGAGTGAGATCGCCAAGAAGCTGGCTGGCAAGGATGAGAAGCGGTCAGTCGTTGGCGCCGAAGACGTGGCTAAGGTGGTCTCTATCTGGACCGGGGTTCCGGTAACCCAGCTTAAGACCAGCGAAAACAAGCGTCTGGCCCGCCTGGAAGGGATCCTGCATGAAAGGGTTATCGGCCAAGACGACGCCGTCAAGGCCGTGGCTAATGCCATCCGCCGGTCAAGAAGCGGCCTGAAGGATGAAAACCGGCCAATCGGTTCATTCCTCTTCCTGGGCCCAACCGGAGTCGGCAAGACCGAACTGGCTAAGGCCGTGGCTGAGGCAGTTTTTGGCTCAGAAGACAACATCATCAGAGTTGACATGTCAGAATACATGGACCGGGAATCTTCCTCCAAGCTGATCGGGTCAGCGCCTGGTTACGTCGGCTATGAAGAAGGGGGCCAGCTCTCCAACAAGGTCCGGGAACATCCTTACTCAGTCGTTCTTTTTGACGAAGTGGAAAAGGCTAACCCGGAAATCTTCAACGTCCTGCTGCGGGTGCTGGATGAAGGCTTCATGACTGACTCTCTGGGCCGGAAGGTCGACTTCAGAAACACGATTATCATCATGACCTCCAACCTGGGTTCCAGAAGCCTGGAGGCTGACAGTCACGTGGGCTTCTCAGCCAGCCAGGAAGACCAGGGCAAGCTGATCGCGGAAAAGGTAACCAAGGCTACCAAGGACTTCTTCCGGCCGGAATTTTTGAACCGGATCGACGAAAAGATCGTCTTCAAGCCGCTGGAAGCCAAGCAGCTGCGGGAAATCGTGACGCTTTTGACCCGGAAGCTGGTCAAGCGGCTGGCGGAAAAAGACATTACTTTACGCCTGTCGCCAGCTGCCTTGGACCAATTGGCCAAGGACGGCTACAATCCGGAAATGGGAGCCCGGCCATTGCGGCGGACTATCCAGGATGAAGTTGAAGACGAATTGGCCCAGGACCTGGTCAGCGAAAAGCTGCGGGCCGGTGACACGGTCAAGATTGGCGCCCGGGGCGGCAAGCTGCGCTTTGAAATCGTCAAGGCCAAGACTGGTGAAAAAATCAAGGGATAATGAATAGATAATTTTTGGAGGCAGATTATGTTTGGCAAGAAGAAAAAAGCTGACGCTGCTAAGGCAGAACAAGAAGCAAGCAAGAAGACTGACGGGCGGATCCTGCTTTATAGCGACATCATCGACGCTCTTTACGACGAAATGCCGGCAGAAGAGCGGGAGGCCCTGCTGGAAGCTAAGCAGCAGCTGGAACAGAAGGTCTACCTGGGCAAGGTGATGCGGGACTTGCGGATCGCTTTAGAGCCGGTCGCGATCAAATCCCAGCTCAGCCCGCAAGGCAAGCAGATTTTCTGGAATATCACGGCTGGCGGCTACCAGCTCACCGGGGTTGGTCTGGCCACCCAGGCAGCCCTGCTTTTTAGCAGCCGCTAGGGCTTGCTTTCCTTTAAAATTAGTGATACAATATTGGGCGATTTAAAAGGCTGAAGTTCAGGATTTTACTGATATATTGTCCAGTAAAATGATAAAGACAAAAACGACAGGTTCGTTTTTGTCTTTTTTATGCCCAAAATCCCGGCCTTTTTAAAATGTAACACAAATGTAATATTTGCTCTCTTCAACAGGATAGAAAGGATGTTTTCCTTGCTAAACGGACACGTAGTTAATTACGGACAACACCGGACAAGACGCAGCTTCTCTCGGATTAAGGAAATCCTGCCGCTGCCTAACTTGACCGACGTACAGACTGAATCATACAAGTGGTTCCTTGACGAAGGCATCAAGGAAGTTTTTGACGACATTCTGCCAATCAGCGACACTTCAGGCCGCTTGACTCTGGAATACGTCGACTACAAGCTGCAAGAACCTAAGTATACTGTCGATGAATCACGCAAGCACGACGCGACTTACTCAGCTCCAATGCACGTGACTCTGAAATTGACCAACCACGAAACTGGCGAAATCAAGACCCAAGACGTCTTCTTCGGCGACTTGCCGCTGATGACCAAGTCCGGCTCCTTCATCGTTAACGGGGCGGAAAGAGTTATCGTTTCTCAGCTGGTTAGATCACCTGGTGTCTACTACAGTGGCGAATTCGACAAGAACGGCCGGCAAATCTTCGGCACGACTGTCATCCCTAACCGCGGGGCTTGGCTGGAATTCGAAACTGACGCCAAGAACATTTCCTACGTCCGAGTTGACCGGACCCGGAAGCTTCCTTTGTCTGTCTTGGTCCGGGCCCTGGGCTTTGGCTCCGACAGCGAAATCAAGGAAATCTTCGGCGACAGCGACACTTTGGACTTGACTTTGGACAAAGATGTTCACAAGAACCCAGCGGACAGCCGGGTAGCAGAAGCCTTGAAGGACATCTACGACCGCCTGCGTCCAGGTGAACCAAAGACTACCGACTCATCCCGGAGTCTCCTGGTTTCCCGCTTCTTTGATCCACGCCGCTACGACCTGGCTGCTGTTGGCCGCTACAAGGTCAACAAGAAGCTGAGCTTGAAAAACCGGCTTTTGGGCTACACTTTGGCTGAAACCCTGGCTGACCCTGACACTGGGGAAGTTCTGGCTGCCAAGGGGACAGTTGTCAACAACGAAGTCATGGACGTTCTGAAGGACTACCTGGACCGCGACGACTTCAAGACTGTTACCTACACGCCATCTGAAGAAGGCGCGATTCCAGAACCTGTAACTGTTCAGGAAATCAAGGTCTTCTCCCGTGAGATTCCTGACCGGGAAATCAAGCTGATCTCCAACGGCCACATTGCTGAAGACGTTAAGTGCATCACTCCAGCCGACATCATCGCTTCTGTCAACTACTTCCTGGAACTCCAAGAAGGCGTCGGCAACATCGATGACATCGACCACTTGGGTAACCGCCGCATTCGCCGGGTTGGCGAATTGCTGCAAAACCAGATGCGGATCGGTTTGGCCCGAATGGAACGGGTTGTCCGCGAACGTATGTCAATTCAAGACGCCGCTACGGTTACTCCGCAGCAATTGATCAACATCCGGCCAATCGTTGGTTCAATTAAGGAATTCTTCGGTTCATCCCAGCTTTCCCAATTCATGGACCAAAACAACCCGCTGGGTGAATTGACCCACAAGCGGCGTATGTCCGCCTTGGGGCCTGGTGGTCTGTCCCGTGACCGGGCCGGCTACGAAGTCCGGGACGTTCACTATACCCACTATGGCCGTCTGTGCCCAATCGAAACGCCAGAAGGTCCTAACATCGGTTTGATCAACTCTATGGCCACTTATGCCATCATCAACAAGTACGGCTTCCTGGAAACCCCATACCGGCGCGTTTCCTGGGCAACCCACAAGGTTACCGACAAGATCGACTACTTGACTGCTGATGTAGAAGACAACTACATCATCGCCGGGGCCAACACTCCTTTGAACGAAGACGGCTCCTTTGTTGATGACGTGATCCTTTGCCGGCACCGGGAAGACAACGTCGAAGTAAGTCCAGACCGGATCGACTACATGGACGTTATTCCGAAGCAGGTTGTTTCCGTAACTTCCGCATGTATTCCATTCCTGGAAAACGACGACTCCAACCGGGCCTTGATGGGGGCCAACCACCAACGTCAGGCTGTTCCTTTGATCAACCCGCATGGCCCGCTTGTGGCTACTGGTATGGAATACCGGGCAGGTCACGACTCCGGTGACGCCTTGCTGGCTGAAGCAGACGGTGAAGTTGAATACGTGGACGCAAATGAAATCCGCGTTCGCCGCGAAGACCAGACACTGGACACTTACACTCTTGAAAAGTACCGCCGGTCAAACGCAACTAAGAACTACAACCAGACGCCAAACGTCAAGCGTGGCGACAAGGTTGTTGACGGCCAGGTAATTGCCAACGGTCCATCAATGGCTGACGGCGAACTTGCCCTGGGTCAAAACCCGGTTATCGCCTTCACCACTTGGAACATGTACAACTTCGAAGACGCCATCATGCTGAGCGAACGCCTGGTTAAGGAAGACGTCTACACTTCAATCCACATTGAAGACTACGACTCAGAAGCCCGTGACACTAAGCTGGGGCCGGAAGAAATCACCCGGGAAATCCCTAACGTTGGTGAAGACGCCTTGAAGGACCTGGATGAAAACGGGATCATCCGGATCGGTGCCGAAGTTCACGACGGCGACATCCTGGTCGGCAAGGTTACCCCTAAGGGGATCACTGAACTGAGTGCCGAAGAAAGACTGCTGCACGCCATCTTCGGTGAAAAGGCCCGTGAAGTCCGTGATACTTCATTGAAGGTACCTCACGGCGGTGGCGGTGTGGTTCAAGACGTTCAAGTCTTCACCCGTGAAGCCGGCGATGAACTGGCACCAGGCGTTAATACCCTGGTCCGGGTCTACATCGTGCAAAAGAGAAAGATCCAAGTCGGGGACAAGATGTCTGGTCGTCACGGTAACAAGGGTACGGTTGCCCTGGTTGCGCCAGTTGAAGACATGCCATACCTGCCAGACGGTACTCCAGTCGACATCTGCTTGAACCCAATGGGTGTGCCATCACGTATGAACATCGGGCAGCTGCTTGAAATCCACTTGGGCCGGGCAGCCCGGGCCTTGGGTATCCACGTGGCTACTCCGGTATTCGACGGGGCCAGCGAAGATGACGTTTGGGACTTTGTCCGCGAAGCCGGTGTTGACTCAGACGGTAAGACTGTCCTTTACGACGGCCGGACCGGTGAACCATTCCACAACCGGGTTTCAGTCGGGGTTATGTACTACTTGAAGCTGACTCACATGGTTGACGACAAGATCCACGCGCGGTCAATCGGGCCTTACTCACTTGTAACCCAACAGCCTTTGGGTGGTAAGGCACAATTCGGTGGCCAGCGTTTCGGTGAAATGGAAGTCTGGGCTTTGGAAGCCTACGGTGCAGCCTACACCTTGCAAGAAATCCTGACCTACAAGTCTGACGACGTTGTTGGCCGTGTCAAGGCCTACGAAGCAATCGTCAAGGGCGAAAGAATTCCTAAGCCAGGCGTGCCAGAATCATTCCGCGTTTTGGTTAAGGAACTGCAATCATTGGGTCTGGACCTGCGCGTTTTGGACAGCGACGAAAATGAAGTCGAACTGCGCGACATGGACGAAGACTCAAATGAACACGTAAACATCGATACTTTATCTCGCCTTGCGGAAGCGCAAGAAAAGAAGAAGTTGGCCGAAGAAGAGGCTGAAATCGCCGCGGAAGCTGAAGCAGAAGGCAGCGTGGAAGAAGACGCGGCTGAGGCAGATGCTGATGCAAATGAAGCTGAAACTGCTGACGATGACAAGGCTTCAAAGTAATTGGGAGGTTAAACTTTGATCGACGTAAATAAGTTTGAAAGCATGCAGATTGGTTTGGCTTCACCAAACAAGATCAGAAGCTGGTCTTACGGGGAAGTTAAGAAGCCGGAAACCATCAACTACCGGACTTTGAAGCCAGAAAAAGACGGTCTGTTCGATGAACGGATCTTCGGGCCAACCAAGGACTATGCTTGTGCCTGTGGCAAGTACAAGGGCGTTCGCTACAAGGGGATCGTCTGTGACCGGTGCGGGGTTGAAGTAACGACCTCTCACGTGCGCCGGGAACGGATGGGCCACATCGAACTGGCTGCTCCTGTAACCCACATCTGGTACTTCAAGGGTATTCCATCAAGAATGGGCCTGGTTTTGGACGTATCTCCAAAGCAATTGGAAGAAGTTATCTACTTTGCTGCCTACATTGTCATCGATCCAGGTGACACTGGCCTGGAAGCCAAGCAGCTCTTGACTGAAGCTGAATACCGGGAAGAAAAGGCCAAGTACGGCAACCGCTTCGTAGCTAAGATGGGTGCCGAAGCCATCCGCGACCTGCTTAAGCAGGTTGACCTGGACAAGGAAGTTACTGCCCTTAAGGCAGAACTGCAAACCTTGAAGGGGCAAAAGCGGACCCGGGCTATCCGCCGGCTGGACATCCTTGATGCCTTTAGAAACAGCGGCAACAAGCCTGAATGGATGGTTATGGAAACTGTTCCGGTTATTCCGCCGGACTTGCGGCCAATGGTTCAGCTGGAAGGTGGCCGTTTCGCAACTTCCGACTTGAACGACCTTTACCGCCGGGTTATCAACCGTAACAACCGGTTGAAGAAGCTGCTGGACATGCACGCTCCTGGCTTGATCGTGCAAAACGAAGAGCGGATGCTGCAAGAAGCAGTTGACGCCTTGATCGACAACGGCCGCCGGGGCCGCCCAGTTGTTGGGCCAGGCAACCGGCCACTGAAGTCTATCTCACACATGCTGAAGGGTAAGCAAGGGCGTTTCCGCCAAAACTTGCTTGGTAAGCGTGTTGACTACTCCGGCCGTTCAGTTATCGACGTTTCTCCAAAGCTGAAGATTTACCAATGTGGTGTTCCGCGTCCAATGGCTCTGGAATTGTTCAAGCCATTCGTTATGCGGGAACTTGTCCGCCGGGGCATTGCTTCCAACATTAAGAACGCTAAGCGCAAGATCGACCGGGAAGACGACGACATCTGGGACGTATTGGAATACGTCATTAAGGAACGTCCAGTTCTTTTGAACCGGGCACCTACCCTGCACCGTCTGTCAATCCAGGCCTTTGAACCAGTTTTGGTTCCAGGCAAGGCCCTGCGTTTGCACCCACTGGCTTGTGAAGCTTACAACGCCGACTTCGACGGTGACCAGATGGCCATCCACGTGCCGTTGTCAGACGAAGCTGTGGCTGAATCCCGCCTCTTGATGCTGGCTGCCCACCACATCTTGACTCCTAAGGACGGTACCCCAATCGTTACTCCGTCCCAGGACATCGTTTTGGGTAACTACTGGCTGACCCAAGCTGAAATCGGCCGGGAAGGCGAAGGCATGATCTTTGCTACTCCAGAAGAAGCAACCATTGCCTACAACAACGGCGATATTCACTACCACACCATCATCGGTGTGTCAGCCGCTTCAATGCCGAAGAAGGACTGGGGCGCGGGCCACGAAGACAGCATTTTCGTAACTACTTACGGCCGCTTGGTCTTCAACTCCCTCTTCCCAGACGACTACTTCTACATCAACGAACCAAGCCAGGACAACTTGAAGCAGCCAATGGCTGACAAGTACTTCCTGGAAGATGGCCAGGACATCCACGACAAGATCGCTGAAGTTGGCCAGGACCTGGTGGCTACGCCATTCAAGAAGGGCTTCCTAGGTGAGACTATTTCTGAAATCTACAAGCGCTACCAGGTACAAAGAACTTCAGAATACCTGGACGACTTGAAGGAAATGGGTTACTCAGCTTCAACTATTTCCGGCTTGACTATCGGTATGGCCGACGTTCCGGAAACCAAGACCAAGGATGCCTTGGTTGCTGAAGCCCGCAAGCAGGTTAAGGAAGTATCCAAGATGTTCCGCCGGGGTAAGCTGTCTGACAAGGAACGTCACGACAACATCATCAAGATCTGGACTGACTGTAAGGATGCCGTTCAACAGGAAATTGCCGAATTCAAGGACCAAAAGAACCCAATCTCCGTCATGCAGCAGTCCGGTGCCCGTGGTAACATCTCCAACTTTACCCAGCTGGCTGGTATGCGTGGTTTGATGGCCACACCAAGTGGTGAATTGTTCGAAATTCCGGTTATCTCCAACTTCAAGGAAGGTCTGACCGTTCTGGAACTGTTCATGTCCACTCACGGCGCCCGGAAGGGGATGACTGACACGGCCTTGAAGACTGCCCAGTCTGGTTACCTAACCCGTCGTTTGGTTGACGTTGCCCAGGACGTTATCATTCGTGAAGACGACTGTGGCACTGACCGCGGCATTACTGCCAAGGCCATCGTTGACAAGGATGCCGGCTTGATTGAATCACTTTACGACCGTCTGGTAGGCCGCTTTACCAACCGGACTGTCCGTGACCCGCAAACTGGTGAAGTCATCTGCCCTAAGGGTGTCTTGATGGACGAACAAATGGCGCAGAAGATTGTTGACGCTGGCGTGCAGGAAGTCCAAATCCGGTCAATCCTGACTTGCAACACTTCCCACGGTATCTGCCGGAAGTGCTACGGCCGGAACCTGGCTACTGCCGAAGAAGTTGAAATCGGTGAAGCAGTTGGTACGGTTGCCGCTCAGTCAATCGGTGAACCAGGTACCCAGCTGACCCTGCGTACTTTCCACACCGGTGGTGTTGCCGGCGCAGAAGACATCACTCAAGGTCTGCCTCGTGTGCAAGAATTGTTCGAAGCCCGCAACCCTAAGGGTCGCGCGGTCATCTCTGAAGTTGACGGTGTTGTTGACAAGATCGAAAGCAACGCGGCTGAACACTTGCAAGAAATCACCGTTAAGGGCAAGATCGACACCAGAGTCTACACGATTCCTTACACTGCTAAGCCAGCAGTTCAAGAAGGCGATGAAATCCACCGTGGTGACAAGCTGATCCCTGGTTCTATTGACCCTAAGGAATTGATCAAGGTAACTGACACTTTGACGACTGAAGAATACATCCTGGCTGAAGTCCAGAAGTCATACCGGACTCAGGGTGTTGACCTGGCCGACAAGCACGCCGAAGTCTTGACCAGACAGATGCTGCAGAAGGTCCGGGTCCTTGACCCAGGTGAAACCGACATCTTGCCAGGTGAAGTCATGGACATCGCTGAATTCCGCGACAGAAACCGTGACGTCATCATCAGCGGCGGGATCCCGGCTACTGCCCAGGCTGACATTCTGGGTATCACCAAGGCTGCCTTGGAAACTAATAGTTTCCTGTCAGCTGCTTCATTCCAGGAAACTACCCGGGTTCTTACCGACGCGTCAATCCGCGGCAAGAACGACCCACTTCTTGGTTTGAAGGAAAACGTCATCATCGGGAAGATCATCCCAGCTGGTACTGGTATGCCAATTTACCGCGAGCAAGTGCCAAAGGCCGATGTTCAACAACCAGACTCAGTTTACTCAATCGCTGACCTGGAAAAGAAGATGGAAGACGAAAACAAGGAAACTGAAAGCAAGTAATCCAGTTTAATTAACAAGAAAAAACGCTCGAATGGCTCAAAGTCATCCGAACGTTTTTTCTTTTGCCCTAAAGGAAAAATTGGAGGTTGAGGCCCCAGAATAAGTAGGGCAGGAAGGCGAAGGGCTCTTTACCCGGCCGCTTATGCCAAAGCGCGTGGGCGATGGCCAGCAGGGAGGCCAGCAGGAAACTCTTCACAGCAACGGGACATGAAAAATTTAAAGACAGGAGTAAAAAATGCCAAACGTCCCCGGTTCCCATTTTCCCTGTAAAAGCGAGCCAGACCAGGACCGCCAGAAAAATGGCCGCCTGCCCCAGGCCTTCCGTGTCTGGTGCCTGGAAAAAATGTATCAGCCCGGTGGCCAGTGGCACGACGAGCAGGCAAGTATCAAAAGACTGCTCATGGAGGTCGCTGACAACCATTAAAAAGAAGTTGATTATAAAGAGTAGAGAAATAACACTGCTCCTAGAATTGGAGATTAAATAAACTAACAAATTTCCGGCCAGGATGATGTAAGGAGTATCATCAGCCAGCCAGCTTTTACACTCAAGGATGGTATTATAACGGTAGTGGTCGGCGATGAGAGCTGCCAAAAGACCGCAGAGTAAAGAAATCATTTCGCTGAGCATTTTTTCCCTCCACTTACTATTACACCTTTTTTGCCTATATTTTTTAAAAAGGCAAAAAAATGTTAGTTTAGGGAAAATCTTTACCTGCTAAAAAACAAACTTCTCCAGAGCCTGGGCAATTCCGTCTTCGTCATTGCTGCTAGTGACATAGTCAGCGGCTTGCTTGACCAGGTCATTGCCGTTGCCCATGGCCACGCTGGTGCCGGCAAAAGCAGGCCTTGGCGATGGCCTGGATTTGTCCGCGTGAATTGAGCAGGGTGCCGTCAGTGTCGATAGCAATTAATTTGATCATTTTTTACCTCATTTTTTCTTTTCTACTAACTGCAAATTAATATTTTTCGCCTAAAATAAATCTTAGTACAGATGGAAAGCGCGGTCATTGGCGGAAAAAGCGCAGCTTTTTCCAAGCAAGAAATTCTTGAAAAAAAGCTTTGCATTGGCTGGCAAATGGAGTATACTAACAGATGTATGTTTTGAAGATTACTCCGCGAGGCAAAAAAGAAACTCCCGGATATGTGAACAAAATGATATATAAATTTAGGAGGAACTAGTTAATGCCAACCATTAATCAATTGGTTAGAAAAGGCCGTCACTCAAAGACTACTAAGTCAAAGTCACCAGCCTTGAACTACAGCTACAACAGCATGAAGAAGGAACAAGTCTTCAACCCAGCACCACAAATGCGTGGGGTTGCGACTCGTGTCGGTACTATGACGCCAAAGAAGCCTAACTCAGCTTTGCGTAAGTACGCCCGTGTACGTCTTTCAAACTTGACTGAAGTTACTGCCTACATCCCAGGTGAAGGCCACAACTTGCAAGAACACTCAGTTGTCTTGATCCGTGGGGGCCGTGTAAAGGACCTTCCTGGTGTACGTTACCACATCGTTCGTGGTGCCCTTGACACTGCTGGTGTTGACGGCAGAAAGCAAGCTCGTTCCAAGTACGGCGCTAAGAAGGGTTAAAGGAGGACTTAAATAATGCCAAGAAAAGGTCATGTTTCAAAGAGAGACGTTTTAGCAGACCCAGTTTACAACTCAAAGCTGGTTACTAAGCTGATCAACCACTTGATGAAGGATGGTAAGAGAGCTCAAGCTTCATCAATCCTTTACGACGCTTTTGACATCATCAAGGACAAGACTGGCAAGGAACCAATGGATGTCTTTGAAGAAGCCATGAACAACGTTAAGCCAGTTTTGGAAGTTAAGGCTCGCCGTATCGGTGGTTCTAACTACCAAGTTCCTGTAGAAGTTCGTCCAGAAAGACAAACTACTTTGGCATTGCGTTGGCTTGTTTCATACTCCCGCCTGCGTAACGAACACACTATGGATGAACGTCTGGCAAACGAATTGATCGATGCCTCAAACAACACTGGTTCAGCCGTTAAGAAGCGTGAAGACGTGCACCGTATGGCAGAAGCCAACCGTGCCTTCGCTCACTACCGTTTCTAATCTAGTGCTCGTTATCTAAGGAGATAGAAAATTATGGCTAACAAACGTGAATTCTCATTAGAGAAGACTCGCAACATCGGTATCATGGCCCACATCGACGCCGGTAAGACTACTACTACTGAACGTATCCTTTACTACACTGGTAAGATCCACAAGATTGGTGAAACTCACGAAGGTGACTCCCAAATGGACTGGATGGAAGAAGAAAAGGAACGTGGGATCACGATCACTTCCGCAGCCACTACTGCTCAATGGAAGGACCACCGGATCAACATCATCGACACCCCAGGACACGTTGACTTCACTATCGAAGTTGAACGTTCCCTGCGTGTCCTTGACGGCGCCGTAACTGTTCTGGACGCTCAATCAGGTGTTGAACCACAAACCGAAAACGTTTGGCGTCAAGCTGAAAACTACGGTGTTCCACGGATCGTCTTCGTTAACAAGATGGACAAGATCGGTGCCAACTTCGACTTTTCAGTTAAGAGTCTGCACGAACGTTTGAACGCTAACGCTATCGCCGTTCAAATGCCTATCGGTGCTGAAGACCAATTCGAAGGCGTTATCGACTTGTTCGACATGGTTGCTGACGTTTACGACGAAGACAAGTTGGGCGCAAACTGGGAAACTATTCCAGTTCCAGACGAATACAAGGAAGAAGCTGAAAGCCGTCGTGAAGAAATGATCGAACAGATCGCTGAAATTGACGACGACATCATGGAAAAGTTCCTTGGCGGTGAAGAAATCTCCAACGAAGAACTTAAGGCTGCTTTGCGTCGGGCAACTTTGAACTTGAAAGCCTTCCCAGTATTTGCTGGTTCAGCCTTCAAGAACAAGGGTGTGCAAATGATGCTTGACGGCGTGATCGACTACCTGCCATCACCACTTGACGTTAAGCCATATGTTGCTCACGACAAGGACGGCAACGAAGTTGAACTGCTGGCTGACGACAACAAGCCATTCGCAGCTTTGGCCTTCAAGATCGCTACTGACCCATTCGTTGGTCGTTTGACTTTCATCCGTGTCTACACTGGTTCATTGGAATCAGGTTCTTACGTATTGAACGCTTCAAAGAACCAACGTGAACGTGTTGGCCGTTTGCTGCAAATGCACGCCAACTCACGTACTGAAATCCCAGAAGTCTTCTCAGGTGACATCGCTGGTGCCATCGGTTTGAAGAACACCACTACTGGTGACTCTTTGACTGACCCAGCTCACCCATTGATTCTGGAAAGCCTGGACATCCCAGCTCCAGTTATCCAAGTTTCAGTTGAACCTAAGTCAAAGGCTGACCGGGACAAGATGGACGTCGCTTTGCAAAAGCTGACTGAAGAAGACCCAACTTTCCGGGCTGAAACTAACCCAGAAACTGGTGAAACTTTGATCTCCGGGATGGGTGAACTTCACCTGGACATCATGGTTGAACGTATGAAGCGTGAATTCAACGTTGAAGCAACGATCGGTGAACCACAAGTTGCCTACCGTGAAACCTTCACTGTACCGACTCAAGCTCAAGGTAAGTTTGTTCGTCAGTCCGGTGGTAAGGGTCAATACGGTGACGTTTGGATCGAATTTACTCCAAACGAAGGCAAGGGCTACGAATTCGAAGACGCCATTGTCGGTGGTGTAGTTCCTCGTGAATACATCCCATCAGTTGACGCTGGTCTGCAAGAAGCCATGAAGAACGGTGTTCTGGCTGGCTACCCATTGATCGACGTTAAGGCTAAGCTGTACGATGGTTCATACCACGAAGTCGACTCAAGTGAAGCTGCCTT
The DNA here is from genome assembly GCF_944327175.1 of uncultured Lactobacillus sp. Taxonomy (GTDB): domain Bacteria; phylum Bacillota; class Bacilli; order Lactobacillales; family Lactobacillaceae; genus Lactobacillus. The sequence continues at coordinate 17,609 of NZ_CALVGT010000055.1, forward strand.
CAAGGTTGCCGCATCATTGGCTTTGAAGAACGCTGCTTCAAAGGCCGGCGCTGTTATCCTTGAACCAATCATGAAGGTTCAAGTCATCGCTCCAGAAGAATACCTTGGTGACGTTATGGGCTCAATCACTGCTCGTCGTGGCCAAATGGAAGGTATGGAAGACCGGGCAGGTGCCAAGGTCATCAACGCGATGGTTCCATTGTCAGAAATGTTTGGTTACGCAACTACCCTGCGTTCATCCACTCAAGGCCGTGGTACCTTCACGATGGTTATGGACCACTACTCACCATGTCCTAAGTCAATCCAAGCTGACATCATCAAGAAGCGTGGCGGCAACGCTTAATGCTTCCTAGCATGATCTAAGCCTTGATTTAGACCAAAACAGAAATCCTAGCAAAGACATTGCTTGTCCTTGCTAGGATTTTTTGTATTTTTAAAAAACTGTATTCTGGAAATATGTTAAAAAGGAAAGAAAAATTTCTCCACCAAGGGAAAGTAATTATAGAAAATTTTTTCGAAAAAAATCGGGCTAAACCCTTGCTATTTAAGGCTTAAGGCCTTATACTAGATAAAGTGCTTTTGAGAGGGAAGTTGCCCTCTGAGTACAAATTGTAGTTAGCTTCGACGCGGAAGGTTGCGGCACACCAGGCTGCATTGCCACAGTGGTTGTGCAGGGAATTTTCGCCGAGCTAGTCATCTTTTAAAGAAGACGTATAGGAGGTAATTAGATGGCAAATGAAAAGATTCGTATTAGATTAAAGTCTTACGAACACAGCATTCTCGATGAATCAGCTGCTAAGATTGTGGACACTGCGAAGAGAACTGGCGCTGAAATCTCAGGTCCAGTTCCGCTTCCAACTGAAAGAACTTTGTTCACTGTTCTGCGTTCACCACACATGAACAAGGACTCACGTGAACAATTCGAAATGCGGACCCACAAGCGTCTGATCGACATCTTGAACCCAACCCCTAAGACGGTTGACTCATTGATGAAGCTCGATCTGCCAAGTGGCGTTGACATCGAAATTAAGCTTTAATTTTTAGATAGAAAGAGGTGTAATCATGACCAAAGGAATCTTAGGAAGAAAAGTTGGCATGACTCAAATCTTCACTAAAGATGGTGTTCTTGTACCAGTAACTGTTATTGAAGCAACTCCAAACGTTGTTATGCAAGTTAAGACTGTAGAAAACGACGGTTACGAAGCTGTACAATTGGGCTACCAAGACAAGCGTGAAGTTTTGAGCAACAAGCCAGAAAAAGGTCATGCTGATAAGGCAAAGACTTCACCTAAGCGCTTCATTCGTGAACTCCGCGGAGTAGAGCTTAGTGACTACGAAGTCGGCTCAGAAGTTACTGTGGAGACGTTCAAGGAAGGTGACGTTGTCAACGTTACTGGTACTTCAAGAGGTCATGGCTACCAAGGTAACATCAAGCGCCACCACCAATCACGTGGTCCTGAAACCCACGGTTCCCGTTACCACAGAATTCCGGGTTCAATGGGTTCAATCATCAACCGCGTGCCAAAAGGCAAGAAGTTGCCAGGTCACATGGGTGTGAAGACTGTTACTATTGAAAACTTAGTAGTAGAAAAAGTTGTTGCAGATAAGAACGTCTTGATGATCAAGGGTAACGTACCAGGTGCCAAGAACTCATTGATCGTTGTTAAGTCATCTGCAAAGGCTAGCAAGTAGGAAGGAGGACTCAAATGGCTAATTTCAAACTTATGGATCAAAACGGCAACAACGCTGGTGAAGTAACTTTAAACGACAACGTGTTTAGCGTTGAACCAAACGAAGCTGTTGTCTTTGATGCAATCATCAGACAAAGAGCTGGCAAGCGTCAGGGTACCTCTAAGGTGAAGAACAGATCTGCCGTTCGCGGTGGTGGTAAGAAGCCTTGGAGACAAAAGGGTACTGGTCGTGCTCGTCAAGGTTCAATCCGTGCTCCACAATGGCGCGGCGGTGGTGTTGTCTTTGGGCCTACTCCACGTTCCTACGCTTACAGCATGCCAAGAAAGCAACGCCGTCTGGCTATCAAGTCTGTCTTGTCACAAAAGCTCCTTGACCAAAACTTGGTAGTTCTGGACAAGCTTACTCTGGACGCTCCTAAGACTAAGGACTTCGTTGCAATCTTGAACGGCTTGAAGCTTGAAGGCAAGGTTCTGGTTGTTTCAGACGACAAGAACGTACAACTTTCAGCCAAGAACCTGCCAAAGGTTAAGGTTGTTCCAGTTAACGGCTTGAACGTTGAAGACGCCGTTAACTACGACAAGCTCGTTTTGACTCAAGACGACGTTAAGAAGATTGAGGAGGTATTGGCTTAATGGACGCACGCGACATTATCTTAAGACCTGTTATCACTGAAAAGTCAGCCGACTTGATGGACAGCAAGAAGTACACTTTCGACGTGGCCTTAACTGCTACCAAGCTTCAAGTTCGCGACGCTATTGAAGAAATCTTCGATGTTAAGGTTAAGAGCGTGAACATCATGAATGTTCGCGGCAAGGACAAGCGCGTAGGCCGCTACACTGGCAAGACTGCCCGTCGCAGAAAGGCAATCGTCGCTTTAACTGAAGATTCAAATGACATCAAGATTTTCAAAGACGAAAACAACGAATAAATCAAGTAATTAGGAGGTCAGTAAATTGGCTATTAAAGTTTACAAGCCAACATCAAACGGTCGTCGTAATATGACTTCTTCTGACTTTGCAGAAATCACTAAGTCAAAGCCTGAAAAGACTTTGCTTGCTTCTAAGTCAAAGACTGCAGGTCGTAACTCATACGGTCACATTACTGTAAGACACCGTGGCGGCGGTCACAAGCAACAATACCGTATCATCGATTTCAAGCGTACTAAGGACAACGTTAAGGCTAAGGTTGTCGCAATCGAATACGATCCAAACCGTTCAGCAAACATCGCCTTGCTGCACTACACTGATGGTACTAAGGCTTACATCTTGGCTCCTAAGGGCTTGACTGTAGGTTCATGGGTAGAATCAGGCGCAGATGCCGACATCAAGGTTGGTAACGCATTGCCACTGAAGAATATCCCAACTGGTACTGAAGTTCACAACATCGAACTTAAGCCAGGCAAGGGTGGCCAAATCGCACGTAGTGCTGGTACTTCAGCTCAAGTTTTGGGTGTTGACGGCAAGTACACTCAAGTTCGTCTGCAATCCGGCGAAGTTCGTGAAATCCTTTCAGAATGCCGCGCTACTATCGGTGCTGTCGGCAACGAACAACACTCACTGATCAACATCGGTAAGGCTGGTCGTTCACGCTGGATGGGCAAGCGTCCACAATCCCGTGGTTCTGTAATGAACCCTAACGATCACCCACACGGTGGTGGTGAAGGTAAGGCACCTGTCGGCCGTCCACAGCCAATGACTCCATGGGGCAAGAAGTCACGTGGTGTTAAGACTAGAGACAGCAAGAAGGCTAGTGAAAAGTTAATCATCCGTCACCGTAAGGGTCGTAAGTAAGAGAAGGGGGTAATTAAATGAGCCGTAGTATTAAAAAGGGTCCTTTTGCAGACGCCCACCTTTTGAAGAAGGTTGACGAGCAACAAGACGCAGAAAAGAAGCAAGTTATCAAGACTTGGTCACGTCGTTCAACTATTTTCCCTTCTTTCGTAGGGTTGACTATCGCTGTTTACGACGGTAGAAAGCACGTTCCAGTTTTCGTAACTGAAGACATGGTTGGTCACAAGCTGGGCGAATTCGTACCTACTAGAACCTTCCGCGGCCACAAGGCTGACGACAAGGCATCCAAGTAATAAGGAAGGAGAAACAATTAAATGGCAGAACAAATTAGTTCAGCTAGAGCTGAAGCAAGAACTGTTCGTATCGCCCCAAGAAAAGCTCGTCTCGTTGTAGACTTGATCCGGGGTAAGAGCGTTGCTGAAGCATTGGCAATTTTGAAGTTTACGCCAAAAGCTGCTTCCCCAATCGTTGAAAAGGTTTTGCGTTCAGCAGTTGCTAACGCAGAACACAACTACGATCTTGAAAGTGCAAACCTTTACGTATCAGAAGCATACGTTAACGAAGGTGCTACTTTGAAGAGATTCCGTCCACGTGCCAAAGGTTCAGCTTCTCCAATCATGAAGAGAACCAGCCACGTAGTTGTTGTTGTTTCAGAATTGAACGATTAAGGGAGGTATTTGAATGGGTTCAAAGATTAACCCAATTGGTTTCCGTCTTGGTGTTAACCGCGACTGGGAAGCTAAATGGTACGCTGCTAGAGGCTACAAGGAAACTTTAAACGAAGACCTTCGGATCAGAAAGTTCCTCGATGAAAAGTTGAAGGATGCCTCCGTATCCACTGTTGAAATCGAACGTGCTGCTAACCGTGTAAACATCGCTATCCACACTGCTCGTCCAGGTATGGTTATCGGTAAGGGCGGCGCTGAAGTTGAAGCCTTGAATAAGGAAATCAACGCTTTGACTAACAAGCAAGTTCACATTAACATTGTTGAAATCAAGAAGCCTGATCTCGACGCCAAGCTTGTTGCTGACGGCATCGCTCGTCAACTTGAAGCTCGTATCGCTTTCCGTCGTGCCAGCCGTCAAGCTGCACAACGTTCAATGCGTGCCGGCGCCAAGGGTATCAAGGTACAAACTGCAGGCCGTTTGAACGGTGCTGACATGGCTCGCCGTGAATGGCACACTGAAGGCAGTGTTCCACTTCATACTTTAAGAGCTGACATCGACTACGCATGGGTAAACGCATTTACTACCTACGGCGAAATCGGTGTTAAGGTTTGGATCAACCGTGGCGAAATTTTGCCAGGTCGCAAGAATCAACCTGCAAAGCGTTCAAAGGGAGGTAAGAAGTAATGCCTTTAGTACCAAAGCGTGTAAAACACCGTCGTGAATTCCGTGGTAAGATGCGTGGTGCTGCCAAGGGTGGCAAGACTGTAGCATTTGGTGAATACGGTCTTGAAGCACTTGAATCCCACTGGATTACTAACCGTCAAATCGAAGCTGCCCGTGTTGCGATGACTCGTTACATGAAGCGTGGTGGTAAGGTTTGGATCAGAATCTTCCCTCAAAAGTCCTACACTGCTAAGGGTGTTGGTGTACGTATGGGTTCCGGTAAGGGTGCACCAGCAGGTTGGGTAGCTGTAGTTAAGAGAGAAAAGATCATGTTCGAAATTGGTGGCGTTTCAGAAGAAACTGCTCGTGAAGCAATGCGCCTCGCAGCAAGCAAGCTTCCAATTAAGTGCAAGTTCGTGAAGAGAGAAGACCAGGAAGCAGGTGGCGCAACTAATGAAGACTAAGGAAATCAGATCATTATCAACTGATGAATTGTTGGCAAAGGAAAAGCAATACAAGGAAGAATTGTTCAACTTGCGTTTCCAACAAGCTACCGGTCAATTAGAAAACACCGCTCGCTTGAGCCAAGTCCGTAAGAACATCGCTCGGATCAAGACTATCTTGAGCGAAAAAGAATTAGAACAAAACTAGTGGAAGGGAGATACTAACTTGAGCGAATCAATCGAAAGAAACCGCCGCCATGTTTACCAAGGCCGTGTCGTTTCCGACAAGATGGACAAGACTATCGTTGTTGTAGTTGATACTTACAAGAACCACCCAGTTTACAGCAAGCGTACTCGTTACTCAAAGAAGTACTACGCTATGGATGAAAATAACGAAGCCAAGGTAGGCGACATCGTTCGTATCATGGAAACCCGTCCATTATCACGTACTAAGCGTTTCCGTTTAGTTGACATTGTTAAGAAATCTGTTTAATTTACGGATTAGCTAAGGGAGGATTTAATAGTGATTCAAACTGAAACTCGTTTGAAGGTAGCTGACAACTCCGGTGCACGTGAATTGCTTGTTATCCGCGTTATGGGCGGGTCAAAGCGCAAGACCGGTAACATCGGTGACATCGTTGTCGCAGCTGTTAAACAAGCAACGCCAGGTGGTGTTGTAAAGAAGGGTGACGTCGTTAAGGCTGTTATCGTAAGAACCAAGTCAGGCGCTCGTCGTGAAGACGGTTCATACATCAAGTTTGACGAAAATGCAGCAGTTATTATCAACGCTGACAAGAGCCCTCGTGGTACTCGTATTTTCGGGCCAGTTGCACGTGAACTCCGTGAAGGGGACTTCATGAAGATCGTTTCACTTGCCCCTGAAGTATTGTAAAAGGAGAGTTGCGCGAATGTTCGTTAAAACTGGTGACAAGGTAAAAGTTATTGCCGGCTCAGAAAAAGGCAAGGAAGGCACTGTCCTTTCCGTAAACGTTAAGAAGAACCGCGTGGTTGTTAAGGGTGTTAACATGATCAAGAAGGCTACCAAGGCTTCAGCTGCTAACGCTAACGGCGGTGTGGTTGAAACTGAAGGTTCAATCCACGCTTCTAACGTTAAGGTTATTGCTAAAGCTGAAAGCAACAAAGATTAATTAGGGAAGGAGGACACTAATGGCTAATAGTTTTGCAACTAAGTACAACGAAGAAATCGTTCCTGCATTGACTAAGAAGTTTAACTACACTTCAAGCATGCAAGTACCAAAGATCGACAAGATCGTTTTGAACATGGGTGTTGGTGACGCCGTTGCCAACGCAAAGAACCTGGACGAAGCTGTTGAAGAATTGACTCTGATCTCTGGCCAAAAGCCAATGATTACCAAGGCCAAGAAGTCAATCGCCAACTTCCGTTTGCGTGAAGGTATGTCTATCGGTGCTAAGGTTACCCTTAGAGGCGACAGAATGTACGACTTCCTGAGCAAGCTGATCAACGTATCTCTTCCACGTGTTCGTGACTTCCGTGGTGTTTCAACTCGTTCATTTGACGGCCGGGGCAACTACACTCTGGGTGTTAAGGAACAATTGATCTTCCCAGAAATCGACTTCGATAAGGTTAACCGCACTAGAGGTTTGGATATCGTTATCGTAACTACTGCTCAAACTGATGAAGAAGCTCGTGAACTTTTGACTCAATTTGGCATGCCATTTGCTAAGTAATTTGGAGGACATACATGGCTAAGACATCACAAAAGGAAAGAAATCACCGTCCTGCAAAGTTTTCTTCACGTGAATACACTCGCTGCGAACGTTGTGGGCGTCCACACTCTGTTTACCGCAAGTTTGGTTTGTGCCGCATTTGCCTGAAGGAATTGGGACACAAAGGTCAAATTCCTGGTCTTAAGAAGGCCAGCTGGTAAATCGGTAAGGAGGATAGCATAGATGGTATTGACTGACCCAATCGCAGACTTTTTGACTAGAATCAGAAACGCCAACATGGCTATGCACGATTCAGTAGAAATTCCTGCATCAAACATTAAGAAGTCACTTGCAGAAATCTTGAAGCAAGAAGGTTTCATCCGTGACTACGAAGTAACTGAAGACGGTAAGCAAGGCGTAATCAAGGTTACCTTGAAGTACGGTCCAAACGGTGAACGTGTTATCTCCGGTTTGAAGCGTATCTCCAAGCCAGGTTTGAGAAACTACGTTTCAGCTGACAACCTGCCAAAGGTTCTGAATGGCTTAGGTATCGCTATTGTTTCTACTTCAGCTGGTATCCTTACCGACAAGGAAGCTAGAGAAAAGAACGTCGGCGGCGAAGTTATCGCTTACGTTTGGTAATTCTGACAGGAAGGAGAACAATTAATGAGCCGTATTGGTTTAAAGGTAATTAACGTCCCTGAAAGTGTCACTGTTACCAAGAATGGTAATGAAATTACTGTTAAGGGCCCAAAGGGTGAATTGACTAGAGAATTCGACCCACGCATCAAGTTTGAACAAGAAGACGGCGTAATCCGCTTCACTCGTTCAAACGAAAATGACAAGGCTATCCACGGCACTATGAGAGCCAACCTGGCTAACATGATCGAAGGTGTCGTAACTGGCTACAAGAAGGAATTGAAGCTGATCGGTGTTGGTTACCGTGCAGTTGCCAAGAACAATGTCTTGACTCTGAACGTTGGCTACTCACACCCAGTTGAAATGAAGGCCCCAGAAGGCGTTACTGTTACTACCTCATCAGCAACTGACGTTACTGTTGAAGGTATCTCAAAGCAAGTAGTCGGCCAATTTGCTGCGGAAATTCGCGCTGTACGTTCACCTGAACCTTACAAGGGCAAGGGTATCCGTTACGCTGACGAAGTCGTTCGCCGCAAGGAAGGTAAGACTGGTAAGTAATAGAAAATAATTTTGAGGTGAAATTGTGATTTCAAAACCAGATAAAAACAAGTTGCGCTTAAAGCGCCACAGACGTGTTCGCGGTAAGATTTCTGGTACTGCTGAGCGCCCACGCTTGAGTGTTTTCCGTTCAAACACTAACATCTACGCTCAATTGATTGATGACGTAGCGGGTGTCACGCTTGCAAGTGCCTCAAGTTTAGACAAGTCCGTTTCAAAGGATGCTACCAAGGTAGAACAAGCTCAAGCTGTTGGCAAGGCCATCGCTGAAGCTGGTAAGGCCAAGGGCATCACTGAAGTTGTCTTCGACAGAGGTGGTTACATCTACCACGGTCGTGTAGAAGCTTTGGCTGACGCAGCTCGTGAAAACGGCTTAGAATTCTAGGAAAGGAGATTAACACATGGCAAACCGCAACGATTCAAGAAATCGTAGAAACAAGGACGACATCGAAGATCAACTGGTCGCTATCAACCGGATTACCAAGGTTGTTAAGGGTGGTCGCCGTCAAAGATTTGCTGCCTTAGTTGTCGTTGGTGACAAGAAGGGTCACGTTGGCTTTGGTACTGGTAAGGCAACTGAAGTTCCAGAAGCTATCCGCAAAGCAGTCGAAGCCGGCAAGAAGAACATGATCTCAGTTCCAACTGTTGGTACTACTATTCCTCACGAAGTACTTGGCCACTACGGCTCAGGTAACGTTCTGCTTAAGCCAGCTGAAGCCGGTTCTGGTATTGCAGCTGGTGGTGCCGTACGTATCGTTATGGACATGGCTGGTGTCGGCGACGTTACTTCCAAGTCTTTGGGTTCAAACACTCCAATCAACGTTATCCGGGCCACTATCGATGGTCTGCAAAAGTTGAAGACTCGCGAAGACGTTCTGAAGCTTCGTGAATCAGCTAAGAGCTTGCAAGATTAGGGAGATTATAGATGACAGATTTAAAGATTACTTTAATTAGAAGTGTTGCCCACCGTCTGCCTGAACAAAGAAAAGTTGTTAAAGCTCTCGGCTTAGGCAAGATCAACAGTACTGTTGTCCAACCAGACAACGCTGCAACTCGTGGCGCGCTGATGAAAATCGCTCACTTAATTTCTGTTGAAGAAGTTAACAAATAAATCAAGGAGGGTCCAATTTAATGAAACTTAATGAATTACACCCATCCGAAGGTTCACGCCACGCTAGAAAGCGTGTCGGCCGTGGTACTTCAAGTGGCTTCGGTAAGACTTCAGGTCGTGGTCAAAAGGGTCAACACGCACGTTCCGGCGGTAACACCCGTTTAGGTTTTGAAGGTGGTCAAATGCCATTGTTCAGAACTATGCCTAAGCGTGGTTTCAAGAACATCAACCGCAAGGAATACGCAATCGTTAACCTTGCAGATTTGAACAAGTTCGAAGAAGGCAGCGTAGTTGACTTCGAAGCTTTGAAGGCTAAGGGCTTGGTTAAGAAGCAATTGTCTGGTGTCAAGGTACTTGGCAACGGCGAATTGAACGTTAAGTTGACTGTAAAGGTTAACAAGGTTTCTGAAGCTGCTAAGAGCGCGATCGAAGCAGCTGGTGGCACTGTAGAGGTGATCTAATGTTTTCAACCTTGAAGAACGCCTTCAAGGATAAGGAAATTAGAAATAAGCTTTTCTATACTTTGTTTATCCTTGTAATTTACCGACTCGGTGCAAATATTACAGTTCCGGGGATAAATGCGAAAGCTCTGACGACGGTTGCTAATACGGGACTTGTTTCCGTGTTAGATACGGTTTCCGGTGGTGGCTTGGACAACTACTCCATCTTCTCTTTGGGGGTATCACCATACATCACCGCGCAAATCGTTATCCAACTGCTGCAGATGGACATCGTACCAACGCTTGTCGAATGGGGCAAGCAAGGGGAAGTTGGTCGGCGCAAAACCAATCAGGTTACCCGGTATTTAACGCTGTTTGTTGCTTTTGTCCAGAGTGTGGGGATTACATTAGGTTTTAACGCCTTGTCTTCCTTCGGTCTGGTTAAGACTCAAACTTGGCAAACCTACTTCGAAATCGGTATGATCATGACAGCTGGTACCTTCCTGTTAACTTGGCTGGGTGATGAAATTACCGATAAGGGTTTAGGCAATGGGGTTTCAGTAATTATCTTTGCTGGGATCATTGCCCGCCTGCCAGGCGGACTTTACCAAGTCTTCCAAGATCAGGTGATCAACAACAGTGCAAGTGATCGCTGGCAAGGAGTTGCGTTCTTCGTTGCGCTTATTGTCGCAATTTTATTGGTAACGAAATTCGTTACCTGGGTTGAACAAGCTGATCGTCGCATTCCTATCCAATATACGAGAAGAGCGGCGACCAGTGGATCAGAAAGTTTTCTACCATTAAAGGTTAACGTCTCCGGCGTTATTCCAGTTATCTTCGCCAGTTCGTTCATCGTTACGCCAGCCACGATTCTGATGGCTTTCCAAGGCAAGTACGGCGACACGACTTGGTATCAGGTCTTATCGAATATCTTTAGCTTGCAGACGACCCCTGGTGCAATTATCTACACCCTTTTGATCATTCTATTTACTTTCTTCTATGCCTTCGTTCAGGTAAATCCTGAGAAGCTGGCGGAAAACTTACAAAAGCAGGGTGCATATATTCCTAGCGTGTGGCCAGGTAAGGACACTGAGAAATATATGAGTTCAATGTTGCTGAAGCTTTCAACGGTCGGGTCCGTATATCTGGGTTTGGTTGCTTTGCTTCCACAGCTTGCAACCAACATCTGGGACCTGCCAAGTTCAATTGGCTTGGGTGGGACCAGCTTGTTGATCGTTATCGGGGTTGTTCTGGAATTGTCACGGCAAATCAACGGTTTGTTGATGAAGCGTGAATATGCCGGATTTATTAGATAGGTGAAAAAATATGATTAATTTGATTCTTCTTGGTCTGCCAGGCGCAGGCAAGGGTACTGCATCTGAACAAATCGTTGACAAGTATCACTTGGCTCACATTTCAACCGGTGATATGTTTAGAGAAGCTATGGCTAACAAGACTCCAGTAGGCTTGGAAGCCAAGTCTTACATCGACAAGGGCGATTTGGTTCCAGACGAAGTAACTGCTAAGTTGGTTGAAGATCGTCTCGGTCAAGACGACGTTAAGAATGGTTTCATTCTTGACGGTTTCCCGAGAACGACTAACCAGGCAGAATTGCTCGACGAAATCACTACCCGCTTGAACAAGCAGCTGACCAACGTCATCGCAATCGATGTCAAGGAAGAGACTTTAATCGATCGTTTATCTGCACGGTTCATGTGCAAGAATTGCGGCGCAACTTACAACAAGTTCTCAAAGAAACCTAAGGTCGAAGGGACTTGCGACCGTTGCGGCGGCCACGAGTTCTATCAACGTGAAGACGACAAGCCTGAAGTTGTCAAGAACCGGCTGGAAGTTAACGAAAAGATGAACGCTCCATTGAAGGAGTACTATGACAAGAAGGGTTTGCTCGCTACTGTAAACGGCGAACAAGCACCTGAAAAAGTTTTTGCAGATATCGACGCTATCCTGAGCAAGGATTAGCTGAAAGAATTTGCAAATTTTTTCGAACGTGTTATAATTTCGAAGTATGACTGTTTTGATTGCGGAGGGGCAACTTTGGCAAAAGATGATGTCATTGAAGTAGAAGGTAAGGTAGTTGATACCTTACCTAATGCTATGTTTAAAGTCGAATTGGAAAACGGTGCCACTATTTTGGCTCACGTTTCCGGCAAGATCAGAATGCACTACATTCGGATCCTGCCTGGCGACCGGGTCACTGTGGAGCTGTCTCCATATGACTTGACTAAAGGTAGAATTACGTATCGGTTTATTAAATAAAAACGGAGGCAAACATGAAGGTTAGACCATCTGTTAAGCCAATGTGCGAACATTGCAAGGTCATTAAGAGACATGGTCGTGTTATGGTTATTTGCCCTGCAAATCCAAAGCACAAGCAACGTCAAGGTTAATTTTAGAAAGTAGGAGGTGCATTATATGGCACGTATCGCTGGTGTTGACTTACCAAGAGATAAAAGAGTTGTTATCGCTTTAACTTACATTTACGGTATCGGTGAACACACTGCACAAGAAATCTGTGCAGCAGCCGGTGTATCTGAAGACGTTCGTTCAAAGGACTTGACCCCAGAACAACAAGAAAAGCTTCGTGCAGAAGTCGACAAGTACCGTGTTGAAGGTGACTTGCGTCGTGAAGTAAGCATGAACATTAAGCGTCTTGTTGATATCGGTTCATACCGTGGTATCCGTCACCGTCGCGGTCTTCCAGTTCGTGGTCAAAACACCAAGAACAACGCACGTACTCGTAAGGGTGCTAAGAGAAGCCGTTAATCCAAAAATAATATAAGGAGGTTTATTGATGCCTGCAAAGAAAACTGCTCGTAAGCGTCGTGTGAAGAAGCACGTTGAAAGTGGCGTGGCTCACATTCACTCAACGTTTAACAACACTTTAGTTATGATTACTGACGTTCAAGGTAACGCCGTTGCTTGGTCTTCAGCTGGTGCTTTGGGTTTCAAGGGTAGCCGTAAGTCTACTCCATTTGCTGCGCAAATGGCTGCCGAAGCTGCTGCTAAGAGCGCAATTGACCAAGGTATGAACCACATCGAAGTATCAGTTAAGGGCCCAGGTTCTGGTCGTGAATCAGCAATCCGTGCTCTGCAAGCTGCTGGTCTGGAAATCACTTCAATCCGTGACGTTACTCCAGTACCTCACAACGGTTCTAGACCACCAAAGCGTCGTCGTGTTTAATAAAATCTTACTTTGAGACGTGCGTTTTGAAAGGGGCCCAGTAATGATTGAATTTAAAAAACCAAATATTACCGTCGTGGATCAAGAAGACAGTTACGGTAAGTTTGTCGTTGAACCGCTGGAGCGTGGGTTTGGTACTACCTTAGGTAATTCACTGCGTCGGGTTTTGCTGACTTCTGTTCCAGGGACCGGTTTGGTGAAGGTGAAGATCGATGGTGTCTTGCACGAATTCACTACTGTTCCCGGTGTTAAGGAAGACGTAACCAAGATCATCTTGAACCTGAAGAAGCTTGAACTCAGAGCCTATACTGAAGAAGTAAAGACGATCGAACTCGACGTTGAAGGTCCAGCTACGGTAACTGCTGAAGATTTGAAGGCTGACGCTGATGTGGAAGTCTTGAATCCTGACCAATACATTTGTACCATCGCTCAAGGTGGCCACCTGCACATGTGGATTGATGTCTGCAACGGCCGGGGCTACGTACCAGCCAGCGAAAACAAGACTGCTGAAATGTCTATTGGTGACATTCCAGTTGACTCACTTTTCTCACCAATCGAAAAGGTTAACTACCAAGTTGAATCAACCCGGGTTGGTAAGAGAGAAGACTTTGACAAGCTTACCCTGGAAATTTGGACAAATGGTTCAATCGCTCCGAATGACGCCCTCAACTTTGCCGCCCGTGTTCTGGTCGAACACTTCAAGGCCTTCGAATCAGCTGACGCTGCTGCCGAAATCGGCGAAGTTATGGTAGAACAGGAGAACGACCAAAAGGAAAAGAAGCTCGAAATGACTATCGAGGACCTGGACCTTTCAGTTCGTTCATACAACTGCTTGAAGCGGGCTGGCATCAACACCCTGCAAGACTTGACTGTTAAGTCAGAAGCAGAAATGATGCGGGTACGCAACCTGGGACGTAAATCATTGGAAGAAGTTAAGAATAAATTGGCAGACCTGGGTCTTTCACTTCGTCAAGAAGACTAGTCTGTAATAAAGGAGGCACATTAATGTCATACCGTAAATTAGGTTGGGACAGTAGTCAAAGAAAAGCTATGCTCCGTGAAATGACTACCCAATTGATCATTAACGAACGCATCGTCACTACTGAAGCTCGCGCTAAGGAAGTACGTCGCACTGCTGAAAAGATGATCACTTTGGGCAAGCGCGGTGACTTGGCTGCAAGAAGAAAGGCTGCTGCTTTTGTACGTAACGAAATCGCTGATATCCACGAAGAAGGCGACGAAGTAGTTGTTAAGTCAGCACTTCAAAAGCTCTTCAGCGACGTAGCTCCTCGTTACAAGGACCGTAACGGTGGTTACACCCGGATCATGAAGCTGGCAGTTCCTCGTAAGGGTGACGCAGCTCCTATGGTAGTTTTGGAATTGGTTTAATTCTTAAGCTGTAAATTTAATACTTTTTGAAATTATTCATGAAAGCGAGAATAAGCGCGATGATGATGGGGAAACCTTAGTCTAGCTTAGATGGTTCGATATCATCCCTCTTCATGGATGATTTTTTTTTCGCTTTTTTTCCGTCACTTGATACAATAGAAGAAAATGAGCAAATAGGTGGTGACGCGATGAGCGACAATATTATTTCTTTTGACCATGTGACTTTTACTTACCCGGACAGCCCGCGGCCAGCAGTTTCTGACCTCTCTTTTGCGATTGAGCGGGGAAGCTGGACAGCTTTGATCGGCCATAACGGCAGCGGCAAGTCGACGGTCTCTAAATTGATCAATGGCCTGCTGGCACCGGATGACTTGGACAAGTCCACTATCATGGTTGACGGGGTCAAGCTGAGGGCTGACACGGTTTGGGAAGTCAGAGAGAAGGTCGGCATTGTCTTCCAGAATCCTGATAACCAGTTTGTCGGGGCCACGGTCAGTGACGATGTTGCTTTTGGCTTGGAGAACCGGGCAGTACCCCGGCCGGAAATGCTGAAAATCGTCGCTCAGGCGGTCGCTGACGTTGGTATGGCTGATTATGCCGACAGCGAGCCCAGCAACCTCTCAGGGGGGCAGAAACAGCGCGTAGCGATCGCCGGAATCTTGGCGGTCAAGCCCCAGGTCATCATCCTGGATGAGTCGACCTCCATGCTGGACCCAGAAGGCAAGGAGCAGATTTTGGACCTGGTCCGGAAGATCAAGGAAGACAATAACTTGACGGTTATTTCCATCACCCACGACTTGGAAGAAGCTGCGGGGGCTGACCAGGTTTTGGTCTTAGACGACGGCCAGCTGCTGGACCAGGGCAAGCCGGAGGAAATTTTTTCTAAGGTGGAGATGCTGGAGCGGATCGGCCTGGACATTCCCTTTGTCTACCGGCTCAAGCAGCTCTTGAAGGAACGGGGGATTGTGCTCCCGGATGAAATTGATGATGAGGAAAAGTTGGTTCAGAGCTTATGGCAATTAAATTCGAAAATGTAAGTTATATCTACAGCCCTGGCTCACCGCTGGAGGCGATCGGCCTGGACCAGCTGAATTTCAGTCTGGAAGAGGGGAAGTTCATCGCTCTGGTTGGCCATACGGGCAGCGGCAAGTCGACCTTGATGCAGCACTTTAACGCGCTGTTAAAGCCTACCAGCGGCAAGATCGAAATCGCGGGCTACACTATCACCCCCGAGACTGGGAATAAGGGCTTGAAGGACCTGCGCCGCAAGGTGAGCCTGGCCTTTCAGTTCCCTGAGGCCCAGCTCTTCGAAAACACGGTTCTAAAGGACGTTGAGTATGGGCCAAGGAACTTTGGCTTCAGTGAAGATGAGGCCCGTGAGGCGGCCTTAAAATGGCTTAAAAAGGTGGGTCTGAAAGATGACTTGATTGAGCATTCGCCATTTGACCTGTCCGGCGGGCAGATGCGGCGGGTGGCCCTGGCTGGGGTTTTGGCCTATGAGCCGGAGATCATCTGTTTAGATGAGCCGGCAGCTGGCCTGGACCCAATGGGGCGGCTGGAAATGATGCAGTTGTTTAAGGACTACCAGGCAGCCGGGCATACGGTGATTTTGGTAACCCACAACATGGATGACGTGGCAGATTACGCCGACGACGTCCTGGTCTTGGAACATGGCCGCTTGATCAAGCACGCCAGCCCTAAGGAAGTCTTCAAAGACAGTGAATGGCTGCAAAAGCACCACCTAGCTGAACCCCGCAGCGCCCGTTTTGCCGCAAAACTTGAGGAAGCCGGCTTAAAGCTGCCGGGCCAGCCCTTGACTATGCCGGAACTGGCGGACGCGATCAAGCAAAGCCTAAAGGGGGGAGAGCATGAGTAAGATTATTATCGGCCGCTACCTGCCGGGGACGACCTTTGTCTACCGGGTAGACCCGCGGGCCAAGCTGCTGACGACTTTTTACTTTATCATCATGATCTTCCTGGCCAACAACTGGGTCAGCTATCTGGTGATCAGCATCTTTGGCCTGGCCTGCGTTTTCGCGACGGGCTTAAAGGCCAGAGTCTTTTGGGACGGGGTCAAGCCAATGATCTGGCTGATTGTTTTTACCTCCCTTCTGCAGACCTTCTTCATGGCCGGTGGAAAAGTCTACTGGCACTGGTGGATACTTACCCTGTCCAGCGAGGGCTTGATCAATGGTTTGTACGTCTTCATCCGTTTTGCCATGATTATTCTGGTGTCAACGGTGATGACGGTGACGACCAAGCCCTTGGAAATCGCGGATGCCATGGAATGGATGCTGACGCCGCTCAAGCTCTTCAAGGTCAACGTGGGCATGATCAGTCTGGTGATTTCGATCGCCTTGCGCTTCGTGCCGACCTTGTTTGACCAGACGGTCAATATCATGAATGCCCAGCGGTCCCGGGGCGCCGACTTTAACGACGGCGGCCTGGTCAAGCGGGCCAAGTCAGTCGTTCCGATGCTGGTGCCGCTTTTTATCGATTCTCTGGAAGTGGCCCTAGACTTGTCCACAGCCATGGAATCCCGGGGCTACAAGGGCAGTGAAGGCCGGACCCGCTATCGGATTCTGGAATGGAGCAAGGTGGACTTGATTCCGGCTGTTTACTGCCTGCTGTTGACAATTTTGATGATCACGACAAGGATGCATTGATGACGAGCAGATACAAATTGACATTGTCCTATGACGGCCATGACTTTCATGGTTTCCAGTCCCAGCCTGGGCAAAGAACGATTCAAGGGACGGTAGAGGAGATCCTCAAGCGGATGACCAAAGGCCAGGAGGTCCGGGTCTTCGGGTCAGGCCGGACTGATGCCGGAGTCCACTCAGTCGGGCAGGTAATCCACTTTGACTATCCAGGCAGGGAAATTCCGGCAGCCAACATGATCAAGGCCCTAAATTCCCAGCTGCCGATGGATATGGTTTTTACTGACTGTGAAATTGTGGATAAAGATTTCCACTCCCGCTTTTCCGTCAAGGGGAAGTGGTACCGCTACCGGGTCAGCCTGGACGGCTTCGTGAACCCCTTCAAGCGTTTTTACACAGGCCATTATCCATATCCGGTGGATGTGGATAAGATGCAGGAAGCTGCCAAGGACCTCCTGGGCCGGCATGATTTTACCAGTTTCGCGGCTAGCGGCGGGCAGATTGAGGATAAAGTTCGGGACATGTACTATGTCAATGTGGCCTTGGATGAAGAAAACAACGAAGTGATCATGGACTTTATCGCGACCGGCTTTTTGTACAACATGGTCCGGATCCTGGTGGCCACCTTGCTAGAGATCGGCAATGGCCGCCGGCCGGTGCACGACTTAAAGCGGGTGATCGCGGCCAAGAACCGGCTGGAGGTCCAGCAGACTGCCCAGGCCAGCGGCTTGTACCTTTACCATGTCTTTTACGAGGAAGTGCCAAGAAAATATCGGCTCGACCTTGATTTATAATTGACATTTTGGTATTTAGGACATATGATATAAGAGTATGTTTGTCCACGATAGGCCCCGGAAACTTATTGTATTCAAACTACGAATTAAACGGAGGAATTTACATTGCGTACTACACCATTAGCAAAGACTAGTGAAATTGAACGTAAGTGGTACTTGATTGACGCTACTGATGTTTCATTGGGTCGTCTTTCAACTGCTGTTGCTACTATCCTTAGAGGTAAGAACAAGCCTCAATTTACTCCAAACGTTGACACGGGTGACAACGTCATCATCGTTAACGCTTCTAAGTTGAAGCTTACTGGTAAGAAGGCTACTGACAAGATCTACTACCACCACTCAGAATGGCGTGGCGGTTTGAAGTCTGTTTCAGCCGGCGAATTGCTTGCCAAGAACCCTGTTAAATTGGTTGAATTGTCAGTTAAGGGTATGCTTCCAAAGAACACTCTTGGCCACCAAGAATTCTTGAAGATGCACGTTTATGCTGGTGAAGAACACAAGCACGAAGCGCAAAAGCCTGAAAAGTTAGACATTAACAATTTGATCTAGGAGGTAGTTTAGATGGCACAACAAGCTGCATATGCAGGTACTGGTCGTCGTAAGGACGCCGTAGCTCGCGTTCGTTTAGTACCAGGCGATGGTAAGATCACTGTTAACAACAAGGATGTTGCTGACTACATTCCATTGCCAATCTTGGTTAAGGACCTTAAGCAACCTTTGACTTTGACTGAAACTGAAGGCCAATACGACGTTATCGTTAACGTTAACGGTGGTGGTTTCTCAGGTCAAGCCGGTGCGATCCGTCATGGTATCGCCCGTGCCCTTCTTGAAGTAGACCCAGACTTCCGAGGTCCACTGAAGAAGGCTGGCTTCTTGACTCGTGACCCAAGAATGAAGGAAAGAAAGAAGCCAGGTCTGAAGAAGGCCCGCAAGGCTTCACAATTCTCAAAGCGTTAATCTGGATCGTCAAGAACGGCATCAGATCAGCGGTTTCGAGACTTCAAACGGTCACATATGGTCACAACAGATCATATCGAATCCAAGAGATTTAAAGCATCAGCATCTTGCTGGTGCTTTTTTTCTGCATCAATTTCGGATAATGCTTTTCAGTAGAAAGGTGGGTATCTCTTAAGCCATGAAATGTGCTTGCAGGGATACCTATTTTTTTAGTTGTTACTTGTATTTTTGCTTAATGGGGGTAAAATTGACATGAAATTAAAGAGAATGCTTACATTTTATGAAACGGGAATATAAAAAGTATTATGAAAAAAATCTTGACCAGTAAAGTTGCTAGAAGCATATTGGCGTTTATATTTATATTTTTTACGGGGTGGTCTGCCGCAAGATTAACAGTACGGACAGAAAGTTCTAATTCGCCATATGACTACTTGATTTTAGGAGGGTTTAGTCTGGTTTTAGGCGTTTTGGAACTCTATAGGTTAATTAATAGTAAGTAATCTAAAGATCAAATAATCAAGATTAAAGATTGTAAAGAAAGCAGATCTCCGGATCTGCTTTTTTGCGGTCAAAAAGTCCGCTTTTGACTATAATTAAGGCAGAAACAATTACAGCAGAAGGAAAAGAGGGCATGATGAAAAAAGGCGACAAATTGATTGACTGGGCCATGGAAATCCAAGCGATTGGGCAGACCGGCCTGGCCTACAGCAAGGATGTGTTTGACACTGAGCGCTACAGCCGCCTGCGGGAAATAGCCGCGGAAATGCTAGCGGAAAAAAGTGAGGTCAACTATGACAAGGTCAAAGAGCTCTTTTGCAATGAAATTGGCTACCAGACCCCGAAAGTCGCGACCAGGGCGGCCATCTTCAAGGATGACCAGATTCTCCTGGTCCAGGAAAAAGAAGGGCACTGGTCCCTGCCCGGTGGCTGGTGTGATGTCGACCAGTCTCCGGCTGACAACTGCGTCAAGGAGTGCCGGGAAGAGTCAGGTTTAACTGTCAAACCGGTCAAAATTATTGCTATTCAAGACCACTTCAAGCACCATGGCTCCATCCATCCTTACGGGATTACCGATATCTATTATCTCTGCCAGTCCTTAGGCGGGGAATTCCAGGCCAACTCCGAAACCAGCCAGGCAGCCTGGTTTAAAGAAGATGACCTGCCACCCCTGGCGGAAAATAAGAATTCAACTGAACAGGTGAAGATGTGCTTTGCCGCGCACCGGGATGCCAACTGGCAAACTTTATTCGACTAAAAAACTCGCCGTGAGGCGAGTTTTTACTATCTATTCTTTTTCAATTCCTATTTTTCTTTGTTTTCCTTACTTCCTAGCAGCTAATTGCCGGCAGACCAGGACCATCAAGAGGCAGCTGAGCAAGCTGTAGACCCCGCCAAAGTAGGGGGTGCTGGAAATACCAGTCAAGCCTGCCGCTTGCGCCGCCGTAAAGGAGCCCAGGGAAATGCCGATATTGGCAAAAATCGAGTTGAAGCTGGAGGCGAAGTCGATTGACTCTGGATATTCAGCCGCGGCCAGGTCCAGGAAATAAACCTGAGTGGATGACCCGTACATGCTGTTGGTGCAGCAGATGCCGACGATGCACAGGAAGGCCAGCCAGGACAGCGGCAAAAGCGGCGCCAAGAGGAAGAGCAGGATGGTCTGAATGCCGAAGACCAGGGGCAGGCGGTTGATCCCGCCGTGGTCTGCCAGAAAGCCCCCGGTCTTGTTGCCGGCGATAAAGGCTAAGCCCAGCAGCAAGAGCAAGATGTTCAGCCAGCTCTTTGGGAAATGCATGTAGTCGGTGATCAAGGACCGGATGTAGGTATAGTAGGTATACTGAGCCGCGCAGGCCAAAATGATAGCCAGGAGGGTCAGCTGGATCTGCCGGTTGCCCAGGATGGAAAACTGCTTATTACCCTTGCTGGACTGGCTCTGTGGGGTGTCCCGGGGCACGAAGATCAGTAAAAGGGCGAAGGTTACGAGCGTCAGAAGCGAGATCATCCAGAAACTGGCATGCCAGGAAAAAGTGGTTGAGATGAAGGTCCCGATGGGCAGGCCAATGATGGAAGCAATCGAGAAGCCGGCAAAAATCCAGGAGAGAAGCGAGGCCCTTTTTTCCAAGGGCGCGACGAAATTGGCGATAACCAAGATCAGGGAAATAATCGCCCCGGCCGTAGTGGCAGACAGGATTCTGGACAAAAGCAGGCTGATATAGCTGTAAGACAAGGCCGTCCAGGTGTTGCCGATAAAGAAGATCCCCATCAAAAAGAAGAGGAGCTGGTGGCGCTTGAAATACTTGGTTAGGGAAGTGACCAGGGGAGTAGCGATGGCATAAACCAGGGCAAATACGGTGACCAGGTAGCCCAAGCTGCTGAGGGAGGCATTTATTTCCCGGGAAATATCCGGCAAAACACCGACGATCATATATTCATTGCAGCCCAACATGAAGGCCACGAAGACGAAAAGAAAGGCTTGAATTTTGTAACGTGACATGCGAAAACTCCTATAAGAATACACTCTTAATTAGTTTAACAGAAAAAATGTTAAAATGAAGATGATGATAGTAAGTCTTGAGTAAAGAAAGCAGGTTTAACTATGCAGATTCAAGTTAAATTGGACAAGGGCTATTTGCCCGATGAATATGCCAAGTATGCCAGCGTTACAGAAGCCGGCAACCCGGTAGTGTCTTTTCCCTTTACTTTGACGGGCCTGCCGGAAGGGAGCAAGTACCTGGCCTGGTCCTTGGTCGACTATGATTCCATTCCGGTCTGCGGCTTTGCCTGGATCCACTGGCTGGCCAGCGACGTGCCGGCAGTCAGCGAAATTCCAGCTGACTTCAGCCGGACGACGGATACGCCTCAGGGCTACAACAGTACTGTTTCTCGTTTTTTGAATGATCCGGAAGAAGTGCATACGGGCTATATCGGGCCGACTCCGCCGGACAAGGATCACGACTACCGCTTCCGGGTCTACGCTTTAAGCGAGAAGCTGGACCTGGAAGAGCCTTATTACTACAATGAATTCTTGCGCGCCTTGAAGGGCAAGGTCTTGGCTGAAAGCCAGCTTGACCTGCCGGCCCGGGTTTAAGGTAAAAGATTTTTTAGAAAAAGTTGCCGGAAACTGTTGACCAAAGCTGGGAAATTAGGTAATATAGTATTTGTTGAGCGATCAGCTCACAAGTAAGATTGCGTTATAGCCAAGTGGTAAGGCAACGGTTTTTGGTACCGTCATGCGCTGGTTCGAATCCAGCTAACGCAATAAGCAAGGCTAGGCCGGAAGGCTTGGCCTTTTTTGCGCGCTAAAAAAGCAAGACAAAAATCTGGTAAAATGGAAAAGAACTTTTGTTGGCAGATTGATTTTAAGAAAAGAGGCAGCAGATGGCTGGAAAAGAACAAGAAGCGGAAAAAATGCAAAAGCTGCTAGGCCAGCTGGAAGAAGAAATTTCCTTGAGCTACTTCCTTAAGCCTGGTACCATCACGGTTGGCCGCGACCTCTTGCAGGCCATGCAGGACCTGTTGGCCAATCCTAAAAAATGGGAAGAAAATTAACGCGCCATGCTTGACTTTAATTTATATTTAAGATATAGTTGAAGCAGCAAATGTTGAGAGAGGACAAGAATCATGAACGCTTTAATCAGCAAGAACGCGAAATTCTTTAGCTTTTATTACTGGAACTAGCTTGCATCTGCGGGTGCAAGTCTTCAAGCAAGAACATGCATCTGCAGTTTCAATAATAAGAGTTTTCTCAGCATTTTTTGAAACGGTAGGAATCAGGATCCGGCGGTTTCAAGAACACGCGCATTAGCAGACTTTGGTAATCGTGGATCATCTGATCCACGATTTTTTGTTTTTACGGTAGCCAAGGAGGACACCATGGTTGATTTAACGAAGCACTTTAAGCAGGGGGTAGCAGAAGTAAAGTCTTCAGCTATTCTGAATTTTGCCAAGTATACGAGCCAGTACCCGGACATCGTCAAGTTCACGGTTGGCGAACCGGACTTCAATACCCCGGACCATATCAAGACGGCTGCCATCAAGGGGATCGTGGATAACCACTCCCACTACGCTCCTTCAAACGGGACGCCTGGACTCAGAAAAGCGGCGGCAGACTTCCTGGCCCGGCATTACGACATGCACTATAAGCCAAGCGAAATCATCGCCACCAACGGGGCAACGGAAGCCATCTACACAGTCATGTCTGCCATCATCAACCCAGGTGACGTAATGGTTCTGCCAACTCCGATCTTTCCTTTATATATTGCTGACGCGGCCTTGGAAAAAGCGGAAGTTGTCCAGATCGACACTTCCAAGACCGGCTTCAAATTAACGCCAGACCAGCTGCAGGCAGCCGTTGCCGAATACGGCGACCGCCTCCGGATTCTGGTCATGAACTACCCGACCAACCCGACCGGGGTCATGTACAGCCAGGAAGAGCTGGATGCTTTGGCGGCGGTGATCAAGGACCGGCCAACTTTTGTCCTCTGTGATGAAATCTACAGTGAACTAAACTACGAGCAAGAGCACGCCTCAATGGCCAAGTCCCTCAGAAGCCAGGCCATTGTTTTAAATGGGGTCTCCAAGTCCTGGGCCATGACCGGCTACCGGATCGGGATCATGGCTGCTCCCCAGGAAATCACTGACCAGCTGGCCAAGGTTCACCAGTTCATCACCACGACTGAACCGACCCCAATGCAGGACGCGGCTGAGGAAGCTTTTAAAAACGGGGACAGGGATGCCCGGGAAATGAAGGCTGCCTTCAAGGAGCGCCGGGACTACCTCTACCAGGCTTTAACGGAAATCGGCTTTGAAGTGATCAAGCCGCAGGGGGCCTTCTATATCTGGGCCAAGATTCCAGCCGGTCTTAACCAAAAAGACACGGAATTCGTTTATGAGCTGGCTGACCAGGCCCATGTCGGGGTTTGTGCTGGTTCCTGGTTCGCCAAGGGCGGGCAGGGCTGGCTCCGCTTCTCCTACGCGACAGCCCTGGACGAAATTAAAGAAGGCGTAAGCAGAATCAAGAAATTTGTCGAGGAAAATAAGAATGATGGAAAGTAAAGAAATAAACGGCCTTAAGCAAGGCACGCTGAACATTTTAAATGGGATCGGACTTGGGGTCATTGCTGCCCTGGTGCCGGCCGCGATTTTAGGCCAGCTGATGAAGGCCCTCTTGGGTGTAGCTCCGGCTTTTGCCCAGACGGTTATCAACATCACTACTTTTACCCAGAGCCTGTTGGCGGCTATGGCCGGCTTCTGCGCGGCCTACCTCTTCCAGATGAACATGATCCAGATGTGTTCGGTCGCAGCCGCGGCCATGATCGGGTCTGGCGCGGTTACTTTTAAAAACGGCTTGATTATGGTCGCCGGGACTGGTGACGTTATCAACATCGGCTTGACGATCACCCTGGCCATCCTCTTGATCAAATTGATTGGCAACAAGCTTGCTTCCTACACGACTATTCTCTTGCCAATCATCGTCTTGGTCGTTGGCGGCGGGATCGGCCTCTTGATCTTGCCATACGTTAAATTCGTGACCACTTTTATCGGCATGATCGTCATGGCCTTCACCAAGCTGCAGCCACTCTTGATGGGTGTCTTGATCGGGATGTCCTTCGCGGCCATGATCGTGTCGCCGATTTCTTCAGTTGGGATCGCGGTGGCGATCGGCTTGACTGGGGTTGCTTCCGGAGCCGCTAACCTGGGCATCACCGGGGCAGCTTATACTTTGGGGATCATGAGCTACAGCGTCAACGGGATGGGGACCACCTTGGCTCACTTCATTGGGACGCCTAAGATCCAGATGGCCAACATGCTGGAAAAGCCGAAGCTCTTTGTCCCAGTCCTGCTTTCATCTGGTCTGT
This sequence comes from uncultured Lactobacillus sp., assembly GCF_944327175.1. Classification (GTDB taxonomy): domain Bacteria; phylum Bacillota; class Bacilli; order Lactobacillales; family Lactobacillaceae; genus Lactobacillus. Next base: position 42,160 of record NZ_CALVGT010000055.1, read on the forward strand.
CCGGTCTGCTGGCTGCCATCTTCAACCTGCAGGGGACGCCAAATTCCGCTGGCTTTGGCTTCAGCGGCCTGATCGGGCCCCTGGCGGCTTACGCCAAGATGACGCCAGGCTGGGGGAGCATCATCCTTTTGATGGTTCTTTACGTTGTTTACCCGGTCGCCTTGGGCTTCTTCATGCGCTGGCTTTTCATCGACCGCTTGAGCTTTGCTCAGGCAGAAGACCTGCGCCTGGAAGTTTAAGCTAAAAAGTAAAAAAATTGCCAAAAAGCCTTGCACTTGCCCTGTTTTTTCGTTAATATAATAGAGTACTTCAACGGAGGAATAGCGAAGTGGCTAAACGCGGCGGTCTGTAAAACCGCTCTCTCTGAGTTCGGTGGTTCGAATCCACTTTCCTCCATTGATTGCGTTATAGCCAAGTGGTAAGGCAACGGTTTTTGGTACCGTCATGCGCTGGTTCGAATCCAGCTAACGCAATTGTTCTAAAGAACACCCAACCCGAAAGAAGAGCTTCTGACTGAGTCAGGAGCTCTTTTTTTGTCCCAAGCAAAAGAAAAGCAATTTTTGGCCAGGGGAAATGCTTAAAAATAGATGAGAAAGGTTACTTTCAGAGAAAATGTCTTTCTTTCATAAGTAATGATGTACATTCTTAGTATTACTTGCTATACTAAAAACTAAGTTGTTGGTTACTTTTAGTAAGTTCAAGAAGTATAAATGCAAGTAAGATTAGATTGGATAGATTAAGTAAAATTTCGGGAGGCAAGAAATTGCATAAGAAGAGGATTGTGTCAGTAACGCTTTTAGCTACGGCGGCGCTTTTGACGGCCTGCGGGCAAAACAAGGAGGCTTCCAGCTCCAAGCAGGTGATGAAGACAGCCGTGACCGGTGAAATCAGCACCCTGGACTCCAGCAAGTACGGGGACACTGTCAGCTCTGAAACCCTGCAGAACTCCATGGAAGGGCTCTACCGTTTTGATAAAAAGGGGCAGGCCCAGTTGGCCGGGGCGGTCAAGGTGACCAAGTCCAAGGACCAGAAGGTTTACACCTTTACCCTTAGAAAAAACGCCAAGTGGTCCAACGGGGATCCGGTAACGGCCCAGGACTACGTCACTGCCTGGCGGCGAACAGTTGACCCCAAGAACGATTCCCTGGACAGCGACAGCTACCAGGTGATCAAGAACGGGACGGACATCGTAGCTGGCAAGAAGAAGGTGTCCAGCCTGGGCATCAAGGCCTTGGGCAAGTACAAGCTGCAGATTACCCTAGAAAACCCGATCCAGTATTTGCCGGACCTCTTGACTGGGGCCCAGTTCTACCCGCAGGACACGAAGATCGTCAAAAAGTACGGGTCTAGCTACGGGACCAGCTCTAGCAAGCTGGTTTACAACGGACCATTTACTGTCAGCCAGTGGACCGGATCCAACCTCAAGTGGACTTTGAAGAAGAACAAGACTTACTGGAATGCCAAGTCAGTCAGCTTGAGCGCGGTCAAGGTCCAGGTCATCAAGACCACCTCTACCGGCCTCAACCTCTACAAGGGCGGGCAGCTGGACTACGCGCCAGTTGATGCTGACTACGTCAAGCAGTATGAAAAGAATGCTGACTACCACACTAAGACTACGCCAACTAACGGCTACATGGTCTTTAACACCAAGCGTAAGACCACCGGTAATGTCCACGTCCGCCGGGCAATCAGCCTGGGCGTGAACAAGCAGGAATTGGTGAAGACGGTCTTGCACTCGGGCAAGGCTGCCCAAGGCCTGGTAGCCAGTGACTTCATCTATGATGAAAGCGGCAAGGACTACCGGACCAGTGCCGGCAAGCTGATGACCTACAATTTAAAGCAAGCTCAAAAGGAATGGGCTTTGGCCAAAAAGCAGCTGGGCAAGTCCAAGATCACGATTGAGCTTTTAACCAGTGATATGGATGCGTCTAAGCGGGTAGGTGAATACCTGCAGAGCAACTTGATGGAGAACCTGCCGGGCTTGACCGTTAAATTGCGGTCAATTCCACTGAAGTCCCGCCTGGCGGACACGACCAAGCATAACTTTGACATGGTTTACGGGACTTGGCAGCCAAGCTTCCAGGACCCGATCGACTACTTGACCATCGGTGGCCTCTTCAACCTGGAAACTGACTACAAGAACAGCACTTTCTGGAAGGAAATCAACCAGGCGAAGAGCACTTACGCCACCCAGCCAGCCAAGCGACAGGCCAGCTTGATCGCTGCTGAAAAGCAATTGATCCAAAAGGATGCTTTCGCGGCACCACTCTACCAAGCCGGGGTTTCCTACCTGCTTAAGTCCAAGGTGACCGGCTTCCGCCTGTCTCCTTACGGGACTGTTGCCTACTACTGGGACATCAAGATTAAATAAAACAAGTTCTAAGCCGGTAAAAGCTGCCAGTTTCTCTCAATAAGGAAGAAACTGACGGCTTTTTTTGCGAAAAAAAGAAGCATTCTGCAACTATTTTGCCCGTATAGCGGGTACAATAGTATTTAGTTTTTTGACCAGGAGGCGGACATGAGCAAATACATCAAAGTTGGCAGCGGCGGTGGTGAAGTGACCTGGCACCGGGCCATGCTCGACATGGAGCCGGGGGACTATCTGCTGCTGGAGCCCGGCTATTACGTTTGGCCCCGGGGCCGGCTATTAGAAGACGTGACCATCAAGGGCCTGGGGGCCAGTCCGGAAGACACCCGGATCCGCAGCTTTTTCTCAATCGGGAAAAACAGCTCCCGGGTGGTTTTTGAAAACTTGACTCTGGAACCTTACGGGGACGTAAATACCCTGGATTTGCCGGAAGAGACCAACAGCTACCTGATCCTGCGCGGCTGCGTCTTGACCGGGACCGGCAGCATGACGACTACGATTTCCGTCAACGGCCAGGACACGGTGGAAATGTACTCCTGCCGCCTGCTCAACGGGACCCTGTCCTTTTTTGAAAAAGCCAATTTCCGCCTGGAAATGGCGGACTGCCTGCTGGACTATGAATCAGAAAAATTCGGCACCATCTCTTTGGAAGGGACCGGGACGGCCATCATTAATAATTCCGAGATCCGGGGGACGGTCAACAGCTTTGATTCCAGCAACATCGAATTAAACATCAATAACTCCGCCATCGGCAACCTTAACTTAGGCGGCAAGAGCTGGGTTAATGTCTACGCCTGCCGTTTTCTTAACCGGGACTACAGCCTTTATGCCCGGGGCGAATGCTGGCTGAACATCCTGGAGAGCCAAATGCCTAGCCAATTGGCCATCGAAGACCACTGCCACTTGCTAATGCAGAACAGCCAGCTCTACAGTTTCCAGGCCAGAGGGGAGAGCCAGAGCTTTTTATCCAATGTCCAGATCGCGGCCGCGGTCAGCCTGGAAGGCAAAAGCTTCCTGGAAGGCAGCTTAGTGACCTTCTCCGGCAACGGCGACTACCCTTACTTCATCTTCCTGGTCGACCAGGCGGTATTGAAGGGGCGGAACCTGCAATTTGACCCGCAGAACTGGCCGGTTTTGGTAGACAATGATGCCCGCTTAGTGGCCAATGCCCTTTATTACCAGGGGGCGCCACTGGAAATCAAGTGTGAGCATCCGGAAAATATCTCTTTGATGGGGATCAAGTGGACTGAACGGAAGGAATAGAAAGGAGCCACCATGCGCTTAATCAAAGTAAGCCAGGACCCCCGGGACTTGTCCTGGGAGCAAGCTTTAGACCAGCTGGAAGACGATGACGTGCTCATGCTGGCTCCCGGCTTTTATCAAATTCCTTTTGGGAAAAAGCTGAAGAACATCGTGATCAAGGGGACGGGGACAGCTCCAGATATGACGACACTGGTTGGCACGGTCATCCTGGATGGCCGCTATTTGACCCTGGAAAACCTGGCCGTCAAGACCAAGGCAATTGCCGGGGCCCTGGTCAGAGTTGACGAAGGAGAAAATGCTCCTTACCTGACCCTGCGCGGCTGCCGGCTGGAAGCAGCAGACACGGCTCTCATGACCCAGGGACCGGTCTGGCTGGAACTTTACTCCTGCCAGGTCAAAGGGGTAATCCGCCTGGTTGGCGATAAGGAGCAGCATGTCCAGATCTCTTCCAGTGAAATCGCGGCAACTCCAGCTGCTTTTACCGGCAATGGCTTTGGCCTATTAGCCATCAGCCAGTCCCAGATCAAGGGGGATTTTGTCCTGGAGGAAAGTTCGGCCTATGAAGGGCACTTTGACCAGACGGCTTTTGACCAAGTGACCAGCTTGAGCGAAGGAAACGACCTTTACGTCACTGAGTCTGCCCTGTCTTTAACTCTGAAAAACGGCCAGGCAGACCTTTTGAACTGCGACTTGCCGGGGACAGCCCTTTTGGAAAAAGCCAAATCAGCTGCTTTCCAAAACTGCACTTTTAAACAATTCAAGCAGGTCAGCGGGAGCAGCAACTTAACCAACTGCCACTTGGAGGTAGGGGAAATCATGGGCCAGGGCAAGGCTTTTTTTTGCCGGCCGCACTTTTCCTGCAGCGAAGGCACTTGGCTTAGCCTAAGTGGCTCAGTCCAGGTCCGCCTGCAGGATGCCCTCTTAAACGTGGCTGGCAGCCACTTGCGCCTGGCCGACAAAGCCGGAATCTTGGGTAATATTTTGGAGAGCGACCAGGACCAGCTACTGGTCAAGCAGACTGGCCGGGGCAAGGTAAAATTGACGGGAATTAAATGTAAACTTGTCTAAAGGCCGCCTTTTGCTATAGAATTTAATTAAGATCCAAGCTTGATGATTCTGTGGGGGGACAGACCGATGCAAGAACCAATGTACATCAAAATTCACAACCAGCTGCGCCGGGACATTGAAAACCATGTCTACCAGGTGGGGGACCGGATTCCAGCCGAACGGCAGCTGGCCGAGCAGTTCAAGGTGTCGCGAATGACCCTGCGTCAGGCCATCAAGACCCTGGAAGAAGAAGGGATTTTGGAAAGACGGCTGGGCAGCGGGACTTACGTGGCCAGCCAGAAGGTCCAGGAAAAGATGTCCGGGATCATGTCCTTTACTGAGATTACCCGGGCCAACGGGCAGACCCCGTCCAGCAAACTGGTGTCTTACAAGATCACCCAGCCTTCCCTGTCTGAAAAGGAGCGGCTGGCCCTTGAAGGCGGCGACAAGGTTCTGCGCATGGAGCGGATCCGCTATGCCGACCAGGTGCCAATCTGCCATGAAATCGTGACGGTGCCAGAAGACCTGATCGCGGCTTTTGCCAAAGAAGACGTGTCAAGCCACCTTTACCAGACCTTGGAAAAGCAGGGGGGCTACCAGATTGGGGATGCAACTGAGTATATCTCAGCCACTGTCGCCAATGAACAGGAGGCCCGCCTGCTCAATTGCCGCCGTGGGGAAGCCTTGATTACCCGCCGGCAGGTCACCAAACTGGCCGATGGCCGGCCCTTTGAATACACGCGGGCTTCATACGTGGGTGAGCGCTTCGAATTTACTTTCAGCAAATAGCCAGCTGGATAGCTGAATAAGAGAATGACAAAGAGACAGGTTCAGTCCTGCCTCTTTTTGCTTCCTTTAAAAAAGGGCAAAAGATGGAACTTGCTTTTGGCGGCAGGGGGCGAATTTGCTAAAATGGACTTGATACTATTAGCTAATGATTAACGAGGCACTATGAAAAGCATACTATTCCGCCTATATCTGGCAGTCATGAAATTTTTGGCCCGCTGGCAAAAAGAAGACCCCAACACATACGTGATTTTGAACGGGGCCGGCCGGTCGGGGTCAAATGGCTACCTTTTTTATAAATATCTGCGCCGCGAGCACCCGGAAGTCACGGCCTACTTGATCGAGCCCTGGCCTTCTTCCCACCTGCCCTGGTCAGACTGGCAAAAAATCGGCCGGGCCAAGTACGTCTTGACCACCCACCAGCCCTTCAAGGTCCGGAAAAGCCAGGTCAACCTGGCCCTCTGGCATGGGATTCCGCTAAAGCGGATGGGGACCATGGCCAACAATACTCAGCGCCGGGACAACCAGAGAAATGAAAAGCTCTGGCACAAGATGGCCGACCTGGTCACCGCCAGTTCGGAACTCTATGAAAGCTTGATGAGCGCCTGCATGGGGATTGAAGGTCCCCGCTATGTCCAGCTGGGTTTCCCCAGAATTGATTCCTTGCTCAAGTCTCCTTATAAGAAAGAACAGCTTCTGGCTGACTTTTTCTCCTGCCAGGACCCGGAGGCCCAAGTAGGGATCTATGTGCCGACTTTCCGCTATGAATTGGAAGAGCCGGAAGTGATGGAGCGGATTAAGGAAGGGAACTTTTTTGCCTTCAGCGACTTCGACCTGGCCGCTTTAGACCAGGCCCTGGCTGCTAGAAAGCAGTACCTCCTGGTCAAGCTCCACCCTTGGGAAATGAAGCTCTTCAGCGACTTCCACTTAGCGGCCAAGCACGTGGCCTTTTTGAACAATTCCGATCTTTTGGCGAAAAAGCTGGACCTCTACGAAATCCTGGGAGCCACCGACTTCCTCATGACCGACTTCTCTTCGATCTACTTTGACTACCTCCATTTGGACAAGCCGCTGATTTTCATCACCAACTACCTGGCCCAGTATGAAAAGACCCGGGGCTTTTTGCTGGGGCCTTATAAAAAAATCGTCCCTGGTCCCTGCGTGGCCAGCCAGGCTAACCTGGTCAAGCAGCTGGGTGAAAAAGACGGGTATGGCCTTGAGCGGAAAAAGTGGCTGGAGCTGAGCGACCAGGCCGACCACGGCCAGGCCTGCCAGACAATTTTTGATTACTTAAGCGGGGTCTGATCCTTGAAAAAAACTTTTCTGAACATCTTCTATAACGCGGTCTACCAGGTCTTCCTGGTCCTGGTGCCCTTGATCACGGTTCCTTACCTGTCCAGAGTCCTGGGCCCGACGACCTACGGGATCTATTCCAGCGTCAACAACACGGTCCAGTTTCTGATGATTTTCTGTGTCCTGTCTTTATCCAATATCGGGGTCAGAAGCATCTCTAAAGCTAGGGCCAAAAACAAGAGCGGGGAACTGACCGAGGCCTTCTGGGGCTTGTGGTACTTCCAGTTTATCGGCGGCTTGGTAACCATCGCCTTGACTGTCTTGACCTGCTTGGCCCTCAAGGTCCGTTACTGGAACTACTTCCTGCTGATGCTGCCATACTTGATTGCCGCCCAGTTTGACATCTCCTGGTTCTTCCAGGGCCTGGCTGATTTTGGCCGGGTGGTCTTAAGAAACACCATCGTCAAGGTCGTCAGCGTGGTCTTTATCTTGCTTTTGATCAAAAGTCCGGCTGACCTGTGGAAGTATTTCTTGATCATGTCCGTGTCTACTATGCTGGGTTCCTTTGTCTTCTGGTTCAGCATCGGCAAGTATGTCGGCCGGCCAGTCAAGCATTTCTATCATTTCGTGGAAACCCGCCGGGCGATCATGACCTTGATGATTCCCCAGATCGCGACCCAGATTTACACTTCCTTGGACAAGCCCCTTTTGGGCCTCTTCCAAAATACGGCCCAGGTCTCTTACTATGATAATTCCCAGCGGATTTCCAACATGATCCTGGGGGTTATCACCAGTATTTCTCTGGTCATCATGCCACAGATGGCGGTCCAGGGGAAGGAAACCCAGAAGAAGGTCTTGAAGAAGTCCCTGGAAGCCACGACCATGCTGGGAACCATGTTTGCCATGGTGGTCATGGCCAATACCAAGGAATTCGTGCCCTTTTTCTTCGGGAAAAAATATATCCCGATGACCCCCTTGATGTTCTTCTTCACCTTGACCATCATCTTGATCCCTATGGGCGGGGTCTTCGCCAACCAGTTTGCCCTGGCCAACAAGCGGGACAAGGACTATGCCATTCCGGTTACGATCGGGGCGGTCCTGGAGCTGGTCTTCAGCTACTTTTTGGACCGGCCTTTCGGGGCAGCAGGGGCCATGGTGGCGATCCTCTTGACTGAAGCTGTCGTTCTCTTTCTGCGCTGCTGGATCGTGCGGGATGGTTATGACTTCAAGGAAACTTTCAGCGATGTGCCCAAGTGCTTTTTGGCCATGGGGATCAGCCTGGCGGCAGGGATGCTGTGGCCTTGGCAGATTCCAAGTGCTTTTATCAACATGACGGTCAAGTCCCTGGTCATTATAGCCTTGTACCTGGCCATTCTCTGGCTCTTGAAGTTTGACTTGAACACAGACTTGGTCACGATCGTCAAAAAGCGCTTGAAAAAATAGCTACTAATAAGGAAGAAATCAGCAAAAATAAACAAAGAAAGCGTGTAAGCATGGTAAAAATCAATATTTTGGGCGTTGGCTTCGACAAGTACAGCCTGGCGGAATTTGAAGCCCGCTTTTTGGACCGCTTGCGGAAAAAAGAATCCACCCTGGTGGTCACGGCCAACCCGGAAATCGTCATGGCCGCTAAAGAAGATCCGGAATACCGGGAAATCATCAACAATGTGGCGGATTACGTAACGGCTGACGGGATCGGCATCATCAAGGGGGCCAAGATGCTAGGGATGAAGCTGCCGGAGAGAGTAACCGGCTACGACCTCTTTTGCTGGTACCTGCAAATCGCCAATGAAGACCACTTGCGGGTCTACCTGATTGGGGCCAAGCTAGCCGTAATCGCTGCCGTTAAGGAAAAAATCGCCAAGGACTACCCGGGCATCGACTTAGTCGGCGCTGAGGATGGCTACTCCCAAGATGCCCTGCCGGAAATTGCCAGCCGGATCGCCCAAAGCAGGCCCGACCTGGTCTTCGCGGCTCTGGGCTTTCCTAAGCAGGAGAAGCTCCTGGCCATCTTGCGCAAGCAAAACTTGCCAGCTAGCATGATGGGGGTGGGCGGCAGCTTTGACGTCTTCGCCGGCGCCGTCAAGCGGGCACCGAAGCTCTTCCAGGATGCCCACTTGGAATGGTTCTACCGGCTCTTGAAGGAACCAAGCCGGATCGGCCGGATGATGGTTTTGCCAAAATTCGTCGTGGAAGTTAAAAAGAGCAAGAAGCGGGACAAGCAATAATGAAAGTACTGCATATTAACGCCGGCCTGGAAAGCGGGGGCGGGCTGACCCATATCGTGAACCTGCTTTCCCAGGCCAAAAAGGCGGGGCAGGATTTTGACATCTTGACCTTTGCTGAAGGGCCGGTTGCCCAGGCTGCCCGGGAAAAAGGGATCAAGGTGATTGTTTTAGGTGGCTCCAGCCGCTACGACCTGGCCCTGCTCAAGCGGCTGAAAAAGACAATCAAGGATGGGCATTACGACCTGGTCCACAGCCATGGAGCCCGGGCCAACCTTTTTGTCAGCTTGATCAAGTCATCCTTGCCTTGTCCCTGGCTGATCACGGTCCACTCGGATCCGGCGATCGACTTTGAAGGACGGGGAATCGCGGGGAAGATTTTTACCAAGCTGAACCTGCGGGCGATCAAGCAGGCCGATGGTGTCTTTGCCATCACTCCCCGTTTTGAAAAAATTCTGCTGAATTACGGAGTAAAGCCCAGCCGGATTTACGTTATCTATAACGGGATCAGCTTTAGGGACAATAGAAATATAGCAGGCAAGGAAGACCACGCCGGCTTCAACATCATCAATGTTGGCCGCCTGGAAAAGGTCAAGGGGCAAGATCTTTTGCTCAAGGCCTTTAAAGCAGCCAATTTGCCGCAAGCCCACCTCTATATCGCCGGCAGCGGCAGCCAGGAAGCGGACTTGAAAAAATTACGGCAGGATTTGGCCTTAACCGACCAAGTGACTTTTACCGGCTTTTTGACCCAGGAAGAATTAAGGCAGCTCTACCGGAAGATGGACCTGGCCGTCTTGTCTTCTTACTCAGAAAGCTTCCCCCTGGTCTTGCTGGAAGCAGCCGACAACCTGCTTCCACTTTTATCTACTGACGTGGGCGGGGCCAGGGAACTGATTCCAGAAGGAAAAGGCTGGGTTGTGCCGGTCAACGAAGAAAAAAACATGGCCGGTCAGTTAAAAGCAATCGCGGCTTTGCCAAAAGAAGAGCTCGCAGCAATTGCCCAAGCGGAAAAAGCCTATGCCCGCCAGCACTTTTCCCTGGACCGGCAACTGGCTGATGTTCTGGCCGGCTACCAGGCCTGCCTGCAAGGAGAAAAAGCATGATTCCCAAAATTATCCACTATGTCTGGGTGGGCGGCAATCCCAAGTCCAAGACCATCCAGACCTGTCTGGCCTCTTGGCAAAAGCGCCTGCCGGACTATGAAATCATCGAATGGAACGAAGATAAGCTGGACCTGAATGCCAACAAATATGTCAAGCAGGCCTACCAGGCCAAGAAGTGGGCCTTCGTTTCCGACTATGTCCGGGCCAAGGCCCTCTATGAAATGGGCGGGATCTACCTGGACACCGACGTCATGGTCTTAAAAGATTTTGACGACTTGCTAAATGACCGGGCCTTTATCGGCTTTGAAAACAATGACTACCTGTCCGCTGCAATCATCGCGGCGGAGAAGGGGCATCCTTTTATGGCTGACATTCTGCACTACTATGACGACCTGGATTTTGCCTTTGACCAAAAGGACCAGCTGGCCGGGGTCAACTCCCTGTCTGTCACGGAAATTCTCAAAGAAAAGTATGGCCTTAAGACCGGCAACCAAGAACAACTATTAAAGGAAGGAATCCATGTTTATCCAGACGGGATCCTCTGCAACCCTTCCCCTCAGTCCCGGTCCATTCACCTTTTTACCGGGACCTGGATGGAAGGAAAAAATTCCTGGAAGCACGACCTGGTCACCTTTTTGAAATTACATATCCGCAGTCAAAAAGCTGCAAAAATTTACTACCAGCTCTTCAGACGATAATTTTTTAAAGAATCTCGTGAAAATACATTTCTGAAAACAGGGACTGCATTTTTTGAGTATAATTAAAGGTAGAAAACACGAAGTAGAAGATTGCGAGGCAGCAAATGAGAGAGTTGCAAAAGAAAATTGTCGAATATGAGCACGTTTTGCCGGAAATCGATCCCCAGGAAGAAATCCGCAAGACGGTTGACTTCTTAAAAGGTTACTTGAAGGCTAACCCCTTCTTGAAGTCATATGTTTTGGGGATTTCCGGGGGCCAGGACTCAACCTTGACCGGGAAGCTGACCCAAATGGCAATTTCCGAAATGCGGGAAGAAACTGGCGATGACAGCTACAAGTTCATCGCTGTCCGCCTGCCATATGGCGTCCAGGCCGATGCCGCTGATGCCGCTGACGCGGTAGCCTTCATCCAGCCGGATGTGGACTTGATCGAAAACATCAAGCCAGCCACTGACGCCATGGTGGCGACCTTGAAGGAAACGGGCGTGGAAATGACCGACTTTAACAAGGGCAACATCAAGGCCCGGCAAAGAATGGTCATGCAGTATGCCATTGCTGGGGCTAACGAGGGCGCGGTTGTGGGGACTGACCACGCGGCCGAAAACTTCTCTGGCTTCTACACCAAGTACGGCGATGGCGCGGCTGACCTGACCCCGCTCTTCCGTTTGGACAAGCGGCAGGGCAAGCAGCTCCTGGCTGCTTTGGGCTGCCCGGAACACCTTTATTTGAAGGCCCCGACGGCCGACCTGGAAGAAGAAAAGCCATCCTTGCCGGATGAAGTTGCCTTGGGCGTGACCTACGAGGAAATCGATGACTACCTGGAAGGCCGGGAAGTCAGCGACCAGGCAGCGGAAAGAATCGAAGAATTGTGGACCAAGAGCGAGCACAAACGCCACCTACCGGTTACAATTTTTGATGATTATTACAAAAAATAGGGGCAGATTTGGTAAAAAACTTGTTTCAAGCGCCAATTTTTGCTATATTAATCGTGTCATAAGGGAGTAACGGCAAGCATAGCTTGCGACAAGCCCAACAGCCGGGAGCCGTGTTGGTTACCTGGGCTTGTCTTAATTAGTGAGACTTATGTGCTTTTGTTAAGGGGCACGTAAGTCTCTTTTCTTTTTAAAGGAGGAAAATACTGTGGCTAAGAAGTATTACAGCCAGGACATCCAGGGCACTCTAGCCGAGTTTGGCTCGGACGCCAACCATGGGATCAGTTCGGCTGAAGCCAAGAAGCGCCTGGACCAATACGGCCCGAACGCTTTGGCCGGCAAAAAGAAACGTTCAATGTTTGCCCGCTTCATGGACCAGTTCAAGGACTTGATGATCATCGTCCTGCTGGTTGCCGCTGTTTTGTCCGGGGTAGTTGCCCAGGAATGGACAGACGCGGGGATTATTTTAGTAGTCGTGCTTTTGAACGCGGTCCTGGGCGTGATCCAGGAAGCTCGGTCAGAAGCAGCGATTGAAGCCTTGAAGGACATGTCCACGCCAAGCGCCAGGGTGCGCCGGGACGGAGCGGTAATTGAAGTTCCGTCAACGGATATCGTGCCAGGTGACGTGGTCTTGCTGGAAGCCGGTGACGTGGTTCCGGCCGACCTGCGTCTTTTGGTAGCGGAAAGCTTGAAGATTGAAGAAGCGGCCTTGACCGGGGAATCGGTTCCGGTGGAAAAGAGTAATGAAACCCTGCATGGGGAGGACATTGCCCTGGGTGACCGGATCAACATGGCTTACTCCAGCACCAACGTGACCTATGGACGCGGGGAAGGTGTGGTTGTCGCTACGGGGATGAACACGGAAGTCGGCAACATCGCCAAGATGCTGAACGAAGCTGACGAAACTGACACTCCTCTTAAGCAGAACTTGAACCAGCTGGGCAAGACCCTGACTTACATGATCCTGGCCATCTGTGTGGTCGTCTTCATTATCGGGGTTATCCGGAACCCGCAGCATGAACCGATGAATGCTTTGCTGATCGACATGTTCTTGACGGCGGTTTCTCTGGCAGTTGCCGCTATTCCAGAAGGTCTGCCGGCGATCGTTACGATCATTTTGGCCCTGGGTACCCAGACCATGGCTGATCACAAGGCTATCGTCAGAAAGCTGCCAGCCGTTGAAACCTTGGGGGCAACGGACATCATTGCTTCTGACAAGACTGGTACCTTGACCCAGAACCGGATGACGGTGGAAAAGGTCTACTACGACGGGATCCTGCATGATGCTAGCGATGACATCGACTTGACCAACCAGGCCTTGATTACCATGCTTTTGGCCAATGACACCAAGATTCAAGACGGAGGGGAGCTCTTGGGTGACCCGACTGAAACTGCCCTGGTGCAATATGGCTTTCACAAGGATCTGCCAGTTAATGACTTTTTGGCAGAACACCCACGGGTACAGGAAGTACCATTTGACTCTGACCGGAAGTTGATGAGTACGGTCAACAAATATGACGGCCAGTTTATGGTTGCCGTCAAGGGCGCGCCGGACATGCTTTTGGAAAGAGTCAAGTATGTCAACATTAACGGCGAGCTGAGCGAAATCAGCGCTGAACAAAAGAAGGCCATTTTGGAAAGCAACAATGAAATGGCCAAGCAAGCCCTCCGGGTCTTGGCGATGGCTTACAAGGTTGTTGACCAGCCATACGGTGACCCAACGACTGATAATGTTGAACAAGATCTGATCTTTGCCGGTTTGGTCGGCATGATCGACCCAGAGCGTCCGGAAGCCAAGGACGCGATCGTGGAAGCTCACCGGGCCGGGATCAGAACGATTATGATTACTGGTGACCACCAAGTTACGGCGCAGGCGATTGCCGAACGGCTGGGCCTGGTTGAAAAGGGCCGTAACGATGCCGTGATTACCGGGGCGCAATTGGACAAGCTGAGCGACGACTACTTCACCAAGCATGTCGGTGACTACAGTGTTTATGCCCGGGTTTCACCAGAACACAAGGTTAGAATCGTGAAGGCCTGGCAGGCAAATGGCAAGATCGTGGCCATGACTGGTGACGGGGTCAACGACGCGCCGAGTCTGAAGCAGGCCGACATCGGGGTCGGCATGGGGATTACCGGTACGGAAGTCTCCAAGGGCGCGGCTGATATGGTTCTGGCTGACGACAACTTCGCGACGATCGTGGAAGCGGTCAAGCAAGGGCGGAAGGTCTTCGCCAACATTCAGAAGGCGATTCTGTACTTGATGAGCTGCAACGTCGGCGAAGTATTGACGGTCTTCTTGATGACTTTGCTGGGCTGGGATGTTTTGAAGCCAGTGCAGCTTTTGTGGATCAACCTGGTAACTGACACCCTACCGGCGATTGCCTTGGGGGTTGAACCGATTGAAAAGGGGATCATGAACAAGAAGCCGCGGGGGAAGAATTCCAACTTCTTCTCAGGTGGCGTGGCCAGCTCAATCATCTACCAGGGGATCCTGGAAGGTGCTTTGGTCTTGACCGCTTATGGTTTGGGTCTGCACGTTTTGCCGCGGGGGACTAACCCACATGAGGACGCCTTGACCATGGCCTTCCTCACTTTGGGACTAATCCAGCTCTTCCACGCGGTCAACTCCAAGTACGTGAAGCAGTCAATCTGCCAAAAGAGCACTTTTGCCAACAAGTGGTTTAATGGCGCGATTGTTCTGTCAGCCTTGATTATGGCGGCAGTTGAATTGCCATTCTTGACTAGAGTCTTCTCAGTTTCAGAATTGCACCTGGACCAATGGCTGACTGTCTTGGGGATGGGCGTTTTGATGATCGTGATCGTCGAAATCGTTAAGTTCTTTGAGAGAAAAGCTGATCAACGGAACAATTAAAGATAATAATTAGCAAAAATGCCTGGACGTAAGTCCGGGCATTTTTTTGCGTGAAAAGAAAGGCAGAGTGAAATTGTAATTGCTTGAGCCGGCTGCAATAATCTTTATATTATGTTAATAATAATGAGGTATCTGGAGTAAATAATAATATAAAGCGCTTTTCTTAGAAAAAGTATTGACGTAAGTTCAGATTGAACTATAATCAAAGGAGAAAAGATCACAATTTGTTCACGTTTGTGCTGTGTTAAGTTTTGGAGGAAAGAGTATGTTGACCAGAACGAGAAAAATATATGTGGGAGCAGTAGCGATCTACTTGCTAATAATCGCAGGACAAGTGGCGTATGCTATTTATGACAATCCTACCCCGTTTAAAGATAACACATACGCCTTTGATTATTTGTTTGATACGGTTCAACCGTTAGGGGTTGATGAAACTATGATTGGTGCTATTGCTATTTTTCTGTTTGTACCAATTATTGGGGCCGCTTTAGCAATCTATATTAAGAACAATCACGAGTTGTACAATGTTGTGGGGCGAACAGGTTGGAAAAAATTTTTTGCTAGAAATATAAGTTATACGTTTTTGGGCGGATTAGGCTTATATTGGTTGGGCTGTCTGTTAGAAGGGCTGATTATCAGTATTTTCTACCATGGCTTTGTTTATATGCCGTACAACGAAATAATACTGATTCGAGGGGACAACTATCTCTCACTTAACAATTTGGCAAATCTTTTGATCAAGATTACTCTTTTTGGCATAGGCTGGGGAATTTATGCTGTATTTATTTTCAGTGTGGCTTTGTTCGTTAAGAAAAATAGTCTTTGTCTGTTTTTGGGGCCAGTTGTCGGTTTTATAATAACGCTAACAGGAAATATATCATCTGATATTGGAGGCACTTTATTTATCGTTTCAAATATCTGGAATACTACCAACATTATTAATCCACTGGAGAATGCCACGGTGGAAAATCCATCCCCGGCAATCTATTATCTAAATTACGCAACGACCGCGGTTTTCTATATTACGCTAACTGCTTTCCTGTTAAGAATTTGGTACATGAAGAATGTAGAGAAAGGCTAGGCTGGAATGACTTATGTTGGTGTTAATGTATATTTGCCATGCAATAAAAGGTGATTAAAAAGCGGTTCCATACGATTGTGTTAAAATAAATACAGTTATTTAATCAAATTTATCAAAAAGTATTGACAGTAGGAGAGAGAGGACTATAATCGGAGGTGTGAATAAATAAATTATTCACTTGTTTATGTATCAAATGTATTACAAGAAAGAAGGATGAAAAAATGAAACATAAAGTATTATCGAAGGTAGCTTTATGTGGAATGTTGTTGTTACCGTTTGCTAGTGCGGCTGTTGTTCAAGCAGCGGGAACCTGGACTATTAGTGTTGAAGATGTCTCATCTTACGGAAGATGGAGCAGTTGGGGAAATCCTAATGTTAAGCAGACACAGTCGTCTTACGCTTCATTTAATGGAGATGCTCTTCCTGGTTCGAGCAGACGAATTTGGGTGAAGCTTATTAATAATAAGGCACAAAGACGCTCCAATACAGTTGTCTTAAAGAAAGACAAGACCGTACACGCTGGAAATAATACTGGCCTCAGAGATCGTAAGTATTGGGGGGATGCGCGGACTGGGAAAAATGATCCCCATGCAACGAGAGTAAAATTCCACTTTAGCGCAGACTATAAGTAGCCACCGGCTGCTATTTAAAAGGCAAAGGAGTAGTGGAACTCTTTTGCTTTTTGTGTGTAGAGGAAAAATGTTAACTAAAACTAAAAAGATTTTTTTTATAGCAACTGTTATTTACTTGCTAGTCATCATAGGGCAAGTGGCGTATGCAATCTATGACAATCTTCCAGTATTAAAAAGCAACAATTATGCCTTTGACTATTTATATGATATGGTCCAATACGGTGGTGCAAATGAAACTGTAATTGGAGAAGTTGCTAGTTATCTATTAGTGCCCATGATTGGTGCTGGTTTGGCTATATATATGAAAAATAGTCATGAACTGTATAGTATCGTTTCACGAATTGGCTGGAGTCAATTTTTTAAGAAAAGTATAAAATATACTTTTTGGGGCGCAACAATCCTTTATTGGTTGGGCTGTCTGATCGAAATGGTGATAATAAATATTTTCTACCATCACTTTGTATACCAACCATTTGCACAAGATATTCTGATCCGTGGAGATGGCTACTTTTCACTAAATAATTTAGCTAATTTGGTGATCAAGACCATTCTAAATGGATTTGGTTGGGGAATTTTTGCAATTTTCATTTTTAACCTAGCTTTGTTTGTCAAGAAAACCAGTCTTTGCTTCTTTTTAGGTCCCGTTATTGGCTATCTTATAACAATTCAAGAATCTTTATCTGGGGATATTGGCGGAACGGTGCGTGTGCTTTCAAATATCTGGGATACTACCAACATTATGAACCCTATAGAGAATGCCATGGTGCAAGATCCCTCTCCGGCAATCTATTATTTAAATTACGCAACGACCGCGATTTTCTATATTACGCTGACTGCTGTTTTGTTAAGAATTTGGTACATGAAGAATGTAGAGAGAGGGTAAATTATGCTAAAAACGCGTTATCAGCGCCTAATTGCCATAACACTCTTTTTGGACTTTGCGGTCAGCCTGTGGTGCGGCCTGCAGTTTGCGATGGATGGCGGAGAAGGCGAGATGCCAATGTATTATCTGAACGCCAATTTGATTAGCTTATACATCCAGCCGGGTCTAACCGTCATGGCAGCCGTCCAAATCCTCTCTTTCCGCTCAGTCCGGCCGCTTCTGGCTCCCCGCGGTAAAATGGATTACTTTGACCAGCGCCTGGCCCAGCTGCTCTTCTTAGATTTGGCCATCTACCTTGTTTTCTCCATCGTGCCCTATTTCTTTGGCAAAAATCCCTGCTTCCGCTATGGCCCGGCCTGGAAGGGCATCCTCTTGCTCTTGATGCATTACCTGCTGTTCATTGCCTGCTTTATGTTGATCTTGCTCTGCATCAAGATCAAATATCCTTTCTTTATTATCGTTTTTGCCAGTACAGTACCTATTCTTTACCATTACTGGCTGGAGAAAACCTGGCTTTTACCGAAATACGCTAATATTTATGACCCACTCTGGCGGGCCATCCACCACATGTATATACTCTAAGTCGAGGAGGAGTTTGTATGTTGAAAGTATCACATGTTAAGAAGAGCTTTAAAAAACTGGCGGTTTTAAAGGACATCTCTTTAGAAACCCAAGCGGGTGAATTGGTCCACATCTCCGGTGTCAACGGTTGCGGCAAGTCTACCCTGTTCAAAATCATCGTTGGCCTCTTAAAAGCTGACAGCGGGGAGATCCACACTGACAAGGATGACTACCTCGGTGCCTTGATCGAAAACCCTGGCTTTATCGAATATGAAACTGCCTGGGACAACTTGACCTTTTTAGGTCACTTCAACCACCGCTTCCAGCCCGAAAAGACCCGGGACCTGCTCAAGGCCTTTGACCTGGATCCGGATAACCCGCAATCCGTCGGCAACTACTCAGTCGGGATGCGGCAGAAGCTGGGGATCATCCAGGCCGTGATGGAAGACCAGAACATTATCCTCCTGGATGAACCAACCCGGGGGATCGACAAGGAAGGGGTTGACCAGTTCGTTAACCTTATGAAAAACTTGCGCAGTGAAAACAAGACCGTCATCGTGGCCAGCCACGATGAAATTCCCGGCCTGGTCTACGACCGCCGCTTAAGAATGAAAGACGGGATCTTGCTGGCCGAAGAGTAAAAGTTGGCATTTTCCGCCCTGACCAGCTACAATAATCCCATGATTAGTGAACAAGAACTGCAGCAGCTGGTCGAAAGCATCTCTCTTGAATCCTTCGGCCGGCCCTTTCTCCACCAAGCGAAAATCAACCGCCGCCTAAAGACAACTGGTGGCCGCTACCAATTATCTGACCATCACCTGGAATTTAACCCGCTCTTTCTTAAGGAAGAAAACCTCCATTATCTGCCGGGCATCATCAAACATGAACTGGTCCATTACCATCTCCACCTGGCTGGCTTGGGCTACCAGCATAAAGACCGGGACTTCAAGCTACTCCTTAAAAAGGTAGGCGGCAGCCGCTATGCGCCAAGACTGGAGGAGAGCAAAATAAGCCGCTGGCACTACCGCTGCCGGCAATGCGGGCAGGACTACTGGCGCCAGCGGCAGGTCAACGTCAAGAAGTATTTCTGTGGCCGCTGCCGGGGAAAATTGGAAAAAATCGCCGGCCCCCTTGCTAAATGAGGGCAGCTTTGCTAAAATATTAAATGTATTTGCGGGCGTGGCGGAATTGGCAGACGCGCAAGACTAAGGATCTTGTGACCGCTTTTGGTCGTGGAAGTTCAAGTCTTCTCGTCCGCACTAAGATAAGGAGTCGTTGTAAGACGGCTCCTTTTTTGTTGATTATTTAAACTTGCTTTTCCTGCAATCTGTTATAATTGATAGAACACAATGCAAGATGAATAGAAGGGTGTGCGAATGTACGATTCTGAAGCCAGACAGAAGACCCTGAACCTGACGATCAGCGCGGTCTTTGTGGCCATTCTGCTGCTGGAAGCTTTTATTCCCAATGTGGGTTATATCACGATTTTGCCGGGCCTGCCGGCCATCACCACGATTCCCTTGACAGTCGCGGTCTTTGCCTCTTTAAGAGGACCTAAAGCTGGCGCGGCCTTTGGCCTGGTCTGGGGCCTGACTAGTTTGATTAGGGCATATGCTGCTCCAAACGGCCTGGTTACCATTCTCCTTTTCCAGAACCCCTTGATTGCCTTATTGCCCCGGGTCGCTGCCGGCTGGGCAGCGGGCATGGCCGGGCAATTGACCGATAAATGGGATAAGGAGAGCAGGAAACCTCTGGCTTACGCCTTAAGCGGCCTTTTAGCTTCAGCGGTCAACACGCTCATGGTGATCCTTTTGTCTGACTTGGTCTACTTCAGTCATCCCCAAAAGCTGGCTTTAGCCCTGGGGGCCAAGAGCGGGCAGTCTTTGCTGGTCATCCTCTTTACGGCCCTGGCCGTCAATGGCATTTTGGAAGCAGTCTTCAGCGGTTTGATCACGCCGCTCATTACCGCGCCCCTCAAGAAGCGACTGAAGTGGCGCTAGAAAGCAGATAAGTATGGCTGGACACAGAAAAACACGCAAGGGTAAGCAGACGACCACCATCCTCGTGGTCCGCGTTTTTGCCATCATCCTCTTGTGCCTGGGCTTGTTTGTAGCCTTCCGCTACTACCGCCGCCAGGCCTTGCAGCAAGAACAGATCCGCCAGGCTGAACTGGCCAAGCAGGAAGCAGCCGCTAAGCTTTTGCGGCAAAAGAAGGCATTTATCAAAAAAGTGGGGCCGATCTCGCAAAAAGTTGACAAGGGGACCGGCCTTTTGCCAAGCATCACCATCGCCCAGGCCTGCCTGGAAAGCAACTACGGGCAAAGCGCCTTATCCCAGAAGTACAACAACCTCTTCGGGGTCAAGGGGACCAGCCCTAACACTTCAGCCGTGATGACGACCAAGGAGTACAGCAAGGGCAAGTGGGTGACCGTCAAGGCCCGCTTCCAGATTTATGATTCTTATGAGGCCTCCATCCGGGCCCACGTCCGCCTCTTCCAGCAGGGAACCAGCTGGAACAAGGACCAGTACAAGGATGTTTTGGCAGCTAAGGACTATAAGAGCCAGGCCAAGGCCCTGGTCACTGACGGCTATGCCACCGATCCGGATTACTCGACCAAACTCATCAATTTAATTGAACAATACAACCTGAATAAGTACGATAATTAAGCAGGTTTGACAAGGCTGCCAGAGCTTTTTGGCAGCTTTTTTTGCTATAATGGATAAGCTAAGTTTTTTGATTTTTGAAAGGGGAAAGCATGTCTGAAGCAACGATTTTACAAGGTTTGAATCCGCAACAGGTCCAGGCAGTCAAGACGACTGAAGGGCCCCTTTTGGTAATCGCCGGGGCCGGCAGTGGGAAGACCGCGGTTCTGACTAGGCGGATTGCCTACTTGGTGGAAGAAAAGCGGGTTGCTCCCTGGAACATCCTGGCCATCACCTTCACCAACAAGGCCGCTAAAGAAATGAAGGAAAGAGAAGTCAAGCTCCTGGGTGACCAGGCGGAAAGTATCTGGATGTCCACCTTCCACGCCCTCTGCGTCCGCATCCTCCGCCGGGACGGGCACTTGATCGGCTATGACCGGGACTTCTCCATCGCTGACCCTTCAGAGCAGGTGACCCTGGTCAAGCGCATCCTCCGCCAGCTGGACCTGGATCCCAAGCAGTACCTGCCCCGCAACATCTTGAGCCAGATCTCCAATGCCAAGAACCGCCTGCAAACGCCAAAGCAGTATGAGGAAAGCGCGGTCGGTCCTTTTGAAAAAGTCGTCGCCGACGTCTACAAGAAATATCAGTCCAGCCTGGAAAGAGACCAGATCCTGGACTTTGACGACTTGATCATGCAGACTCTGTCCCTCTTTAAGGCCAGTCCTGATACCCTGGCCTACTACCAGCAAAAGTTCCGCTATCTGCTGGTTGACGAATACCAGGACACCAACGTGGCCCAGTACGAGCTCTGCCGCCTGCTGGCTGACGGCTACCACAATATCTGCGTTGTCGGGGATGCCGACCAGTCAATCTACGGCTGGCGGGGAGCCAACATGGAAAACATCCTCAACTTTGAGCATGACTACAAGCATGCCCAAACTGTCAAATTGGAGCAGAACTACCGGTCAACCGGCCACATCTTGAAGGCGGCCAACTCCGTTATCGACCACAATGAAAACCGGAAGGCCAAGAAGCTGTGGACTGACAAGGGCGACGGGGAAAAAGTCCACTACTACCAGGCCCAGAGCGACCGGGACGAAACCCGCTTCGTCCTTGCCAAGATCAAGGAAGAAGTTGACAAAAAGAAGCGCCGCTACCAGGACTTTGCCGTCCTTTACCGGACCAATGCCCAGTCCCGTGGGATGGAAGAAACTTTGGTTGAAGCCAATGTCCCTTACCAGATCGTCGGCGGGCACAAGTTCTACGACCGTAAGGAAATCAAGGATATCATGGCCTACCTCAAGCTGGTGGCCAATCCCAGCGATTCCATGAGCTTCAACCGGATCATCAACGTTCCAAAGCGGGGGATTGGCCAGGCTACGACTACTAAATTGGCTGCCTTCGCTGACGAAATGGGGGGCGGGATTTACGAAGCCATGCGCAATGTCGAATTGGCTCCGATTTCTGCCGCCGCTGCCAAAAAGCTCCTGGCCTTCAGCGACCAGCTGACTGCCGCCATTGCTTACGCCCAGGACCACACGGTTAGTGAACTGACTGACAAGATCCTGGAAGACTTTGGCTACATCAAAGCCTTGAAGGAAGAAGAAGCCCAAGGGTCCCTGGAAGCCGCCGCCCGCCTGGAAAACCTGCAGGAATTCGCTACGGTTACCAAGCGTTTTGACGACAATTACAATGAAGAAGAAAACCCGGACAGCAGCCGTTTGAGCGACTTTTTAGCGGAAGTATCCCTCTTAAGCGACCAGGATGACCTGGAAGAAAGCGATGACCGGGTAACTTTGATGACCCTGCACGCGGCTAAGGGTTTGGAATTCCCAGTCGTCTTCTTGATCGGGATGGAAGACAACATCTTCCCGCTTTCCCGGGCGATCAAGGACGAAGACCCGAACCAGCTGGAAGAAGAACGCCGCCTGGCTTACGTGGGCATTACCCGGGCCAGAGAAGAGCTTTACTTGACCTCGGCTTACACCCGGATGATGTACGGCAGCAAGCAGTACAACGCCCAGTCTCGCTTTATCGGCGAAATTAAGGATGAGGACCTGGACATCGTGGCTTCAACTGCTCCGAAGTCCAGCACTTCCTTCTTAGACCTGGACCGGCTGCCTTTTGCCAAAAAGTCCCAAGCTAAAGCCGCTAAGCCGGCTAAGATCCACCGGGCCAGCAAGGCAGCCGGGGCCGTCGGCGCTGAAAAGAAGGGCTGGCACCCTGGCGACCAGGTAGAGCACAAGAGCTGGGGCAAGGGCGTGGTCATCAAGGTCACTGGCTCTGGAGACGACATGGAACTGGATATTGCTTTTGCAAGCAAGGGCAACAAGCGCCTGCTGGCGGCTTTTGCCCCGATCAAGAAAATTTAGGTGAAGAAGCATGGCTGAAAGTTTAGAAGAAGCAAAACAGGAAGTCCGCCAATTGCGGGCCCAGCTGGACCAGTGGGCCAAGGCCTACTATGAGCAGGACGCTCCGGTGGTTGAAGACCACGTTTATGATGAAAAATACGCCCGCCTGCTGGAACTGGAAGCTGCCTATCCGGAATTAAAGTCAGCTGACTCCATCACCCAAAGAGTCGGCGGTGAGGTGAGCAGCGACCTGCCCAAGGTTGAGCATCCAGTGCCCATGCTGTCGATGGGGGATGTTTTTTCCAAAGAAGAGCTGGCGGAATTTGACCAGCGGGTGCAAAAGACCATTGGCCACCCTGTGGCCTACAATGTCGAATTGAAAATCGACGGCCTGTCCCTGTCTTTGGAATATGAAGAAGGCCGCTTAAAGCGGGCTTCAACCCGGGGCAACGGCCAGGTCGGCGAAGACGTGACCAAGAATGTCAAGTATATTAAAGACGTACCCCAGAAATTGCCGGAAGCCATTACTACCGAAGTGCGGGGGGAATGCTACATGGGCAAGGAGGCTTTCGCCAAATTGAACCAGGAGCGGGACGAGGCCGGGGAAAGCATCTTCGCTAATCCACGAAACGCCGCGGCTGGTTCTCTGCGCCAGCTGGACCCGAAGGTGACCAAAAAGCGGCAGCTGAGCACCTTTATTTATACCTGGATCAACCCGCCAGCCGGTATTGACTCCCAGCACCAGGCGATCGGGGAAATGGCCAAGCTGGGCTTTCACACCAATGAAAATGGCCGCCGGCTGGAAAATCTGGCGGCTATCTACGACTATATCGACGAATTTACCAAAAAGCGCGACAGCCTGCCTTACGGGATCGACGGCATTGTCTTGAAAGTCGATGACCTGGCCCTGCAGGCGGACCTGGGCAACACCGTCAAGGTGCCCCGCTGGGAAATTGCCTACAAGTTCCCGCCGGAAGAAGAAGAAACAGTGGTCCAGGAGATTGAATGGACCGTGGGGAGAACCGGGGTCGTGACCCCGACTGCCGTGATGGATCCGGTACAATTAGCTGGGACCACGGTGACCCGGGCCTCTTTGCACAATCCGGACCTTTTGGCCAAACTGGACGTCCGCTTGGGCGATACGGTCAAGCTGCATAAGGCCGGCGACATCATTCCGGAAATTTCCGAAGTTGTCTTAAGCAAGCGGCCAGAGGATTCTGCTGCTTATGAAGTGCCAACTAAGTGTCCATCCTGCGGGGAAGACCTGGTACACCTAAATGAAGAAGTGGCCTTACGCTGCATCAACCCGTCCTGTCCGGCTCAAGTCGAAGAAGGGATTACCCACTTCGCCTCCCGGCAGGCCATGAACATCGCCGGCCTTGGCCCAAAGATTGTCAAGCAGCTGATCGCCAAGGGCCTGGTGCACAATGTGGCCGACCTTTACTATCTGACAGCCGACGACTTGAGCCAGCTGGACCACTTTAAAGAGAAGTCCATCAACAATCTCCTGGCGGCTATTGACCAAAGCCGGAAGAATTCCGTTGAGCTGGTCCTTTTTGGCCTGGGGATCGACAATGTCGGCGCCAAAGCCGCCCAATTGATTGCCCAGAAATTTAAAAATATGTCTAAAATCGCTTCAGCAAGCGTGCAAGAACTGACGGCAATCGATACAATAGGAATGACGATTGCTGAGTCTTTGACGGCTTATTTCCAGCAGGAAGAAGCCAAGAAGCTGCTGACCCGGCTGGAAGAGGCCGGGGTCAACATGGACTACTTAGGCGAAGACGGGGAAGCTGCAGACAACTTCTTCAAGGGCAAGACAGTGGTCTTGACCGGGAAACTGGCCCACTATAGCCGGGCTGAGTTTACCAAGAAGCTGCAGGCCCTGGGAGCCAAGGTGACCGGGTCAGTCTCCAAGAAGACTGACTGTCTGGTTTACGGGGAAGACGCTGGCAGCAAACTGGCCAAGGCAGAAGCCCTGGACATTCCGCGCTTAACGGAGTCAGAAGCAATCTCTAAGATCGAAGAGAAGGACACGGAAAAGTGAAGAGATTTTTACAGGCAATGACTTTAGCAAGCTGCAGCCTCCTGCTGGCGGCTTGCGGCAACTTGAAGAATTCCGACCTGGCCAGCAACTCAACGACAACGACCAGCAAGACCAAGAAGTACGAGACAACTTCCAGCACTGACGGCGGCTACTCGGTCCTTTTGAAAAAGGGGGTCTACAAGACCAGCCCGATTTCCGGCCTGGAGGCCACCAACTATGACAACAGCGTGGACGAGTCAGCCATGGAACGGGGCTTGATCCGGGTCTCCAAGAAGGTCTTTTCAACCAAGGACTATGTCATCCAGGAAGGCCAGCAGCTCGATGAAACAACGGTCACCAACTGGCTGAGCCGGTATTCAAAGAGCAACAAAGAGGGGCTGAACCTCAAGAACAACGGCAAGACCGGGGAGGCGCCCAGAAACCCGATCATCCTGCAGCAGATCATGGAAGAAGACTTCTATGTCAAGAGCGGGTCCAGCTACAAGCTGGCTGGCATCAGCATCAGCCTGGGCCTCAATTCAGTCGACTACTCTACCAAGACGACTGACGGGGCCGAATTCAGCACTAAGATTTCCCTGGCCCAGCGGCGGGCCTTCGGGCAGAAGACGGCCAACACGATCGTCTCCCGCTTGCACGCCAAGAAGAAGCTTAAGAATATCCCGATCATGGTCGGCCTTTTCTCTAAGACCGACACTGACTCATTAGTTGGGGGAACTTACTTCTCATATGGGACAGCTAGCGCAAATAGTAGTAAAATATCTAAATGGAATTCCGTGAACGAAAAGACCCAGGTGCTGCCGACGGTCGATAGAGCCAGCGCGGTCAGTGCCAGTGACGAATCCAAATTCACCAGCTTTAAGGATGAAATTGAGGATTACTTCCCGAACGTTTCCGGGGTCACGGCCACTCTGCGCTACTATGATGGCAAGCTGGCTTACGAAAGCATCGCCATCACCACGCAGTTCTACGGCTATCTGCAGGTACAAAGCTTTGCCCAGACGGTTATGAGCCGGGCGGAGAAGTATCTGGGAACCAGCTCACCGGTTGAAATCACCATTTCCTCGGTTAACGACACCCAAGCGGTCGTCGCCAAGGAAACAGCCACCGGGTCTTATCGGATGCACATCTATGGCGGTAATTAGGAGGTACATAAGTGGAAAAGGTAACAAATGATACCATCAAGCACGTTGCGGCATTAGCCCAGCTTGAATTCAGCGAAGAAGAACTGGCCAAGTTCACCCCGCAAATGGGGAAGATTCTGGAAATGGCAGAAGAACTTCAAGCCGTTGACACGACTGGCGTTGAAGAAACGGTGCAAGTAGTTGATCGCGACACTGTCTTCAGAAAAGACATTCCTGAAAAGTGGCAGACCCGCGAAGAAATGATGAAGAACGTTCCTGACAAGAGCAACGGTTTTGTCAAGGTACCTGTAATTATCGATAAGGATGATAACCAATAATGAACTACTTAAACGAGACGATCGATTCTTTAAACGACAAGCTGAAGAGCGGCGCTGTTTCTGCTGACCAATTGGCCAAGGACACCATCGCCAACATCAAGAAGACTGACGAAAAGATCAACGCCTTCATCACTGTAGATGAAGACGCCAAGCCAGCTGAAAACCTTGATTTTAACAACAAATTGGCCGGCGTGCCGATTGCCATCAAGGACAACATCATCACCAATGGCTTGAAGACGACGGCAGCCAGCCACATTTTGTACAACTTTGAACCAGTTTACGAATCAACTGTTGTCGCCAAGCTGAAGGCAGCTCAAGCTACCATCATCGGCAAGACCAACATGGACGAATTTGCCATGGGGTCATCCACCGAAACTTCTTACTTCGGTGACACCAAGAACCCATGGAACTTAAACAAGGTGCCAGGCGGTTCATCCGGTGGTTCTGCAGCGGCTGTTGCCAGCGGTGAAGTGGTTGCTGCCCTGGGTAGTGACACCGGTGGTTCAATCCGCCAGCCAGCATCCTTCAACGGTATCTTCGGGATCAAGCCAACTTACGGCCGGGTATCCCGTTGGGGCTTGATTGCTTTTGCCTCATCACTGGACCAAATCGGGGTGATGAGCAAGCGGGTCAAGGACTCAGCTGAAGTTTTGAATGTGATCGCCGGGGCTGACGATCGCGACGCTACTGTTTCAGAAAAGGAAGTACCAGACTACACCAGCTTCCTGGGCAAGGACGTCAAGGGCCTGCGGGTTGCCGTTCCTAAGGAATACATGAGCGACGCAGTTGAAGAGGGCGTCCGCAAGGCAGTTGAAGCTCAAATCGAACTTCTGCGGGCAAACGGGGCCATCATCAACGAAGTATCCTTGCCGCACACCAAGTACGTGGTGCCAACTTACTACATCATCGCTTCCAGTGAAGCTTCAGCCAACCTGGAACGTTACGACGGGATCCGTTACGGCTACCGGGCAGAAGCCAAGAATCTGAGTGAAGTCTTCCTCAAGTCCCGGTCAGAAGGCTTTGGCGACGAAGTAAAGCGGAGAATCATGCTGGGTTCCTTCGCCCTGTCCGCCGGCGCTTACGACAAGTTCTTCTTGCAGGCTGCCAAGGTAAGAACCTTGATCTGCCAAGACTTCGACAAGATCTTCGAAGACAACGATGTTATTGTCGGGCCGGTTTCTACCGAAACTGCTTTTGACTTGAACTCAGAAATTTCTGACCCGATCAAGATGTACAACAACGACATCTTGACGATTTCCGCCAACATGGCCGGTATTCCGGCAGCCAGCGTGCCAGCCGGCTTGAGCGAAACGACGGGGATGCCGGTCGGCTTCCAAATCATGGCCAAGCGCTTTGACGAAGGCCATGTCTTCCAAGTAGCTGACTTCATCGAACGCAGCAACAAGTTCTACGAACAAACACCAGCTGGATTGGAGGATTAATTTAAATGAATTTTACGTCAACTATCGGTCTGGAAGTCCACTTTGAGTTGAAGACCAAGAGCAAGATCTTTTCACCTTCACCAGTAACTTACGGGGCCAAGCCAAACACCGAAACTAACGTTATTGACTGGGGTTACCCAGGTACCTTGCCAATGGTTAACAAGGAAGTCTACCGCCTGGGCTTGATGGTCGCTTTGGCCACCCACTCCCATGTTAACCCGGTAACCCACTTTGATCGGAAGAACTACTTCTACCCGGACAACCCGAAGGCTTACCAAATCACCCAATTCTTCAAGCCACTGGCTGAAAACGGCTATGTTGAAGTCGAAGTTCACGGCAAGAAGAAGAAGATCCATATCCACGAAATGCACATCGAAGAAGACGCCGGTAAGAACACCCACGGGACTAACGGCTTCTCCTACGTTGACTACAACCGGCAAGGGGTACCGCTTTTGGAAGTTGTTTCTGAACCAGAAATGACTGACCCGGACGAAGCTGTTGCCTACTTGGAAAAGCTGCGGGAAATCGTGCAATTTACTGGGGCTTCCGACGTTAAGATGGAAGAAGGGTCAATGAGAATTGACACCAACATCTCCATCCGTCCAGCCGGCCAGAAGGAATTTGGGACCAAGGTCGAAATGAAGAACTTGAACTCCTTTGAACACGTCCGTCTGTCTCTGGCTTACGAACAAAAGCGTCAGCAGGAAATCCTCCTGTCTGGCGGCCGGGTTCGCCTGTCCACCCGCCGTTTTGACACCAACACGGGCAAGACTGTCCTGGAACGTGTCAAGGAAGGGGACGCGGACTACCGTTACTTCCCAGAACCAGACCTGGCTCCATACCACATCAAGCAGGAATGGGTTGATGAAATCGCGGCCAACTTGCCAAAGACGGCTGACGAACGGCGGAAGATCTACGTTGATGAATACGGCCTTAAGCCATACGACGCGAACGTTTTGCTGCAAAACAAGGAAAGCTCAGACTTCTTTGACGCTACTGTAGCAGCCGGTGCTGATCCAAAGCAGGCAGCCAACTGGATGAACACCCAGGTTAACGGCTACTTGAACGAAAAACACGCTGAACTCAAGGACATCGCCTTGACTCCGGAAAACCTGGCAGCCATGATCAAGCTGATTTCTGACGGGACGATCTCATCCAAGATCGCCAAGAAGGTCTTCACGGAAACTGTTACCAATGGCACTGACCCGAAGAAGTACGTTGAAGAAAACGGCATGGCGCAATTGTCAGACGAAAGCGTCCTGGCCCCAATGGTCAAGGAAGTTGTCGACGCCAACCCGCAGTCTGTTGAAGACTACAAGAATGGTAAGGACCGGGCTATCGGCTTCTTGGTTGGGCAAATCATGAAGCAGACCCGGGGCAAGGCCAACCCTAAGGTGATCAACAAGCTCCTCTTGGCCGACCTGGCCAGCCGTTAAGGCAGGAGAAAATTTTTAGAAAAAGGTGAAGCAGATGACTAAGCGCGCGCGCTTGATTTACAATCCGGTTTCCGGGCATGAACAGATGCCGAAGAACGTTTCTGATATTTTGGATATTTTGGAACAAGCGGGTTATGAAGCCAGTGCCTTCAGAACCACGCCAGCTCCGCTCAGTGCTCAAGATGAAGCAACCCGGGCAGCCAAGGACGGTTTTTCACTGGTCGTGGCCGCCGGCGGGGACGGCACGATCAACGAAGTCGTGAGCGGGATCGCCTTTTTGCCTAAGGAAGAGCGCCCGCGCATGGCCATCATCCCGGCGGGGACGACCAACGACTACGCCAGAGCCTTGAAGATTCCGCGCGACGACGTGGTTGCCGCGGCTAGAGTGATTCTTAAGAACAAGGTGCAGAAGATGGACGTGGGCCGGGCCGACTTCGGCGACGGCAGCCAGAAGTACTTTGTCAACATCGCTGCTGCTGGCTCTTTGGCGGAACTGACCTACGGGGTTTCTTCAGACGTCAAGTCCGCTTTGGGCTACGCTGCCTACCTGATCAAGGGGGCGGAAATGTTGCCAAACCTCAGCGAATGCGAAATGCGGCTGACTTTTGACAAGGGCGTTTACGAAGGCAAGCTGTCTCTGCTTTTATTGGGGATGACCAACTCCATCGGCGGTTTTGAAAAGATCATGCCAAACGCTGAACTTTCAGATGGCCTCTTCCAGCTGATCGTGGTCAAGCCAAGTGACCCGGGCAATTTGCTCCGGTTGATGGCCTTGGCCTTGAACGGCAAGCACGTTGATGACCCGAACATCATCTACACCAAGACAACCAGTCTGAAGGCTGAACTAATCGGCCACAACCGCGATGATAAGCTCTCCGTCAACCTGGACGGGGAAGAAGGCGGCATGTTCCCGGTAACTTTTGAAAACTTGCGGGAACGAATCGAATTCTACGTCGGTTAGAACTGTTATAATAGAGTTTGACTTTCTGTCAGACTCTATTTTTATGGAAAAAGATAAAGTGAAAAGATGGGAATGAAGAACAGAATTAGTCAAAGGGCCTTAGAGAGGCAAGATATGCTAGATTAATTAACGCCAGAGCAGCGGACTGACTGGCAAAAGATGATTGACTTCCGGGAAAAAGCCTTAAAAGAGTGCGACAGCAAGCTGGCTGAGCACCTGAATACCTTTAACGATGGGGTGATTGCCATTATTATTACCATCATCGTGCTGGAGATCGCAGCCCTAGTGAAAAGCACAGACTATCCCGATTTTGCCAAGCAGATTTTCATTTATCTGCTGTCCTTTTTTGTGGTGGCCAACTTTTGGTTTCAAATCCATAAGACCTTCAGCTTTTTTATCAGTAAGGCTAGTAAGCTAACCATGATTGCTGATTTCTGCTTTTTAGCCAGCCTGTCCTTGATGCCAGTGATGACTAAGTGGCTGATGGCTGACTTGTCAGTGATGTCGGTGGTTAACTTTGGGATTGTCTACTTTTTAGTCCAATCCTTCGAGCTCTTGACTGAGCTGTCCGGCATTAGACGGGCCATTCGGCACCTACAGATTTATCGGATTTTGATTGGCTGATACGCTTGGACGCGGCTAATCTGGCTGTTTGCCTTGAACCTGGTCTTATATCTGGCTTTTCCGATCATTAACTTTATGTTTCCAGAACGCAGAAGAGACACTAGAAAGAGTAAATAAAAGAACATGCAAAAGAATCAAATCGTTGAAGTTGAAATTACGGACTTGTCCTATGAAGCCATGGGGGTGGGGCACGTGGACGGTGAAACCGTCTTTGTGACCAACGCTCTGCCAGGCGAAATCGTCAAGGCCAAGATCTTGAAGGCTAAGAAAAATTTTGCCTTTGCCAAGATCGAAGAGATCGTTAAAGAAAGCCCAGACCGGGTCAAGGTGCCTTTGCGCCAGTCAGTCCAAGGCGGGCTGGCCAGTCTGGCACACCTCACTTACGACAAGCAGCTGGCATTTAAGAAGCGGCAGGTAGTGGAACTTTTGAAAAAAGCTCACCTGGATGATATTGAAGTGGCAGACACTTTGGAAAGTCCGCTGAAAACTGGCTACCGGAACAAGGCCCAAGTGCCGGTTAGAACGGTTAAGGGGCAGCTGGAGATTGGCTTTTTCAGACGGCACTCTCACGACCTGGTGCCGCTGGAAGACTTTTTCACCAATGACCCCGAAATCGACCGGGTATTAGTGGCGGTTCGCAACATCTTGCGCGAATACCACGTGCCGGCTTACGATGAAGAAAAGCACGCCGGCGAAGTCCGCTACCTAGAAGTGCGCCGGGGCATTGCCACGGGTGACTTGATGGTGGTCCTCATTTGCCTCCACAAGGACTTCAAGGGGCTGAAAGAGGTAACTGACGCCATTAGTGAGATTGACGGCGTCAAGTCCATCTTCCTCAACCACAATCCGCAAAAGACCAACGTCATTTTGGGCAAGCACGACTACCACCTGTGGGGGAAGAAGTACATCGACGATAAAATTGGCGATTTAACTTTCGAAATTTCCCCGCAATCATTTTTCCAGATCAACTCATCTCAAACCCCGCGCCTCTATAAATTGGCCATCGACCAAGCTGACCTCAAGCCAAGCGACATGATCGTGGACGCTTATTCCGGGATCGGGACCATTGGTTTGTCAGCTGCCAAGTACGTTAGAGAAGTCCGCGGCGTAGAAGTGGTCAAGGCCGCGGTCAAGGACGCTAAGAACAACGCCCGCCTGAACCAGATCCACAATGCCAAGTACTATGCCGGCAAGGCTGAAGAACTGATGCCCAAGTGGGCTGACGAGGGCCTGAAGACCGACGTGATCTTTGTGGACCCACCGCGTAAGGGCCTGACGCCAGAATTTATTGACGCCGCCGTTAAGACTGGCCCAGAAAAGGTGGTCTACATTTCCTGCAACCCGGCAACCTTGGTCCGCGACATCCAGCTTTTCATGGACCAAGGCTATACGACCAGACTGGTTTCCCCAGTTGACATGTTCCCGCAGACGCCACATGTCGAGAGCGTAACGGTCCTTGAGCGCCAAAAGTAGGGTGCCAGAAACAGCGCTGTTAAGGCATTTATAAAATCAAAAAATGTGTATCTATTAGTGACCAGTTCCCACAGATAGATACACTTTTTTGTTGCTCAATCAGAAACGTTGATTTAATAGGCTTTGTCCTTAGTGGTGATATGCTCTCACAAGCCATGTTGACCTATTTCATTAGTTAGTAGTGATAGGTTACCGCAAAACCAAAAAGAACCCAGCCAAATTGACTGAGTGCGAGATTAAACGGCTATGCTTTAATTGTAATCACTTCACCATCCTTGAAAGTAAATTCAATTTTGCTTTTGAAGATGGTGATTTTTTCTATCAGGAGGCGAACTA
>NZ_CALVGT010000056.1 GCF_944327175.1 uncultured Lactobacillus sp.
TATTAGGCACGCCGCCAGCGTTCGTCCTGAGCCAGGATCAAACTCTCAATTTGAAAATTGAGCTTTTTTAATCTGCTCCAGATTATTTGCTTGCGAATTGACTTCGCTTATTTGTTTGGATCAAACAATGTTTGACCCGCACACTGCGAAACTTTGTTCAGTTTTCAAAGTACCAACTTGCGTCTTAGTGACGCAACGTTTTATATCTTACTCGCTTGTCGACTTCTTGTCAACAAGTTTTCGATATTTTCTTTTTCGTGTCTCCGGCGAATTCCTTCTTCGCCGCGGCAACAAATATTAGTATACTCGTTATTTTCGAAAGGTCAAATCGGCCTTTTTATTCGACTTATACTAGGTACAGCCGGCAGAGTTGTAACAAAAGCACTTGGATATAGTTTCAGCTTTGTTTTTACTTTTGAGGATAAATTATCCCTCTTAGAAAGAATAGTTCGGATTATCTCCGTTTTGCCTGAAGAAAAAAGTTAGAATTTTTTCTTCAAACGGAAAAGGGCCCCGCGTCTCAACACTAACGCGAAGTCCCTTGTGCCATAATATTCAATTTTATTGCAAAACCATCAAGCGAGTCGTCATTCTTGATCGGCTCAGTCGCCGTGTACAAACAGAACACCTTTGCGCGGAAGGCTTTCCCGCTAAAACGCGACTGCTGCCTTAGCCTTGATCCCGCTGACAGCAAACTGACAAATACGCCCTTTCAAGAGGCTCATTCATCAACCATCTTTTCTATCATTCGCATACGCCCTTTCCATAAGGTTCGTTACGACTTCGAAAGTACTTTCTCTACTTAGAATAGTAGCACAAAAGTTAAGCGCTTGCAAGTCCTGCTTCTTAGCGGATTTTTTCCTGCAGGCTCATCATTTCCAGCAGGCTCTGGGCGGTCGCGCTACCCTCGTTGCCGGCCTTCAAGCCGGATCTTTGCATGGCCTGGTCGATATTTTCCGTCGTCAGCATGCCAAAAGTCACCGGCACCTTGCCCGCCAAATTCAGCTGCATGACCGCGCTGGTCACGTTATTGATGATCATCGCGTAATGGTCAGTCTCACCCTTGATCACCGCCCCCAAAGTCATGATCCCGTCGTATTTGCCGGAATCGACCAGCTTTTTGGCCGCGAAACCAATTTCAAAAGCACCCGGCACCCAGTAAGTATCGATATTTCCTTCTTCAATCCCAAACTTAACCAAGGTCTCTGCCGCGCCGGTTGCCAGGCTCTTGGTTACCAGCTCATTAAAGCGGGACACCACAATCGCTACCTTGCCATGAACATTTTTAAAATCACCTTGAACTACCGTCATTATTTTTCTCCCTTGCTATAAATTAACCAACATGTGATCAAAGCGGTCCCGCTTGGTTTCCAGATACCGGCGGTCTTCAGCCGTAGCCGGCATTTCCAGGGGCAGGCGGTCCGTAATTTCCACCCCGGCTTCTTCCAATTGCTTGATCTTGTCCGGATTATTGGTCAAAAGCTGGACCTGCTTGATGCCCAGGTCCTCAATCATTTTGGCGGCGATGTCGTACTTACGCTCATCCGGGGCAAAACCGAGCATGAGATTGGCATCATAAGTGTCATGCCCCTGGTCCTGCAGGGCGTAAGCGCGGAGCTTATTGGTCAGGCCAATCCCCCGCCCTTCCTGGTTGAGGTAGAGGATGACCCCGGACCCATTTTCTTCAATCTGCCGCATGGCCTGGTGAAGCTGGTGGCCGCAGTCGCAGCGCTTGGAGCCAAAGACATCTCCGGTCAGGCACTTGGAATGGATCCGCAACATGACCGGCTCATCTTTTGTAATTTCCCCTTTTTTGATTACCAGGTTGCCGCCGCCATAATCCTTGATTTCAAATTCGCCGTAATCAGTTGGCAATCTTACGAATTCTGGGCGACTACTCGCGAAGCTCCGGCAATATTCCTGCAAGTCAGCGATCGTGAAGTAAGGCAGGCTGTATTCCTTAGCTATTTGCTTTAATTCCGGCCGCCGGGCCATGTGCCCATCTTCTTTTAACACTTCGCAGATGTAAGCTACTTCTGCTTCACCAGCCAGTCTGGCCAGGGTAACTGATGCTTCCGTGTGCCCGTTTCTTTCCAAAACGCCACCGTCTTTAGCGACCAGCGGGAAGCAGTGGCCCGGCTTGAAGAAGTCTTCTGGCTTGGATTCCGGATCTGCCAGAGCCTTAATCGTGGTTGCCCGGTCATAGGCAGAAATCCCTGTAGTCGTCGTCTTGTAGTCAACGCTAACGGTGAAGGCCGTTCCGAACGGGTCTGTGTTATCCTGCCACATTTGCGGCAGTTCCAGTCTTTCCGCGATCTCCCGGCCGATGCTGGTGCAGAGCAGGCCCCGGGCATGCTTGGTCATGAAGTTGATTTTTTCCGGAGTAACCTTGCTACCCAAACCGATCATGTCCCCTTCGGCTTCCCGGTCTTCATCATCGGCCACGATCACCAGTCCGCCCTGCTTCATCCAGGTAATTGCATCTTGAATCTTTTTGACATCCATCTTTATTTCCTCGTGTTTTCTACTTGTCCAATTCATTTTTTAAAAAAGCCGCCAGATTAGCTTCCACATACTTGCCCAGCACGTCAGTTTCCAGGTTGACCTGGCTGCCGACTTGCAAGCTAGATAAATTCGTTTCATCCTGGGTGTGGGGGATCAAGCCAACTGAGAACCAGTCTTCTCCAGTGTTCATCACCGTCAAGCTGGTCCCGTTGATAGCGACTGACCCTTGCGGGACGACCTGCTTTTTCAAGCGGTCCGGCAGGAAAAAGCGGAGCTCTAAAGCATTTTCGTTTTGCTTCAAGTCAACAACTTCGATTGTCTCATCAACGTGGCCACTCACGATATGCCCTTCAAAGCGGCCACCTACTGGTACGCTGCGTTCCATATTCACTTGGTCGCCTTCTTGCAAATTTTTGAAAGTCGTCTTGTCAAAAGTCTGCGGCATCATGGTTACCGTAAAGCTGTCTTTAGAAAAAGCCTCCACCGTCAGGCAGCAGCCATTGACCGCGATCGAGTCACCGATTTTTACCCCGGCCAGGTTTTCCGGGACCGTCTTGACCGTCAAAACGATCGTCTTGCCTTCCTGATCCAGGCGCTGAATCCGCGCCTTACCACTTACCAAACCACTAAACATCCTTGATCCTCCCATAGATTCTTACATCGTCGCCAACTTGCTCAGTTTGGACATTTTTCAAGTCCAGTGCTTCCGCGGCTATGGCTGCTTCAGTCCCCCGGCCCAAAAAGCGGGGAGCAACATAGCTGATCACGTCATTGACCAGGCCCGATGCCAGCAGGCTCTCTTGCAAACGCGCACCACCTTCAGCGTAAATGCTTTGCACGCCTTGGTCAGCCAGAATTTTTATGCTGGTCGAGATTTTTCCATCCGGCAGTAAAAAGACCTTGACATGACTTGGAAATTTCTGCTCCAAGAAAGCCGGATTTTCCGTCAAAATCCAGGTCTCAGCCCGCTTGTCGGAAAATAAGCGTAAATCCAAGTGCTCAAGTAGCCGGCCTCGCCGGTCCAGCACAACTCTGACTGGCGGGTAAACCAGGTCCTCGCTGGTCAAAAGTAAAGGATCGTCGATGATCGCCGTTTCTGATCCGATCAAGACAGCCTGGTAGCCAGCCCGTTCCTGGTGGACCCGGGTCCAGGCCTCAGCCCCAGTAATCGCGGTCCGCTCACCCTTTTTCGCCAACATGTGGTCCAGGGTCATGGCCTGTTTCAAAGTCACGTAAGGCAGACCTGTTTGGTAAAAGTAGTTGTAGTGGTCATTCAGCTGACTTGCTTCTTTTGCCAAAATACCAGTGCTTACTTCAAGGCCCGCCCGCCGCAAAGCAGCAATACCCTTGCCCGTTACAAGAGAGTGGGGATCGGTTGCCCCGACCACCACCCGCTTGATCCCGCTGTCAATAATCAGCTGGGTGCAGGGTGGCTGCTTGCCGTAATGGCAGCAAGGCTCTAAAGTCACGTAAATAGTGGAATTGGATAATTGTTCCGGAGTCAATTTGGAGATGGTATCACGTTCAGCATGGAAGCCGCCGTAATGCTGGTGGAAACCAGTCGCCAGGACTTTGCCGTCCTTGACCAGGCAGCTGCCGACTCTTGGATTGCGCCAGGTAGCATTGCCAGCCTTGCGGGCCGCGGCAATCGCCAGACGCATGTATTCTTCATCTGATGCCATCCAATCACTCCTTTCATTGCACGAAAAAAGCCCCGAGGAAATCCTCGAGGCCTAATAATCGATATCAAAATTAAATACTAGCATCACCAAATAAGCGATACGATATAGTAAAAATTGTATCGTTCTGTCTCCCATCTAGACTTTAACTATCGGTACCCTCACCTGGGATTCAACCGCATAACGCGGGTCGCGGACTTTACCGCCGGTCGGGAATTTCACCCTGCCCCGAAGAACATTATTCAATTCACGTTTCCTATGTTACCTGTAATTGAAAGCCCTGTCAAGTAAGAAGAAGATATTTTTTATCTTTCTCCTCTTTTCAATCAGCAATTCCATGGGAATAAAAAGCAAGAGAAAAGAAAAAAAGCAACGACCTAAGTCGTTGCTTTAATTACGGTCCATGCGGGATTTGAACCCGCGATCTCCTCCGTGACAGGGAGGCGAGATAGACCACTGCTCCAATGGACCATATGGAGGATACAGGGCTCGAACCTGTGACCCTCTGCTTGTAAGGCAGATGCTCTCCCAGCTGAGCTAATCCTCCGATGCACCCAGTAGGACTTGAACCTACAACCTTCTGATTCGTAGTCAGACACTCTATCCAGTTGCGCTATGGGTGCGCTGGAGTATTCTGTTTGCTAACGCTGCTGCGTTAAGCGGAAGACGGGATTCGAACCCGCGACCCCCACCATGGCAAGGTGATGTTCTACCACTGAACTACTTCCGCATGTTCGCTTAATGCGAGATCGGGAAGACAGGATTTGAACCTGCGACCCCCTGGTCCCAAACCAGGTGCTCTACCAAACTGAGCCACTTCCCGGTACTCCGCCTGTCAGACTCGAACTGACGACATCCTGATTAACAGTCAAGCGCTCTACCAACTGAGCTAAGGCGGAATATTGAGCGCGGCAGCTTCCTATCCTCGCAGGCAGTTTCCCACCAACTACTTTCGGCGTTAAGAAGCTTAACTGCTGTGTTCGGCATGGGAACAGGTGTATCCTTCTTGCCATTGCCACCGCACTCTTTTGAGCTTGTACGCTCAAAACTGAATATCTCTTACCAAGTCAAAACCTCATTACTTTGCTCTTTTGGTCAAGTCCTCGACTGATTAGTACCGGTCCGCTCCAAGCCTCGCGGCTCTTCCACTCCCGGCCTATCTACCTCATCGTCTCTGAGGTGTCTTACTTTCTTGAAGAAATGGGAAA
>NZ_CALVGT010000057.1 GCF_944327175.1 uncultured Lactobacillus sp.
ACTGGCAAAAAGCAGAGCAAAAGCTTTCTCTGTACGAATTTAAGTAAAAAGAGGCTGGCAAGCCCTATCCCTCCACCCATTGAAATAGGTGGAATCCCGGGCTTGCCAGCCATTGACAATCATTGAATACAGGAAAAGGAAAATGGAAGACGTTGAAGAGGCACTTAAGCGGCAGCTGGCGGGACGGGTTTGGTCAGCCAGCTTGCGCCGCCAGCTGGAAAACAAGGATATTTGTTTAAGCGATTTGCTGCTGGACAAGCAAAGACTGAACGTGATTAAGCCAGCTGACGTCCCTTTAATCAGCCAGGCCCTGGATGAATTGCAAAAGAATTTTCGCGAGGCAGTCAAGCAGGTTCTGCAAACTGAAATAGAAGCTACTTCTGACGCTGATCGGCTGGCCTGGCTGCTTCTGCAGCTTTTTGCCAAGAAAAGGAAAAGGGTCTGGGACCTGACAGCTGACCAGCTGGCTATCCTGCAGACTGAAGCGGCTAAGAAATACGTCCTTTTTTACGGACCGCGGGTCTATTTCCGCAACAACGCCTGCTTTTTGACCAATGATAACAAAGCAGACTTGGTCCACATCAAAGAGCTTGCCGGGCTTCAAGAGCAGCCGGCGGCCTTTTCTGCCTTGTTGCAGGGAGAAGAAGTGGATGGGGAAGAACTCAGGAGCTGGTTTGACCTCTTTGGCCCCTTGTATGAAGAGAAATATTTCGGCAAACACTACGGCCCGGGCGTGGAACTGGCGGGTTTTCAAATCTCTAGCGGGAGAAAAGATCCCCGGATCTACTATGTCCTGCGCTACCTGCTCAAGGATAAAGAGCCAGAAGCAGAAGCAAGATCGAAAAAATTGGCCGCGATTCCTTTAAAGACGATTCTAAGGCGGAATTTAGTCTGCCACGAGGCCTTCAAATGATGACGGTCTACAGCCGGGAGTACTACCAGGCGGGATTAGCCGAAGGAAAAATCAAGGCCAAGAAGCTAGACAGCTACCGGCTTGGGCCGGACTTTATTCTGGCTTATGACCTGGGGCCAGCTGCTTCTTACCGGACCTTGCTGATCGACCGGAAGCAGGGGGAGATTGTCCTAAAGGCCACGACCAAGACCCTGCTGGCCCACTTCGTCAACGAAGACCTGCCCGGCGGCTACCCCTTGCAGGACAAGCTCTACAAGCTCCTGGGAATCCGGGAGCAGCACGTGATTTCAGCGGGGCACGGGGCGCTTTTTTCCCCGGAATCCTTCCACGCCGGCCTGGTGGACCTGGCGGCCTTGCAGCAGATGCGGGGGATGGAAGCCTGCCAGGACGGGATGCTCATGACCGACTTGGCCGGGGTCAACTGCTATTTCTTTCAGCTGCAGCGCGGCTATGCCAATGCCAGCCGGCAAGTGGAAGAAGCGGTTGAGCACAATGCCCTTTACTGCAGCCTTTTTCATGGTCTGGCTGGCCAGCTGGGCTGCCCGGTTTGCCGGCAAGGTGACTGGAACCTGCTCTACGGCCCCAGCTACCAGCAGGCGGTTGAGGCTGACCTGGCTGGCCGGGTCCCGTCTTTAAAGCAGCTTTTAGCTGAGATCAAGGCAGAGGAGAAGGCAGTCTTAAAGCAGATCCTACTGGATGAACTCGGCCTGCCTCTTTTGCCAGATGATTTAGACTATGCCTTAAAGCAGGCTGAGAAAAAGTTCTTGTTCAGAATATAACGAAAAGCCCCCGCGATCGCGGGGGCTTTGCTTTGCTTCCTTATAAAAAATTCAGGCTAACTGCCGGCGGAGTTTTTCCAGGGCCTGCTTCTTAATCCGGCTGGCCGTCCGGTAGGGAATATTCATTAAGTCAGCCGTTTCCTTGAGGCTGCGCCCAGCCAGGAGGTTCTGGCCTAAAAGCAGCTTTTCGCTAGTCGACAGCTTCTTCCAGGCTTCCTTAAGAAGCAGATTATGCTGGTCAGCCTGGCCGACGAAGGCGGCAGCCAGCAGCGGCTCGTCGTGGTCTCTTTGCCGTTTTTTCTGCCGGAGCAGGTCAAGGATCCGCCAGTAGACCTTGCGGAAGGCCAGCTTGTCCGCTTCTTCCCGCGGCTGGTCAGCCATTTCTTGCAGGCATTGGGCGTAGACGATCAGGCCTTCTTGAAAAAGATCCTCGTAATCGGCGCACTTCCGGTAGACATGGGCCGTTTTCAAGGCTCCGGCGACTAATTTCCGCCTTTCCCAGGCTTGGTCCATTGCTTGATTGATTTGCATGTTCATTTTTTCGCACTCCTTAATTTTTTCTTGCTCGGCGCCTTGCAAGTATTAGCTTAAGGGCTTTGCCAAATGAGTGCTGACCGGGAGCGAGGGAGCAGTAAGCCCGTTTTTCCGCCCTTTACACTTTGAAGAAAATGTAAGAACGGCTGTTTAAGGGTGAGTTCAGGAGCTGAATCCAGGTAAAAAATAAAGGTTTTCCTAGTAGAAAAGCAAGAAAGTCGTCATAGATCATTCATACTTCCCCCGTATCATTTAAGTCATAGATCAAGAGATCTTGATCTATGATTCCATACCTTTTTTATTCTTTCCAAGACAAGCAAATTACGCGGCCTCCGGGCCGCATCTATATCTATTTTTTTACGCGAAAAAGCGCTGGACGTCGCGGTCCAGCGCTTTTTTCTTTTATGTTCAGTATTTTTCTTATTAAGCCTTTAGCTGAATTAGAAAGTCAGCTTCAAGAAGTACTTGACGAACACGGCAGCCAGTACGGCACCGGCAAATGGCGCGGTACCTGGTACGATCAGGCCGTATTGCCAGTCGTTGTTGGCCTTGTTCTTGATTGGCAGGATTTGGTAAGCCAGACGAGGGCCCAAGTCCCGGGCTTGGTTCATGGCGAAGCCAGTAGTACCACCCAGGCCCATACCGATCGCCCAAACCAAGAGACCAACCAGAAGTGGAGTCCAGCCAAGCTTTTCAAACTTGGCCACGATAGCCAGGATACCACTCAAGAAGATGGTAGTGGCGATCATTTCGACCATCCAGTTCCGTGGCAGGTTGCGCAGGTTAGGGTTGGTGGAGAAGATGTTCCGGGTAGCCACGCCGTCGATAGTGTCTTCGGAAGCCTTGAAGTGGTCAGCGTACATGAAGTAAGCCAGAAGAGCACCGGCAAAGGCACCAGCTAATTCAGCCAAAGTATAAGGGATGAAGCTGGACCATGGGATCAAGCCCAGGATAGCCTGGCAGAGAGCCATGGCTGGGTTCATGCAAACGCCGCCGAAGATGAAGAGGCAGGCAGTGATCCCGAATGACCAGGTAGTAATGGCGAAAATGTGGCCTGAGCCGTGGTACTTGGTCTTGTTCAAAACGTCATCGCAGTGGACGCCAACACCGAAAAGAATCATGAGCCCGGTAGCCAGGAACTCATTTAACAAGTTGTGCATCAAAATCCTAATTCTCCTTGCAGTAGATAATTTTTAAGGTACATAACATCTAATAATTATATACCTATAGCCGGCAAAAAGATATAGGCAGTCGTGATTTTTTGAGCATGAATACGCTTTTATCGCTGGATTTAATA
The DNA here is from genome assembly GCF_944327175.1 of uncultured Lactobacillus sp. GTDB lineage: Bacteria > Bacillota > Bacilli > Lactobacillales > Lactobacillaceae > Lactobacillus. The sequence continues at coordinate 3,524 of NZ_CALVGT010000057.1, forward strand.
AGCTTTCCAGGGGAAATTAAGTGAATTATTCACAAATCCAGCAAGGACACCGGCAATTCAATGTGGGTGTCGTGAGGGACCCGGCCCCGGCGCAGCTGCCGGTCCAGCAGTTGGCAGGCCGCGGCCGCCAGATCCTTGCAGGGCTGCTTGACAGTCAAGAGGCCGGGGAAAAAGCTGCGGATAAAGTTTGATCCGTCAAAACCGGTTACCAAGGGGTGGTAGCCCAGCTGCCGGGTCCGCTGCTTGACCAAGAGGGCAGTAATGTCATCGCTGCAGCAGATGGCATCGTACTTTTTTCCCGTCAGCAATTTGGCCAGGCGAACCTGCTTGAGCAGGTTGCCGGAAGTGAAATCCAGATAGGCCGTCTCAAAGCTGGTCTGCTGCTTCTGAAAATAATCCATCATGCCGCGCAGGCGCTCATTGATCGGCGAGAGGTCCTGCTGGCGGCCGCAGAGGATCAGGATCTGCCTGGCCCCCCGCTTTAAAACAGCCTGAGCCAGCAGGCGGCCGCCGCCATAATTGTCACAGCTGACTAGCGGTATTTCCCGGGAAATAGGCCGGTCAAAAGAAACCGTCGGGAGCTTTCTGGCCAAAGGCAGGGGAGTTTCTGGCAAGCTGGTAATCATGCCGCCGAATTCATCGCCCTTTAAGTGCTTGAGGTAGGCGGTTGCTGGGCCGACATGCAGCTGACTGTCATAGCCCAGCTGTTCCAAGTTCCCCTGGACTGCCTCGTAGAATTCCGCGTAGAGCGGGTTGCTGATGGTGGGCAAGAGGACCAGGATGGTCTTAGACCTGGCCTTTTTGGGTTGGTAGTGCAACTTTTTGGCGGCTTGGGCAATTTTGGCTTGGTTGGCGGGGCTGACATGCTGCTGCTTGAAATAGCGGGAAACCGTGGCAACGGAAACGCCGGCCAGCTGGGCGATTTCAGTAAGGGTAACTTTCATGCTGCTATTAAGCTCCTTTCAAACTGCAAAAAATAATTGGTCTGACAGTTGATATTATAAGCTTTTAAGCAGATTTTGCTGCAAAAAAGCTGCCGGAAATTTCTTAATGAACTCTGCCCTTGTAAACTAGGGTTAGCACGGTAATAAAGCGCTTTAAAAAGAAAATGAGGTAAAGAATGAAACTCCAAAATAAAGCAATGCTGATAACTTATCCTGACAGCCTGGGCCATGACCTGCATGACCTGGCTTATGTGATGGACCGGTACTTCTCCAAGGCGATCGGCGGAATTCACATCCTGCCCTTCTTCCCGTCTCACGGCGACCGGGGCTTTTCTCCGATGACTTATGAAAAAGTCGCGCCGGAATTTGGCGATTGGTCAGATGTGGAAAAACTGGGTGAGCAGTATTACTTGATGTTTGACTTTATGATCAACCACATTTCAGCTCACTCTGACTACTACTTGGACCTGCAAAAGAACAAGGACAAGAGTCCCTGGCGGGACCTGTTTTTAAGCTGGGATAAGTTTTGGCCAGCTGGCCGGCCAACCCAGGCTGACGTGGACCTGATTTACAAGCGCAAGGACAAAGCCCCTTGGGAAGACCTGGAATTCGCGGACGGCAGCCATGAAAAGATGTGGAATACTTTTGGCCCGGACCAGATTGACCTGGACGTGCGGACGGAAGTTACCAAGTGCTTCGTCAAGGAAACCTTGCAGCAGTTAGCCAAGCACCACGCCAGCTTGATCCGCCTGGATGCCTTTGCTTACGCGGTCAAGAAGCTGGACACGAGTGACTTCTTCGTTGAGCCGGAGATCTGGGACCTGCTGGCAGAGGTCCGGCAAGACCTGGCTGGGACTGACGCGCAGATTTTGCCAGAAATCCATGAGCACTATAGCCTGCCTAAAAAGGTCAGTGACCATGGCTACTTTATCTACGACTTTGCCTTGCCAATGGTCCTGCTCTACTCCCTTTACACGGGCAAGAGCCAGCGGCTGGCTGCCTGGCTCAAGAAGTGCCCGATGAAGCAGTTTACGACCCTGGACACGCACGACGGCTTGGGTGTGGTCGATGCCAAAGACATCTTGACTGATGAAGAGATCGACTACACGACCCAGGAATTGTACAAGGTTGGGGCCAACGTTAAGCGCAAGTACTCATCAGCTGAATACAACAATTTGGACATCTACCAAATCAACACGACTTACTACTCAGCCTTGGGCAATGATGACCGGAAATACTTCCTGGCCCGGCTTTTGCAAATTTTTGCCCCGGGAATTCCGCAGATCTATTACGTCGGCCTGTTGGCGGGGGAGAATGACCTGGACCTGCTGGAAAGCAGCAAGGAAGGCCGCAATATCAACCGCCACTACTACAGCCTGGAAGAGATCGCCCATGAAGTTGACCGGCCAGTCGTGGCCAAGCTCTTGAAGCTGCTGGAATTCAGAAACAGCGAAGCCGCCTTTGACCTGGCAGGGCAGCTGGAAGTTGCCACTCCAAGCGATTATGAAATCGTTCTGACCCGGGTCAACCAGGCTAAGGACCGGCAAGCTACGGCCCGGGTCAACCTGGCTGATTTGACCTACCAGATTATGGTCAACGGGCAGGAAGTTGACCTGTAAAAAAGTTCACCGAAGAGCAACGGGACAATCATAGTTTGTTCAAATTTACTGTGTACTATAAGAACCGTAGACGAGCTGAAAGAACTTGTCTATAACTCATATTTCTTATATTTTTCTTTCCCTGATATACACAACATACATATACACTACCTAAGAAGCAGCTAGCCAGTAACAGCTGCTTTTTTGGTCTGCTCAGATATTTTTCTTTCCATTGTCCAAAATGGTCGTTATGGCTTTTTCATAATATATATGTGTAAAGTTTTTGGAAAAGTAACATTAAAGCGAAATTAAAGGGCTTGCACGTGAAAAGGAGACCGTATAATCTTATGTGTAAGGATGAACAGTTCCTTAAAGTAAATCAAAATTGGGTATAAGAAAAGGGACTCCTTTTCCGTATAATTGATTTGAACACTATCAATACGAAAGGAATCCCTTA
>NZ_CALVGT010000058.1 GCF_944327175.1 uncultured Lactobacillus sp.
ACTGGCAAAAAGCAGAGCAAAAGCTTTCTCTGTACGAATTTAAGTAAAAAGAGGCTGGCAAGCCCTATCCCTCCACCCATTGAAATAGGTGGAATCCCGGGCTTGCCAGCCATTGACAATCATTGAAAAGAAGAAAAAGTGCTAGACGGGAGCTAGCACTTTTTCATTTGATCTGAAAAGGACAAGAAAAAAGGCAAGCTCCAGAGGAACTTGCCTTTCGGTATTATTGCGATGTCCGGGCTCGAACCGGAACATTATGGATTCAGAGTCCACTGCCTTACCAATTTGGCTACATCGCAGTAAATCACCCGTACGAGAATTGAACTCATGACTCCACCTTGAGAGGGTAGCGTCTTAACCACTTGACCAACGGGCGAAGTTTGTGTTCGAATTACCGACATTCATTATTATGCTTTCTTTGCAAGAAAAAGTCAAGGCTCCAGACAAAAAAAGTCTAAAATTTTTTCAGGCTGGCTTGGAAAGGCTGAAAACTGCCGTATAATAGAGCTAATTGCCTGTTCGGGCCTTTTAGAAAGGAGTCACGCTTGCTTAATTTTCCTAAAACCCAGCTGCTGATTGAAAGCCTGGTTTCTGAAAGAATTGTTCCCGGAGTCAACTACGCCCTTTTAAAAGGGGACCAGGTCTTTGCCTCGACCTTGGGCTTTGCCAGCATCTACCCGGCCAAAAGCCAGCTGAGCCCCTTTGCCTACTATGACTTAGCCAGCTGCACCAAGGTTTTGGCCACGACGGCTGCTTTCTTGCAGCTGAGGGAAGAGGGAAAGATTGACTTTGCTGACTCCTTGCAAAAATACGTGCCAGAATTCAAGGACGGCCGGGTCCGGCTCAGCCATCTTTTGACCCATACTTCTGGCATCCGGGGCTGGATCGAAAACCGGAACGCCTTGTCCGGTCCGGAATTAATGAGGGCGATCGTGGGCTTGCCGGTGACCAGCGAGTTTAACCGGGTGGTTCGCTACGCTGATACCAACTTCGTCCTTTTAGGCCTGGTTTTAGAGCGGATTACAGGCAAAGCAGTCCAGGATCTGGCCAGCGAGCGGATCTTTCAGCCGGCTGGCTTGATGGAAACGACTTTTGCCCCGCCAAAAGAGGAGTGCGTGCCAACGGAACTAGTTGACGGCCAGGTCATTCAAGGCTTTGTTCATGACCCTAAGGGCCAGCAACTGGGCCGGCGGTGCGGGTCAGCTGGCCTGTTCAGTACCGTCAGCGACCTGGTCAAAATGGGGCAGGGCTACATGGGGGTCAGTGACCTTTTGCCATTAAAGAGAGAGACGATCCAGGACCTCTACCAGGTCAAGACACCAGCGGGGTTAAAGGCCCGGTCCTGGGGCTGGAACCTGCTCTTTGACCCTAAGGAAAACTATCCCATTATCTACCACACCGGTTTTACCGGCACTTTGGTCTTGTTTGACCAGGTCAAGCAGTCCGGCTTGATTCTTTTGACCAACCGGGTTCACCCTTCCCGGCATAATCAGATCTTTTTGACCATGCGCAGCCGGATCATCAACGCTTTTTTGCAGGAAAACCGCTAGCTAGAAAGAGGAGCAAAATCACATGAAATTAAGCAATAAGCAAAAGGGCTGGCTGCTTTTAGCTGTCTATGGCCTGGTCATCATCATCCTGGGCCGTTTTAACAGCCGGATGTCGCCTTATTATGCCATCACCGCTATCGCGGCGTTTGCCGTGGCCCTAATCGAGGGCCTGCTTTTTGCCTTTAGCAAGAACGCGACCTACAAGGCGGTTGCCTTTTTTGCCGGCTTGGTTGCCTTGATCAACGTAGTCGCCGTCTTAACCACGGCAATTTAAAAAATCCCGCGGCTGACCGCGGGATTTTTATTTACTCTTTTACTTACTTGCTTTGCGTATACTAGTTGATTCTTCTCTTCAAGACGCCCTTGTCGGCAAAGACCTGCCGCAGGTGCAACATGGCCGTGTAGGTTGAGAGAATGTAGATCTTGTCAGTCGGCGCCTTTGCAAAAGCGGCCAGCAGCTGGTCAAAGTCGCTTTCAATGACCATCTTGTCCGGGTCAAAGCCGGCAACTTCCAGGCGGAAGGCCATGTCCTTGTGCCGCTCACCGCCGACGATAACCTGGTCGATCTTGGCCCGGTCCAGGCTTTCAAAGTTTCCGTCCCAGATCCAGCTGGTGTCGATGCCGTCAGCGTGGTGGGCGTTTAAGAGGGCAGCCAGGCTGTAGTGGTCCTTTTCCGTGTCCAGGAGGCTGAGGACTTCGTTTAAGCCGACCGGGTTCTTGACCAAGATGATGTTGATCTGCTTGCCCTGGTAGTGGATCAGTTCCTGGCGGCCGAAGATGCGCTTGTTTTTGGCAAAAGCCGCCGCGATTTCATTGGCGGAAACGCCGAATTCTCTGGCGCAGGCAAAGGCAGCCAGGGCGTTGTAGATGTTGTAGGTACCGCCGATGTTGATGGCGAATTCCTTGCCTTCAATGGTGAACGTGATCCGGCTTGGGGTCTGCTCGCTGATTTCTTCCAGCTTGTAGGTCAAATCCGGCCGCTTGTAGCCGCAGTTCGGGCAGAAGAAGTCACCTAGGTTAGCATAGGAAATTGCGTGGTAGTGCAGGATATGCTCGCACTTAGGGCAGAGGACCCCGTCAGTGTTGACGGCCGCCTTGAGGCCGTTTTGCGGTTTGTCCTGGTCAGTTTCAAAGCCAAAGAAGACTTTTGGATTCGGCAGGTCGACTGAAGAGAAGATGCTGGCGTCCCCGTTAGCGATGATGGTTGCCTCTGGTGCCAGCTTGATGCCGTTGACGATCTTTTCATAGGTCGTGTAGATTTCCCCGTAACGGTCCATCTGGTCTCTGAAAATATTGGTCAAGACAAAGGCCTTGGGGTGGACCAACTGGGTTACAGCCTTGACATTGGCTTCATCGACTTCCAAAACGGCCAGTTTCCGGCTGCTTTTTTTCTGGCCATGAGCCAAAAAGGCGGTCACGATCCCCTGGGCCATGTTGGAGCCGGAGGGGTTGGTCAAAATGTCACCGTATTTTTCCTTCAAGGTCTGGGTGATGAGGGCCGTGGTCATGGTCTTGCCGTTGGTCCCGGTAACGATAATGGTCTCGTAGTCCTTGCCCAGCTGCTCAAGGACGTTTGGGTCAAGCTTCATGGCCAGCTTGCCGGGGAAGCTGGTCCCGCCCTTCAAGACATTGTGCAGGAACCAGTAAGATGACTTGCCGGCAAAAGTTGCGATGTTGGATTTAAAACTCATGATTAACTCCCTATTCTGCATTAAAACTATGATAAATCTTACCATAAGACGGAAAGTTTAGCGGGGAAAATGCGACGCTTTTAAACTTTTGCAAAATACACTATACTTATTTGAGCGAGATTAATACAAAGGTGGAGAATATGGCACAGTTTTTTTTCGAATACGGAGCGATGGGCAGCGGCAAGACGATTGAAATCTTGAAGGTTGCCCACAACTACGAAATTCAAGGACGCAAGGTGGCTTTATTGACCAGCAGTGTTGATACCCGGTCTGGCCGCGGCGTGGTGGCTTCCCGGATCGGGCTCAGCCGCAGCGCCCAGCCGATTGAGCCGGACCTGGACCTCTTTGAATACATCGCGGCTTTGAACCAGCAAGAGCAGGAGTCTGACGGCCACCCCTTAGCGGCGGTCTTGATCGATGAGGCCCAGTTCTTAAAAAAGGACCAGGTCATCCAGTGTGCCCGGGTCGTGGACGACTTGCACATTCCGGTGATGGCCTTTGGCTTGAAGAATGATTTTCAGAACCATCTTTTTGAAGGCAGTGAGTATCTTTTGCTTTATGCTGATAAAATAGAAGAGATGAAGACGATTTGCCACTTTTGCGGGCACAAGGCAACCATGGCCCTGCGCTACAAGGACGGTTTGCCCGTCTATGAGGGCGAGCAGGTGCAGATTGGCGGCGACGAGGCCTACTACCCGGTCTGCCGTTTCCACTATTTCCACCCCGATCAGGCAAGAGACTAGTTTTTATTGGAAGGATTGATTAAATGGATAATGTAATGGCACAGCTAGAAAGCTTGGAAGTGCGCTATGAAGAAATTCAGGAAATGATGGCGGACCCGGAAGTCATCGCTGACACCAAGCGCTACATGGAAATTACCAAGGAAGAAGCTGACATGCGGGAAGTCGTGCAGAAGTTCCGCAAGTTCAAGGCCGACAAGGAAGAAATCGCCGGCAACAAGGAAATCATCGCTGACGGTTCAGACGCTGAGCTGGTTGAGATGGCCAAGATGGAAAACTCGGAGCTGGAAGATGAAATCAGCCAGCTGGAAAACGAAATCAAGATCTTGATGCTGCCAAAGGACCCTAACGATGATAAGGACATCATCATGGAAATCCGGGGGGCAGCCGGCGGAGATGAAGCTTCCCTGTTCGCGGGCGACCTTTTGCGGATGTATGAAAAGTACGCGGAAAACCAAGGCTGGAACGTCTCGATTGTCGACAGCGAACAAACTGAAGTTGGCGGCTACAAGCGGGTGGACATCATGATTACCGGCAGCAAGGTCTACTCCAAGCTGAAATATGAAAACGGGGCCCACCGGGTGCAGCGGATTCCAGTAACTGAATCTGCCGGCCGGGTGCACACTTCAACTGCCACTGTTGCCGTCATGCCAGAATATGAGCAAGTCGACATCGACCTTGATCCAAAGGACATCCGGGTGGACGTCTACCGGTCATCCGGTGCGGGCGGTCAGCACATCAACAAGACTTCCAGTGCCGTCAGAATGACCCACTTGCCAACTGGTATTGTAGTTGCCATGCAGGACCAGCGGTCCCAGCAGCAAAACCGGGCCAAGGCCATGGAAATTTTGAAGTCCCGGGTTTATGACTACTACGAAAGCCAGAACCGGGACAAGTATGACGCCAAGCGGAAGAATGCGGTCGGGACTGGTGACCGGTCTGAAAGAATCAGAACCTACAACTATCCGCAAAACCGGGTGACTGACCACCGGATCGGCCTCACTTTGAACAAATTGGACCGGATCATGAACGGGGAACTGGACGAAGTCATCGATGCTTTGACGGTTTACTACCAAACCAAGCAATTAGAGGAGCTGGCAGAAAATGCCTAAGAGTTTACGAGAAATGCGGATTGAGGCCAGTGAACTGGCTGAAAGCGCCCGGAACGAGGAAATCGACTTTCTTTTGGCTGAACGGCTGGGCCTGACACCAAGCCAGTTTCAGCTTAAGCAGGAAATGGAATTGTCTGACAGCGAAGTCAAGCAGGCCAGAAAGGACATGAAGCGCCTGGCTAAAGGGGACTCACCCCAGTATATCCTGGGCTATGCCTGGTTTTTAGACTACCGCTTGCGGGTGGCCAAAGGCGTGCTTATTCCCCGCTTTGAAACCGAAGAATTGGTTGAATGGGCCCTGGCGCACTTAAAAGACGGCGATACTGTCCTTGACCTGGGAACCGGGTCAGGCAATATTACGGTGGCCCTGGCCAAGGAAGCTGAAAGCAAGGGGATCAAGGACCTGCATTTTTACGCCAGTGACATTAAGGACACCCCGCTCAGAATCAGTGAAGAGAACTTTTTGGACTACGGCCTGGACGTAACCACCCGCAAGGCCAATGTTTTGCTGGGCCTGGGCAAGTTTGACCTGATCATTTCCAACCCGCCTTATATCAAGCCCAGTGAGAAGAACATGATGGACAAGAGCGTTCTGGCCAATGAGCCGGAAGAAGCCTTGTTCGGCGGCCAGGATGGCCTGGCCTTTTACCGGAAGTTCGCTGAAGAAGTCAGAGACCACTTAAATCCGGGCGGCCGCTTCTTCATGGAATTCGGCTTTAGCGAGGAAGATGAGCTGAAGACCCTGTTTGCTGAAAAATTGCCGGACTTTAAGGTGGAATTCCGCCGGGACATGGCCGGCAAGCCGCGGATGTTGTTTGGGGAGTGGCAGAAATAATGGAAACCAAGATTTTTAAACGGGAACAATTAGATGAAGCAGCCCGCCTGCTTGGGCAAGGAGAATTAGTTGCCTTTCCGACGGAAACTGTTTATGGCCTGGGGGCTTTGGCCACCCGGGATGATTCAGTCAAAAAGGTTTACGCGGCCAAGGGCCGGCCTAGCGACAACCCCTTGATCGTGACCGTGGCTGACGAAGCCATGATGCGGCCTTACGCTAAGGAAGTGCCGGAGCGGGCAGAGAAGTTGATCAAGCATTTTTGGCCTGGTCCTTTGACCATCCTGCTTTTTGCCAAAGAAGGGGCCCTGCCGGAATCAGTAACCGGGGGCCTGCCAACTGCTGCCTTCCGCTGCCCGGATGACCAGCTGACCCATGACTTGATTGCCAAGCTTGGCTACCCAATCGTCGGGCCTTCAGCCAACACTTCAACCAAGCCGAGTCCAACCACGGCCCAGCATGTCTATCATGACTTAAAGGGCAAGATTGCCGGGATTGTTGATGGCGGTGAAACTGAAGTGGGCCTAGAATCAACCATCGTCGACTTGTCAGTTAATCCAGCGGTCGTTTTGCGGCCAGGCAAGATCACCCCAGAAGAAATCAGTCAGGTTTTAGGCGAAGAAGTTTTGATCAACCGGGGCCAGGTAAGTGACAAAGACGTGCCGAAGGCGCCGGGGATGAAGTACCGCCATTACGCGCCAAGTGCCCAGGTTTACGTGGTCGACCAGGCGGAAACTTTTGCCAAGCTGGACCTGGATGCTTCCTGCGGGGTCATGGCAACTAGTGACCTTTTGGAAAAATTACCAGTTCCTGAGGAAAATAAGTTCAATTTAGGCAAAAATCTGACAGAGGCTGATCACAACCTGTTTGCCGGCCTCCGCTATTTTGACGACCGGCAAGAAATTAAAACTATTTATGTAGAGGGCTTTGATCAAGGAGAGGAAAGCCTGGCCTACATGAACCGGTTAAACAAGGCTGCTGGCGGCCATCATGTCTAACCTGGACGATTTGATGCTTGTAAAAAAGAAATGGCTTTAAACCATTTCTTTTTTTATTTATAATAGAGAGGACATGGTATTTTTGAATGGAGGAACTATATGGGAAAGTTCACTGTGTTAAACCATCCATTGATTCAGCACAAGCTGACGATTATTCGCCGCAAGGAAACTGGATCAAATGAATTTCGGAGAATCGTTGGCGAAATTGCTGGTCTGATGACCTACGAAATCACCCGCGACCTGCCTTTGCAAGACGTTGAAATCGAAACGCCAATGGGCAAGACGGTGCAAAAGGAACTGGCCGGCAAGAAATTGACCATCGTGCCAATCCTGCGGGCCGGCATGGGCATGGTCAACGGGGTTTTGGAAATGATTCCGTCAGCCAAGGTCGGTGTCGTTGGCATGTACCGTGACGAAGAAACCTTGAAGCCGGTAGAATACTTCTTCAAGGTTCCTAAGGACGTTACGGAACGTGAATGCCTGGTTGTTGACCCGATGCTGGCTACTGGCGGTTCCGCCAACCTGGCTATCGAAGCTTTGAAGAAGCGGGGCGTGACTGACATCAAGCTGGCTGTCCTGGTTGCTGCTCCAGAAGGCGTTAAGGCTGTGCAAAACGAACATCCGGACGTTGACATTTACGCGGCTGCCCTTGATGACAAGCTCTTGCCAAACGGCTACATCTTCCCAGGTTTAGGGGATGCAGGTGACCGAATCTTTGGGACTAAATAATTAAAAAAGTCGCTATAAAAGCGATTGCAAAAGTTCCAATTCATTTTTATTGGTGTACAATAAATGACGTGTTCGAAGAATTCAACACAAGAAGGGAGGTCACGAAGAATTGGAGAAATCACTTGTCTTCAATATTAACGGTACCGGACTGAATGTCGACTTGGTCGGCATTATCGGTTCGACCTTGATGGCAATTGTGGTTTTTGCCATTTGTTACGCTCTTTCACGTAAAGTTGAAATGAAACCGAACAAGAAACAAAATGTCCTGGAATACCTGATCGATTTTACCGACGGGATTGTCAAGGACAACGTCGAAGACCCGGCTGCGCAAAAACATCTGTCTCTTTACGCCTTTGTTTTGTTCCTTTTCATCTTCTGCTTGAATCAACTAGGGTTGTTCTTGGAAGTGAAAGTCGGTGACTATATGGTCATCAAATCACCAACTGCTGATCCAGTGACGACGATGTCGTTCGCGATGATGACCTTGCTTCTGTCGTTTACCTTCGGGATTCAGAAATTTGGCACGAAGGGCTACCTGCAGAACTATGCACGTCCTGTCGGTTTTCTTTTGCCGATTAACATCATTGAAGAATTTACCAACTTCTTGACGTTATCGCTGCGTCTCTACGGTAATATTTTTGCGGGTGAAGTCCTGCTGACCCTGATTGGGAACCAGCTGGGGCCAAGCATGGGGATTGTAACCAGAATCCTGGCTGCGCCGCTCGCAATGATCTGGCAAGGTTTCTCTGTCTTCATTGGCTCTATCCAGGCGTATGTTTTTGTAACCCTTTCTATGGTTTATATTGGCAAGAAGGTTACACAAGAATAATTTTTCGGAGGTTTTATTATGACTACAGGTTTAAAGGATTTAGCTGCTGCACTTGTTGCTGGTATTGCTGCTTTGGCTGCTTCATGGGGGAACGGTAAGGTTATCTCAAAGACGATCGAAAGCATCGCCCGCCAACCAGAAAGTGCTGGTAACTTGAGATCAACTATGTTCATCGGTGTTGGTTTGATCGAAGCCGTTCCAATTTTGGCCATCGTTATCGCTTTCTTGATTTTGTTCCTGAAATAAAGTCTTTTTTAAGAAACTTTACTATCACTAATAAATTGAGAGAGAAGGATTGTCGATGGAATTTCAACCAGTATTCGCCGGCGCCGAAATCTCAATCGTTAATACCCTTTGGTATTTAATTGTATTTGCACTCTTGCTGGTTGCCGTTAAGCACTACGCTTGGGGCCCAGTTAAGGAAATGATGGAGAAGCGCCGTCAGAAAGTCATTGATGACTTGGATCAAGCTGCCAGCGACCGCAAGAAGGCTGAAACTTTGGCCAATGAACGGGAAGCAGCCTTGAAGAATTCAAGACAAGAAGCAACCCAGATTCTCTCCGATGCCAAGAGTAATGCGCAAAAGACCGGCAAGCAAATCGTCAGCGAAGCCAACGATGAAGCTTCCGCTATCCGGGAAAAGGCCAAGGCTGATGCAGCGCAAGCTAAGACTGATGCCTTGAACGAAGCCCGCGACGAAGTTGCTGATCTTTCTGTGACGATTGCGGAAAAGGTAATTGCTAAGAACTTATCTGCTGCTGATCAAAAAGAATTAGTTGATCAGTTCATTAAGGGGTTGAACGATTAATGGCCTTAAGTAGAGAAGAAACGGCAAGACGCTACGGAACAGCGATCTTTGATTTTGCCAAAGACAGCGGCAAGACTGAGCTCATGTACAGTGAACTGACTGAATTGAAGCAGGCAGTTCAAGCAGAGCCCCGTTTTGTCCAGGTTCTGAGCAATCCTGTTTTAGACGCTAAGCAAAAGAAGAATCTTTTAACGGCGGTTGAACAAGGCTTTTCTGCAGAGCTTCAAGAAGTTCTGAACTTCTTGCTTAGCTATGATCGTTTTGACAACTTGGTTGACATCATTGATTACTACATTCACCTGTACAATGTCGCCAACCACATCGGAACGGGTGTCGCTAAGACTGCAGTGAAGCTAGATGAAGATCAGCTGCAGCGCCTTGCAGACAGCTATGCCAAAAAGTATGGCTTGCAGGCACTTCATCTTGAAAATGAAGTTGATCCAGAAATTATCGGCGGCGTGGTCCTTGAGGTTGAAGGCCGCGTAATCGATGGCTCAGTAAAGCATCGATTGGAGAAAATCCGCGCCGTATTAACAAAGTAAGTATTATAAAGAGGTGAAACCATTGAGCATTAAAGCGGAAGAAATCAGCTCTTTAATCAAGCAGCAACTTGAACACTACGACGATAAGCTAGACATCGATGAAGTCGGTGTCGTAACTTACGTCGGCGATGGTATCGCCCGCGCTCACGGCTTGAACAATGTCTTGTCAAGTGAGCTTTTGCAGTTCGACAATGGTGCCTACGGTATTGCCCAAAACTTGGAAAGCAATGATGTTGGTATCATCATTCTGGGCAAGTTTGACGATATCCGGGAAGGCGACCGTGTTAAGCGAACTGGCCGGATTATGGAAGTTCCAGTTGGGGATGCTTTGATTGGACGGGTTGTGAATCCACTTGGTCAGCCAGTTGACGGCTTAGGCGAAATCAAGACTGACAAGACTCGGCCAATCGAGTCAAAGGCGCCAGGTGTTATGCAGCGGCAGTCAGTTAACCAGCCTTTGCAAACTGGTATCAAGGCCATTGATGCGCTGGTGCCAATTGGCCGTGGTCAGCGTGAGCTGGTCATCGGTGACCGTAAGACTGGTAAGACCAGTTTGGCGATCGACACCATTTTGAACCAAAAAGGGCAGGACGTAATTTGTATTTACGTCTCAATTGGTCAAAAGGAATCAACTGTCAGAGCACAAGTTGAAACCTTGAAGAAGCTGGGGGCGATGGACTACACCATCGTCGTTGAAGCCGGTCCGTCAGAACCAGCGCCAATGCTTTACATTGCGCCATATTCTGGGACCGCGATGGGTGAAGAGTTCATGTACGCTGGCAAGGACGTCCTGGTTGTCTTCGACGACTTGTCCAAGCAGGCTGTTGCTTACCGTGAACTTTCCCTGTTGCTTCGCCGGCCACCTGGCCGTGAAGCCTACCCAGGTGACGTCTTCTACCTGCACTCACGTTTGTTGGAACGGAGCGCTAAGCTGAGCAAGGAACTGGGCGGCGGCTCACTGACTGCCCTGCCATTCATTCAAACTGAAGCCGGGGACATCTCCGCCTACATTCCAACCAACGTTATTTCCATCACTGACGGACAGATCTTCCTGCAAAGCGACCTGTTCTTCTCAGGCACGCGTCCGGCCATCGATGCCGGGGCTTCTGTTTCCCGTGTCGGCGGGGCCGCTCAGATCCCAGCCATGAAGAAGGTTGCCGGTACTTTGCGGACCGACCTGGCTTCATACCGGGAACTGGAAAGCTTTGCCCAGTTCGGCAGTGACCTGGACCAAGCAACGCAAGCCAAGCTGGCCCGCGGCCGGCGGACCGTCGAAGTTTTGAAGCAGCCGCTGCACAAGCCGGTTGCCGTTGAAAAGCAGGTTGTCCTGCTTTACGCTTTGACCCATGGCTTTATGGACGCGGTACCAGTCGATGATATTGCTCGCTTTGAACAAGAACTTTACACCGACTTTGACGCCAACCATGCTGATCTGTTAGCTGAAATCAAGTCAACTGGCAAATTGCCAGATGAAAGCAAGCTTCAAGAAGCTATTCAACAATTTGCATCCAGCTTTTCATCAAGTAACAAATAGGAGGTAGACTATGCCTGCATCTTTACTTGAATTGAAGAAGAGAATTGCTTCTGTCAAGCAAACGAGTAAGATTACTGAAGCCATGCACATGGTTTCAGCAGCTAAACTGAATCAGACTGAAAAAAGAGACAAGGGCTACCAGGAATACAACCGGCTGCTCCACCAAACCGTGTCGCGGCTGATGAGTGCCAGCGTGATCAACCACTTGAATAAGGCCAACTACCGCCTGACGCAAGACAACATTGACTCCATCGATTACGATGACGTCTTTGGGATGGGGATCATTTCTGACATGATCAAGCCCCGGGCTGAAGTTCATTCCGTTGGCTACCTGGTAGTTACCGGTGACCGTGGTCTGGTTGGCTCCTACAACAGCTCAGTCATCAAGCAGATGATGAGCCTGGTGGCCGACGACAAGCTGCAGGGCAGAGAGTCCAAGATCCTGTCAATCGGCAGCGTTGGCTCCCAGTTCTTCAAGAAGAACAACTTGAACGTTGTCTATGAAAAAGACGGCGTTTCAGACGTGCCGACTTTCAAGGAAACCCTGCCGATCGTTTCAACGGCGATCAAGATGTACTTGAACGGCGTTTACGATGAACTGTACGTTTGTTACACCCACCACGTGAATTCTTTGTCTTCAGCCTTCCGGGCCGAAAAGATGCTGCCGATCGTCGACCTTGACATCGACACCGCGGAAGCCAAGGAAAGCAAGAAGATCGAATTTGAAGTTGCCCCTGACATTGACAGCGTTTTGGCAACCTTGCTGCCGCAATTCGCGCGGGCGGAAATCTATGGCGCCATTTTGGATGCCAAGACTGCCGAACACGCAAGTTCTATGACGGCTATGAAGAGTGCCACGGACAATGCCAAGGACCTTGTTTCTAGTCTTAGTTTGCAAATGAACCGTGCAAGACAAGCACAAATCACTACTGAATTGACTGAAATCGTCAGTGGTGCGAATGCACTTGAATAAGAGAAAAGGAGGTAGAAGTTTGAGTCAAGGTGAAATCGTTCAAGTAATCGGCCCTGTTGTCGACGTCAAGTTTCCAATTGGCAAAGACCTGCCAGACATCAACAATGCCTTGAAGGTCATCAAGTCTGACGAAGACTCGATTATTCTTGAAGTTACTCTTGAACAAGGCGATGGCGTTTTGCGCTGCATCGCGATGGAATCTACCGATGGCCTTCGTCGTGGGATGAAGGTTGAAGACACTGGGAGCTCAATTTCCGTACCAGTTGGTCCGGATACCTTGGGCCGGGTCTTCAACGTTTTAGGTCAACCGATTGATGGTGGTCCAGAATTTCCAGCTGACCACCCTCGCTCAGGGATCCACAAAGAAGCACCTAAGTATGATGAATTAACTACTAGCCGTGAAATCCTGGAAACTGGTATCAAGGTTATCGACTTGCTGGAACCATATCTGCGTGGTGGTAAGGTCGGTCTGTTCGGTGGTGCCGGGGTCGGCAAGACCACGATCATCCAGGAATTGATTCACAATATTGCCCAGGAACACAACGGTATTTCCGTCTTTACTGGTGTCGGGGAAAGAACCCGTGAAGGTAACGACCTTTACTTCGAAATGAAGGCATCCGGCGTTTTGGAAAAGACCGCCATGGTCTTCGGGCAGATGAACGAGCCGCCTGGTGCCAGAATGCGGGTCGCTTTGACCGGTTTGACGATCGCTGAATACTTCAGAGACGTTGAAGGCCAGGATGTGCTGCTCTTCATCGACAACATCTTCCGGTTTACCCAGGCCGGTTCCGAAGTTTCCGCCTTGCTGGGCCGGATTCCGAGTGCCGTTGGTTACCAGCCGACTTTGGCAACGGAAATGGGTCAATTGCAAGAAAGAATCACTTCCACCAAGAAGGGGTCAATCACCTCTATCCAAGCCGTTTACGTTCCAGCCGACGACTACACTGACCCAGCGCCAGCGACTACTTTCGCCCACTTGGACGCGACGACCAACTTGGAACGTAGCTTGGTAGAACAAGGTATCTACCCAGCCGTTGACCCGCTTGAATCAACTTCCAGTGCCCTGGACCCAGAAATTGTCGGCCAGGAACACTACGACGTTGCTACCCGGGTTCAGCACATTCTGCAACGCTACCGCGAACTGCAAGACATCATCTCAGTTTTGGGTATGGATGAATTGTCAGACGAAGAAAAGCTGATCGTTGCCCGGGCACGTAAGATTCAGTTCTTCCTGTCACAAAACTTCTTCGTTGCCGAAGTCTTTACCGGCGTTCCAGGCTCATATGTTCCAATCAAGGAAACGATCAAGGGCTTCAAGATGATCCTCGACGGCCATCTTGACGACTTGCCTGAAGATGCCTTCAGAGGCGTTGGCCCGATCGAAGACGTTTTGAAGAAGGCGCAAAAGATGGGGGTTACCCCAAGCGATCCGGAAGCAAAAGCCTTATTAGAAAAGTAGGTTGATGCATCATGGCAGAAGCAGAGAAACTGTTTAAGATCAATATCGTTACGCCAAACGGGTTAATCTATTCTCACCGTGGCAGCTCCGTCTCAATGCGGGCTATTGACGGCGACCGGCAGATCTTGTACAACCACCTGCCGATTTTAACTCCGCTCACGATTGGTGAAGTTCGGGTCCAACGCGGCGCCGATGTCGACCACAAGGTTGATCACATCGCCGTCAGCGGGGGGATCATCGAATTCGCCGACAATGTGGCAACGATTATTGCCGACAACGCAGAACGCGCGCGCAACATTGACCTCAGTCGGGCTGAAGCTGCCAAGCAGCGGGCCGAGGCGCACATCAAGGAAGCCAAGGAAAAGCACGACGAGCAGTCATTGGAACGGGCTCAAATTGCTTTGCGGCGGGCTGTAAACCGGATTCACGTTTACGACGCGCTGCACAAATAAGGGAAAAGAGCGGATTTATTCCGCTCTTTTTTTATGGTAGATTTTATATGAGACAACTTGGAATTCACGCAATCATCAGCTTGGTGATCTACTTTGTTTGCATTGCCTTAGCCTTTCATGCGATCAAAGCCGTCAGAATTGAGAAAATCATTCGGTCTAGCCGGGTCTTTGAGGCCCAGGTCTTCTTGATTTTCACGGCGATTGCCCTAGGCTATACGGTCGGCCAATTTTTGATCGCCTTGATAGATACTTCATTGCAATTGTCTAACCTGTTTTAAAGAATAGGTTAAAGCTAGGCGGAAGCCGCTATACAGAGGGCTTTTATGGTACAATTAAAATTAATATGTTATGGAGGAAATAGACGTGTCAAAAGATATTGGTATTGATTTGGGGACCGCAAACGTTTTGATCAACGTTTCCGGCAAGGGCATTGTGATCGACGAGCCATCCGTGGTTGCCGTGGATACGAACACCAACAAGGTGGTCGCTGTCGGCACCGAAGCTTATGAAATGGTTGGCCGTACTCCTGGCAACATCCGCGTTATCCGGCCTTTAAAGGACGGGGTAATTGCTGATTTTGACATTACTGAAGCCATGCTGAGCTACTTTATTGAGAAGCTGAACGTTAAGGGCTTCATGAGCAAGCCGAACATTTTGGTCTGCACCCCGACTGGCGTAACTTCAATTGAGCAAAAGGCCATCATCCAAGCCGCGGAGAAGTCAGGCGGCGGCAAGGTATACTTGGACTATGAGCCAAAGGTAGCAGCCGTTGGGGCAGGCCTGGACATTTTCAAGCCGCAAGGCAACATGGTCATCGACATCGGCGGGGGGACGACAGACATCGCCATCCTGTCCATGGGTGAAATCGTGACTTCCAAGTCCCTGCGCTATGCCGGGGACCGGATGAACCAGGCTATTGTCAACTACATCAAGGCTAACCACCAGCTCTTGATTGGGATGCGGACGGCTGAAGCCATCAAGATTGAAATTGGTGCCGCTACTGATCCAGACCCGGACGCAAGCATGAATGTCCGTGGCCGGGATACTATTGACGGCCTGCCAAAGCAGATCAAGGTAAACAGCTCTGAAGTAACCGAGGCCCTGCAAGAAGGCCTGCAAAGCATCATTGACACTACCAAGCAGGTTCTGCAGGAAACGCCGCCGGAATTATCCGCCGACATCATCGATCGCGGGATTATGATCACCGGTGGTGGCGCCTTGCTTAAGAACATCGACAAACTGATTGCCGACAGCCTGCAGGTTCCGGTCTTGATCGCTGAATCACCGCTTGAATCAGTTGCTTTGGGCACTGGCATCCTGCTGCAGCATATTGAAAAGCACGAACGTCACTAATAATGCGTCAAATAATGATTCTTCTAGTTCGCTTTTACCAGCGGGCAATCTCACCAATTTTGCCGGACAGCTGCCGTTTCTACCCGACCTGCTCCAGCTATATGATCACTGCTTTGGAAAAGCATGGTCCGCTTTTGGGACTGCTGATGGGCCTGGCGAGGATCCTGCGCTGCAATCCTTTTAACCGCGGCGGGGTGGATCCAGTACCGGACAAGTTTACTCTTTTGCGCAATCCCCACCCAGAAGAATATGAAGACGAAATTATTGCCAGGAAATTCCACAGTCACTAACGAGGAGGGAATATGTCAAGAAATCAAGAAAACATCGGAATCGAGGTCAACGAACTGTCTGGCCGCCGGGTACCGACTTGGGAAGTAGTCATTCCGAAGAAGCGCCAGATCGGCTTGATCGAACAGGTTGACGGCAAGTTCCGGGTAACCAGCAGCAAGTCCAAGAACGTGATGTTTGCCAAGAGCCTTGATGCCGGTATCAACGATCTGCTGGCCTACTTCACCTTGCACGAAAAATAATTTTTACGAATAAAGTGATAGTTAATGGCAAAAGTTCAAGAAGAAAGCAAATGGTATGACCGCATCGCCTGGGGAGTTATCATTCCCGTGGTCTTGTTGTCATTCGTCAGTTTCTATTCAATTTACAACGCGTCAGTCAATGACTCGACCTATGGGACGCCAACCAGAACAGTGGCCATGCAGATTGTCTGGTACACGGTTTCCTGGCTGATGGTGGCCTTCATCGTCCGCTTTGACGCCGAGCAGATCTTTAAGCTGGCCCCCTACCTATATGGCTTGGGGATCCTCATGCTGGTCGCGGTCCTCTTCCTGTATGACCGGACAACGGCTGCCAGCAGCGGGGCCAAGAGCTGGTTCGTCGTTGGGCCTGTCAGCTTCCAGCCTTCGGAAGTCATGAAGCCGGCCTTTATCCTGCAGCTGGCCCGGGTCGTCAAGGAGCACAATGAGCGTTACTCCCACAACCTTAGAAATGACTGGCTTTTGATCGGCAAGGTCATGGCCTGGTTTTTGCCGGTAGCCATGCTACTTATGCTCCAGCCTGACTTTGGGACCACCTTGGTCTTCGTGGCAATTACCGCGGGGATTCTCCTGGTTTCAGGGATTTCCTGGAAGATCATCATTCCGGTCTTTCTGCTCATGGTGCTTGTGGGCGTCGGCGTCATCCTCCTGGTCTTTACCAGTGAAGGGCAGACGATTCTGCGCCACTACTTCAAGACTTACCAGCTGGAGAGAATCAAGTCCTGGAGTGACCCGTCAGGGGACAACTCCAACAGCGCCTACCAACTCTGGCAGAGCATGAAGGCGATCGGGTCCGGGCAGATTTTTGGCAATGGCTTTAACAATATCAAAGTTTACGTGCCAGTCCGGAATTCAGACATGATCTTCTCCGTGGTCGGTGAAAGCTTCGGCTTTGTCGGCGGCGTAGCCTTGATCGGGATTTACTTCGTCTTGATCGTGCAGATGGTCAAGATCACTTTCTCGACCAAGAACGCCTTCTATTCATACGTGTCCACAGGGATTATCATGATGATTTTGTTCCACGTCTTTGAAAATATTGGTATGAGCATTGATTTACTGCCCCTTACCGGGGTGCCCTTGCCATTTGTTTCACAGGGTGGGTCCGCCTTGATCGGGAACATGATTGGGATCGGTCTGATCCTCTCGATGAAGTGGCACAACAAGGACTACATTTTCAGCACGGCTGGCGACTTTTAACTGAATTTTTGAGAGTATACGAAAACCGCCTCGGTCTATTTGACCGGGGCGGTTTTATTTTATTTCGCTGGACTTAGTCCAAGCCAGCCTTGTTGTGCCGAACGACCAAGATGTCGCAGTCAGCAGTTCTGGTGACGTATTCAGTCACGCTGCCGATGAGCAGACGTTCAACGGCGTTCAAGCCGGTCGCACCGACAACGATCAGGTCGATGTCGTGCTTCTTCGGGAATTCCCGGCTGATGATGGCCTTTGGTGAGCCGAATTCGATAGAGTAGTGGACTTCCTTGACGCCACTGTCTAAGGCAGACTGGTGGTACTTTTCCATCTTCTTCTTGGCGTCGTTGGAAACCTGCTCAACCATGGCTGAGTCAAAGCTGGAAATGTTTTGGAAGGCCCGCGTGTCGATAACGTGGAGAATTTCCAGGCTGGCGTTCATGTGCTTGGCAACCGTTACGGCCTTCTTGAAAGCCAGGTCAGCTTCCTTGGAACCGTCAACAGCTACTTGGATATGTTTGTATTGGTATTGTTTAGTCATTTTTGCCACCTCTTCCTGTCTCTATTTTACCAAAAAAATGAAAGCATTTTAATAAATTTACTGATTGTTTTGTGAAAGCAGGAGGGCGAAGATAAAAATTATCGCTGAGCCCAAAAAGAGGGTGATCAAGTTGAGGTACTTGTTGTCAAAGAAGAGCAAAACAATCCCTAAAACGCTGATCGCCAGCAGGGTCCAAGCGCAGATGGTCATCAAGCTGTGGAGCTCCGGAGAGCTGGAGACGTCAAAGACCAGGAAGGCGCCATTTCTCCGGTGCCAGAGGTACCAGGCGGTCAGCAGCAGGCAGGCGATAAAAATAATCATGAAAATACGGATGTAGAGCATCGGTTAAACTTTCTAGTTTTCAGAAGAAGTGAAAACACACTGAGTAAGCTAGCGGCAGAAATAAACAAAAAAAGCGGCCCGAAGGACCGCTGTTATTGTCTAAGAAAATCCGAGTTGACCAAAGCATAAATGGCGCTGTTGATCCCGTAAAAAATTCACAAAATCCGGCCCGTCGCGCAGTGAATATGGATTCTGCGTGAGCAGCATTCCGATTCAGTAGTTACTGACAGGCCACCACGTCCTTAAGTTTGATCGGTCAACTAATTACAAATAAGCTTTCTGACGATCAACTCAGATCACTTATTATAATATAGAACCCAGCAGCCTTTGTCAAGCATAAATGCAGCGCTTTCATTTTCCCTTAAGACCCGTTTTTTGCAGGTCATGCAGGCGCTGGTACTGGCTCTTAAAAGCCGCTTCAAACTTGCTTTCGCCCTTAGGAGCGAAATATTGCTTGCCTTGCAGGCGGTTAGGCAGATAAGCCTGGGCCACCCAGTCGCCCGGGTAGTCGTGAGGGTAAAGGTAGCCAGTCCCGTGGCCCAGCTTGCTGGCCCCCTTGTAGTGGGCGTCTTTCAGCTGGTCAGGAATCTGGCCGACATTACTCTGGCGGATGTCAGCTAAAGCCGCGTCAATGGCCGTCATTGCAGAATTGCTCTTAGGGGACAAGCAGAGCTCGATAACGGCGTTGGCCAGGGGGATCCGGGCTTCTGGCAGGCCCAGCTGCTGGGCCGTCTGTACGGCCAAAATAGCCCGCTCACAGGCCGGGGGATTGGCCAGGCCGATGTCTTCGTAGGCAATCACGCTGAGCCGGCGGCAGATTGAGACCAGGTCGCCGGATTCCAGCAGCCGGCCTAGGTAGTGCAGGCCCGCGTCAGTATCTGAGCCCCGGATGGACTTTTGAAAGGCGGATAAGAGGTCATAGTGGCCGTCCCCGTCAGCGTCAAAGTTTTGGATCTTCATTTGCAAAGAATCCGCCATATCATCCAGGGTGACCGTAAAGGAGGAGGCGTCTTTGCCCTCAGCTTCCAGTTCCTGCTTGGTCGACAGAACGGCCAGTTCCAGGCTGTTTAAAGTGGCTCGCAGGTCTCCGTTGCCTTTTTGCGCTAAAAATTCTCCTGCTTCTTTCGTCAGTTTGGCATGGTACTTGCCCAGACCTCTTTCTTCATCGGTCAAGGCCCGGTCAACAGCAGTCAAGATCTCTTCCTCAGTCAACGGCTTCAGTTCAAAAATCTGGCAGCGAGACCGGATGGCTGGGGAGATGGCCAGGTAGGGATTTTCCGTGGTTGCCCCGATCATGATCACCTGGCCGGATTCAAGCAGCGGCAAAAGGAAGTCCTGCTTGACTTTGTTGAGGCGGTGGATTTCATCCAGCAAAAGGACGACCGTCCCGCTCATCTTGCCTTCTGCGGCGACCTGGGAGAGTTCCTTTTGCCCGTCGGTAGCTGCGTTGAGCTGGCGGAAGGCGTACTTGCTACTGCCGGCGATCGCGCTGGCGATACTGGTTTTGCCAATACCAGGTGGACCGTACAGGATCATGGACGAGAGCTGCCGGGCTTCAACCATCCGGCGGATGATCTTTTTGGGACCGACCAGGTGCTGCTGACCGACGACTTGGTCGATGGACTGGGGCCTCATCCGGTAGGCTAAGGGCTTCATTTATTGCCCCCAAAGAATCTGGCCAAAAAGCCCTTTTTCTTTGGGGCCGGCAATTCTTCAGCCGGTAGCGGCGGGGCGTAGACTTGGGTTAGTTCGATCCGCATCCGGTTGATAGCCTTCTTGCTGACGACCAGAATGGCGGAATCGTCATCGCCTTTTCTGGCGCTTTCGTCATTGACCAGGCAGAAGGGAACCTGTTCCTTGCTGGCCCGGCTTTCAATCTGGGGCAGAAGGGAACCTGTTCCTTGCTGGCCCGGCTTTCAATCTGGCTGACGAAGGCCGGGTTGGGGGTGTTGGCGTTGATTAAAATGGTATAGCCCTTGTAGTCGGCAAAGTGGTCCATGAAGAGTTTGGTCAACTTGGCGTCTTCACAGTCTTTGATGGTCATGCGCACGAAAACCCGCTCCCTTAAAGAACCCAAAAAGCGCCGCCGCTCGTCGGGCTTGGTCTGCGGAGTAATGCCATTCGCGGCGTTTTCGACTCTTTTGGCTAAATCTTCAGTCATGGCTTAGTCCTTTCTAAAAATTAAAATTGTCTTTTTCTGGCTCTAAAGCATATTATAACTGAACTTTTTGGGCAAGAAAAAAGCCTTTCCCAAAACTGGGAAAGACTTTGAAGCCGAATTGATATTACAGCAACTTGTTGTAGTATTCAACAACCAGGGCTTCGTCAATTTCTGGTTCCATTTCGTCACGTTCTGGGAAACGAACCAATTGACCTTCCATCTTGTCTTCGTCAAATGAAACAAATGATGGACGTGAAGCAACAGCTTCCAAAGCGTCCTTAACTTGTTGCAGGTTCTTTGACTTTTCCTTCAAGCTAATGGTTTGACCAACTTTAACTTCGTATGAAGGAATGTCAACGCGCTTGCCATCAACAGTGATGTGGCCGTGGTTTACCAATTGACGGGCTTGTTCACGGGTAGTAGCCAAGCCGAGACGGTAAACAACGTTGTCCAAACGACGTTCAAGCAAGATCATGAAGTTGGTACCGTGTTGGCCTTCACGGATCTTACCAGCGCGGGCAAACAAAGTACGGAATTGACGTTCGTTCAAACCAAACATCCAGCGCAGCTTTTGCTTTTCGTGCAATTGCGTGCCGTATTCTGAAAGACGGCCGCGTTGGTTAGGACCGTGTTGACCTGGAGCGTATGAACGACGAGCAAGTTCCTTGCCAGTGCCTGACAAAGAAATACCCAATCTTCTTGACCGCTTCCAACTTGGACCAGTGTATCTTGACATATTAAAATTCCTCCAATAAAAATAATAAAAATTGTTGGAGTAAAATAATCACAATATAAGCTCAACATTCGTGCATCCCGAGTTTACATTTTCGCCCGTGCAGCGTGGGTTACTCGTTCACTAAACGTCCCGGGATGTTGACGTTCTTGTCGCTTATGGCTGCAAATATTTTACACGTTGACCATTATAAGGGCTTTGAGCCCGGAAAGCAAGAAAAAAACGCAGAAAGTCTGGCAAAGATAAAATATTTTGGGGGCTAGTTTGGTATAATTAACTTTAGTTCGGAGGAGAAAGATATGTCATCAACACAATCTCTACTACTCATCACTTTAATTATCACGATCATCGTCCTGGTCATGGCCATGCTTTTGATCAACCGCCGGCAATTGCGCGAGATCGAAGAGCTCGACAATGAACTGGGCAATATGGAAGACTTGCACCTGGAGCGGGCGATTGGCAAGCTGGACCAGATGGAACTGGCCGGGGAAAGCCTGGCTACGCTTAATACATGGAAGAAGAGCTACCAGAAGGCAGCGGAACTTTTTCCTGAAATCCAGCGTTTGATTGAAGACGGGGCGGACGAAAACGCCCGCTACCGCCTGGTCAAGTCCCACCAAAGCATCAAGCAGGCCAGAGAATTGGTCGACTCCATCTCTGAAGACGTCAAGAATTCATCCGACGTCTTCACCCAGCTTTTGGAATCGAACCGGGAAAACAAGGCCCAATATGACGAATTGATGCAGAGCTACCGGGAAATCCGCAAGGAAATCCTGGCTGATTCTTTTGACTACAGCGTGGCCCTGGAAGAAATCGAAAACCACTTGTCTGCCATAGAAGAAGACTTTGCCCAGGCCAAGAACCTTTCGGCCCAGGGTGACCATGTTGAAGCCAAGCGGGTCTTGTCAAAGATCCGGGCGGACCTCACGTCCCTAAAGGCCAAATTGCCAGAAGTCAAGGAAGACCAGCACAACCTGCAGACTGTTTTTGCCGACCAGCTAGACGAAATCGCGGCTGGCTATAAGGAAATGCGGGATGCTAAGTACGGCTTCGGAAGCCTGGACGTTCTGCTGGAAATCAAGCAAAGCAACGACCAAATCGACCGGTCTCTGGCGGCTTTGGCCCAGCTGGACTTAGAAGAGACCAGCAAGGGGGTGAAGAAGGTCGAAAAGGAAATCAAGACCCTTTACGGAATCCTGGAGAAAGAATACAAGGCCCGGCCTTTTGTGGAAAAGAGCCAGGACAAGCTGCAGCGGCTCTTGACCCACCAGCAGACTGTCAGCCAGCAGCTGATCAAGAAACTGCGCCATATCGACGAAAGCTATGAACTGACCCACGGGGAACTGGACGAAAGCCGGGAGCTTGAAAGAGAAGTTCACAAGATGGATTCTGACTACATCCGGGCCAGCCAGCGGATCGCTGACGGCCGGGCCGTCTACTCTGAAGTCCAGGATGACTGGATCAGAATTCTTGGCCGCCTGCAGGAAATCGGCAAGCGCCAGCAGGAGCTCTCTGAAGCAGTTGACGGCCTTTACGAGGCTGAAGAAGTTGCCCAGCGGTCGATCAAGGAGTTCAAGCAGCAGGTCTCCCTGGTCTACCGCCACCTCAGCCGGCAGAATCTGCCGGGGATTCCGGAAGGATTTTTGCAAATGTACACCCTGGTTATCAATGAAATCAGCAAGACCAGCGGGGAACTCAATCAGGTCCGGATCAATATGGAAAAGATCTCTGAAGAACTGGTGCAGATCTCAGATGACGTTGACCGCCTGCAAAGAGAAGCGGAAGACATCATCAGCTCAGCCAATCTTTTTGAACTGACCATGCAGTATTCCAACAAGTTCCTGGACAATGAAGGGGTAGTCCGGGCCCGCGGAAAAGCCATGAAGCTGTATGACCGGGACTACAACTACAAGGATGCCCTGGATACAATCGCCACGACGGTAGAACGGGTTGAACCGGGCAGCTACCAGCGGATTGAAAATTCCTACTATCAGGAACAAAAAGAGCTGATTGATTGAAGTCAAGCGGCTTTTGGACTAAAATAGAATATCATTTGTAATTAAGCGGTCATTAAAATGGCCGCTTTTTTAAGGAGCAAGAAGCGTGATTTATTTTGACAACAGTGCCACGACCAAGATGGCACCTGAAGCATTAGAGACCTACAGCCAGGTGGTGACCAAGATATGGGGCAACCCTTCCAGCCTGCATAGGCTGGGCGACCGGGCCCATGGTCTGCTGGAAGCTTCCCGCAAGCAAATCGCTGACTTATTGGGAGTAAATACCGACGAAATCTACTTTACTTCCGGCGGGACTGAATCCAACAATACGGCCATCAAGGGGACGGCCTGGGCCAAGCGGGAATTTGGCAAGCACATCATTACCTCATCCGTTGAGCATGCCTCAGTGGCTAATACTTTTACCGAACTGGAAAACCTGGGCTTTCGGGTTACCCGCCTGCCAGTTGACAAGGAAGGCCGGGTCAATCCGGAAGACTTGAGGGCAGCCCTGGACAAGGATACGACCTTGGTCTCCATCATGGGCGTCAACAACGAAATCGGGACTATCCAGCCGATCAAGGAAATTTCTGAAATCCTGACAGATTACCCGAACGTCCACTTCCACGTCGACAATGTTCAGGCTCTGGGCAAGGGGATCTGGGACCAGGTCTTTACCCCCCGGGTCGACATGATGAGCTTCTCTTCCCACAAGTTCCATGGCCCGCGCGGCATTGGTATTTTGTACAAGCGGCGGGGCCGGATGTTGATGCCTTTGTGTGAAGGCGGCGGCCAGGAAAAGGGCTTAAGAAGTGGGACGGAAAACCTGGCAGCTATCGCGGCCATGGCCAAGGCCACCCGCCTGCTTTTGACGGATGAAAAGGAAAAGGCGGACAGAGAATACGCCATTAAGGAAAAGATCAGCAAGTACCTGGCAGACAAGCCGGGCATCCATATCTTCTCTCCTTTGAAGGCGGACTTTGCCCCCCACATCCTCTGCTTTGCTTTAGAGGGGATTAGAGGTGAAACCCTGGTTCACACTTTGGAAGACCAGGACATCTATATTTCCACCACTTCCGCCTGCGCCTCAAAGAAGGCAGACGAAGCCAGTACTTTGGCGGCGATGAAGACGCCAGATGCAATCGCGACCAGCGCCGTCCGCCTCAGCTTTGATGAAAGCAATACTTTAGAAGAAGCAGACGAATTCATCGCAGCTTTTGCCAAGATTTACCAGCACTTTGCCAAGATCAACCACTTAGGAGAATAAATTTGCAATACACAGAAATCATGATTCGCTACGGCGAACTGTCCACCAAGGGCAAGAACCGGAAGGACTTCATCAACCGCCTGGCCAGCAATGTTCAGAAGGTTTTGCACGACTTCCCGGACCTAAAGATCCAGACCCACCACGACCGGATGCACATCCTTTTGAACGGGACGCCTTTTGAGCCGGTCAATGACCGCTTGAAGGTTGTTTTCGGGATCCAGACCTACTCTCCAGTCATCAAGACTGAAAAGAGCCTGGAAGCCATTGAGAAAACTGCTCTGGAATTGATGCAGGCAACTTACAAGGCCGGTATGACCTTCAAGGTCAACACCAGAAGAAGCGACCACAAGTTTATCTACGACACTAACCAATTGAACCAGATGGTAGCTGACTACCTTTACAACCATATGGAAG
Organism: uncultured Lactobacillus sp.; assembly: GCF_944327175.1. Classification (GTDB taxonomy): domain Bacteria; phylum Bacillota; class Bacilli; order Lactobacillales; family Lactobacillaceae; genus Lactobacillus. The sequence goes on from NZ_CALVGT010000058.1 coordinate 24,794, forward strand.
GCCTGCAGGCGGAAATGAAGCACCCGGACATGGTCCTGCTTTTGGAAATTCGCCAGGACGGGGCCTACATTTCCAACCAGCTCCTGCATGGGGCAGGCGGGATGCCAGTTGGCACAGCCGGCAAGGCAGTGATGATGCTGTCCGGCGGGATCGACTCTCCGGTAGCTTCCTACCTGGCCATGAAGCGGGGGGTGAACATCGAAATGGTCCACTTCTTCTCACCGCCATACACTTCTGAAAAGGCCCTGGCCAAGGCCAAGGAATTGACCAGCATCCTGGCCAAGTACAGCGGCCGGATCAACTTCATCGAAGTGCCTTTTGCTGAAATCCAGGAAACGATCAAGGAAAAGCTTCCTGAAGGCTATTTGATGACTGTTCAGCGCCGCTTTATGCTGCGTCTGGCCGACATCATCAGGGAAAAGCGGCACGCTTTGGCCATCTTCAACGGGGAATCAGTTGGCCAGGTAGCTTCCCAAACTTTGGAATCCATGGCAGCAATCAATGACGTGACGACCACGCCAGTATTGCGGCCAGTTGCCACCATGGACAAGACCGAAATCATTGCCAAGGCTGAAGAAATCGGGACCTTTGACCTGTCCATCCAGCCATTTGAAGACTGCTGCACCATCTTTGCCCCGCCGCGTCCAAAGACCAAGCCAAAGATCGACAAAGCTCGGGAATATGAAAGCCGCCTGGATGTTGACGGCTTGATTGAGCGGGCCTTGGCCGGGGTTAAGGTCACTCCGATCTACCCGGGCCAAAGCTTCCTTGACGACCTGGCTGAAGAAGACGCGGACCTGCTTTAATGCTGCGCCTGGACAAATTTTTGGCCAACATGAAGGTGGGCTCCAGGTCCCAGGTTCATGAGATTATTAAAGCCGGCCAGGTGACGGTCAACGGGAAGGTTTGCCGGTCAGCCAAGCAGAAGGTGAAAGAGGACGCTGAAGTCCTGGTCAATGGCCAGGCGGTTGTCTACCAGCAGTACCACTACTTTTTGCTCAATAAGCCAGCCGGCGTCTTGTCGGCAACAGAAGACTCCCGGCAAAAGACTGTTCTGGACCTGCTAAAAGACCAGGACCACTATCAAAAGATCGCTCCAGTTGGCCGCCTGGATAAGGACACGACTGGCCTCTTGCTTTTGACCAATGACGGTCAATTGGCTCACCAGCTCCTGGCTCCGGAATACCATGTGGCCAAGACCTACTACGCACTTTTGGCCGGAGTGGCTGATGAAGAAACGGCCAAGGCAATCGCGGCAGGCCTCACCTTAAAAGACGGAACGGAATTAAAGCCGGGCCAGCTGAAGATCTTGCGGCAAGACCAAGACCAGGAGCAGTCAGAAATTGAGATCACCATTACCGAAGGCAAATACCACCAGGTTAAGCGGATGTTTGCCTCCCAGGGGATGAAGGTCTTAAAGCTCAAGCGGCTTAGCATGGGCCCTTTGACTTTGCCGGCTGATTTGGCGCCTGGCTCCTACCGGCCTTTGACGGCAGAAGAGCTGGCACAACTTTCTCTTTAATGGCTGAAAAAATTATGCTATACTTTGTGACAAAGCCAAGATCAAGAGGTGGCGCTTCATGACAGAGAAAGGTCATTTAAGCTGAGAGACCGGAAGGCGCCTGGTAGCTTGATTCGCTGGCCGGCTGAACCAGGAGTAAGCCGGTCCGGTACCCGCGCCGTTACCGCGTTTAAGCGGAGCATTATGCTCAATTTAGGTGGTACCGCGGTTATATATCGTCCTAGACATTTACTTGTCTAGGACTTTTTTATTGGAGGAAATTTATGACAGAATTAGCACCAAAATACAACCCGCAAGAGGTTGAAGCTGGCCGCTATCAAGAGTGGCTGGACGAGGACCTGTTCAAGCCGTCTGGTGACAAGAAGGCCAAGCCATACTCAATCGTTATCCCGCCGCCAAACGTTACTGGCAAGCTGCACCTGGGCCACGCCTGGGACACGGCAATTCAAGATACCTTGATCCGCTACAAGCGGATGCAGGGCTACGACACCCTTTACCTGCCGGGCATGGACCACGCCGGTATCGCTACCCAGGCCAAGGTTGAAGCCCGCCTCAGAGAACAAGGGGTCAGCCGTTATGACCTGGGCCGTGAAAAGTTCGTGGAAAAGGTCTGGGAATGGAAGGATGAATACGCCAACATCATCAAGAGCCAGTGGCAAAAGCTGGGTCTGTCCCTGGACTACAGCCGGGAACGCTTTACCCTGGACAAGGGCCTGTCCAAGGCTGTCCGCCGGGTTTTCGTCCAGCTTTACAATGAAGGCTTGATTTACCGGGGCGAATATATCATCAACTGGGACCCGAAGCTGCGGACTGCTTTGTCTGACATCGAAGTTATCCACCAGGACGACCAAGGGGCCTTCTACCACATCAACTATCCGCTGGCCGACGGCTCTGGCAGCGTGGAAATCGCTACTACCCGGCCGGAAACCATGTTTGGTGACACGGCCGTGGCTGTTGCCCCAGGGGATGAACGCTACAAGGACCTGGTTGGCAAGAAGCTGATTCTGCCGCTGGTTGGCCGGGAAATCCCGATCATTGAAGACCAGCACGTCGACCCGGAATTTGGGACCGGTCTGGTGAAGATCACCCCAGCCCATGACCCGAACGACTTTGAAGTCGGCAACCGGCATGACCTGCCGCGGGTCAATGTGATGAACGACGACGGGACCATGAACGACAAGGCTGGCAAGTATGCTGGCATGGACCGCTTCGACTGCCGCAAGCAGCTGGTTGAAGACCTCAAGGCTGAAGGCTACTTGATCAAGGTTGAACCAATTGTCCACTCAGTTGGCCACTCAGAGCGTTCCGGTGTGCAGGTTGAACCTCGTCTGTCCACTCAATGGTTCGTCAAGATGAAGCCACTGGCTGACAAGGTTTTGGAAAACCAAAAGGGTGAAGGCAGAGTCAACTTCGTGCCTGACCGCTTTGAAGGCACTTTGGAGCGGTGGATGGAAAACGTCCACGACTGGGTCATCTCCCGCCAGCTCTGGTGGGGTCACCGGATTCCAGCTTGGTACAACAAGCAGACCGGGGAAATGTATGTTGGCGAGGAAGCGCCAGAAGATATTGAAAACTGGGAACAAGACCAGGACGTTTTGGACACCTGGTTCTCCAGTGCCCTCTGGCCATTCTCAACTTTGGGCTGGCCGGATGAAGACTCAGCTGACTTCAAGCGCTACTTCCCAACCAATGCCCTGGTAACTGGCTACGACATCATTTTCTTCTGGGTTTCCCGGATGATCTTCCAAAGCTTGCACTTCACCGGCGAGCGGCCATTTGACAATGTCGTTTTGCACGGCTTGATCAGAGACGAGCAGGGGCGGAAGATGTCCAAGTCCTTGGGCAACGGGATCGACCCAATGGACGTCATCGACAAGTACGGTGCTGACGCTTTGCGCTGGTTCCTGCTCAACGGGACCGCGCCTGGCCAGGATACCCGTTTCAGCTACACCAAGATGGACGCGGCCTGGAACTTCATCAACAAGCTCTGGAATGCCAGCCGTTTCGTGATCATGAACCTGCCGGAAGATGCCAAGCCTGCCCAAAAGCCAGATACGAGCAAGTTTGACCTGGCTGACGCCTGGATTTTTGACCGCTTGAACCACACCGTCAAGGAAACTAACCGCCTCTTTGACGAATTCCAATTCGGGGAAGCCGGCCGGGAAATGTACAACTTCATCTGGAACGACTTCTGTGACTGGTACATCGAAATCTCCAAGGTTGCCCTCTACGGCGATGATGAAGAACTTAAGGCCAGAAAGCAGGCCAACCTGACCTGGATTCTGGACCAGATCCTGCGCCTTATCCACCCAATCATGCCATTCGTAACTGAAAAGCTCTGGCTGTCCATGCCGCATGAAGGCAAGTCCATCATGACTGCCGCTTACCCGGAAACCCACGATGAATTTGACAATGTCAAGGCTGATGAAGACATGGCCTTCTTGATCGAAATCATCAAGGCGGTCCGGACCATCCGGATGGAAGTGAACGCTCCAATGTCCAGTGCCATCGACATCTTGATCCAGCTTGATGACGAAAAGAATGAAGCAATTCTACGGGACAACATGGAATACGTTGAAAACTTCCTGCACCCGAAGAAGCTGGAAATCTCAGGCAAGATTAACGCGCCGAAATTGGCCAAGACGGCTGTTATCGCCGGGGCCCAAATCTTCGTGCCGCTGTCAGAACTGGTTGACCTGGACGAAGAAATCGCCAAGATGGGCAAAGAAGAAGCCCGCCTGGAAGCTGAAGTTGACCGGGCAAGCAAGAAGCTGGCCAACAAGGGCTTTGTTGACCACGCTCCAGCTGCCGTGGTTGAAAAGGAAAAGGGCAAGCTGGCCGAATACGAAAGCCAGCTTGCCGGCGTGCGCGACCGCATCAAGGAATTGAAAGAAAGTCGTTAAAGACGTGAAATTTAAGACAGTTAATGAACTTACCGCTTATCTCTACCATTTGCCGCGCTTGCACGAAAAGAGCGACCTGACTTATGTCAAAAGGGTGCTTAAGGCCCTGGGCGATCCCCAGGACAAGGTCAAGTGTTGCCACATTACTGGAACCAACGGCAAGGGCTCAACTGCATATTACCTGAGCAATCTGCTCCAAAAGGCCGGTCAGCAGACTGGCCTTTTTGTTTCGCCCTTTATCATCCGCTTTAACGAGCGGATTCAGCTGAACGGGCAGGCAATCGCGGATGAGGACTTGTTGGAAGTGGCTAGCGAAGTTGAAGTAGCAGTCAGCCGCTTGCGGGAAGGCGAGCCAGATTTTGCCCTGGTGACCTTTGAATATGAAGTCGCCATGGCCTTTCTCTTTTTTGCCAAGCAAAAATGTGATTACGCGGTTATTGAAGTCGGCATCGGGGCCGAGCATGACAAGACCAATGTGATGACGCCAGTAGTCAGCTTGATTACCACTATCGGCCTCGACCATGAGCAGATCATCGGACCAACTTTGGCTGATATTGCCAAAGAAAAGAGCGGGATCATCAAGCCGGCTGTCCCGGTCATTCTCGGCGACATCCCGGCCAGAGTAAAGGGAATCGTTGAAGAAAAAATTACTAAATCGGCCAGTCCGGCTTACTGGCTGGGCCAGGACTTCCAGGTTAAAGAGGGAAAAGCAGGCTATGAGCTGGCCGTCTTCGGGAAAAATTACCATTTGCCGGTCTGGCCCCTGCCAGAAGCTAAAGACGCGGCCATGGCTTTGGCGGCCTTTGCCCTTTTGCCTCTTGCATTAAGTGAAAAGGCGGTAGAAGAAGCCTTGACCCAGACCACGGTTCCTGGCCGCTACCAGCGCCTGGAAAAGGTGGGATGCAGCTTTTTATTGGACGGGGCCCACAATGTCCAGGCCGGAAGCGAGCTTTTGCCATATGCCCGCCGCCTGGCCAAGGAAAAAGGCGGCCGGCTTTTGGCCCTAGCTGGCATGATGAAGGACAAGGACTTGAGCGACTTTTTGACTCTGCTGAAGGGCGAAAAAGTCACCTTGACCAGCCTGGCCTACCCGCGGGCTGCTAAAAAGGCTGATTTCCCGGCCTGGACTCAGGAAAGATTTGCCTATGAGGGAGATTTTGTCCAGGCTTTAAAGCAAGTGATGGAGAAAGCTGGAGACCGGGACTTGATCTTGGTTACGGGTTCATTTTACCTGGTCAGCGCGGTCTTGCAGCTTCTGCAGGATAACTAAGGATGAAGGGGGAAAAATATGCGTGTTGAAGGTTTAAAGACAGACAAGCAGGGAGTCATTTTTGACATGGACGGCCTCCTGGTCAACTCCGAAGAGCTCTACTGGCAGGCCAACATTCAGGCCGCCCGGGAATACAAGCTGGGCATCAGTGATGATACCTACCTGGGTTTGGTCGGCGCCAGCGTCAAGGCTATGGATGACTTTTACGAAAAATACTTTCCAAGCGATGAGGTCCGCCAGGCTTTTGTCAAGCGGACTGATGACCTGGTCTGGGAGTGGACCGACCAAGGCAAGCTGAAGCTGAAGGCGGGGGTCAAGGAGGCACTGGAGCGCTTTAACGATCTAGACCTTACCATTGGGATTGCCAGCAACAACTACAAGAGCGTGGTTGACCACAATCTTTGGGTGACCGGCTGCCGGAACAGCTTTGACTTTATCGTCACCCATGACGAAGTTGCCGAGAAAAAGCTCCGGTCCAAGCCTTTCCCGGACCTCTACCTGACTGCCCAAGAGCGCAGCGGCCTGGGTAAAGACCAGCTCTTGATCTTTGAAGACTCCAGCATGGGAGTCGAAGCGGCGGAAAATGCCGGGATCGACTGCGTCATGATTCCCGACATCAAGCCCGCTTCAGCCGAAGACCGGGCCAGAGCCCAGCTGATTTGCCCGGACTTTTTTGACTTTTTGAAAAAAATTTCCTAGTTTTTGGCGTAATTAGTAGTAGAGCGTAAAAATAAGGAGGAAATGCAAATGACCGAAACTACGCAAAACTACTATTATGTTGAAAGTGACCGTGACCTGCTCAAGCTGCTCTTTGACCAGCTGCCCTGCCAGAGTCTGGAAGACTTGTTGCAGCTGCTGGATCAAAAGCACATTGCCAGCTTCAAGGACATCTTGGACTACGCGTCAGGACCGGACTGCCCCAATGACCTGGCTTTGACCATCGAGGTGGCCATGGACCGGTTGCGGCGGACTGACATGCGGCGCAGCTCTGACTGGGCCAGCAGCTCTAAGATTGGCAACTACCTGGCTAATAAACTGCTGGGGCAAAAGCAGGAGCAGTTCTGGGTCCTCTATTTTGACCAGCAACAGAATCTCTTGGGTGAAAAAATGCTTTTCCAAGGCACCCTGGACCGGTCCTGGGTCCATCCCAGGGAAATCTTCCGCTGGGCGGTGGTCTACGGCTGCGCAAGCATCATCGTGGCCCACAACCATCCCAGCGGGGCGCTGACTCCGTCAGACAATGACCTGGAATTGACCAAGGGCTTGAAAAAAGCCAGCAAGATCATGAAGATCACCTTTTTGGACCACTTCATCATCGGCGGGGGAGAGTACTTAAGCCTGCGGGAGCGGGAATTGTTTTAAAATTAGCTAAAATTTGTACCAATCCATGACTTTCACAGGCATTATGCTATAATTAAGCAAGATTAAGCGAGTAAATAAGGAGAGATATCCGTGTTTGGATTAGGTTCAAAGAATATCGGTATTGACCTGGGTACCGCCAACACCCTGGTCTACGTTGAAGGCAAAGGCATCGTTTTGCGTGAGCCTTCAGTCGTTGCCAAGAATACCAAGACTGGCGAAGTTATTGCAGTTGGTTCAGAAGCCAAGGAAATGATCGGCAGAACTCCAGGCTCAATCGTGGCTATCCGTCCGATGAAGGACGGGGTTATCGCTGACTACGACACGACCGCGGCCATGCTTAAGTACTTTATGGGCAAGACGGTCGGCAATTCCAAGCCTTCAGTCATGATCTGCGTGCCTTCAGGCGTTACTGAAGTTGAAAAACGTGCTGTTATCGACGCTGCCCGGGTGGCAGGGGCCAGAGAAGCTTACGTGATTGAAGAACCATTCGCCGCAGCTATTGGTGCTGGTTTGCCGGTTATGGAACCAACTGGTTCCATGGTTGTTGACATCGGTGGTGGTACGACTGACGTAGCCACTATTTCCCTGGGCGGGATTGTTTCTTCAACTTCCATTCGTCAGGCTGGTGACAAGTTCAACCAGGCAATCACCAACTTTGTGCACGGCAAGTACAACCTGCTGATCGGTGAAAGAACCGCTGAAGACATCAAGATCCAAATCGGTTCAGCTTCCGTTGAAGCAGCCAAGGGAATCGAATCAATGACCATCCGCGGCCGGGACCTGGTGTCAGGCTTGCCGAAGTCATTGGAAATCAGTGCCGTTGACGTTGCAACTGCTATTCAAGACGTTGTTCAAGACATCATTGTTGCGATCAAGGAAACCTTGGAACTGACTTCTCCTGAAATTGCCGCAGACGTAATTGACCATGGTATCGTCCTGACCGGTGGTGGTGCCCTGCTCAAGAACTTGCCAGAAGTCATCTCTGACGCGACCAAGGTGCCTGTCTTCATCGCTCAGGATCCGCTTGACTGTGTAGCAATCGGTACCGGTGAATCTTTGAAGCACCTGGACGTAATGCGGAAGACTAGCAGATAAGAAATAAGAAAACCGGCCTCCGGGCCGGTTTTTATATTGGATGGGTGTTTATGAAGAATTTTTTTCAAAACAGAAAAATGCTGGCGGCTTTCGGGACCGTAGCGCTTTTAGCAGCCCTGCTGGGCTCAACGGTGATGCTGAGAAATAACCTAAGCGCGCCGCTTTTGATCCAGCGCTTGGGTAATGACATCATCTCTGTCGGTTCAAGAATCGTGAGCGTGCCGGTTTCCTGGTTTACTGACGGTATCGACAGCGTCAAGGACTTGCAGAACGCGGCTGACGAAAACAGCCATTTAAAGAAGAAGGTCTCTGAACTTGCCCAGGTAGAAGCCAGGAATGCTGCCCTGGAAAAGGAAAACAAGCAGCTCAAGGCCGCGGCTGGAATTAAAAAGACCTTGACTGGCTACACGACCACGACTGCTTCAGTAATTTCTCGCTCCAGCGACAGCTGGTCAGAAGTCTTGACCATTGACAAGGGCAAGAGCTCAGGCTTAAAGAAGGACATGGCGGTCATGTCCGGCGGCGGCGTGATTGGCCGGATCCTGGAAGTCGACGCGGCCACCAGCAAGGTGGAACTGATCACCACGACTGACAGCTCGGCCAACCGTTTTGCCGTGCAAGCCACGACTGACACGGGCAAGGTGTTGCACGGGATCATCAGCGTCCAGTCAAACGGCACTTTGACCTTTACCCAGGCCTCCAGCTCAAGCAAGCTGAAGAAGGGGACCAAGGTCTACACCAGTGGCTTAGGCGGGACTTCACCGAAGGGCCTCCTAATCGGGACAGTGGCGGAAACAACCAAGGACAGCTTTGGCCTGTCTGACTTGATCAAGATCAAGCCGGCCGGTAATTTGAGTGACGCGTCCGTGGTAACGGTCGCCAAAAGGAGCGTGGCTGGCTAATGCGGATTTTCAAGCAATGGGTTTTGGCCATCGCCCTTTACCTGGCTCTGGTTGTAGAGGGGACCCTGTCCGTTTACCTGCAGCCGGCCTTGACTTACCAGCACGGTCGGGCGGGTCTTTTGATCCTGCCAATTGCCGCTTTGATCATCGCTTATGAAGATGAGAGAAATGAAAAGGAAATCTGGCTGGCCCTAGCTGCCGGAGTAGTTGCCGACCTCTACTTCTGGGGGATTATCGGGATCTACACCTTTATCCTGCCGGCCCTGTCAGCTTTTGGCCGCTGGTATGCCCGGGTCTTTCCCGAACTCTTCGTTTTCCGCCTGCTGGGCAATATTTTGGCGATTACCGTCAGCTGCCTTTACACCTGGCTGGTCTTCCGTTTGATTGGCTGGACGGACTTGACCTTGAAGGCCATCGGTTTCAGCCTCTTATACACGGCCGGCTGGACGATCGGGATCAGCCTGGCAACTTACTGGCTTTGGGCCAAATTGGCCAGATCGTATCCTTTCCTAGTTGACCTGGACAATTACCGGTATTAATGAGCAATAAAAAAGCGGCCAGCGTGAAGCTGACCGCTTTTGAGCGTATTGCCGGTTTATTGGGCAGTTAAGTAGTAAAGAATTGAGGCTGCCACGCCAAAGAGCGTGATCAAAGCCATCAAGACTACCATGAAATTCTCAATTTTTTGAAATGTCGACTTTTTCTTTTTACGTGCCATAGAAGCCTCCTATATGAGAGTGATTATAACCTTTTTGGCGGTGATTTGCAATTTCCCAGCTGCACTTTAAGAGAAAAATAAAAATGTGCTAAACTAGCTAGCAGATGGAGGAAAATTATGCTGATGATATTCTTATTGCCGGTCTTTGGCCTGGCTTGTGCCTACCTGGTCAATCTGATCTGGCCCAGAGCTTCCTTTAGAGGCTATGACGTCATGCCCTTCTTTTTGATCTATGCCTGCCAGCTGATGACCAATTTAAAGGGCGTGCCTTCCTTTTTGCCTGCTGGCTTTCTGCTTTACTTCATATTGATATTGCTGGCTGCGATCAGATGGGCCGTGATCAACAAGAACATTTCTTTAGGGAAGATGTTCCGCCAGTTCTGGTCCTACCTGGATGCCTGCAGTTTCTTTTGGTACTGTGGCTTGCTTTTGGTCGTTATGATCTGACAAATTACTGTCAGCCGCTTCGCGCGGCTGGCAGTTTTTTAATTTTTTCGGAAATCTGCTTGTGTTTTTCAGATATTGTGGTTTAAAGTGGGGATTTGTGGTAAATTGTTAACAGAAGGGAGGACCTGCCATGTTCATGGGCGAATACCAGCACAATTTGGACGCCAAAGGCCGCTTGATCATTCCGGCAAAACTGCGCGAACAGATTGGGCCAGCCATGGTTTTGACCCGGGGCATGGAAGGCTGCATTTTTGGCTATCCTTTGACGGAATGGACCAAGATAGAGGCCAAACTGGCCAAGCTTCCCTTGACGAAGAAGAACGCGCGGAGTTTTACCCGGATGTTTTATTCCGGCGCCATGGAAGGCGAATTCGACAAGCAGGGGAGAATCAACTTGTCCCCCACCTTGAAGAAGCATGCCGGCCTGGTTAAGGAATGCGTCATTGTCGGCGTCTCCAACCGGATTGAAATCTGGGCCAAGGAGCGCTGGGAAGAGTATTCTGACGAAGCCAACGAAAGTTATGATGAAATTGCGGAAGATTTGGACGATATCGAGTTATAAAGATGGAATTTAAGCATACTAGCGTGTTATTGCACGAAACGATCGACAACCTGGCCCCACAAAGCGGCGGCACTTACGTGGATGCCACCTTCGGCGGGGGCGGGCATGCAAGATACCTGCTTAGTAAGCTGGACAAAGGAAATCTGATCGGTTTTGACCAGGACCAGTACGCGATTGACAGCGCCCAGAGCAATTTTGCTGCCTTTTTAAAAGAAGACAGCCAGCCGCGTCTGCAGTTGGTCCACAACAACTTCAGCCATTTAAAAGAAGAACTGGCCAAACTGGGGATTAGCGGCATTGATGGCATCTACTATGATTTGGGCGTTTCATCTCCGCAATTGGACCAGGCAGAGCGCGGTTTTTCCTACCGTTTTGACGCAAGGCTGGACATGCGGATGGACCAGAGCCAGGACTTTGACGCCTACCAGCTGGTCAACCAGTATGACCAAAAGCAGCTGGCTGACGTCCTTTACCGCTATGGCGACGAGAAGTTTTCCCGGCAGATCGCCAGAAAGATCGTTGAAAGAAGACGGGGCAAGCCGATTGAAACTACTTTTGAGTTGGTTGAGATCATCAAGGAAGCAATTCCGGCCGCAGCCCGCCGCAGCGGCGGCCACCCGGCCAAGAAGAGCTTCCAGGCCATCCGGGTGGAAGTCAACCACGAGCTGGACGTTTTGCAGGCATCTTTGGAAGAAGCCATCGGCCTGCTCAACCCCGGCGGCCGGATCAGCGTTATTACCTTCCAGTCTTTGGAAGACAAGATCGTCAAGAAGACCTTCAAGAAGTATTCAGAAGTTGAAATTCCCCGCGGAATGCCGGTTGTGCCTGAAGGGATCAAACCAACTTTACGCCTGGTCAACCGCAAGCCGATCACGGCCAGCGAAGAAGAACTGGCGGAAAACAACCGGTCACACAGTGCAAAGTTAAGAGTAGCAGAGAAGTTATAAAGAGGACCACAATGGCTGGAAACACAGTTAGAAAATATAATTATGAACCAGAAGAGGAAGCCCGGAAAAGTCCTCGTTTGGTGGTTGACCCGCAGAAGGTGCCGTACTCAGCTTTTGAAAAGCTGCTGGCCGCTGTAGGTTTGCTTGGAGCAGCGGCTTTGATTACCTTGAACGTGTCTGCCAGCGTTTCGGCGACTTATGCCCAGCGGCAGTTAACCAACGTCAAGGAATCAATTACCAAGCAAAAGAACGCAACGACTGACTTGCAGCAGGAAATTGGCGAGTTGTCGTCAAATACCCGCTTGAACAAGATCGCCCAAAGTCAAGGACTGAAGTTGCGTGAAAATAACATTAGGACAATTCGCTAATGAAGAAGACCACTAATTTAAGAAAAATAAAATCCAGAGCACACGGCTATCGCTTTACAGTTGGGAGAATTCTAGAGCTAGTCGTTGCTTTGGTTTTTCTTTTTTTTGCTGGTCGCATGCTCTATCTGTCGATTTCCAAGACCATTGACGGCCAGGACATCAGCAAGAGAACTGCCGCGATTTACCGGCGAAACACTGTTTTGACGGCTAACCGGGGCACGATTTATGACAAGAACGGCTTGATCATTGCCCAGGATTCCCACACCTACACGGTCTACGCGATTTTGGACAAGACTTATGTTGACTCCAATAAGAAACCGCTCTATGTCCAGGATAAGGAGAAAACGGCTGAAAAGCTGGCCACGGTTTTGCCGCTTTCTAAGGCTAAAATCCTTAAGTATCTGAACCCGAAAAATAAAAACACCTTCCAGGTTCAGTTCGGGACGGCCGGATCTGGTTTAACCTTGACTGAGAAAAAGAAGATCCAGGCCATGCACCTAACCGGGATCAAGTTTATGGAGACGCCGTCTCGTTTGTATCCAAATGGGGTTTTTGCCTCAAACGTGGTTGGCTACACGGTTTCAAAGAACAATTCCAAGACGCAGACGACGGAACTGGAGGGGGTCACGGGTCTTGAAGCCTACTTTAACAAGATCCTCAAAGGGACCAACGGTTATGAGACCAGCATGGTTGACTCCACGGAAAACCAGCTGCCAAGTGGGTCTCACTCCTACAAGGCAGCTAAAGACGGGGACAATCTGTATTTGACGATTGACTCTCAGCTGCAAAGTGCCCTGGAGTCCTACATGAGCGAGGTGCAGAAGAACTACAAGCCGAAAGCCATGACAGCTGTTATTGAAGACTTGAAGACAGGGAAGATCCTGGCTGCTTCCCAGCGGCCAACCTTCAACTCCCAGACCAAGGCCGGGATCAGCAAGGCGGGCAGCAACCTCCTGGTCCAGTCCAGCTATGAGCCAGGTTCTGTTTTCAAGATCCTGTCCCTGGCGGCCGCGGTCAACAGTGGCAACTATAATCCCAAGCCCTACTTCCGGTCAGGATCGATCACTGTTTCCGGCTCCACCATCTATGACTGGCAGAAGTCCGGCTGGGGAACAATTCCGTTCTCCCAGGCCTTCCCGCGCTCCAGTAACGTCGGGATGGTCTACCTGGAGAAGAAGATGGGGGCCAAGCTCTGGCGCAAGTACCTGGAGATGTTCCGGATCACCCACAAGACCGGGATTACCCTGCCAGGTGAAGTTTCAGGCAGCATGCCTTTCTCAAGTCCGGTTGACCAGGCGGTAACTTCCTTTGGTCAAGGGGTCACGGTCAACGTCATGCAGATGATGCAGGTATACAGTGCCCTGGCCAACAACGGGCAGATGGTTAAGCCGCAATTGGTGGAAAAAATCACCAATTCTTCGGACAAGACGGTCAAGAGCTACAAGGTCCAGAAGGTTGGCAAGAAGATTTTTACGGCCCAGACCAGAAAAGTAGTCATGCAGAACATGAAGAAGGTTTTGGACAAGGAAATCGGGACTGGCCACATCTATTACATGAAGGGCAAGGACTTCGTGATCAAGACCGGGACGGCCCAGATTGCCAAGTCAACAGGCGGCTACATGACCGGGGACCGGAACTACATCTTCTCAGTCGTGGGGATTACCCCAACTGACAATCCCCGTTACTGCATCTACTTGACCATGAAGCAGCCAAGCAAGCTGGGCAGCGGGGCCGAAACTATCCTAGCCCAGATCTTTAAGCCGATGATGAGCCGGCTGGTGCTTTTGAACAAGGGCGACAAGTCAGCTTCTGCCGTGGTCAAGGTACCGAAATTCACCGGCATGACTTACGCCAAGGCCAAGAAGACAGCGACCTCAAATGGTCTCAACCTGGTCCGCCTGGGGACTGCTTCTAAAGTTCTAAGTCAAAAGGCAGCGGCGGGCGAAACGGTATCCGTCGGCAGCACTGTCTTTGCCTTGACCAGCGGCAAGATCACCCTGCCGGATTTGACTGGCTGGACTGAAAGCCAGCTGGAGGCTTATGCCTCCCTGGCTGGAATCAAGCTGCAGCTGTCAGGCAGCGGCAAAGTCAAGTCGCAAAGTCTGGCCCAGGGGACGGTAGTTAAATCAGGGACGAAATTGAAAGTAGAGTTAAAGGAGTAATAGATCGATGCAAGCAAGTTTGATTGCTTTTATGATTTCACTGGTATTAAGCGCCTTGCTTTTGCCATGGTTGATTATCTGGATGAGAAGCCACGACGAAGGCCAGCAGATCCGGGGTGAAGGGCCAAAGTGGCATGAGAAGAAGTCGGGGACGCCGACCATGGGGGGGACGGTCTTCGTTCTTTCAGCGGCCTTAGCAACGATCGCCATCTGCGCTTATAAGGGCCAGCTGACCAAGACGGTCTGGATTTTGTTAGTTGCTCTTTTGGGTTACGGGGTTATCGGCTTCCTGGATGACGGTTTGAAGCTCTTTTTCAAGCGGAACCTGGGTCTTAGAGCCTGGCAAAAAATGGCCCTGCAGCTGGTCGTAGCTGCCGGGATCGTTTTGCTGGCAGCCAGTGACAACTTTGACTTTGGCCTCTACCTGCCTTTTGCCGGGGTGGTCAAGAACATGGCCCTCTTTACCTTGTTTGAAGTCTTCTGGCTGGTCGGCTTTTCAAACGCCGTCAACCTGTCAGACGGCCTGGATGGCCTGGCAACCGGCTTGTCCTTTATCGCTTACGGCACCTATGCCTGGCTTGCTTTTAAGAGTCAGAATTTTGGCGTTCTGGTCTTCTGTATGGCGGTAATGGGGGGCTTGGCAGCCTTCTTTATGTTCAACCACAAGCCGGCTAAGATCTTTATGGGGGATGCTGGTTCCCTGGCCCTCGGGGGCGGTTTGGCGGCGGTCAGCATCTTCTTGGGCCGGCCATGGTCCTTGCTTTTGATCGGGATTGTCTTTGTCTGTGAAACGGCCAGCGTTATTTTGCAGGTCGCTTCCTTCAAGACAACTGGCAAGCGGATTTTTAAAATGACGCCAATCCACCACCATTTTGAAATGCTGGGCTGGTCCGAATGGAAGGTCGACCTGGTCTTCTGGCTGGTTGGACTGATTGGCAGCGGAATTTATTTGATGATTTGGGGATAATTAAACGATGAAAGAAATCGATAAATATGCTGGTAAAAACATTCTTGTTTTAGGTCTGGGCCGGAGCGGCTTCTCGGTCAGCAAGCTGCTCCTCAAGCTGGGCGCGCGCCTGACTTTAAATGATAAGGCGGACCTGGCTGCTGACCCTAAGGCCAAGCAGTTAGCTGACCTGGGCGTCAGAGTAATTGGCGGCAGTCACCCAGTCGACCTGTTTGACCAGGAAAAGTTTGACTACCTGGTTAAAAATCCCGGCATCCCTTATGAGAACCCGATGGTGGCCAAGGCCAGCGAAAAAGGGGTTCCCATCATCACTGAACCTGAAGTTGCTTTAACTGCCAGTGAGTCGCCTTACGTCTGCGTCACCGGGTCAAACGGCAAGACCACCACGGTCATGCTGACTCAGCAGATCATGGACCACTACCTGCAAAAGCAGGGCCACCACGCTTACGCGGTCGGCAACATTGGCTGGCCGATTTCTGAAGTAGTTTTAGACCAAGCCGGCCCAGATGACCTTTTGGTCGTGGAAATGTCCAGCTTCCAGCTGATGGGGGTAACTGACATTGAGCCAAAGGTAGCCGCCATCGTTGACATCTACAACAATGTCCACCTGGACTACCACAAGACTTTTGACAACTATGTTGATGCCAAGCTGAACGTTGGCCGCTTCCAAAAGGCCAGCGACTACTTCCTGGCCAACTTTGATCAAAAGGACATCCTGGCTAAAGAAGAAAAGGCGACTAAGGCCAAGATTCTGACCTTCAGTGAAAATGATCCAGCCGCTGACTTCTACATCGGCCAGGACCACTTGATGCATGGCGAAGAAAAGATGATGAAGATTGCCGACATCAAGCTGCCGGGGATCCACAACCTGCAGAACTCCCTGGTTGCCATCGGCATCAGCAGCTTGATGGGGGCAGGCAAGGACGACATCGCGGCCGTTTTGTCCACCTTCACCGGGGCTGAACACCGCCTGCAGTATGTGACCACCCTTGACGGGGTCAAAGTCTACAATGACTCCAAGTCAACCAACATTGAAGCGGCCACCGTGGCCATCCAGTCCTTCAAAGAGCCGGAAGTCCTTTTGGCCGGGGGCCTGGACCGGGGCTTTGTCTTTGACTCCCTGATCGATTTGTTTAAAAAGCACGTCAAGGCCATCGTAACTTACGGGGAAACCCGCTACCTGCTGGCTGACGCGGCCAGAAAGGCTGGGATCAAGACTATCGTGGTTGTTGACAACCTGCATGAAGGGGTTAAGGCAGCATCCAAGCTGGCTGAAGCCGGCGACATCCTGCTCTTTTCACCGGCCTGTGCTTCCTGGGACCAGTTCAAGACCTTTGAAGAACGCGGCGAATATTTTGTCAAGTATGTAAAAGAATTGGAAGAGAAATAAAATGAGAGTTATTTTTTCTGGTGGCGGCACGGGCGGCCACATTTATCCCATCATGGCCTTGATTGAACGCCTGAAGGAAGAAGGCATCTGCCAAGACGATGAGATTTTGTTCGTTGGCACCAAGAAGGGGCTGGAATCCAAGATCGTGCCTGCCGCCGGGGTCAACTTTAAGACCATTGACATCCAGGGATTTGACAGAAAGCACCTGCTGAACAATGTTAAGACTATCCAGCTTTTTTTAAAGGCTACCAAGCGGGCCAAGGAAATCCTGGCTGACTTTAAGCCGGACGTTGTCCTGGGGACAGGCGGCTACGTCAGCGGGGCAATTGTCTACGAAGCCAGCAAGATGAAGATCCCGACCATGATCCACGAGTCCAACTCCGTGGTCGGGGTGGCCAACAAGTTCTTAGGCCACTACGTGGACAAGATCTGCTACACTTTTGACGACGCGGCCAAGGAATTTCCAGAAAAAAAGAAGCTGGTCAAGACCGGCAACCCTCGTTCCCAGCAGGTTTTGAGCTTAAACGCCAAGCTAGTTGACTTGGAGGGCGATTTGGGTCTTAACCCTCAGATCCCGACTGTCCTGGTCTTCGGAGGTTCCCGGGGGGCCTTGGCCATCAACCGGGTCATGCTCAAGTCTTTGATGGAGCTGAAGAAGAAGCCTTACCAAGTGATCTGGGCAACCGGGACTTACTACTATGACGCAATTGAAAAGAAGCTGGCTGAAGTTGACTACGGCAACTCCATCAAGGTCGTGCCGTATATCGCCAACATGCCAGGCCTTTTGCCCGAAATGACCTGCGTTGTTTCCCGGTCCGGGGCAACCAGCCTGGCTGAATTCACGGCTTTAGGCGTGCCGGTGATCTTGATCCCTAGTCCTAACGTGACCCACAACCACCAGATGAAGAATGCCATGGACCTGGAAAAGGCCGGGGCGGCTTTGGTGATTGCTGAAGACGACTTGAACGAAAACACCTTCGTATCTTCAATCGACCACTTGCTCTTGGACCGGAGCTATGCGGAAAAAATGCGGCAGGCTTCCAAGGCCTTGGGCGTGCCAGATGCGTCTGACCAGGTCATCAAGGTCATGAAGGAAATTTCCAAGAAAAACTGATGAAAAAAGATTAGGAGGAAGCAATGGCTCGCAAACGGATAACCCGCAGAGACCCGGAAGAGGAGCTCTCTAAATTCTTACGCCACGAACCTGGCCAGGGGCAGGAAACACGCAAATTGTCGAGCCAGCTTACTTCGCTTAAGAAAGAACGCCGGCGGGGCCTCTTGACCCGGCTGGGTTCGATCATGGCCGTCTGCCTGCTGGCCATCGCTTTTTTAACCTACTACGTCTTGCCTTTAGCTGACGTATCAACGGTGAGGGTGCTCGGAGCCGATGACCTGGATGGCAAAAGCATGGTGGAAGTAGCCCAGATCAAGGCTTCTGACAAGGTCGTTGATGCCTTGCGGGGGCAAAAGAAAATCAGCAAGAAGCTGGCCGCTAAATATCCTGAAGTGGCTTCGGTCACTTTATCAGTTAAGGGGCTGAACACTTTGAACATGCGGGTGCATGAGCGGAAAGTGATTGGCTACATTAAAGACGGGTCCAGCTACCGGAAGATTCTCGCTAATGGAGAACTGGGGACTAAGAGCTTGACCTGGAGCGAGGTCGACCACGTCAAGCCGCTTTTTATCGGCTACAGCAAGCAGGTGGCCTTGAAGACCAACCTTAAAATTTTTAACTCTTTTCCTGAATATTTCAAAAAGCAGGTCAAGATGCTGTCTGGCAATACCAGACGCAAAACCCAGATGATTCTGGTCATGAAAGATGGCAATGTGATAATCGGCAACACTGAGACGATAAAATCCAAGGTTAAGTACTATAACTCGATTAAACAGGATTTGACAACCAACAGTGTCATTGACATGGAAGTCGGTGCCTTTACCCGCCCTTTGACCAGCGCGGAAAAAAAGGCCTACGGCTTGTCTTAATTTTGTATCTTTAAAGAATTATGATATTATCTGAATATTAGAATTGGGGGAAGGAAACTTGGATAATTCAACTTTGTTAGTTGGTTTGGACATTGGGACCACGAGCATCAAAGTCGTTGTTGCCGACGCCGCTCATCAAGAGCTGCAGGTTTACGGGGCAGTTGCCGCTCCTACGCGGGGGATGCGGCATGGCAAGATCGTCGATATCGATCAAGTTGCTGAATCTGTCAAAAATGTGATTCAGCAGGTCAGCGAGAAGACCAATAGTAAGATCAACCGGGTAGTGACTTCCTTGCCAGTCAGCATGCTGCAGCTGGAGAATACAACCGGTCTGGTCAACATTTCTGATTCTGGCAAGGAAGTTGCCAATGAAGACGTGCAGCAGGTCATGTATGCCGCTATCAAGGCTGCCAAGAAAAAGGACCGGCAGGCCGTGGCCTTCTTCCCCAGCCGCTTTTTGATCGATGGGGAAAAGGACGTTGATGACCCGCGGACCATGATTGCCCGCTCCCTGCTCGTGCAGGGGTTGGTAATGACGGCGCCGTCAGCGGAAATTCACAACATCAACACGGTTTTGAATCACGCCGGCATTCGGAACAACTTCTTTGTTCCGGCTCCGATGGCTGTTTCCAGCGTGGCGCTTGATGAAGCTGAAAGAACTTTTGGGGCTATCCTTTTGGATATGGGCGGCGGCAGCACGACTGCCACGGTTATCCGCGACGGCCAGATCAAGTACGCCACGGTTGACCTAAAGGGGGCTGCCGACATTACCCATGATATTTCCGTGGTTTTATCAACGACCATGAGCGATGCTGAAGCCTTGAAGCGGGACTACGGCTATGCCGACCCGGACCTAGCTTCAGAAAATGAAAAATTCGCGGTTAAAGCCGTGGGGAAGGACGAAAACAACCTGGTCAGCGAGAAGTATCTCAGCGAGATCATCAACGCCCGCCTGCAGCAGATCCTGCGCCGGGTCGGCCGGGGCCTGTACAACCATGATGCCCTGTCTCTTCCAGCCGGGGTCATCATCACTGGCGGCAGCGCTCTTTTGGCCGGGATTGATGAATTGGTTGCGGCCGACTATGATGTCAAGGCCAAGATCTATCAGCCGGCCCAGATTGGCTTGCGCAATCCGGTTTATTCAGTGGCCTACGGGATCGTCAACTATGCCAACAACTTGAGCGATATTGGCTACCTGGCCAACACCGTAATTTATCGGGATTCAGCTCTTGCGTCAAATGAGCGGCTGGCCAGCGCCGGAAATAGTCAAAAAAATGCTAAAAGAGTGACACGGAAAGCTGAAAATGACACTGAATTAGCTTATAATAAGACTAAGCATGATAGGGAAGTAGACACTGAAACCCGGCATGAAGAAAAGACTAATAATAACGAAAATAAAAACAAGGGCTTAGCTGCATTTTTCAGAAAGTTCTTTGATTAAGGGTGGTAAACGTAGATGGCTTTGGATTTTACTTTTGATTCAGATGACAACAACAACGCAGTTATCAAAGTAATTGGCGTTGGTGGGGCGGGCGGCAATGCCGTTAACCGGATGATTGAAGACGGCGTGCAGGGCGTCTCCTTTATCGCGGCCAATACCGATGTACAGGCTTTGAACAGCAACAATGCTGAAGTTAAGATTCAGCTGGGGCCGAAACTGACCAGGGGCTTGGGGGCAGGTTCACATCCTGAAACCGGGCAAAAGGCCGCTGAAGAAAGCGAAGAAACGATTGAAGACGCACTTAAGGGTGCTGACATGATTTTCATCACTGCCGGTATGGGCGGTGGTACTGGTACTGGGGCTGCCCCGGTAATCGCCAAAATTGCCCGGGAAACTGGCGCTTTGACAGTTGGGGTGGTTACCCGCCCATTCAGCTTTGAAGGCCCTAAGCGGTCCAAGAACGCCGCTGAGGGGATCGCCAAGCTAAAGGAATACGTTGACACCCTGGTTATCGTTGCCAACAACCGGCTTTTGGAAATCGTTGACAAGAAGACGCCGATGATGGAAGCCTTCAAGGAAGCTGACAACGTCCTCAAGCAGGGTGTCCAGGGCATTTCCGACCTGATCACTTCAACTGACTATGTGAACCTGGACTTCGCCGACGTCAAGACGGTCATGGAAAACCAGGGGGCAGCCTTGATGGGGATCGGCCGGGCAAGCGGTGAAAACCGGACGGTAGAAGCAACCAAGATGGCGATTTCCTCACCACTTCTGGAAGTTTCAATTGACGGGGCCAAGCAGGTCCTCTTGAACATCACTGGTGGTCCGGACTTGACCCTGTTTGAAGCCCAGGATGCTTCAGAAATCGTTTCAACGGCTGCCGGCGAAGACGTTAACATCATCTTCGGTACGGCCATCAACCCTAACCTGGGCGATGAAGTCGTGGTTACGGTGATTGCTACTGGGATTGACGACGAAGCTGAAGCTGCTGCGTCTAAGCAGTTGCCAGGCCGTGGCCACCAGGTGAGCGCTCCTAGAGAAAAGCCGGCTGCGCCAAAGATCCTGACTCCAGAAGAGCCAGCTCCAGCTGCGCCTGTTCAAGAAGCGCCAGTTCAAGAAGCGCCGGAAAAGCCGGCCAGCCCGGTTAAAGAAGAGAAGCCAGCCATGATGGACCCGATCAGCGTTTGGGGCCTCAACGACGATGACTACTCAAGACGGCAAAACCCGGAAGAACAAAAGCGGCAGGCTGAAGAAAAGGAAGCGGCTTTGGATGCTGATCCAAGCAGCACGATTTCACAAATTGACATCAACACCGATTACGACGATGATGATGATGACGATATTCCGTTCTTCAAGCACCGCCGGGACCGGTAAAGGAGGCAGAGTAAATGAACAACAAGTTTAAGGACTTTTTCGGCTTCGGCGACAACGATTCCTACGAAGAAAGAGATGCCTACGAGGAAAATTACGACGAACAAGAAGAAATGCAAAACAGCTACCGGCCAACAAATAGCCGTGACAGCAATGTCGTATCTATTAAGGCCGGCCAGGCTGGCAGCGGCCCAAGCAAGATCGTCCTTTACGAACCGCGGGTATATTCTGACGCTAAGGAAGTAGCCCAGAACCTGCTCAATCAAAAGGCGATCATCATCAACTTCAGCCGGATGGACGACGCTTCTGCCCGCCGGGTAGTTGACTTCATTACTGGGACGGTTTACGCCCTTAATGGTGAAATCCAGCGCGTCGGCGACAAGATCTTCCTGGCTACTCCGCCGAAGTTTGAAACTGACGGCAAGATCACTGAACTGCTTGATAAGAAAGATACTTTAGGTTAATGCAAACATTTTTGGTTTTTTTGTACCGGCTGCTCCACTTCATCTGTGAAGCATACAGCCTCTTGATCATTATTGATGCCTTTATGTCTTGGATACCGGCAATCAGCGAGTCAGCGGCTGGCCGCTGGATCGACCGGATCGTCAACCCCTTTGTCAAACTTTTCCGACAGGGGCCGATCCTGCGCTTGGTCTACGCGACTGGCATTGACATCTCACCAATGATTGCACTGTTTGTGATCTACTTTGTCCAAAGCGTTGCCTTGGGCTGGCTCTTCAACATTTTAGGGAGGATTTTCCTGTGATGGACAAGCGGCAGGCCAGCAGCTTTTACCCACATTTTGCAATTGAAGAAAGACCAACAATTGACCAATTTGTTGGTCTTTTTAATCGTCTCTTGTTTACTGGCCAGGCCTTTTTAACCGACTTCCTGGACCCCCGGCAAAGGCAGATCATGGAGACGGTCGCCGGCGGGGAAGCCATCGTGCAGGCTTTTGGCGGCTATGAAGAGGCAGAAAAGTGCCGGCTCTACATCAGCCTGGAATGGGAGAACCTGCAGCCGGACAACTACCAGGTCCAGCTCTTTGAAATCGAATACCCGCAAAAGTTCGCCAGCCTCCGCCACAGCCAGATTCTGGGCAGCTTGGCCAATTCTGGGGTAAAAACAGATACTTTTGGCGACATCATCACTGACGGGCAAGGCCGGTGGCAGTTTTTCGCGGAAAAAGAACTGGCTGACTTTTTCGCCAGTCAAATTGACCGGATGGGGCCAGTCAAGGTCCGCCTGGAAGAGAAGCCGTTAAAAGACCGCCTGGAAGCAGAGGACAATTCCGAGATCATTACCGCTGTGGCTTCCTCCATGCGCCTGGACGCGGTTTTAGCGGCTCTAAGCAATAAGTCCCGCAGCCAGGTCAAAGAGGCCCTGGAAGCCGGCGAGGTCCGCTTAAACTGGCATGAAGAAATGAAGGGTGAAAGCCTGCTGAAAGTTGGCGACATCTTGAGCCTGCGCCGCTTTGGCCGGGTCAAGCTCTTTTCTGTCCAGCCCAGCAAAAAAGGCCGCCTGCGGGTGGAAGGCCAGTTTTGGCCGGCAAAAAGACAATAAATATTTGACAAAGGGCCGGTTGATGCCTTAAACTCTTTTACTGTAGATAGAAAACTTTTTTCATTGTTTTTTTATCTCTTACATAATTACGATTAATAAATCAGACTGACAGTCCTGCTTTATGGCGACCTTAGCGAGTTAATGATGGTGGAAGATTAACACAAGCCTGCGAGCGATCAGCTGCCGATTGGTCTGAGCGGGGGCCGGCACGATAAGCCGGCATAAGTGGGGCCCTTCGGGGCTCAATTTAGGTGGTACCACGATAGTCTCGTCCTATTTTAGGATGAGGCTTTTTATTTTAGCGAAAGGATTTTTTATATGCGGGTTAAGGATACGCTGAACCTGGGTAAAACCAAGTTCCCGATGCGGGGCAACCTGCCCAAGCGGGAAGCAGAATGGGAAAAGAACTGGGAAGACCAGAAGTTTTATGAAAGACGCTTGAAGCTCAACGAAGGTCATGAAAGATTTGACCTTCACGACGGCCCTCCATTTGCCAACGGCAACATCCACATGGGTCACGCCTTGAACAAGATCACTAAGGACATCATCGTCCGGAGCAAGAACATGGAAGGCTACTACGCTCCTTACGTTCCGGGCTGGGATACCCACGGCTTGCCAATTGAACAGCAATTGACCAAGCAGGGCGTTGACCGCAAGACCATGGACCGGGCTGCTTACCGGGAACTTTGCCGGAAGTTTGCCATGGAGCAAGTTGAAAAGCAGCGGACTGACTTTAAGCGCTTGGGCGTCATGGGCGACTGGGACCACCCTTACATCACCCTTTTGCCGGAATTTGAAGCCGCTGAAATCCGGGTCTTCGGCAAGATGTACGAAAATGGCTACATCTACCAAGGCAAGAAGCCGGTTTACTGGTCCTGGTCCAGTGAATCAACTTTGGCTGAAGCTGAAGTCGAATACCACGACGTGGAATCACCTTCAATCTACATCTCCTTCCCGGTCAAGGACGGCAAGGGCAAGCTGAGTGAAGAAAACACCTACTTCTTGATCTGGACGACCACCCCATGGACTATTCCTTCCAACCAAGGGATCGCCGTCAACCCGAAGTTTGACTACTCAGTCGTTGAAGTTGGCGATCGCCGCTACGTTGTCGGCACTGACCGCTTAAGCGCCGTAGCCGAAATCTTGGGCTGGGGCGACTACAAGACCGTTCAGCATCTTAAGGGGACGGACATGGAATACATGGTGGCCAAGCACCCTTACATCGAAGGCCGCGAAAGTCTTTTGATGGAAGCCGTCTACGTTACTGACGATGATGGTACCGGCCTGGTCCACACCGCTTCCGGCTTTGGTGAAGACGACTACAACACCGCCATGCGCTATGGCTTTGACGTTTTGTCCCCAATGGACAACAAGGGCTGCTTCACTGAAGAAATTCCAGACCCAGACCTGGTTGGCAAGTTCTACACGGACACCAACGAAATCGTCAAGGACAAGCTGGCCGCTGCGGGCAACCTTTTGCACTACAGCACCTTTGTCCACTCCGCCGCTCACGACTGGCGGACCAAAAAGCCGGTAGTCTACCGGGCAACCACCCAATGGTTTGCTTCAATCTCCAAGTTCAGAGACCAGATCCTGGACCAGATTGAAAAGACCACCTTCTACCCATCTTGGGGCAAGACCCGCCTTTACAACATGATCAAGGACCGGGGCGACTGGGTAATTTCCCGCCAACGTGCCTGGGGCGTGCCTTTGCCGATCTTCTACGCTGAAGACGGCACGGCTATCGTGACCCATGAAACTATCGAACACGTGGCTGACCTCTTTGCCAAGGAAGGCTCCAACGCCTGGTTCACCCACCCGGTTGAAGAGCTTTTGCCAGAAGGCTTTACTTCAGAACACTCACCAAATGGCAAGTTCACCAAGGAAACTGACATCCTGGACGTTTGGTTTGACTCCGGGTCATCTTGGAGCGGGATCCAGGCTCTGGGCAGAGACGTTCACTACCCGACTTCCATGTACCTGGAAGGCAGCGACCAATACCGGGGCTGGTTCAACTCCAGTTTGATCACCAGCGTGGCCACTAACGGTGTTGCTCCTTACAAGTCAGTCCTGTCTCAAGGCTTTACTTTGGATGGGCAAGGGCGGAAGATGTCCAAGTCCTTGGGCAACACGATCGCCCCTAACGACGTCATCAAGCAAATGGGGGCAGAAATCATCCGCCTCTGGGTTGCTTCTGTTGACGCTTCCGGCGACGTCGGCGTTTCAATGGACATCCTGCGCCAGGTTTCAGAAGGCTACCGGAAGATCAGAAACACCTTCCGCTACATGCTGGCCAACACGGCTGACTTTGATCCGGAAAAGGACCGGGTTGCTTACAAGGACCTGCGCAAGATCGACCAGTACCTGGAAGTCAAGCTCAACGACCTGGTTGCCGAAAGTATCATCAACTACGACAAGTATGACTTTGCTAACGTTTACAAGCTGGTCTTCAAGTTCATCACCAACGACTTGTCTGCCTTCTACCTGGACTTCGCCAAGGATGTCCTTTACATCGAAGGCAAGGACAGCCACGCCCGCCGGTCAATGCAGACGGTGATCTACGATGCCGCTGTCAAGCTGGCTAAGATCCTGGCACCAATTTTGCCGCACACCATGGGCGAAGTTTGGGGCTACTTGAAGGAAAAAGAAGAAGACGTCTACCTGTCCAACTTCCCTGAAATCGAAGACTACGCTAACGCTGACGACTTGAAGGAAAGCTGGAGCGAATTCATGAAGCTCCGCGATGACGTTTTGAAGGCTCTGGAAGAAGCCCGGGACCAAAAGCTGATCGGGAAGTCCTTTGAAGCCAGCGTAACTGTTTACCCAAGTGAAGAAGCCAAGGCTGCTTTGGACAAGCTGGCTGGCGAAGACTTCCGGGAAATCTTGATTGTTTCCAACTTGGTCATGGGTCAAGGCGAAGTACCTGCTGATGCCAAGAAGTTTGATCACGCTAGCGTAGTCGTCCGCCGGGCCGAAGGCG
Organism: uncultured Lactobacillus sp.; assembly: GCF_944327175.1. Lineage (GTDB taxonomy): Bacteria > Bacillota > Bacilli > Lactobacillales > Lactobacillaceae > Lactobacillus. The sequence continues at coordinate 50,747 of NZ_CALVGT010000058.1, forward strand.
AAGTCTGCCCACGCTGCCGGATGTACCGGACTGACCTGGGTGCTGACAGCCGCCTGCCACAATTGTGCGGCCGCTGCGCGGCTATCGTGGCCGGCGACCACCCGGAAGTACTTGAAGAAGGCCTGGAAGACTAATGCGGACCGGAGTTGTAAAACAATTTGCCGATAAAGCAAGTTTTGGCTTTATCGAAGACGATCAAAATCACAAATCATATTTTGTCTTTTATACTGCCATCAAGGAGGAGGGCTATAAGAGGCTTGAGGTCGGCCAGCGGGTAAGATACCAGCTTGCCCAGGGTAAACACGGCCTGCAGTGCATCAACGTTTACTTGGCCAAAGACTAAGCAAAGGAATGACATATGGATTTAAAGGAAACTGAAATTTCAACGAAGGAGGCTTTCCACGGTAGCTTCATCAACCTGCGTGTTGAAAACGTGATGCTGCCAAATGGGAAAACCGCCTCTAGAGAGCTGGTAGACCACCGGCCTGCCGCCGCGGCCATCTGCATCAACGACGAAAAGAAGATGCTTCTGGTTACGCAATGGCGGGAAGCAATCAAGCAGCTGACTCTCGAAATTCCAGCCGGAATGATTGATGCTAGCGACGTAAGTCCCTTGGATGCAATGAAGCGGGAGTTAAATGAAGAAGGCGGCCTGAAAGCCGAATACTGGGAAAAGGTTGCCGAATTCTACACTTCACCAGGATTTTGCAATGAAAAGCTGTACCTCTTCTACTGTGACACGCTCAGCCCAGTGACAAACAAACTGGATCTGGACGAGGACGAGTTTTTGACAGCAGAATGGTACAGTCTTGAAGAGTTAAAGAACCTGTTGACAGAGGGCAAAATTGTCGATGCAAAGACCATTTATGCTATTTCCATATGGGAAAACATGCTGCTGACCGGTTCAGAAGGTTAGACTATGACAGAGAAACGTTCCGATTACCGCCGCCGCCAGGCAGAGCAAGCAGAAAAAGCAAATAGACAGGAAGCAGCTGATTCAGCTGCTTTTCCTGCTTTTAAGCAAGACCGGGACCAAAAGAACCTGAAGGCAGAAAGGCTGAAAAAAAGGCTAAATTTTGCTATCCTGGTCGTGTGTCTCTTGATCATCCTGGTTTGGGTGATTTTATTGAAATTTTAAACTGAATTGAGGATTACCGATGAAAATTGCAATCGTTGTGCCAATGGCTGAAGAAGCTGAATTTTATCATCAATACTTTTCCTCAGGTAAAAAAGAAATGTTCGGTTCAACTGAATTCGAGCATTTTTCCGTTGCCGGCAACGATCTTTACCTGGGCTTGACCGGGATCGGCAAGGTCCAGGCGGCCATGAACCTGACCAGCCTCCTGGCCAAGGAAAAGATTGACTTGGTCATCATGACCGGGTCAGCCGGCTCTTTGCAAAAAGAAGTTCAGCGGATGGACCTGGTTTTGCCAAGCGAATTTGCCTACCACGATGCCCACAATACTTCAGCGGGCAACTATGTTGAAGGGCAGATCCCGCAGGAACCGGCCCGCTTCAAGCTGGCCTCCAATGAAAGAGACAAGTTCAAGGAATTTTTGGCCAAAAAGGGCATGGCCTACAAGGAAGGCCTGGCCGTGACCGGGGACTCCTTTATTTCCTCCCAGACGCAAAAAGATGAAATTCTGGGTAATTTTCCAACTGCCCTGTGCGTGGAAATGGAAGGGGCAGCCTTTGCCCAAGTGGCCTACCACTTTAACGTTCCTTTGATCGCCTTGCGGGCTATCTCTGATAATGGGGATGAAGATGCCGACAACGACTTTGAGGCCTTTGTCAGAAAGGTTGGTGCCCAGGCGGCAGAACTGATCGTGGAATATTTGAGGGAGAATGATTTTTAATGAAGCAGGTATATCTTGACAACGCGGCAACCACGCCGATGTCACCGACCGTCATTGACGTGATTGCTGATGAAATGGCCAATGACTTCGGCAATGCCTCCAGCACCCACACCCTGGGCCGGAAGGCCCGCAACAGCGTGGAAAAGGCCCGGCACACCATCGCCCAGGCGATCAATGCCAAGGACCAGGAGATTATTTTTACCTCCGGCGGTTCTGAAAGCAACAACACGGTAATTTTTGGCGTGGCAGAAATGCAAAAAACAATTGGCCGGCACTTGATTACGACCAAGATCGAACATGAATCAGTCTTAAAGTCCATGCAGCACCTGGAAGAGATGGGTTACGAGGTGACCTACCTGGACGTGGACAGAGACGGTCACATTTCCCTTGACCAGCTCCGCGAGGCCATCAGACCAGACACGATTCTGGTCTCAGTCATGGCTGTCAACAACGAAGTCGGCAGTATCAACCCCCTCAAGGAAATTGGCCAAATCGTCAAGGACAGCCAGGCCTTCTTCCATGTTGACGCTGTCCAGGGCCTGGGCAACATCGACCTGGACGTAGAAGAAATGGGAATCGACTTTATGTCGACTTCAGCCCACAAGATCAACGGGCCGAAATTCCTGGGCTTCCTGTATGAAAGAGACGGGATCCGTCTGCCAAACCGGATTTACGGCGGCGACCAGGAACTGAAGCGGCGGGCCGGTACGGAAAACGTGCCGGGTATTGCCGGCTTTGGCCAGGCCGTAGCGGAAGTTCAGGCAGAAAGCAAGGCTGACCTGCAGGCCAAGTACACTGATTTCCAGAAGATCATCCTCAGCCGGCTGGATGAGAGCGGGGTGGCTTATGAGGTTAACAGCCCCTTGACCGGCCTGGTTTCCCACCATGTCTTGAATCTCCGTTTAAACGGTTTGTCCACTTATGTCCTTTTGGCCAACCTGGACCTGGCTGGCTTTGCTGTTTCAGGCGGGTCGGCTTGCACGGCCGGCAGCCTGACCCCGTCCCACGTTTTGACGGCCATGTTTGGCCAGGATTCACCAAAGGTCAGCGAATCGATCCGGATCTCCTTTGGCCGCTACAACACGGCTGAAGAAGTGGAAGCTTTCGCGGATGCCCTGGTGAAGGTGGCCCGCAAGCTGCAGGACCGGAAGCGGGAAGACTAAATAGTTGCTTTTTTTACGGAATGTACTTACAATTAATAAGCGAGGTTTTACTTTATGGCTAATACTGTGATAATCAATGGCGACAAGCGGAAGTTTATGCTTAACCCAGACGTGAAGCTGTATGCGTTGATTGACGCCGGCTTCCAGAAGACCCCCCGGGGCAACTTTGTCTACGAGCACCCACTTTACAACGAATCGCCTTACAACGCGACAACTAAGCTGAAGATGACGATCAAGAGCGACTTGTCCGGCTTGACTATGGTTGTTACGGATCCAAGCGGCCTGAAGAAGGTAAACATTTTCAAAAACAAGCAGCTGGCTCCGACGGTTGAACTTTTGGACTATATCTTGAAGGACCTGGAGGAGCGGAAGATTTTAAGCGAAGTGAAGGATTGATTTAATGGTTGACAATAGCAAGATCAGAGTCGTTGTCGGCATGAGCGGCGGGGTCGACTCCTCTGTGTCGGCCCTCTTGCTTAAGCAGCAGGGCTACGACGTCGTCGGCGTTTTTATGAAGAACTGGGATGACACCAATGATGATGGTGTCTGCACGGCAACTGAAGACTACGAAGACGTCAAAAAGGTGGCCGACAAGATCGGCATCCCTTACTATTCGATCAACTTCGAAAAAGAATACTGGGAGCGGGTCTTCCAATACTTTTTGAAGGAATACAAGGCTGGGCGCACGCCTAACCCCGACATCATGTGCAACACCGAAATCAAGTTCAAGTCCTTCCTGGAATATGCCCTGGACCTGGACGCGGACTACCTGGCCATGGGCCACTATGCCAAGACCATGGTCGATGAAAACGGGGTAACCCACATGATGCGGCCAAAGGATGGCAACAAGGACCAGACTTACTTCCTGAGTCAATTGACCCAAGAACAGATCAAGCGGGTCATGTTCCCCCTGCAAGATTTGACTAAGCCGGAAGTGCGGCGGATTGCTGAAGAAGCCGGCCTGGTCAACGCCAAGAAGAAGGACTCAACTGGGATCTGCTTCATTGGGGAAAGAAATTTCAAGCACTTCCTCAGCGAATTCCTGCCAGCCCAAGGCGGGGACATGGTGACCCCGGACGGGCAGGTTGTCGGCCAGCATGCCGGCCTCATGTACTACACGATCGGCCAGCGGCAGGGCCTGGGCCTGGGTTCAACCAAGGAATCTACTGCTCCATGGTTTGTTGTCGGCAAGGACCTGGAAAAGAACCAGCTGATCGTTGAGCAGGGCTATGACAGCCCACGCCTTTACGCTGACCGCCTGCAGGCTTCCGGCATGACTTTCTTTACCGGCAATCCTGACCAGGACACGGAATTTAAGGCAACTGCCAAGTTCCGCTACCGGCAGTGCGATGTTGGCGTTACGGTCAAGTACCACGCGGCCAGCAAGACGGCTGACGTCTACTTTGACGAGCCAGCCCGGGCAGTTACTCCGGGCCAGGCTTTGGTTTTATACAATGGCGAGGAATGCCTGGGCGGCGGAAACATTGACGCTGCCTACAAGGATGACAAAAAGCTGCAATTAGTTTAATGGCAAGGCCAAGTCCCAGTGGACTTGGCCTTGTTCGTGTTTCGGGGAGGCCGTCTTTTGCTATAATAAATAGCGATAGTTACGAGAGGCGATAAAAATCATGGAAATATATTTTGTAAGACATGGCAAGACTCAGTGGAACCTGGAGCAGCGCTTTCAGGGTGGACAAGGCGATTCAAAATTATTGCCGGAAAGTTTGGCCGACATTGAGAAGCTGGGACGTTATTTACAAGGGAAGCATTTTAAGGCGGTTTACGCCAGTCCCCTGGACCGGGCAAGAATGACGGCCCAAGGGCTGATGGACGCGGCCGGGATCCGCCTGCCCCTGCATATCGATGAACGCTTGAGGGAGATGAACCTGGGCAAGCTGGAAGGGATGAAGTATGCTGAGGCTGAGAAGCTCTACCCCCAGGAAATCGACAATTTTTGGAACCACCCGGACAAATACGACAGCAAGGTCGTAGAGGGTGAAAGCTATGAGCATGCCATGGCCAGGGGCCTGGACTTCGGCCGGGAAATGGCCGAGAAATACCCGAAAGCCGGCGACAAGGTCTTGGTGGTCAGCCACGGGGCAGTTTTGTCAGCAATCATGGGGGCGCTTTTAGGCTATGACCTAGCCAATCTCAGACAAAACGGGGTTATCTACAATACCAGCGTTTCAGTCTTGGCAAGCCAGGAAAAGGGCCCAGCCTTCAAGCTGGTCAAGTGGTCAGACGTTACTCCATTGGAGCATAAAATGTCAGAAACGGATGGTTTGTAATGGATCAGAAGATCAATCAGCTTTATGAAGAAGGAAAAGTCGACCAGGCAATTCATGCCTTGATTGAAAAAATCGACCATAATCCCCGGAAAACTGACAATTACCTGCAGCTAGCCACTTACCTCCTGGACCAGGGCAGCGCTGAGCAAGCCAGAGAGCTCTTGACCAAGGCCCGGGGGATCGCGGAAGACCCCCAGGCCTTGACCTATGACCTAGCGGTTTGCGACTACGCCCTGGGCGACTTTGACCAGGCCCTGGCCCGCCTGGCCCAGATTCCGGATGATGACATGACCATGTACCAAAAGGCCCTGGTCTACCTCAAGCTGGGCCAGAGCCAGAAGGCCCTGGCTTATGCCCTGTCGATCAAAGAAAGCGACGACCGGGTAAAAGAACTCATCGGTGACATCTGGCTGGCTTTAGGAGATTTGGCGGCAGCCCGGGTCAGCTACCTGGAAATTGCTGCAGGGCAGAGAACAAGCAAGCTGAACTTTTTGCTGGGTCTCACTTATTTTAGCCAGGACCGGGACAAGGCGGAAGAATTTTTGGCCAAATCCAAAGAGCAGGATCCCAAATATTACCAAAAAGCCAAAGACCAGTATGAATCCCTGCTGAAGCTGCTAAGCCAAGGAAAGGCAGGGGCAGGTAAAGAAGAATAAGGAGCGGGAAATGACCGAGTTTAGCGGTGAAGTAAAGAGCGTAATTTATGAGAATGCGCAAAATATGTACAAGATCTTGCTGGTCGCCGTAAGTCAGCCTCTGGCCGGCTACGACGATGATGAAATCAAGGTGACGGGGACCTTCGGGGACCTGGAGCTTGGCCAGGAATACAGCTTTACCGGTGAACTGGTCACCCACCCCAAGTACGGCCTGCAGTTTCAAGCGACTGGCTGCCAGCCGGCCCTGCCGAAAGAGACTGGCGGGGTGGTCAAGTACCTGTCTTCTGACAAGTTTCCTGGCATCGGGCCCAAGACGGCGGAAAAAATCGTTGACCAGCTGGGCAGCGGGGGCTTAAAGAGCTTGCAGGCTGATCCAGCCTTGATCGCCAAGCTGGATCTTTCCCAAAAGCAAAAAGACAGCCTCTTGTCCGGCCTGGCCCAGATGGATTCCTTTGACGACCTGGCTATGACTTTGGCCAGTTACGGGATTCCTCGCAAGGTGGCCGGCCGCCTCTACCAGAAGTACCATGACCAGACCTTGAAAAAGCTACAGGCCGATCCCTACCTGCCTTTAGGCGAAGTGACCGGCTATTCCTTCAAGCAGGCCGACCACTTGGGAATCGGCTTTGGAATTGTCCTTGACAGTCTGGAGCGGGCTGATGGCAGTATCCTGGCGGTTTTGCTCCAGGCCTTGACCATGGAGGGGGAAACCTACCTGGAACTGGAAGAACTTTTGCCAGCCGCCAAGGAACTGACAAATATAAATTTTGACCGCCTGGCAGAAGCAGTTAACGACCTGCAGGACAAGAAGAAGGTCGTCGTGGAAGAAGGCCGGGCCAGCCTGCTGGCCCCATTTCAAGTGGAAAGCGAGATCGTGACCGACCTGGAAGACCTTTTAGCCAAGGGCAAGGAAGCGGACTACCGGGAAAAGGACTTGGACCAGGCCATCAAGCGGGCCGAAAGGAAGCTGGGGATCAGCTATGACCCTGAGCAAAAGCAGGCCATCAAAAACGCGGTAACCAGTCCGGTCTCCATCCTGACTGGGGGACCCGGGAGCGGGAAGACGACCATCATTGACGGGATCTTGCTGGTCTTAAAGGACCTGGCCGACATGGACGAAGAAGAAGCTGAAGAAGCGATTCTCCTGGCCGCGCCAACCGGACGGGCAGCCAAGCGGATGGGGGAAGTCACCGGCTATCCGGCCAAGACTATCCACCGCCTCTTGGGCCTGGGGATTGACAACAGCGAGGAAATGGAACTGAATGACTTGGAAGGGGAGATCTTGATCGTTGACGAAATGTCCATGGTCGACATCTACCTCTTTGAAAAGCTGCTCAGCGCCATCAGCAATGTTCACCACCTGGTCTTTGTCGGTGACAAGGACCAATTGCCATCCGTCGGGGCGGGGAAGGTTTTCGCTGACTTGATCGAGGCGGACTTCATTCCGACCTGCCAGTTGCAGGTGGTCCATCGGCAAAAGGACGATTCAACGATCATTCCCCTGGCCCACGCGGTCAACGAAGGAGCCAACCCGGCTATTCTCTTGCAAAAGACGGCCAGCTACTCCTTTATTCCTTGCCGACCCCATGCCGTGCCTAGTGCCGTCGAGCAGATCACCCAGGCAGCCTTAAAGAGCGGCTTTGCGGCTGACGACATCCAGGTTCTGGGGGCCATGTACCGGGGCGACGGGGGGATCAACAGTCTGAACGACACTCTCCAGTTAGTGATCAACCCGGAAAAGGGCAATGATAAAGCAGTTGCGGCCCATGGTGAGAACTTCCGCCTGCATGACCGGGTCCTGCAGCTGCAAAATGACCCGGAGCGGGGGATCTACAACGGCGAGATTGGCAAGGTCGTGGCCGTTGACCCGGAAATGCTGGAAGACGAGGATGACGAAGTCAAGCTTTTGGTCAATTTTGACGGCAAGGAAGTGGCTTACACGCAGGCGGACTTGAATAACCTGACCCGGGCCTATGCCATCACCATCCACAAGTCCCAGGGGTCAGAATTTCCTTTGGTCATTCTCTGCTTAACTATGCAGAACTATATCATGCTCAAGCGCAATCTTTTGTATACGGCCATCACCCGGGCTTCCCAGAAACTGGTCATGGTCGGAGAAGAGCAGGCTTTTGCCCAGGCCATGCGGGTCAAGGGCAATGAGCGGCGGACCAATCTGGTCTGGCTCTTGAAGGACCGCTTTAAGCCAGAAGAACAAAGTAAGCAAGAGAGTAGTGACTCTACAGAGGATGCGCTTGATAAAGAAGAAAAAGCCGATGACTACATCTTGACCGGGGCCCGGATCAGGCGGGCGGAGATTTCCCCCATGGTCGGCATGGAGGACCTGGTTCAGGGATGCAAGAACCTGGCGGAAATCGTTCGGACCAAGGGGCCAGGTGCCTAACTTAATAAAGTTTTTGACAGAAAGACTGGCTTGACCGGTCTTTCTTTTTTGTCCAAAATTAAGAAAGTTACTTTTTGTAAGTAAAGTACTGACAATGGAAGGCAGATGGGGTTGAAACTGACAGCCGGGGCTTGTTCAAGGCCTTGGTTGACCCGGCAAGCGGGCAAATCCTGGGGGCTAGCCTGTATGGCCTGGAATCCCATGAACTGATTAACCAGATCGCCCTAGCTATGAAGGCCAAGCTGCCTTACAGCTTCCTGCGCGACCAGATCTACACCCACCCAACCATGAGCGAGGCCTTCAACGACCTCTTCAAGTAGTAAAAATGGCGTAAAAAAAGAACTCCGGAAGGAGTTCTTTTTTGCTATCAAGCTTTATTTCTTTTCGATCAGCATTGGCAGGATCATCGGCCGTCTTTCAGTGCGGGAGTAAAGGAAATCCTGCAGGTTCTCAACGATCGCCTTGCGGATTTCGCTGTCCTTAGGCTTGTCGCTCTTGGCCATTTCCGTCTTCAAAACATGGTAGACGTGCTTCTGGGCCGCGTTGATCAAGTCCTGGGATTCACGCATGTAGACAAAGCCCCGGCTGAGGATGTCAGGACCAGCCAAGACCCGCTTGTGCTTGTAGTCAACCGTGGCAACGGCTACTACCAGCCCTTCTTCAGACAGGATCTGCCGGTCGCGGACAACGATGTTGCCGACGTCAGCTGCACCGGAAGTATCGACAAAGACGTCCTTGACATGGATGTCGCCGGCGATTCTAGCCCCGTCAGGGCTGAAGCAGACCACTTCACCGTTCTTCAAGACGAAGGTATTTTCTGCCGGCACGCCTGCTTGCTGGGCCAGGTGGGCGTGGACAACCTGCATCCGGTATTCACCGTGCACCGGGATCATGTACTTCGGCTTGGCCAGTTCGACCATCAGTTTCAGTTCTTCCTGGCCGCCGTGGCCGGAAGTGTGGACATTGTTGACCCGGCCGTGAACCACGTTGGCTCCGCCTTCCATCAGCTTATTGATCAGCTGGTTGACACTCAAGGTGTTGCCTGGAATCGGGTTGGAGGAGAAGATCACGGTGTCGTGCGGCTTCAGCTTGATCTGCCGGTGGGTGCCATTGGCAATCCGGGAGAGGGCAGCCAGGGGTTCACCCTGGGAACCGGTACAGAGGATCATAACCTTTTCCGGTGGCAGGGAGTTGATCGTTTCAGCATCGACGATCAAACCTTCCGGCACATCCAGGTAGCCTAGGTCGATCCCGTTTTGGATCCCGTTCTCCATGCTCCGGCCAAAAATCGCCACCTTGCGGCCGGTGTCGATCGCGGCTTGAATAGCGGTTGACACCCGGTAAAGGTTGGAAGCGAAAGTGGCGAAGATGATCCGGCCCTCAATGCCGGTGATGATGTTGTGCAAAGAGCCGGCAACAAAGCGTTCAGACTTGGTAAACTGCGGCACTTCCGCGTTGGTTGAGTCGCTCAAGAGGGCCAAAACGCCTTCTTCACCCAGCTGGGCCATTCTCTGGAAGTTAGGGGCTGGCTGGTTCATGACTGGGGTTAAGTCGAACTTGAAGTCACCGGTGAAGACAACCGCGCCCAACGGCGTGTGAACGGCAATCCCCAAAGTGTCGGGGATTGAGTGGGTGGTTCTGAAGAAGGTCACCTTCAGCTTGTCAAAAGTCAAAACCGTGTCTTCGTGCTCTTCATGCAGCTCGGTCCGGTCCAGGATCCCGTGTTCTTCACACTTGCTCTTGATCAGGGCCAAGGCAAAAGGCGTGGCGTAGACTGGAATTTCCGGAATCTTTTCCAGCAGGAAGGGAATCCCGCCGATGTGGTCTTCGTGGCCGTGGCTGACAACCAGGGCCTTGATCTTCTCCCGGTTCTTGACCAGGTAGGAGTAGTCAGAGATGACATAGTTGATCCCCAGCAGCTCATCTTCCGGGAACTTGATGCCGCAGTCCATGATGACGATTTCGTCTTGGTATTGGACGCAGTACATGTTACGGCCGATTTCGTGTAATCCCCCGATCGCGAAAACGGCAACTTCGTTTTGCTTAATCTTCACTGTCAGTTTGGCCGAAGGCAGTCAGCTTGAAGTCAGCGTGTTCTTGTTCGTACTTCAAGGAGTTGCCGGTTAATTCTTGGATGAGCTCGATGTTGTAGGGGGTGTTTTGTTCAACGAGGGCTCTGGCTTGGACAACGTTGTCAGCTTCCATGTAGAGAGTCTGGGTTGTTTCTCTGCGTGGGTTAACGATCTTGTCCTTTTGATATAAAACTTTGTAGATCATAAAAAATCTCCTTATTGTTTAATTGTAATTTGATCTCTGTTTGAGAAATTTTGACAAAAATACTCAATAGCTAATTAAAGTTTAGCATAATTAGAAAAGCAAGTATAGAAACATACTTAATCAAAGGAGGCAAAAAAAGCCCAAGCCAGGACGAAGCGGGCTGGCTTGGACTCTTGGGCCTAGTAGATGACGATGGTGTCTTCATCCAGGGCAAATGGGTTTTCCTTGTTGATCCGGTCGTAGAAGAGGTGGCCGTTCAAGTGGTCAATTTCGTGGCCAGAGACGATGGCTGGGTAGCCCTTGAGGCGGATGGTCTTTTCCTCGCCGTCAACGGTCCAGTAGTGAATTGTAACCTTGTTTGGCCGCGGAACGTAGCCGTCGATGACCTTGTCAACGCTTAGGCAGCCTTCGCCTTCGCCCAGGCAGGTCTTGCGGACGGATTCAGAGATGATTTCCGGGTTAACGTAAACTTCCTTAAAAATGATCTCCCCCTTGTCGTCTGGCACAAGCAGGGCAGCCATGGACACGCCTTCGCCGACCTGCGGAGCAGCCAGGCCGACCCCGGCCCGGAGCTGGTGCTTGGCGGCAATCTTCGGATCTTGTGAGTTTACCAGGTATTCCATCATGTCATCGGCCAGCTTGCGGTAGTGGTCTGACAAGGGAAAAGTCAATTTTTGCGCAACTTGCCGCAAAACGGGATCGCCGTCGCGGACAATATCTTTCATTAAGATCAATTTGGATTCTCCTTTTAAATTATTCGCTAATATATTTTTACCACAAAAACGCCCGCTATGGTTAAACATTCTCTGAAAAGCCTATGTAAACTAAAGGAAATTTGTTGACCAGGCCCAAGAGTGGTTGTACAATAGATGATTGTAAAAAATATAAACTGATTACTTCGGCCAGCCTACTATCTAAGGCTAAAGGGAACTGTGCTTTTGTCACAGTTCTTTTTATGAGGAACGGGGAGGAAACATTTTTGGCAGATCAAAAGAGAAGAGAAAACATCAGAAACATCGCGATCATCGCGCACGTCGACCACGGTAAGACTACCCTGGTTAACCAGCTGCTTAAGCAGTCAGACACTTTACCAGAACACATGAACCTGGAAGACCGGGCAATGGACTCCAACGCCATTGAACGTGAACGTGGGATCACGATTCTGTCAAAGAACACCGCGGTCAGCTACAAGGGCACGACCATCAACATCCTGGACACCCCAGGCCACGCCGACTTCGGTGGGGAAGTTGAACGGATCATGCACATGGTCGACGGTGCCCTGCTTCTGGTCGACGCTTACGAAGGCCCAATGCCGCAGACTCGTTTTGTTTTGCAAAAGGCCCTGGAAGCTGGCGTTAAGCCAGTTGTTGTCGTTAACAAGATCGACCGTCCTGGTGCCCGTCCAGTTGAAGTTCTGGATGAAGTCCTGGAACTCTTCATCGAACTTGGCGCTAACGACGAACAACTTGAATTCCCAGTTGTTTACGCTTCTGCCTTGAACGGTACTTCCAGCTACTCAGACGACCCGGCCGACCAGGAAGAAACCATGGACCCGGTCTTCGACACGATCATCAAGGCCATTCCGGCGCCGCTTGACAACGAAGACGAACCTTTGCAGTTCCAAATCACCATGCTTGACTGGGACGACTATGTTGGCCGGATCGGTGTCGGCCGCGTTTACCGGGGCAAGATCAAGGTCGGCGACGAAGTTACTGTCATGAAGCTTGATGGCTCCAAGCAAAACTTCCGCGTGACCAAGCTCTTTGGTTACTTTGGTTTGAAGAGAAATGAAATCAAGGAAGCCAAGGCTGGCGACATCATCGCCATCAGCGGGATCAACGACATCTTCGTCGGTGAAACTATCGCTTCCAAGGAAAACCCAGAAGCCCTGCCAATTCTGCGGATCGATCCGCCGACTTTGCAAATGGACTTCGTGGCCAACGACTCACCATTTGCCGGCCGGGAAGGTAGCCAGGTTACTCCAGCCAAGCTGGAAGAACGGCTTTTGCGGCAAACCCGGACTGACGTTTCCCTGAAGGTTGAGCCAACTGACCAATTGAACGCCTGGACTGTTTCAGGTCGTGGGGAACTCCACCTGTCCATCCTGGTTGAAGAAATGCGCCGGGAAGGCTTCGAACTGCAATTGTCCCGGCCAAAGGTTATCTACCGGGAAGTTGACGGGCAAATGTGCGAACCATACGAAGCTGTCCAAGTTGACGTGCCAGACGAATACGTCGGCTCAGTTATCGATGGCTTGTCCCAACGCAAGGGTGAAATGCAGAATATGGCTTCCAAGGGCAATGGCCAGACCCGCTTGGAATTCTCAGTTCCTTCCCGTGGTCTGATCGGCTACAACAACGAATTCATGTCTGCAACTGGTGGTTACGGGATCATGAACCACACCTTCAGCGAATACAAGCCAGTCGTTAAGAACTGGAACCCAGGCCGGCGCAACGGTGCTTTGGTTTCCATCAACCAAGGGCAGTCAACTACTTACTCCTTGCAGTCAGTTGAACAACGCGGCCAGCTCTTCATCGGTGCCGGCGTGCAAGTTTACGAAGGGATGATCGTTGGTGTATCTTCCCGTGACCGTGACATCGCTGTTAACGTAACCAAGGGTAAGAACTTGACCAACACCCGTGCTTCTGGTAAGGACCACGCGGCTGCCATCAGAACGCCAAAGACTTTAACTTTGGAAGAATCAATCGAATTCTTGAACGATGACGAATACTGTGAAGTAACTCCAGAAAGCCTGCGCCTGCGGAAGAAGATCTTGAACACTTCAGAACGGCAAAAGTTTGACAAGAAGAAGGCCAAGACCAACTAATTGTTAGCTTTTTAGTAAAGTCTCTCCCCCTATTTATAGGAGGAGGGGCTTTTTTGTTTTATAATGAAAAGCGACGATTATTTTTAGAAGGGGAAAAACGTGAAGAAAAATAAAGTTGCTGCCGCGGCTGCCAAAATAAAAGAGACATTCAAATATTTCGACTACCGGATCTTCATCGTCTACTTGCTTTTGATGACGATCGGGGTGATCGCTGTCTATTCAGCCAGTTCAGAAATCCTGCTGATCAACGGCTTCAAGGCTACGGTTTACGGGCAAAAGCAGCTCATTTACGCCTTCTTCGGGGTGGTAATCTGCCTGGCCTGCTACAGCATCAACCTGGATTACTTAAGGCGGGGCAAGCGGCTCTTGTGGCTGGTAATAGCCGTGTGGATATTGCTGATTTATGTCATTATTTTTGGTCAAGCGGTTAATGGGGCCAAAGGCTGGATCGATATAGGTCCAGTCAATATTCAGCCCTTGGAACTGGCCAAGCTGGTCTTAATTCTTTATCTGGCCCGGATGCTATCCAAAGCTGATGGATATCTGGTCCACGGGAAGATTATTTCGCGGCTCTTGCCTTCAGCTCTTATAGCTGGTTTTACCATGTTTTGGGTCATGATTGAGCCTGACTTCGGGGGGACAGCCATCCTTTTTTGCCTGGTCTTGATCATGTATTCAGTTTCCGGGATTCCGACCGGCTATGCTCTTTTGAGCTTGATCGGCATCACCATTCTGGTGGTTGGGGGCTTCAGCTTGATCGTGGCCTGGAACCCGAGCTTCTTGCAGGATGTTTACGTCTACAAGCGTTTTATTGCCTTCCTGCACCCGTTTAAGACGGCCGCCAATGAAGGGGCCCAGTTGGTTAATTCCTATTACGCTATCCACAATGGCGGCCTTTTTGGCTTAGGCTTGGGCAGCAGCATCCAGAAGCGGGGCTATCTGCCAGAACCTTACACCGACTTTATTTTGTCGATCATCACCGAAGAAGTTGGCTCTTTGGGGGCTTTAGTAGTTTTGGGTCTGCTTTTTTACCTAATGATTTTGATCATGGAGCGGGGGGTTAAAGCCCAGTCCCAGTACTCAACCTTGATCTGCTTCGGGGTGACCGCGATTATCTTTTTCCAGACTTTATTTAACGTTGGCGCGGTATTAGGCCTAATGCCGATCACTGGGGTAACTTTGCCCTTTATCTCTTACGGGGGATCATCACTCTGGGTTTTGTCGGCAGCCGTTGGCCTGGTCTTAAATGTGACCGCGGAAGAAAGAATCAGACAGGAGGCGCGAGTAGCGGATGAGTATTAACCACGAATTAGCAGAGCAGGAGATTCCCAGCCGGACCAGTCTGATCGTTTACCTGCGCAATGTCAACAACGACCAGTTCAAGTTGCGCCGGTTCGGGGACATCGTTTATTTTTCCAAAAAGCTGCACTATTTGATTCTGTATGTCAACGAGGACGAGGCCGAAGAGACGGCAGACAAGCTGCGGGCCTTCAACTTTGTCAAGAAGGTTGAATTTTCCCAAAATGACGCCCTGGACCTGGACAACCAGAAGATTGAGCAGCAGATCAACGACATGGCCAAGGAGGCCGAAGAGAAGTTAAATCAGACAGATAAAGAGGACTGGATCAAGTGAGAATCATTTCTGGAAAATACGCCAAGCGGAATTTGTTTACCCTCAAGAGCCAAAAGACCCGGCCAACCAGTGACAAGGTCAAGGAATCCTTGTTTAACTCCCTGGGCCAGTTTTTTGCTGGAGGAGAGGTCCTGGACCTGTACGCGGGCAGCGGGGCCTTGGGCATTGAAGCCGTCTCCAGAGGCTGCGAGCATGCAGTGCTGAACGACGTCAGCCGGCCGGCCTGCCAGATCATTAGGAAAAACGTAGACCTGACCAAGGAACCGGACCGCTTTGAGGTCTTCACCATGCCGGCGAAAGTGGCCTTGAAGGTCTTCGCTGACCAGGAAAGAAAGTTTGACCTGGTCTTTTTGGACCCGCCATATGCCAAGCAGCAGATGGTCAAGGATATGACGGCTCTGGCTTCCTTGGACCTGCTTAATCCGGGGGCAAAAATTGTCGTGGAAACTGATGAGCAGACAGATTTGCCGCCGGTTGCCGGCTTTGACCTTTTGAAAGACCACCATATGGGCAAGACGATCGTAAGAATTTACCAGAGGGCAGAATAGATGACGACAGCACTGTTTCCAGGGAGTTTTGATCCCATTACCAATGGACATATGGATACGATTGAGCAGGCGGCGAAGGTCTTCGACCGCCTCTTGGTTGTAGTGATGACCAACAGCTCGAAAAAGGCACTTTTCACCCCGGATGAGCGGGTGGACTTGCTCCAGGACGCGGTAAAAGAACATGGCCTGGCCAATGTTGAGGTCTTTGCCCGGCCTGGCCAGCTGACGGTCGACCTGGCCAAGGAATTAGGGGCCGGGGTTTTAGTTCGCGGGGTCCGCAATAGCAGCGATTTTCTCTATGAGCAGCAGATCGCCCAGCTGAACCGGGCCCTGGCCCCAGACCTGCCGACTGTGTTATTTATGGCAAAAGCGGCCAATAGCGCTTTGGCCTCGAGCATGCTGAAGGAAATCGCCATGTTTGGCGGCGATTTGGACCGCTTTTTGCCTAAAAAGGCCGCCAGAGCCTTGAAGGAGAAGCTGCAAAGTGAAAGTTAAGAAAGACGGACAAAGCAAAAAGTGGCGCCGGGCCCTGGTCGGCTTGTTTACAGTCATCCTGTTGGCCCTGGTCCTGCTTATGCCAACCAAATATGTGATTGAGGCGCCCGGGGATGCCCTGCCAGTCGGCAACTATTTAAAGACGACCGGGGTCAAGGCCAAGAACAATCTTTACTTCGTGACCGTGAGTGAGCGGCGGGCGGTTTTAGGCGACTATTTATGGTCCTTTACTCAGCCTTATGAAGACCGCCTGACCATGGATGAGCTAACCGGGGGTTCAAGCACGGAGCAATATGAGCAGCTGCAGGAATGGTACATGCAGACCAGCCAGCAGACGGCCATCTATTACGCGGCCAAGAAGGCCGGGCTTAAAGCCAAGTTGAAATACCAGGGCGTATATGTGATGGACCTGCAGT
>NZ_CALVGT010000059.1 GCF_944327175.1 uncultured Lactobacillus sp.
TTGATATTGATGATGTTGTGGTTGACTAAATTATATCAAGCGAACAAAGGGCTTGTGCTTTTTTATTGGCTAAACTATTGAATTTTCAAGGTACAAGCCCACTTTTGCAAGTGGGAAGTTTAAGTAAGTAAAACATCATGAATTTGTGAGGATAACTTTTCATCAAGAGAACTCGTAGCTTCATCTGCCAGAATAACAGGACGCTTAGCCTATAATGCTCTAGCAATTTCAACTCTTTGAATTTGTCCTCCAGATAGGTTAGCACCATTTTGCCCAACTGGATAGTCTAATCCTTTTTCATCAACTAACTTAGATAAACCAGCTTGTTTAATCGCTTCTTGTAATTCTGAATCAGTAAATTTCTTACCTAGAGTAATATTAAATGCGAGGTCGCGATCAAAAATGAAAGGTCGCTGATTGATATATCCAAAATAGTCATGAGCTTTATTCCAATCTCCACTAATATTCTCATCATTAATGAAGATTTTCCCACTAGTAGGGGAGAGTTGCCCGATTAGTGAACGCAGCAAGGTAGATTTACCCCATCCACTGGGGGCAGTGAGTAGAACCTTTTCTCCTGAATTAAGGCTGAAACTCACATCATTAAAGATAGTTTTATCATTTCTTTTATAGGAAACCTTATCCAATGATAAGTGTGAAAAAGATAGACTAGTCGAAGCTTCAATATTAGGTGTAAAGTTCAACGACCTGTCAACTTTATCCCACATTGGTTTAGTAGATCTAATTTGATTGATCTGGTCCAAAATCATGGTTACAGGATTAATAAAGTCGTTGGATAGTTGAACAATCATGACCAAGGTACCAGCACCAATTTGACCATTAAACATCAAAATGGCACCAACCAAAAATGGAAGAATGAAGCTGAAAATGTCAGCCACGGTGATAATGATGGTTGAGATAGCTCCTTGAGTGAAATTCAAACTTCTCAAAGAATTTTCCATCTTAGTTGTTTGTTTTACAACGTAAGAAACGATTGGAATCTGAACATCGTAGAGCATAGCCGTTTTAGAGCCGTTAATAGCATCAGATACCGCCTGAGTATAATTGGCATTGCTTTCTTCCCAAATTGCCGACTTCTTTTGAATATTCTTAACGAAAAATCTCTGAATAAAACCAGGTATAACAGTTGCTATTACAAAGATTATTGTTAAACTCTATGAGTTTATCAACCCAATTACAATTGATGTGATGAAGGCTAGTGTTTCAGAAATGATCATTAACTCATTGGAAATCTTGAGTGTTTCAATCTGCTTAAGATCATTTGTCATCAAATTAAGACCATCTTTTTGAGAGTCGCTTTGTTGATATATCAAGTAGGTGATGTTCTTTTTCTTTAACTCAATATTAATGTCATGTATGATATCAAATCGGATGTATCTATAGGCAAAATTGGTAAACATGATAACAATTAAAAAGCCAGCACCGATTAATGCAACAGAAATTAATCGGTCTAAGCTGCCTTGATGATATTGAGCACTGTTCAGCATAATTTTGGTTACATATGCAATAACAACATTTCCGCAGGCACTAACAAAGGCTAGGAGTATATAAAGTAATAATTTCTTTTTGTTAGCATATTTTAGAGCCATATTTTGACCTCCTTAAAAATAATTTAATAGTTTTAACAGTATTTTTCGACCAAGCGGGTATTTTACGGGTAAAAGGCTGGCATAACCATCTTGTCGATGAAGGTTGGTCCTGGATTTTCAAGCTCTACGACCAGTTTATACTTGCCAACTGCTTTGACGCCTAAGCTGCTTACCGCTTCTTCACACCAACCAGAAGCTCTCTGCAGGTCTCGCCAAAACTACTTTTCCTTTTCAAAGCAATGTTGTTTTGATTTCATGTCTTCTATCTTAATCCTAAAACTGAGAAAATCAACGGTAAATGGCAAAAAAGTTAAGCCAAAGTTATAAATTCCGGAAAGAATTTTAACGCTGTGTTAAACTAAAACTATTAATTACGTGGAGGAAAAACAATTACGAACTATCAAGACATCAACGCTGAAACGATTGACCGCTGGGTCAAAGAAGGCTGGGAGTGGGGCAAGGCGATTGACCACGACACCTTCCAAGCCGCTAAAAAAGGAAAGTGGGAGATCAAGTTAACCCCGGTTAAGTATGTCCCGCACAGCTGGTTTGGTGACTTACAAGGAAAAAAGGTTCTTGGCCTAGCCAGCGGGGGTGGCCAGCAGATGCCGATCTTGACTGCCCTGGGGGCAAAATGCACAGTCCTGGACTATTCTGACCAGCAGCTGGAAAGCGAGCGCCTGGTTGCTGAGCGAGAAGGCTACGATATCGACATTGTCAAAGCCGATATGACCCAGCCTTTGCCTTTTGTTGACGAAAGCTTCGACATGATCATTCAGCCAGTTGCCAACTGCTACGTTGAAAAAGTCAAGCCGATCTGGAAAGAATGCTACCGGGTCTTGAAAAAAGGCGGAGTCCTCTTGCTTGGCCTGGATAACGGGATCAACTACCTGTTTGATAGCGATGAAGAAAAGTATGTCGTCAACTCCTTGCCTTTTAATCCGCTGAAAAATCCTGACCAGATGCTGCAGCTGGAAAAAGATGATTCTGGTGTCCAATTCTCTCATACCCTGGATGAACAGATCGGCGGCCAGCTAGAAGCGGGATTTACTTTAACCAATCTCTATGAAGATACCAATGGCGAAGGCCACCTGCACGAATTGAATATCCCGACTTTCATCGCGACCAGAAGCGTGAAATAGTAAAAGCCACCAAGTTTGAGCTTGGTGGCTCTTAATGTATCTAAAATGATTTGCATTTTTCTTATTCTTCACCATGTTCAAACTGTGATTGGTAAAGGTCGGCGTAAAAGCCCTTCTTTGCCATCAAACTGTCATGGTCGCCGACTTCCACTTGCTGATGTCCTGGCCGCCAATCGTGACTTCCCGCTGTTTAACTCATAAAAGCTCATCAAGAGCTTGACCAGGGTGGTCTTGCCGCCCCCAGTAGGCCCGACGATTAATGTGCTAAGTTATTACAAGTGGAAATCTAGAAACTTTTTCAAAGAAAAACGCCAGCAAATGCTGACGTTTAAACTATTGAGTAGTGAGGAATACAGTTTCTACAGCTTGGTGATGTCGACCAAGGAGATTTTGTTGTCGTGCTTGGCTTCTAAGGCGTGGATCAAGGCACGCGCCGTATCAAGGGAAGTGTAGATCGGCACTCCGGCTTCTACGGCAAAGCGGCGGATTAAGAAGCCGTCCTTCAAGTTGTTGTTTCTGGTTGGGATGTCGATAACCAGGTCGACCGTTTCCGTCAAGATCAAGTCAAAGATGGTGTTCTCCTTGTCATTGATCCGGTTGACCAAGCGGGCAGGGATTCCATGACTCTGCAGGAAGTCGTATGTTCCTTGGGTCGCGTAAAGATCGTAGCCGAAGTCGTGGTATTCCTTGGCGATTGGCAGGAATTCTTCCTTAGCTGAATCCTTGACCGTGCAGATGACCTTCTTGTGCTTAGGCAGGTCCAGCCCAGTCCCCATAAATGCCTTGTACATGGCTTCTTCAACGTCTTCAGAAATCCCCAGAACTTCACCGGTTGACTTCATTTCCGGCCCCAAGGCAATTTCCGCCCCGGTAATCTTTTCAAAGGAGAAGACTGGCATCTTGACGGCAACTGTCTTCTTTTCTGGAGCCAGGCCGTAGTCATAGCCTTGTTCCTTGATGGACTTGCCGATGATGACGTTGGTGGCCACATCAACCAGGGGAATCCCGGTTACCTTGGAGATATAAGGGATGGTTCTGGAGGAGCGGGGGTTGACTTCGATCACGTAAACTTCATTTTCGTAAACGATAAACTGGATGTTCATCAAGCCCTTGACCTTCAAGGCCTTGGCCAGGCGCTTGGAGTATTCAACGATCCGTTCTTTCATCTCCTGGGAGATCTTTTGCGGCGGGTAGATGGAGATAGAGTCACCAGAGTGGACACCAGCTCTTTCTACGTGTTCCATGATCCCAGGAATCAAGATGCCTTCGTCATCGCAGATGGCGTCAACTTCACATTCCTTGCCGGCCAGGTACTTGTCGATCAAAATCGGGTGATCTTCAATGTTGAACTGGGATGTAATGTGGTCGATGAAGCGCTTGAGGTCGCCGTCGTTTAAGGCAATTTCCATCCCGGCCCCGCCTAAAACGTAGGAAGGACGAACCAAAACCGGGTAACCCAAGTTGCTTGCGGCCTTTAAGGCTTCTTCAGCAGTAAAGACGTTTTGCCCCTTCGGCCGGTCGATCTGGCACTTTTCCAAAATCTCGTCGAATCTTTCCCGGTCTTCAGCCGCGTCAACACTGTCGGCAGAAGTGCCAAGGATTGGCACGCCCATCTTCATCAAGTCCTGGGAGAGCTTGATGGCGGTTTGTCCGCCGAATTGGACGATAGCCCCGTCTGGCTTCTCGAGTTCAATGATGCTCTGGACGTCTTCAGCGGTTAAAGGTTCAAAGTAAAGACGGTCGGCGATGTCAAAGTCGGTTGAAGCAGTTTCCGGATTGTTGTTAACGATGATGGTTTCGTAGCCAGCTTCCTTCAAGGCCCAGACGCTGTGCACGCAGCAGTAGTCAAATTCAATCCCTTGCCCGATTCTGATTGGGCCGGAGCCGAAGACGATCACTTTTTTCTTGGACTGGTCTGGCTGGATTTCATGTTCACCGCCATAGACGCTGTAGAAGTATGGAGTTTCCGCGTCAAACTCAGCCGCACAGGTGTCAACCGTCTTGAAGGCAGCCGTAATCTTCAAGCCCTTTCTGAGGTAGTAGACTTCATCAGCCGTTTTGCCAGTCAAGCTGGCGATGACCCGGTCTGGGAATTCGCAGTGCTTGGCCAGTTTCAAAAGGTCTGGGGTCAATTCTTCGCTCTTCAGCCGGTCTTCAATTTCAACCAGGTGCTTGATCTTGTCGATAAACCAGACATCGATCTTGGTGATGGCGTGAATTTCCCGGATGGAGACACCCTTTCTCAAGGCTTCAGCGATTCTGAAGGCCCGCTTGTCGTCAATCTTGCGCAGGTCTTTTCGGAGTTCATCGGCTGACAGCTGAGCAATTTCTTCATTATAAAGATAGTAACTGTCTTGTTCCAGAGACCGGAGTGCCTTCATGAAGGCACCTTCAAAGTTGTTGCAGATGGCCATGACTTCCCCGGTCGCCTTCATCTGCGTGCCCAGCTTGCGGGAAGCGTCGTAGAACTTGTCAAAAGGCCACTTAGGAATCTTGCAGACGATGTAGTCAAGAGTCGGTTCGTACGAAGCATAGGTCTTGCCAGTCACGGCGTTGACGATTTCGTCCAGGGTATAGCCAAGGGCAATCTTGGTCGCAAGCTTAGCGATAGGGTAGCCGGTTGCTTTTGAAGCCAGGGCAGAAGACCGGGAAACCCGAGGATTAACTTCAATGACGCAGTATTCAAAGGAGTCTGGGTTAAGGGCAAACTGAACATTGCAGCCGCCCTTGATGTTTAAGGCAGTGATGATATTGAGGGCGGAAGACCGGAGCATCTGGTAGTCCTTGTCTGACAAGGTTTGAGATGGTGCAACCACAATACTGTCACCGGTGTGGACGCCGACCGGGTCCATGTTTTCCATGTTGCAGACGGTGATGCAGTTGCCAGCACCATCGCGCATAACTTCGTATTCAACTTCCTTCCAGCCGGCAATTGATTGTTCAATCAAACATTCAGTAACTCGGGAAAGGCGGAGGCCGTTAGAACAGATTTCATGCAGTTCTTGTTCGTTGTGGGCGATCCCGCCGCCAGTACCGCCCAAAGTGTAGGCCGGGCGGACAACTACTGGGTAGCCGATTTCTTTGGCAAAAGCGATGGCGTCTTCAACGTAGTTGACGACAACTGACTTGGCAACCGGTTCACCGATTCTTCCCATCAAGTTCTTGAATTCCAGCCGGTCTTCAGCCATCTTGATCGTGTCGGTGTCAGTACCGATCGTCTTGACATGGTGCTTTTCCAAAAAGCCTTCATCAGCTAAAGCCATGGCAATGTTCAAGCCATTTTGCCCACCCATGGTTGGCAGGAGGGCGTCCGGCTTTTCCTTTTCTATCAATTGCTTAACGACTGGGACAGTCAAAGGTTCGATGTAGACGTGGTCAGCCATGTCACCGTCAGTCATGATCGTGGCCGGATTGGAGTTGATCAGGACAACTTCGATGCCTTCTTCTCTGAGGGCCCGGCAGGCCTGGGTACCGGCATAGTCGAATTCAGCGGCTTGGCCGATGATGATCGGGCCGGAACCAATCACTAAAACTTTTTTGATATCGTCACGCTTAGGCATTCTTATGTTCTCCCATCATTTCAATAAAGTTGTCAAAGAGGTATTCCGCGTCATGCGGTCCGCCGCAGGCTTCCGGGTGGAACTGGATGGACTTGATGTTTTCATTTAAGTATTCCAGGCCTTCGATGGTCTTGTCGTTGACGTTCTTGAACCAAACCTTGGCTTGCTTTGGATCAATTGTGTCTTCCTTGATCACGTAATTGTGGTTTTGCGTGGAGATGTAAACCCGGCCAGTGGTCAGATCCTTGACTGGGTGGTTGCTGCCGTGGTGGCCGTAGACCATTTTTTCCGTCTCAAAGCCGTGGGCTAAGGCCAAAAGCTGGTGGCCCAGGCAGATGGCGAAGATCGGGATACTGGAGGAAGCCAGGATCTTCAGCTGGTCAATGATTTCCGTGCATTCGCTTGGGTCGCCAGGGCCGTTTGACAGCATGATCCCGTCAAAGTTGTGGTCTATTACATATTGGGCAGGGGTATCAGCCGGCAGGACTGTGACATGGCATCCTCTTTTAGCTAATTCTCTGGCGATATTGCGCTTGGCACCGAAGTCGTAGAGGGCAACTTCGTAGTCACCTTGACCGACATGGTAGGGTTCAAGGCAGCTGCATTTTTCAACGACGCCTTGGATCTTGAAGGCCTTGATCTGGTCGATTACTTCACTGACTTTGTAATCTTTAGTGGTAATCATCCCGTTCATGCAGCCTTCTTTGCGCAGAATCCGGGTGATGGCCCGGGTGTCAACGCCTTGGATGCCAGGTATGTTGTTTTCAATCATGTAGTCGTTCAGACTCATGTTCATGCGGAAATTGGATCCCAGCCGGGAAAGCTCGCTTACTACAAAGGCTTCGACAAAGGGGTGGGCGGCTTCCTGGTCATCCAGGGGAACGCCGTAGTTGCCGATTAGGGGATAGGTCATGACCACGCTTTGGCCAGCATATGACGGGTCGGTCAAGACTTCCACATAACCAGTCATCGCCGTGTTGAAGACGAATTCGCTGATAACATCATGGACCGCGCCGAAGCTTTCGCCTTCAAAAACGTGTCCATCTTCCAGTATTAAACGCGCTTTCATAGATTGTTTGACTCCTATAAAAAAAGACATATCAACGAGTGACATGTCTTAAGTGATGAAATATTAATAATTTGAAAAAATAGAAAAGAAACAGCGAATGAAGCTGGGCAGATATTGGGATTAACGTTAATAAATGCGGTCATTTTGGCTGCTTCCTTTCTGTTTTTTCAATAGTATAAAGGATAGATGCAAGGCTTGCAAGTGGTTTTCTTGATCTTCATTAAGAAAGGTGTATATTTTGTATGCATTTTAACAAGATATGGGTAAGAAAACCAAAAGAAGCAGCACATTAGTTGATAATCACGAACATTCAGTTTTCAGAAAGCAAAAAGATGTACATAATTGAAAATGGAATGGGAAAGTAAAACTAGCCTATGTCGAATGACATAAGCTAGTTCTTGGTGGATTCCGCTATGCTTCGCTTGAGAAGCACAACGAATTATCTCTTTTTGACAAAATAGTCTTTTGAATAAACATTTAAAAACATTAAGCGACCCTTTTTTACGCTTAAGCCACCGCTGTTTGAACTTTCATATCCATGTAACCAATATTCATAAAAATCAAAACCCGTTTTACTTCCATGTCTCGGACTAAGCCATTTATGTTTAGTAGCATATTTTTCTGCTGCAGCCATTTTCTTCGATGACATTTCCTTATATGTTTTCTTAGTGCTCTCGTAAAAAGTATAACGTCCAGACAACCCGGCTCTTTTACGCTTGGTAAACGTAATTGTATGAGCAGTAATCTTGATCTTTTTGTACAAGTGCTGATATTTTGCTGGAACATCTTGAGTATCAACTTTTCCAGCTTTTGCAAAGTACCAGGTTCCTCGTATAGCTTTTGGAGTGGTATATAATTTAGCACCATAAGCTGCAGCGTTTGCATTGCTTGAATTGGATAACAATCCAAAGCTGAGAACCAAACCCAGGCTCACTAAGAATGTTATTAACTTCTTTTTCATTTTTCCTCTCCATTCATATATTAATATATTAGATTTAAAACATCCACTTTGATTATAGCTATGTGAACATTCTAGGTCAACAAAGTATCTTTATTGTGCTTTGATTATAACCAACCTACTTCAAATATCTACTCTAAACGATTAAGTGTTATTAAAATGATATTTAAATTAAAAATCCTGCCTCCTATGCTATACTTTTGACTGAGGTGAAACACATGCCAGGAATCGGAACTATAATCAATGTCACCGCCATCATCTGTGGTGGCTTACTAGGCCTTAATTCTGGCCACTTACTAAAAGCCCGGGTGCAAGAAACATTAATGGTTGCCTGTGGACTGGGGACTATGTTCTTAGGAATTGCCGGTACAATGGAAAAAATGTTACAGGTCAAGGCTGGTCATCTGACCAGCAACTCCAGTTTGATGATGATCCTGTCCTTGGCTATCGGTGGCCTGGTGGGAGAACTGCTTAATATTGAGGCCTATTTTGAATCTTTTTGCCACTTTCTCAAGCGCAAAACTGGAAACAGCAAAGACCCAGCCTTCACTACGGCTTTTGTCGATGCATCCCTGGTTGTGTGCATTGGTGCTATGGCGATTGTTGGCTCAATCAATGATGGGATTTATCATAAGCCAGATACCTTGATCGCTAAAGCGATTCTCGACTTCGTTATTATCATGGTAATGACCAGTGCCAAAGGAAAGGGCTGCATCTTTTCCTTTGTGTCTGTCGGCCTTTTGCAAGGAAGCTTAACTTTACTGGCTCACTATATCAAGCCAGTTATGACCACTGCTGCCTTAGCAAATATTTCCTTGGTCGGCTCTGTTTTGATTTTCTGCGTTGGGGTTAATCTGCTTTGGGATAAAAAAGTCCGGGTTGCCAACTTTTTACCAGCTTTTGTCGTCGCCTGGATTTTTGCCTTCTTGCCTGTGATTGGCTAATAAGTTCGGACAAGACATGTCCTTCCGCTTCGGCGGAGATGATTTTTTAGAAATCGCCTTGGACGAACCGTTAGACCAGGTCCAGGAAAAGTGCGATCAATTGCTTTTGAACCTGAAAAAAGCAAGGCTACTATATATCGCTGGGGATCAAGCAAGAGAAAGCTGACCACGTGAACATCAGCGACCTGCTCTACTAAGCAGACAAGGCCATGCGGAAATCCAAAGAGGAATTCTACAAGAAAGCAGAGAACGACCACCGGGCCCGGTGAAACTTCCATTTTACATATCTCTGTTATGACTACAGACAAAAAGCCGGTATTAACCGGCTTTTTCTGTTGCTTCCAAGTGTTTCATTTCTTTAATAACGAAGATGGTTGACCCTAAGACGCAGATGATTCTGGCTCCCAGGTAGCGGCCAATGATGGCCATGTCAATGACGCTGTAGAGCTGCTGGACAAAAAGCTTGCTGATCATCGGGAGGCTGTAGGACCAGACTTTCTTTTTCAATTCTTCTGTTATATTTTACCTACTTTCAAATTGCATACCTTTAGGGTAAACTATGTCCTAAGGGAACAGTCAAGAGCTGAGGAATTTTTGCAAAGAAAAATGACGAAACTGGCATGGACGAGGAATTGGTCAAGACCGGTAATTTTGCCAAAATGTGCTCTGTCACTAAGAAGGCACTTTACATATATAAGACGAAAGGACTTTTGAAGCCGGCGGTCGTCAAAGATATGGCTACCGCTATTATCGCCTAGAACAAGTTGACCAGGTTGCAACGATTCGCTTGCTGGAAAAAATGGGCAGCAGTCTGCAGGAGGTCGGGTACTTTTTTGCCTTAAAGGATTTGGCCGACCGGCAAAAATATCTGGTTAAGCAGCAGGAGGCTGTTGCAAAAGAGATTGCTGAGCTGGAGAAGATCAAGTCTAGTGACCAGAGAATCAGTGATTTAAAACAGACCGGTTTTAAAAAAATGACGGTTGAGACTTGTCTGGAAGAATACCTGGAAGTCAGTCCCTTTAGACATGGCGTTTCTTTAAATTTAAATCCAATCAACTTTGGAGCCAGAAAGTGGCAGGGGAATACGCCTGCTTTTACCAGGAAATGAAGAATGACGAAGTTGCTAGAAACGGGCTGCAGGCACTAGATTTTTTGAAAAGCGCGGCAAAAGTTGTCCCGCCTTTTTACCAGGAAGACTTCAGCAGTTCTGTTTTAGGTCATGACGGATCGGTGATCATCAAGTATTCGGCCAAGCTGGATTTGTGAAGCAAGTAAGTAGCATCCCTGCAGATTTTTGCGTGAGGGGATGCTGCTTTTTTAGTTTAAAGTTTGCTTGACTTCTTTTTGACCTCATTTGCGGGAAAAAGGGCAAGTAATCATCTCTATAAATTTGGGCGCAAATGAGAGCTTTTCTCAGCAGTTTAAGCAAAAAATCTTCGTTTTACCTAATGCGTAGAAATAAGCATTTTTACGCATTCAAATCTTGATTAGTTAGGACGGAATTTTGGACAATTTTCCCGCTTCAATGCACCATTATGATAGAATGAATAAATAAAGACGCATTCAAAGAGGGGAGGATTTTAACAGCAAAATGGGCAGAAAAGTCAAAAAAACCGAGAGCAGCAGAAATATCCGGCCGCTGAAAACTGCTAAGGAAATCAATGCCATGAAACGGGCCCTGCAATTTGGGACAGGAACAGTAACTGGGCAAAACAGGAACGGCTTGCGGAATGCCATGATTTTCGTCTTTGGGATCAACACGGGTCTCCGGATCTCCGACATTGTCAAGGCCAAGGTCTCAGACATTGAGGACGGGGAATGGTATAACCTAGTTGAAACCAAGACCCACAAGAACCGGCATGCCTACATTGGCAATATCAGCCGGGACTTGGAAAATTATATTGAGCAGATGCAGCTGAAGCCAAGTGACTGGCTCTTTCCTTCTAGAAAAGGGGAGGGGCATATTGAAGGAAAGTCATTCTATAAAGATTTGAAGCGGGCCGCCCGGCAGTGCGAGATTGATCCCAACACTGTTGGTACCCACACCTTGAGAAAGACTTTTGGCTATCACTACATCAAGAGCGCGACGACACCAGCAGGTGATCCAGATCCCCGGGCCCTGTATAAGCTACAGAAGATGCTAAACCACAGCAGCCCAACCACCACCTTGCGCTACATTGGCCTAGAAGACGAAAGCATGGAGGAAGATCTGAAATCTTTCCGCTTAGGGTAAAAAGCAAGAATTTACCAAATCGCATTCTGTTGCATTTAAACGTGCAGTTAACCATCTTTGGATATTTGAGAGCGATAGAATCGCTCTCTCAGCACGCTGCTTTTGTATAAAAGTAAAACTACATAACTTAGTTTATGTAAAGTTTAATGATAAAAAATAATCCCGGTCTCAGCAGTTGTGAGATCGGGATTTTTAGCTTACAAGATATATTCCATGGTTGTTTCTTTAGTCTTTAAACCATTTTTCTCATAAAAGCGAATTGCTGAATCATTTCCTGCCCACACATTGAGGGTAAGCTCATAGCAGCCCAATCTTTTCGCTTCTTGTTTGACAAAATTGAGTAAAGCCTTGCCAACCCCTTGTGAGCGGGCTGAGCTGTCAACGCATAGGTCGTCAATAAACA
This sequence comes from uncultured Lactobacillus sp., assembly GCF_944327175.1. Lineage (GTDB taxonomy): Bacteria > Bacillota > Bacilli > Lactobacillales > Lactobacillaceae > Lactobacillus. The sequence goes on from NZ_CALVGT010000059.1 coordinate 11,920, forward strand.
AAGATTTAAACTGAACCATATTTGTTGAGAAAGGCTGCTCTTGCAGTTGGGTAAAGGCGTAACCCAATACTTCATCATTCTCATCAACAGCCACATAGACTGGCTTTTGATTGTCATTTAGAATTTCAGTTAGTTCCTCAGCAGTATACTTGGTCGTTCCTGGAATAAAAATGTCTGGGCGAATAGCTGCATGGATTTCCAGTACCTCACCCAGTAACTTTGAAATTGCAGGGATATCTTTGCCTTGTGCACGTCGTATTTTCATAATAGCTACCTCACAATGATCTTTTACGACCATTCTACCATGTGTACGTAACATTTTCGCTACAACTCAGCGGCGTATTTTTGCATCTTACCAAGATTTAACCCAAGAAAATGCTAGTAGCTGTAAAATTGACTCAGAAATATAAATAGAAAGCGGTGGTAAAGCAATGAATAACGCTATTGAAGTTAAGAACCTTTCTAAGTCCTATGGCAACTTGAAAGTTGTCAATGACATCTCCTTTACTGTTCGTGAAGGCGAGCTTTTCGCCTTCCTTGGCCCAAATGGAGCCGGCAAGTCAACAACGGTCGACTGTCTATCAACTTTGACCAAGTTCGATTCTGGCGAGATCAAGCTAGCCGGGATCGATATGAAGTCTCAAGCCCAAGCGATCAAGCAGAAGATCGGAATTGTTTTTCAAGAAGGACTGCTGGATAAGCGGCTTACAGTACTTGAGAACTTAACTCTTCGTGCAGGCTTTTACTATCACAGCAAAGCAGAGGTAAAAGCAGCTGTTGCCCGGGCAAGCGAATATACGGAGATTGAAGATCTGCTTAAGCAGCAATACGGAAAATTGTCCGGAGGACAGAGGCGGCGGGTGGATATCGCCAGAGCGCTCTTAAATACGCCGAAAATCCTTTTCCTAGATGAACCAACGACGGGTCTTGATCCACAAACCAGGCAACACATCTGGGAGACAATCCGGCGCTTGCAAAAAGAGCAGGGGATGACCATCTTTTTGACGACGCACTATATGGCAGAAGCTGCTGCGGCTGACTATGTGGTAATACTGGATCACGGGAAGATTGTCGCTGAAGGCAGTCCGATCAGCTTGAAAGAGCGCTATAGCTATGACCGGCTGAAGCTGTATCCTAAGGCAGGAAATAATCTGGATAACATGCTGACTGCTCTTTCGCTCAAGTGGGATAAGGTAGCAGACTACTATGAAGTTGAATTAACGAATACCATGGATGCCATCGATATCGTAGAAGGAATTAGGGACCGGCTGCAAAGTTTTGAAGTCCTGCACGGAACGATGGATGACGTCTTCTTGAACATTACAGGGAGGAGGCTAAGAGAATGAGCGCGATGGTCAAAAGAAATCTCAAGATTTACTTTAGAGACAAAGCTTCGGTTTTCTTCTCAATGCTGAGCGTCATTATTATTTTTGCCCTCTATATCTTATTTATTGGTGACTCGGTGAACAGCGGATTAAAGTTTCTGCCACATCCCAATCGTTTGATGCGGGCTTGGATGCTAGCGGGGATGCTGGCTTCGGCGTCGATCACGACCAGTTTAGGAGCATATGGGGTAATGATCAGCGACCGGGAGAATAAAGCGATTAAGGACTTTTACTCATCTCCGATCAGCAGAAGACAGGTCGCGGGCGGCTATATCGTGACCGGCTTCATCATCAGCATCATCATGTCCATTTTTACCTTAATTTTCGGGGAAATCTACCTGGGCTTGTCCGGCGGAGCAGTACTGGATATAGAGACTTTACTAAAGTTATTTGGTGTAATTGTCTTGTCAGCCTTTGCTTCATCGGCGATTGCTTCCTTCATAATTTCTTTTTTGAAGACCAACAGCTCCTATTCTGCCGCCAGCTCGATTGTCGGAACTCTGATCGGCTTTTTGGTCGGGGCATATATTCCAATTGGGAGTCTGCCAGACAACGTTCAATGGCTGGTCAAGTATTTCCCATGTGCTCACTCAGCAGTACTTTACCGGCAATTGTTGATGAAAGCAGCGATTAAGGAGAATTTTGCCAAGCAGCCGGCAAGTGTATTAAAAGAAATCAAGGAAATGTTCGGGATTGTCTTCGTCTATGATGGCCATACCGCCCCAGCTTGGGTGTCAGTAGTTGTCCTGTTGCTTACTGGAATAGTCTTCTATTCACTGGCAGTTTTAGTAATAACCCGGAAACAAAATGAAATCTAAATACAATTTAACATAATTTTAGATATGGAGAACCACATACGGTTGTATGCGGCTTTTTTGCTTAAAGCCTTTTTATTGACGGATTTTAGGGATATGATCAAGTTGGATGTTTAAGTTAGGAAAGGTGAATAACTTGAGAAGAAATAACAGGAGAATATCATGACCAAAGCAAAAGTAGCTTTTATTTGCACCCATAATTCCTGCCGCAGTCAAATTGCAGAAGCCTTAGGCAAAAAGTTGGCCGGAGATGTCTTTGAATCCTATTCAGCCGGCACGGACTTAAAAGATCGGATCAATCCCAACGCGGTTCGGCTGATCAAAGAGCATTATGGCATCGATATGCTGGCAAATGGTCAAAAGCCTAAGACACTCGCTGACCTGCCAAACGTTGATTACGTAGTCACCATGGGATGCGGAGTACGCTGCCCTTACTTGCCTGCTAAAAAGCGGGTAGACTGGGGACTCGAGGATCCAACGGGCCAGGATGATGAGGCCTTTATGCAGGTGATTAAAGAAATCGAAGATAAGGTTCTCAAGCTGAAACAGGAGTTGAGTTAATCATGGTAGATAATGATGACAAGTTTTTAACAAAGTTACTCTCTTGACTCACAGAAGCCAGACCACATCCGTGACAAGTTCAATATCTTTGACTTGCAGCTGACTGACGAAGAAATGACTGGAATTGCCAAGCTGGAAAAAGAGCACTCCATACTACAAAGCAACCCCGGAATTGTTGGTAAGATATGCTTCAACTCCGCTGGGTGAAGATTTGTAAAGCACCCAAACAACTCTGCCATTTATGCCGAAACAGGCGAAGCTTTCTATCAAAGAAAAGTTTCGCCTGTTTTTTGTTACAACTTTTTTATAAATCGCTAAAATTCCTATTGACGATTCTAAAAGACTTCAGTATTATTTAGTGTATCACAACAGTAATACACCGATACGATTTAGGGGGGTAAATATGGAAAAAGTGATGACTGTCAACAACGTTACGAAGACTTACGGTAAGAAAGGGGAGAAGCAGTTCCAGGCCTTAAAGGGCGTGTCTCTTAGCGTGGACAAGGGCGAATTCGTCGCTATCATGGGGACTTCCGGGTCTGGTAAGACTACTCTTTTAAACATCATGTCGACCTTGGACAAGCCAAGTAGCGGCGAGGTTACGATCAATGGTAAAAACATTGCCAAGCTGAAGAAGAACCAGATGGCCGACTTCCGGGCTAAAGAAATTGGCTTTATCTTCCAGGACTTCAACCTCTTGGACAACCTAACCGCTAGAGAAAACATTGCCCTGCCTTTGTCTTTACAAGGGGTAAAAAGCTCAGAAATCGATTCTAAGGTCGATAAGATCGCCGCCAAGCTCAACATCAGCGAAGTCTTGGAAAAATACCCGGCAGCCATCTCCGGTGGGCAGAAGCAAAGAGTTGCTGCTGCCAGGGCTTTAGTTCATGAACCAGCAATCTTGATGGCGGACGAGCCAACTGGGGCGCTTGACTCCAAGTCTTCCAGAGCCTTGCTGGATACGATGGAGCTGCTTAATGAGAAGGACCAGGTTTCAATCTTGATGGTCACTCACGACCCGTTCTCAGCATCATTTGCTGACCGGATCCTCTTTATTAGGGACGGCTTGATTGATGAAGAGATCAAGCGCGGAGGTATGAAGCGGCAGGACTTTTACAAGAAGCTGATCAGCCAGCTCAGCGAAAATGCCGACTAGTTGAGTAAAGAAAGGGATTAACATGATTTTTAAACTGTCAATGACCGGGCTGAAAAGCCGGCTAAAAGACTACCTGGTCCTGTTTTCCGGCCTTAGCGCCGCCAGCATGATCTTCTACATGTTCTTGACTCTGGCCGCTAACCCGTCTTTCCTGAAGTCCAGCGTAGCGGGCCAGCTGACCATGCAATCGACCAAGTTTATTTTTTCCTTTGGGATCGTCCTTTTGGCCATCTTAACCCTGGTTTACCTGGCATATGCTAACAGCTTCCTCTTGAGCATGAGAAAGCGGGATTATGGCATGTATATGATGCTGGGGGCAAAAAGCAGCAAGATCGGCCAACTGATCTTTGCTGAAACCTTGGTAACCGGCCTTCTGGCAACCGGGATCGGAATTGTTTTAGGCGTAGGCTTAACTGAACTGGTTTCAGCTTTGATGGTTAAGCAGCTGGGGCTGACTCTGGCTCACTTTAACCCGCTCTACCTGCCAGCGGTTCTCTGGACCTTACTCTTCTTTGTTGCCTTGTTCTTCCTGGCCGCTTCCTGGAATGCGGTTAGGCTGACCAAGACTACTCTGATCAATCTCTTAAAAGAAGACCAAAAGCCAAGCAAGCTGAAGAGCCGGCCAGTCTTGCGGACTATCCAGGCTATCGCTGGTGTTGCCTTAATGGCCACCGGCTACTGGGCAATGTGGCATGTGTCTACTTTGCAACTGAAGGCAATTCCAATTGCTTTAGTCACTATCGTTTTAGGCAGCTTTTTCATCTTTGACGCCTTCTTTGTGGCTGTGATCGACTTTTTACGGAAAAGACATGGCTTCCTCTACAAGGGGATGCGGCCATACACTCTGGGACAATTAAAGTTCCGCCTGCATGGCTACACCAGAATCCTGTCAGCCATCTCAATTATGCTGGCCCTGGCCCTTGGCGCTATTACAGTCGGCATTAACTTTGACAACTTGAAGAATGCCATGACTGATGTTATGTACTACGACTTTGTCTTGGTTGGCAAGCAGAAGAAGCTGGCTGACAAGGTTGAAAAAATCGGTACAGAAGAGAAAGTCACTTACAGCTACAAGGCAGATGAGAAAAAAGGCGTTCTCTATGTCAATAAAAGTGAAATTGACCGGACGCCGCTCAAGATCAAAATGTATAATGCGGCATCTTCAGACAAGAAGAAGGCGATTGATAAGGAAGGGCAGATCTACCACACGGTTAAGGTTACTTCCAAGACCTTAACTGGCAAGCAGACTACAGCCACGATCAGAAATTCTGCTCAAGCCGCCAGACTTTTCCCAGAAGATTCCAGCAAGGGTTTTGTAGCCTTGTCAGATGCAGCTTTTGCCAAAAAGAAGCTGACGACCAAGGTAATTGCTTTTTACAAGGTTGAGGATTTTGCCAAGAACAACAAGAAACTGCTGAAACTTATTGATCAAGAAATGCAGCTTTTCAGCAAGAACTCCATGACTTACGGCTACCTGGAATTTACCAAGCCGGTTCTTTACCAGCAGATCGCGGCAATGTGCTCAGGCTTTGAATTCATGGGCCTATTCCTCGGCTTGTCCTTCTTGATGATGCTGGCTTCAACTCTGATGTTTAAGATCCTGTCAGCCGCTGCCAGTGATAAATTGCGCTACAAGATGCTCTACAAGCTTGGGGCTAGAAACAGCGTCTTGAAGTCAGCGATCAGAAAAGAAATTGCCATTCTGTTTGTGGCACCAGCGGTACTTGGCAGCCTGGACGTGCTCTTCGGCTTGAAGTTCTTCACGCTTCTCTTGCCAGACCCCTACTTCCGTATTTGGATTCCTTTCTTGGCCTTCTTCCTCTTGTACCTGGTTTACTACCTAGTTACTGTTAAGCTTTACCAGGGGATCGTTTTAGAAGAGACCAAGCAAGACTAGTTTTTATAGCAAAAAAAGCGGTCGGAAATGATGCAGTTTCGGTCGCTTTTTCCATAGGATCAGAAGGTGAAGGCTTTTTGGAAGATCGGCATTTGCCACAAGTCATAGACGAAACCGTCAGTTGGGGTGATTTCAAAAGGCCGGAGCAGTTTCCGGCGCTCAGAGTCAGTTTTGTTGATCTCCAGCATTTCGAGATGCTGGTCATAGATCTTGTCCAGATAGGAAAGGTCGACTTCTTTAACAGTTCCATTCAAGGCAAAGCCAACGCTGGACATGGTCTCTTCGCCTTTAAGAGCGGTGATGGAGAAGTAAGGCTGAGTGCTTATTTCGCTTTCAGTTTCATGAAATATCGATGGTGGACCAAACAAGATGACGTTAGCTGAGGTAAAAGAAGCATATGCCAAGGGTGAAAGAATCTACTAACTTTTTTGGGCAAGATCAATAAATTCTTGTACTAATTTGGGAATTGGTTTACGACAGTAGAAGCCATAGCTGGTTGTAAAGGACCAAGAGACCGGCTTAACAATATATGGATGGCACAATTCTGAATAAGCCTCTGGAATTAGTAACAGATGCTTTATCAGCTGTGCTTGATTGACCACTGCTTTGTTAAACACGCTATAATAGTGCAGTTTAACTGCCGGGCGAACATTTAGAAGTTTGCTTAACATCGCATCCTCAAAGCCTGCAATAGATGGAGCCACGATTTCTAAATCCTGTGCTGCCAAGTCTTGCAAAGACAGTTGCTTTTTCTTGGCTAAGGGATGACTTGCTGGCAAAGCTACTCGAAGAGGCGATGGCGCAATGGATATGAAAGAAAATTCGTGTTCACTCAGCGGCTCTTTCGCATAAGCCATTTCTAAAATGTCTACTTCAGCAGGTATTTGCTGATAATCATTTATCTCTATAAAAGATATTTGTGCTTTAGGATGGTTCTTTTGAAATTGTGGAATTAGGTGACTACTTAAAGTTTGCCCATTTAAATATCCAGATGCAAAAACAATTTTTTGCTGATATTTTCCTAATGTCTTCTCCGCCTGTTGGCAATCAAAAATTATCTGTCTGCTCCATTTAATAAATTCAATTCCTGCTGGAGTAAGTGTTACACCATGGGTATTCCTAACAAAAAGCTGGACATTTAACCGCTTTTCCAAAAGATTCATTTGCTGAACAACAGCTGGTGTAGATATATATAATTTTTTTGCTGCTTTACTAAAACTTCCAGCTTCTGCAACTGCTAGAAATGTATCAAGTTCATAATTGTACATGCTAACTTCCTTTTGATATTAAGTTTAACCTTAACACAGTATAATCTCAACAAAGAAAGCGGTATCCTCATATCGTGTTATGCTGTAAATATAGTGATTAAGGTAACTAAGCTATTTTAAGGAGAACAAAATGAACTTTGATATCGTAGTAGTAGGAGCTGGTGCTTCTGGCATCAGTGCAGCATTAACTGCATCAGAATGCGGAGCAAAAGTAGCACTATTGGAAAAAGGCGACAAATTTGGCGGTGCAGGGATGTTTGGTGCCCAAGGACTATTTGCGGTTGAAAGCAGGGCTCAAAAAGAAGCTGGAGTGAAATACAACCTAAAAGATGCCTATGAGGAAATCATCAATTATACTCACCATTCATCTAACGCGTTAATGGTTAAGGCCATTCTTGAAGAATCAGCAGCTACAATCGATTGGATGGCTGAATCAGGTTTGGAGACTGAATTAGTGACCAACACTCAAGAAGTCCACCAGGAGCATCCCAGAACCTATCACCAATTTATCGATAAGTTTAACGGATTTAAGCGAGTAATGAACAAGTTTTTAGAAAACGGCGGAGTCCTTATGACCGAAACTTCAGCCGAAAAAATTGTTCAAGAACAGGGGAAAGTAACTGCCGTTAAAGCAAACAGAAAAGGCGAAGAAATCACCTTGGAAACTAAAGCCGTAATCTTGGCTGATGGGGGATTTGTTGGCAATAAGGACGAAATTAAGCGTACTTTAGCAATTGATCCAGATGACCTGTACTCAATGGGTGAACGGAAAGCTACCGGTGATGGCCTGCAGATGCTAAAAGAAGCTGGCGGCGTTAGCGATTACAAGAGAATTTTTGAAAACCATGCGGCAACTGTCTACTCAAAGACGGATCCAAAGTGGCACAACGCAAGTCTTTTTGACTTGACCAACATCCCACTCTTATGGGTTAGCCGGGAAGGCAAGCGATTTACTAATGAAGACGTAGTATATGATTTCGCCTTATGGGGTGATTCAGTCTACCAGATCGGTGGGTACTACTACTTCCTTTTTGACCAAGCAACTGTCGATTATCTCCGTCAACAAGCCTTGGACTGGACAAGTTCATTTGAAAGAACCTTCCGCTTGCTCGATAAAAAGCCAATGACTTATCAAGTTGGTCCATATCCGCAACTAGATCAAGATTTAAATGAGGGTATCAGCCAAGGCGCTGTCTTCAAGGCAGATAGCATTCAAGATTTAGCAGAAAAGATTGCGGTTGATCCAGCAAATCTTACTGCAACTGTTAACCGATACAATGAACTGGTGGTAGAAGGCAAAGACCTGGACCTTTACAAAGATGACCATTTCATGACTTTGCCAGTCAAAGAGGGACCTTTCTATGCAGTTCGTGCTAATTCAACTACCCTGGGGACTGTCGGTGGGGCATTAGTCAATGAGCATTTTGAAGCTCTAAATGTGACGAGACAAGTAATTGACGGTATTTATGCGGTCGGAAATGACGCATCGGGCCTTTATGACTCATCTTATCCAACAATTGAAGGTTTAAGCAATGCCTTTGCCTGGAATTCAGGTCGAATTGCTGGCCGGTATGCTAGTGCTTATTCAACAAAGAATTAAATAAAGCAACAAGAGCTCTACCTAAAGTTTTGGTAGGGCTCTTGTTATCTATAAAAGCGTTTACTCTTCTAAGCCATTACTGAATGTATCAAAAATCAATTGATCCTTGATAATCTGGCCGTCGTCAGTTAAAGACCATGGAGATCCTGGTTGATGCGTTTTTTGGCTTAATCCAGATGCACTATAATTAATGTAGGCTTCATTAACTAATCTCAATAGATGAGAGATATCGCTATCTTGAGAAACCAAATTGTAATCATCAAAGGCTTCTTTACTAGGCTTTCCAGTATCTAATACCGTAAGACCATTAAATTTGCTATGTACTTCTGTAATTACAGGGCCGTACTTTAAGTGCACTATTGGGGACGTAAATAATTTGTTGTGCGTTTTCACCAAATAGCGTCCATACGCAAAATACAGTAGCTTTAATAGCTTCATTTGCGTCAATGGCTCAAAATTTTCATCTAATTCTCGGCCAAAATAATTTTCAACTCTTAGCCAATTTGCCAGTTGTACAGCAGTGAACTTTGGTTGGAAGCTTTGGTCAATAACAACAATATCTTCTTGCTGAAGATATGCTCTGACCTTAGCAACAAGATCATTTGAGTAATTATTAGTGTCATCTATTATGTATTGACGCAACAATTCATCGTCATTGATCAAGTACTTTAACATTTTATTGTTTGCCGGTGTAGGAAATGCACCAGCTTCGTACAGAGCAATAGTGTTTGGACTAAGTCCTGTCAATTCTGCTAAATTACGTTGCGAAAGACCAACTTTAGCCCGATATTTTTTGAGATCTGTTGGCGAGAGAAGACCCATGTCGTCGCGATACGCTTGTCTTGCCATTTCAGTTGCACGTTCATCAAGTTCAGCATCGTAAATTGGCTGATTTGTTTCATCATCGAAGCGAGCTGGCGCAGTAATCTCGTAGTTTCGGTTTCCGATAGTGTAGACTGTCGTAAAATCTTTTACGTATGACATAGAAAACATCTCCTTTTGCTAATTTGAATCAAGGTGAAAGCTGATAAAGACTACAAGATGACCATTTTCTGCAAAAACAAACTTAATATAGTATGTTTGATCATACTCAGTTTTAAATACCCAAATAAATTGAGTATAATTATTGCGATTTCGCTCATGTTTTACAAAGTCTTCTGACGATAACTTCTCAATGATTGTCTTTGCTAACATGCGAGAAACAGGCTCTTTCATTGTGCCTCGTCTTGCAACCAATTTAAATCTATCATGACTGACCAGAAATTTTAGCTTTGCCAGTGCTTCAGCGACTTCCATAGGCTCCAATATCTCCTTGATTTTTGTATCACTATTATAGCATCTCCTCAAAAGTTATGCTACTAATTAGTAGCACAACTAAAGACCTCACCCCAACGAGCGGGGGAGGGAATAGGGGAGGCAGCATCTTGCCGCCTTCTGTACAAACTGGCGAGATTGTGCTTACATTAAATAATTGTAAAAGGAAGTCGATATCATACATGAAGCACGTTTTTCTAATCAAGCCAAGTCCGGATCAGTCCAAAAGTGATTCCTTAGTCAAAAATATTGCTAGGGTGATGAAGGGGAGAGACTACGAGATCTACTTTAGTGAGTACAAGGACCACGTAATGGAAATCGTTAATAACTACCCGGAAAAAAACCGATTATACTCAGTTGGCAGAGATGGCTTTTTCAACCAGGTCATCCAAAACCTCGTGCATACATACCACGAAGTCGTTTGCCTGCCATTTGGGACGGGCAATGACTTTTACCACGCGATTCACCGTCATATGAGTCTTGAAGCATCCTCAAAGCGACTTTAGACCGGCCAGCGATTCCAATTGACACGATTTTAGTCAATGTTGAGCGCTACTGCGTCAACGTTGGTTGCTTTGGACTTGACGCCTTGATTGCCAATACGGTACATGACGTTAAAACGCCTAAAAGCGAGGCATATGTGGCTTCAATCCTGCGCAATATCAGCCGCTATAAGTTTGCCAAAGTGAAGGCCATGGGCCAAAATGGCCTGCTTTTTAACGACCATGTCACGCTTTGTGCCTTTTGCATGGGCGTTTTTACGGCAGAGGCTTCCAAATTTCACCCAAATCAAAGATTAACGACGGTCTGATTGACATGGTTATCCTGCCAAAAGCGAACCGCTTATTTGCGCCATATTATATCTATAAAATTCTGCGAAAGAACCTGAATAGCTGCAAGGATGTAGTGGTGAAGCAGGTAAAAGAATGCAAAATTACAACGCCGGTAGCAATGAATCTTGATGGCGAAAAGAAGGAGGCTGCCAAGTATCATCTGGTCGTTCAGCCGAAAGCCATCTGACAAGGCTTAGCTAGTGAATCTGCTGCAAATACCGGCAGATTTTTTCTGTAGCTTGATAAATTTTCTGTAGCTTGATAAAAAAGAAATCAAAAACAGAAAAGAAAAAGAAAAAATGCTCAAAAACTCAGTAAACTTGCCAAAAAGCAAATCCTTGAGCCAAAAGAGCATTTCGAACTTCTGTCATTAAAATTACAGTTTTAAACTAACACACACAAGAAAACAGCGCTAAAACTTTGATCTCTAAGCAAGGGTAGCTTAGTACTTTTCCTGCAAATCAGGCCATTCTTCAGCAAGCACCGCGTACTCATTGCTGTCGTGATAGCCGTCTCTAAGGATCAGCCGGCCCTTATGGCAGCCTTCAAACCGCATCCCCAGCCGTTTAGCCACATTATTGCTTGGCTGATTGTCTACTGCGCACTGCAGCTGAATTCTGTGCAGGCCATATTCCTCAAAAGCGATATCAATAATTGCCCGGGTAGCCAGCGTCATAATCCCACGTCCGCGGAATTCTTTGCCTAAAAAGTAGCCGATATCTGCCTCAGAATATCTAGCATCAATTGAATTCAAGCTGACTTTACCAGCTAAACGGCCATGATACCAAATGTGCAGGTCTAAGGCTTTGCCTTCAGCAAACCTGACTAAACCACGTCTAATAGCGTCAGTCTCAGCTTGCATGTCATGAACGTGGTCAACCCAAGGCAAGTAGTAGGATAAATTGTCCCGGTTTCTGTCAATTAAGTCATACAGAGCTTCACCGTCGGTCAGTCTTGGCACGGCTAACTCTAATTCATCGTTGATCTTGTAGCTAAACATAAACTAATCTCCAATCTAAAAGTAATTGCGTAAAAGATTATCATAATTATATCAAAGCGCAGTATTAAATACTACCGGACTAAATTACCATCTGGGGCTAATCAGCGTCCTCTCTTCCAGATTTCACTACTTAGCTTTACATAATATGTATTATTCGAACTATAAGTAAAAAACGAAATCCAGTCCCCTCTAAACAAAAAAAGCACTGCATTTGCAGTGCTCAAGTTTAAGATGTTTGCGGTTCAGTTGTTTGATTCTGCGTGTTTGGATCGCTGGTAACTTCGCCTTTAGGCGTTTCGATATTGCTTGCCTTGACATACAAGCCGACACCGATTGCCCAGTACTTGCGGCCATTGATCTTTTTCTTGCCGCCATAGACAGTTACCGAGCCATTCTTCAGCAAAACACAGGAATTCTTCATTCGTTTGCCTTTGCTGGAATAAATGTAGCTGTTATGATTCAGCTGGCAATCCAGGCCAATCACATTCATATATGCCACGTACTTGTTTTGACCAATCATAATATATGGCTTGTCGTCAACATAATTTATCATGCTGTAGCAGCCAACAGCTTTACCGGCCAAGATCTTCTTGTCCTTGGTCCGTTTGCCTTTTTCGTCGTACACGTATGTGTTGACCATGGCATTCTTGTAAAACGGTTTGTCAGCATCTGAAGCTGCCGTAGTCTTTGCCTTTGGCGCCAAAATAATGGCAAAAGCCAGTACAAATATTAACTTAACGAGCCAAACCCGTTTTAACTTCACTCTCGTTCACGCAAGCCTTTCTCACTTACTTTTAGTCAGCAATTTCAACAGTCGTGATTACCACGTCTTCAAGTGGCTTATCGTTGCCGTCCTTGGCTACCTTGGCAATTTCGTCAACGACATCCATGCCTTCAGTTACATGGCCAAAAACAGTGTGTCTGTGGTCAAGCCATGGCGTACCACCTTGCTTGTAGGCCTTAACAACTTCTTCTGGATATTGGGCATCGCGCAATTGTTGGATAAACCGCTTTGGCATATTCTTGTTTTGCACGATGAAGAACTGTGAGCCGTTGGTGTTTGGACCAGCATTAGCCATTGACAAAGCCCCGCGCAAGTTGAAGAGTTCGTTTGAGAATTCGTCTTCAAAGTTATGGCCCCAGATGCTTTGACCGCCAGCACCAGTACCTTCCGGGTCCCCGCCTTGGATCATGAAATCGCTGATCACCCGGTGGAAAGTCACGCCGTCGTAGTAGCCCTTTTGTGCCAGGCGGACGAAGTTTTCAACAGTCATTGGTGCTTCTTCTGGGAAAAGCTGAATGACGATGTCGCCGTGGTTGGTCTTGATAGTTGCCTTTGGGCCCTTGGCTTGGTCAAGGTTAAGTTGTGGGTATTCAGACATTATTTATATGCTCCTTGTCATACTAATTCTTTAGATTCTTTCTAAATTATATCATTCGGTATAAAAAAAGACAGCAAACTGCTGTCTTAGTAAAAATATTAGAGCTGAGCAACGTATTCACCAAGCCGCTTGACTACTTCCGCCAGCTTGTCATCAGCTGCCGCGTAAGAGAAGCGGACATAGCCAGCTGATCCCTTCCCAAATACACTGCCTGGAATCAAGCCAACATGGGCTTTTTTAGCTACATCTTTGGCAAAGGCAAAGTCATCGCTGCCAAACTTCTCCGGAATCTTGGCAAAAATATAAAATGCCCCTTGCGGTACGGCCATTTCAAAGCCCAGCTTAGTCAGATTATCAACCATAAAGTCCCGCCGGCGCTGGTAGGCCGCCTTAAATTCCTTTGGATCGTCAAGCCCCTTGGTCAAGGCTTCAATTGCCGCGTCCTGCGCAATATTGTCCACGCAGGTCACCATGAAACTATGCGCCTTAGCCACATTTGGCAGTAAACTTGCTGGAGCCGCGATATATCCGAGCCGGTAGCCAGTCATAGCGTGTGACTTTGATAAACCGCTGATCAAGATTACCTGTCCCGGCAGTAAAGTAGCCAAAGAGAAATGTTCTTGGTCATAAGTCAGTTCGCTGTAGATTTCATCACAGATTGCCAGCAAATGGTGCTTCTTGATCACTTCTGCCAAAGCAGTTAACTCAGCTTTGGCAGAAGTCCGCCCTGTTGGGTTGCATGGGTAGTTGAGCATGATTGCCTTAACCTGGTCGCCGGCCGCCTCAATCTCCGCTTCCAAGCTCTCTGGCGTCAAGTTGAAGCCAGTATCTGAGGTGTCGATCATCACCACTTCCCCGCCTGCCATTTCAATGTTGGTGAAATAAAGGGAAAAGACTGGTGTTGGCACTAAAACCTTGTCACCTGGATTTAAAAGTCCCAGTAAAGTTGCTGTAATTGCTTCAGTTGCCCCGTCAGTGACAATAACTTCAGTTTCCGGGTCATAGTCAACCTGTCTGCTTGCCGCGAGATACTTGCTGATGGCTTGACGCAGGGCCAGCTTCCCTTTTGATGGCCCGTAGTGGGAGTCGTCCGCTTCGATTCCCCGAATAGCAGCCATTTTAACATGGTCTGGTACCGCGAAGTCTGGTTCTCCCAAGGTGAGCTTGATGATTCCTGGGATCTGGGAGATTTCTTCGTCAAAAGCCCGGATGGCTGAAGGCGCGATTTTAGCAAGCTTTCTGTTGCCTAAATCCCGCAAATTAGGATCTGTTTCTGGCATGATGATCGTCTTTCTATAAAAAACAAAGAATACTTTCTACAAAATGTTTTCCAGGCCGACATAGAGCTGGTCTAAGCCAGCTGCCTTTTCCAAGGCAACCTTGACCCCGCTCATGAAGGATGACCGGTCAAAGGAGTCCTGCCGGATGGTCAAGGCTTCCCCCTTGCCCCCAAAAAGCACCTGTTCATGAGCGACGTAGCCTGGCAAGCGAACCGCGTGCAGCTTGATGCCTTGGTAATCGCCCCCTCTTGCACCTGGCAGACTTTCTGTCGTGTCTGCTGCAGTTTGGTGGGGCTCGCGGACTTCAGCGATCAGCTTGGCTGTGGCCAAGGCCGTGCCTGATGGAGCATCCTTCTTATCTTCGTGGTGCATTTCGATGATTTCCACGTCTGGGAAGTATTTAGCTGCTTCCTGGGCGAACTTCATCAATAAAACAGCTGACATGCCAAAGTTAGGAGCGATCAAGCCGCCAATACCCTTCTTCTTGGCCAATTGCTTCAACTCAGCTTCTTGCTGGTCAGTCAAGCCAGTCGTCCCTACGATTGGCCGGTAGTCGTTTTCCAAGGCGTAGCGGACGTTTTGGTAGACAGAGGCTGGAACAGTAAAGTCAATCCAGATATCTGCTGCGTCGGCTGGAATTTCATCCAGGCTGGTGTACAGCTTAGTATCTGCCGGTAAGCCATAGTCTGCTGGATCGCTGCTCTTTAAACGGTGGGCCAGGCCGGCAGTTATTTCAAAGTCTGGCAGGCTTGCTATTAATTTAACGACTTGCTGGCCCATTGAGCCGGCAAAACCGGCCAATAAAATTCTTGGCATCTTATTCTCCTTCTAACATATCACGCGTCAGCTGACCAGCTAATGCATCCTTTGGCAGCTTCAAAGCAGTGGCGAGTTCTTCCTTTTCTTCACCGTTCAAAGCTACAAGCGGCAACCGTAAGCCCCCTACTTGGTAGCCCATGGCAGCTAAAGCCGCCTTAACCGGTGATGGTGACGGGAACATGAACAAGGCGTTCATCCGCGGGGTCAGCCAGCGCTGCAAGCTGCCGGCCAAGGCAAAGTTGCCCGCGTAAAGATCATCGTACATTTCCCGCATTCTTGGGGTGTACAGGTGACTGGCAACTGAGATGACCCCGTCAGCGCCCAAAACTCTGGCAGTCAGCGCCTGGGCATCTTCACCGGTAAAGACGGCAAAGTCTACTGGCCGGCCGGAAACGATCTCTTCGATTTCTTCCAGGCTGGCGCACTGCTTGATACCGGCAATATTGGGATGCTGGGCCAGCTGTAAAATGGTTGACACTTCCATTTTAACCCCAGTCCGGCCCGGAATGTTGTAAATGACTACTGGAATGTGAACCTGGTCAGCAACTGCCGTAAAGTGAGCGATCATTGACCGCTGGTTTGGCTTGTTGTATGGCGGAACGACAACCAGAGCATAGTCGATGCCCGGAATCTGGGCAACTTCTTCAGTAAAAGCGATAGTTTCCGCTGTGTTATTGCTGCCAGTACCGGCAATAACCGGTACACGCCCGTTTACAATCTGGCCAAAGCGGGTGTACAAGGCGATCTTTTCATCATGGGTCAAGGTAGGCGTCTCCCCGGTTGTCCCGCCGATTACAAAGCCGTTAGAGCCCTGGTCAATCAAATTGTTGGTTAATTCAGTCAAGCTGGCAAAGTCGATCTGTCCGTCTTCCGTAAAAGGCGTAATGATTGCTGTCAGTAAGTCCGCGTTTTGTAAGTTTTGGTTCATTGTCTTTGCCTCTATTGTTTGTTTCCTTATTCTTCTGTCATCCGGTATTCTAAAAAGCCGGTAATTGCCGCGATGCCGCGGCTGATTGAACTTTCCTGGGGGGTTAATGTTGCTGAGTGCAGGGGTGAGTCGTCTTCAACGCCCAGCCAGAACATGGTTCCCGGAATCTGGGCCAGGAGGTAGCCGAAGTCTTCCCCGGTCATGGCTGGGGATGTTTCGACATACTCAACTCCGACAGCCTGCTTCATGTAATTAATGAAGTTTTCCGTCAATTCAGGGTTATTCTCAACTGGCCAGTAGCCGCCCTGGTTAAGCTCCAGCTTGACTTTGACGCCAAAGCTCAGCTCAATTCCCTGGCAGACTTCAGCCAGCCGCTTGTCAATCAGTTCGATCATGCTTTGGGTCAGTCCCCGGATCGTGCCTTCAATTCTGGCTGAATCAGCAATTACGTTTCTGATCTTGCCAGCAGTCACCTTGCCTAAGGTGATAACTCCGCTTTGAATTGGATCGATATTTCTGGAAATGATGGTCTGGACCTGCATAATCAAGGCCGCTGCCGCGACAACCGCGTCATTTGACAATTGCGGAAAGGCGGCGTGCCCGCCCTTGCCTTGAATGTCAATGTTGATTTCAGTCGTTCCGGCAAACAAAGTGCCATTACGGCAGCCAATTGCCCCAGCCGGCAGACTTGGATTGTCATGCAGGCCGTAGAATTCATCGACCTTCCACTTGCCAGTAAAAAGTCCCAGCTGGTAGGCCTTCATGCCGCCGCTCTCGCTTTCTTCAGCTGGCTGGAAGAAGAACAAGAGGTTATCGCTTGGCTGATGTTCACTAAAGTAGCTGAGAATACCCAAAGCAACCGTCATATGAATGTCGTGCCCGCAGGCGTGCATCACTCCCTGGTGCTTGGAAGCAAATGGCAGGCCGGTTGCTTCAGTAACTGGTAAAGCATCGATATCCGCCCGGTAGCCGATGGTCCGTTTGGCCTTTGACCCCTTAACCAGAACCAGGAGGGCAGTTGGCAATTCTGCTGGCTCCCTGATTTCCAGGTAGTCTTGCTTCATCTGCTTGATCACATCCAAGAGATAAGCGTGAGTTTGATATTCTTCTAAAGCCAATTCCGGAATCTGGTGGAGTTGGCGCCGGATTTGAAGCAACTCGGCTTCGGTCAATACTGCCATTGAAAAACTTCCTTAATGTGGACTAACTTTTATTTCTATCTGTTTTGTCGGCTTTGATCTTTACAGCTTGCGCAAGTCTTCTTCCAGACCAGTCTTGCTTTCGGTCTTGGCATCGACTTCCTTGATTACCTTGGCTGGAACACCGGCAACAACCGTGTGCGGAGCAACATCCTTAGTTACGACCGCGCCAGCTGCGACAACCGCGCCTTCACCAACGTGGACGCCTTCCAAAACAACCGCGTTGGCCCCAATCAAAACATCATCGTCAACACGGACTGGCAAGGCAGAAGCTGGCTCAACCACACCAGCTAAGACCGTACCAGCACCGATGTGACAGTTCTTGCCAACGATTGCCCGGCCACCTAAGATGGCCCCCATGTCGATCATTGAGCCAGTACCGATTTCCGCACCGATGTTGATTACTGCCCCCATCATGATGACCGCATTGTCACCGATCAAGACTTGGTCACGGATAATAGCGCCTGGTTCGATCCGGGCATTGATTTCCTTAAGGTCCAGCAAAGGAACAGCTGAATTGCGAGCCGTGTTTTCCACGCGTACAGATTCAAAGTCAGCTTCGTGTTCTGCTAAAAACGGCTTAAGAACTTGCCAGTCGCCGAAGACTACGCCGGCTTGACCGCTGACAAAAGGATCCGTGCCTTCCGGGAAAGTGACCTTATCAAGACTTGCTCCTCTCAAGTAAACCTTAACCGGGGTCTTCTTTGGTGCTGAACCAATGTAGTTGATAATGCTTTGCGCGTCTAATTCTGCCATAGTATCTTTCTCTTTCTAATCTGCATCTGTTTCTGTTACTTCGAAGAGGCAAAGAAAAAGCTCCAGATCGCTTTAACAATCTGGAGCCCGAATAAATTCAAAATTAAATTCTCTCGTCAAATTGCAAGCGCAACGCAGGTACCTTCCCTGCGACAGTCCATGACCTCTTAAGCCATAGCCCAGCCAATCCGCCTTGCCAAAACGGATGCTTCGGCAACCTCCCCTTTCTTGCAAGTTCTCCGCCTGGCTGGCTTCCTTGCCTTACTCTTGTCGGTTGCGCCTCTTCAATTTGTAATCAGTCTATAATATTGGACTCATCTTGTCAACAGCTTTTTCGCTTTTTATTTGCATATTTTTATTTCAAGCTTCCTCAAGCACTGATATCACAGTGTTTAGAAGACGATTATCATGAATCTCCAGAATCTTTCTTTGCATTTTCCAGAGAAAAATGGTAAAGTCCATTCTGATTAAACTTAAATTATGATTAAAGACAAACACGAAAGAGAGTAGCCCATGAAAGTTGTTAAGTTTGGTGGCAGTTCCCTGGCTAGCGGCCCTGCTGTAGAAAATGCTTTGAAGATTATTACCGCTGAAGCTGAAAGACAAGTTGTCGTTACGTCTGCCCCAGGCAAACGCTTTGACGATGACGTCAAGGTCACTGACCTCTTGATCAAGTACGCCCATGAAATCAACCATGGCAGAAACGGGCTTGAAGTTGCTGACCAGATCTTCCAGCGCTACGTTGAAATCGGCGAGTACTTTAGCTTGCCGCTTGAAGAAATCCTGCCCTTGAAAGAAATCCTGCTGGATTTGCCAAAGGAGCACTATCCAAACAAGAACTATCTGCAGGCAGCCTTTAAGGCCCACGGCGAGCGCCTTAACGCTAAGTTAATCGCCAAGATTCTGCAAAGCAAGGGAGTAAAGGCCCGCTACGTTGACCCTAAAGAAGCCGGGATCATCGTTACTGGAAGTCCAAATAACGCATCTGTTAATCCGGAAAGCTACCAGCTCCTGGAAAACTTTGCCTATGATTCAGACGAAAAGCTGATTTTCCCAGGCTTTTACGGCTATACTCTGGCTGGTCACATCGCCACCTTCTCAAGAGGTGGTTCAGACATAACCGGGGCAATTTTAGCCAGAGGCTTCCACGCTGATTTATATGAAAACTTTACTGATGTCGATGCTATTTTCTCTGCTAACCCGAAGGTTGTTGACGATCCGCAGCCGATTCACACGATGACTTATCGGGAGATGCGGGAGTTGTCCTATGCTGGTTTCTCTGTCTTCCACGATGAAGCCTTGATCCCGGCCATTCAAGGACAGATTCCGATCAACGTCAAGAACACTCAGCATCCGGAAAAGCGCGGAACCATGATCGTGCCGGAAAAAGGCTTCAAGCCGGAAACTATTATTACCGGGATCGCCAGTGGCAAGCACTTTGGTGCTCTCTACCTGCACAAGTACCTGCTCAACAAGGAAGTCGGTTTCACCCTCCGTATCCTGCAGATTCTGAGCAAGCACAAACTTTCCTACGAACACATGCCAACTGGGATCGACGACTTGACGATCATCTTTGACAGAGACACTTTAAACGATGAATTAATCGATCAAGTCTGCAACGAAATTCAAACTGAAGTCGATCCCGACCACCTGGAATGGATCAGCGACTACGCGATCATCATGCTGGTCGGTGAAGGGATGCGGGCCCGGATCGGGGTCATGCGGGACATTGCTACACCTGTATCTAGAGAAGGCATTTCCCTCCGGATGGTCAACCAAGGGGCTTCCGAAATTTCCATCATGCTGGGCACGGCAGCTAAAGATGCTGACCGGGCAGTAGCAGCGATTTACGATTACTTTTTCAAGCAAGAAGCACAAGGAGAATAAGATGACTAAATTATTGAAAGTCCATGGCTCACAGAATTCCTTCTTCATTCTGGACCAGACTGAACTGGAAAATCCGCTGACTGATAGTGAATTGCGGCAATTGACCCAGACGCTGACTGACCGGGAAAACGGCCTGCTTGGCGGCGCCGACGGCATCTTGTCTGTTGAAGGATCAGGCCACCCTGGCGTTTTAGGCAAAATGCGGGTTATCAACGCTGACGGCAGTGAAGCTTCAATGTGCGGCAATGGTCTTAGAACGGTTGCCCGCTACCTGCACGAAAAGACCGGTGAAAGCCATTTTAAAGTGGAAACCATGTACGCTGACCTGGCCGTCCGGCAAGCTGATGACTTTGCAGAAGGAGTGCCGGCTTTCGGGGTAGAAATCTCCCCTGTCCGCTTTAACAAAGAGTCTTTGCCTTTTGACAACCTGGGTCATGACCGCCTGCTGGACACACTGGTTCCGGAACTGGTTCCAGGCTGGCGTTTTAGCGCTCTGGCCGTGCCTAATCCCCACCTTATTGCCTTTATCAAAGAAGAGGACCTGGACAGCCCGGTCTTAGGAGAGCTAGGTGCCTACTTGAACGGCGAAAATCCCTACTTCTCAGATGGGGTCAACATCAACTACACCGTTATCCGCGGCGATAGCCAGCTTTTTGTCAGAACCTACGAACGGGGCGTTGGCTTTACTAACGCCTGCGGGACGGGGATGTCAGCCAGCTCTCTGGCCTTCGCCTTAACGCACCCGGACCTGGGCCACTTTGAAAAAGAGATCTCTGTCTACAATCCTGGCGGTATGGTCAAGACCGTCTTGCACCAAAAGGACCACGGCTACTGGATCGAACTGATCGGCAACGCGACCGAAACCCATACTGTTGAAATTCCAGAAGACCAGCTGCATAGCGGCCAGGTTAAACTGGATGAGGTAAAGACTGAAGAAACTGGTGAGCAAGAATCATACCTGGCCTTTGTTGACCAGCTGACCAAGTAGCATCCCTCCAAAAAACAGAATTAAATACTATATACTAATTACTAAGCATCCCCCAATCAAGCATTCACCGCTTGGCCAGGGATGCTTTTTTCTGCATCCCCCTCCAAGAGCAGGCGAAGATACTTCTTGGTAAACTTGTTGGTCGTCAGCTGTAGGCGGGTCTTCAAGTATTCTCTCGCCAAGTCATGCTGGTCGATAAAGGCTTGATAACTCTGGTCAACGCAAACCAGGGCGGGATGCTGTAGAAGTTCCTGGCTTAATTTGACAACGTTAAAAGCAGAAAGATCAGTCTTATTCGCAGACTCATTAAGTTCCTTCAGCAAGGCAAGATCTGACCCTTCAGCTGCTTCCGCATTCAGAAATTCCTCAGTCAAATCAGTTGGCACCAATTCATGGTAATAGACATGATAGTCGGAATAAAAGCGTTCCTCAGCCGCGATCAGTCCATCTTTTTGCATCTCCTCAATTACCTGCAGAATCTCCTGGTTTGGCAGCAGGCGAAAAAGTTTGTCATAGTCGCTATGGTTAATAACGTCATAATCTGGATAAGACAATCCCCGCAGAATCTTCAGACAGTTATTTGGCGTAATCCGCGTATCATTTCTCATGGCAAGCTGAGCAATTGCCCGGGCTAAAAGGTCCCCCCGCAGGCTGGAAGAAGCAACCTTTTCTTTGATTTTTTTCTTGTAATTTACCTCTTTCTTCTTCGAATTGGCCAAAAACTTGTCATACTCCTCTTCCATCGCCTCTGGATCTTTTAAGGCAAAAGCATGCTCGTGATCCTTTCTCCCCGTCAAAGTCACTTCCAGTTTGGACTGGTTCTTGAAATGCCAATTGATCGACAGGTCAGCATGATTTGCCTGGATATGATAAATCAGCTTTTGCCAGGACTGGCAATTAGCCAAACTAGTCTTAAAGTGCTGAAGCTGCTGGCGCTTGTTGCTTGGTAAGAGAAGTTTCTTTTTATCAGCTGTCAGTTCCAGGTAAGCCTGCTTGTCTCCTGGAAACAGGTAGTCGCTGGCCAGGTCCCAATCTTCCTTAGGCAAATAATTCTTCAACTCACCAGATTCCAGGTAAATGCGCTGATTCTCATTTTCAAGGAAAGACTCTTCCTTAAGCTTGTCTTTCAGCCACTCCTTAGTCAGCAATTGGTAAGCCAGGCAAACCTTTAAGCTGCTCGGCCGGAGATACTGCTTAGCCAGGGGTTGGGCCAACACATCCAGGTAATATGGCCGGTTAAAGTAGCTCCCGTAATTCTCAAAGAAATCGCTAACCAGCTGGTCAGTTTCCTTTTCAGTTAAGACTTTGCTTTCTTCTTTCATCTTCATCCTCAATTCTGCAATTCACACAAAAATTTGATCAAAGAGGCCGTATTAGTAACCTCAGCCAGTTCACTGACATATGGGGTATATCTGCCAATGACAGAGTCTCCGGTATTCCATTTGCTTTTAGCTTCAGGATTAAGCCAGTAGCATTTCTTCACCCGCTGGCATAAGTCCTTGAAGATCTTTTCCTCGCTTGACAAGTGGTTGTTTCTGGCATCCCCCATCCAGAGCATAATGGTCCGCTTGTTTAACTGTCCCTGCTTAGCCTTGTATTCTCTTAACGGCTTGCCGTAGTCCGAGTAGACACCAATGGTTGGCACCTTACGCAATACTTCTGTAAGTTCGCCATAGGACATCCCTGCCTTTAAGTCATTTGAGAGATCCACCAAGTGGTCAACAAAGGCATAGATCTCACAGCCTGTCGGGAAAATCTCCCTTAAGCAGCAGGCGAATAAGAAGAGGGGTTCTGCCGCCTTGATGCAGGAGCCCGACACGTCCAAGAAGATAACCAGCTTGCAGGGGCGCTTTTTATGGTGCTGGTATTGCAGCTCAAGTGGGACACCACCACTTTTGCAGGCCAGTTTGATGCTGGCCGCAAGGTCAATCCGGCTTTTCCTAGGACTGATCAACCTTTTAGCGACTTGAGCTTTGAACTTATAGGCGTACAAATTGACATAGTCACTGATCTGTTCACGCTCAAGCTTGGACAAGCTGGCAAAGGGCTTGGCTAACAGGCCGGTATTGTCGATGAAGTTCATCGTTCCTTGATTTGCTTCTTTGCTCCACTCCCGCTTTCCCGGGGATGCTAACCTGTTTTGCAGTTCGTTAATCCGCATCTGCAGGCGATCAGCTTCTTGTCTGGCATCTTCCCGGCTCTGCTCTAAGTCGCCTTGTTTTTGCTCCTGCTTGCTCCCTGCTCTTTTCAGTCGCTTGTCCTGGAGGTCAATTCTTTTCAAGATCTTGCCCAGCTCTTCTAAGAGCTGCATGCCGGCCAAGGGATTTAGCAAGTCAATAAGTTTATCAGCCGCTTCTCCTAAATCAGCAAGCAGATCTTGCCGTTTATCAAAAAGCTCTCTGTTGCCAGGCTGATCATTGTCAGCTAGAGTTTTAGCCATTTCTGCAAATAATTTCTGGTTAGGACTATCCTAATTTCTGGTTAGGACTATCCGCAAACAGTATTTTGAAGGCTTCAGCATTCTCGGTCTGCAGCTTAGCCAATTTTTTAAGCCAGGTCTTGGGAATCTTAAAGCTACCCGGCAAGCTTTCCTGCTCTTGGGCCAATTGCCTGCTTTCTGCTTTCAGACTGGCCACTTCTTGGTCAAATTTCCGCATAACACCAGCAAGTTCCTCATGATTTCTGGCCAAGTCCTCTTCTTTATCCCGCAAGCTGTTTTTCAGCTGCAGATAATTCCTCAAGTCTTCTTGAAAGTGCTGGGCTTCAGCCGGGCTTTTGACCATTAATGGCTTTAGCAGCAATTGGTAATTCCACAGGCTGACATCGGGCTGATCAAAGTAGCTGTCTGCCAGTAATGCCAAAGTCTCCTCGGCGTAATTCGGCATCAGCTGGTAGCCCCGCTTAAGCAGGTAGTCGCCAAAGGCTAAGAGGTCTGGCAAAAAGCAGTCTTTCAGTTCAATCGTTTCCGCTGTCGTCTTCATCGTTACTGCCTTTGCTCCAGATCTCCCCGCCATGCTTCAAGAGCAAATTCCTTCCCCGGTCATAGTCCCGGTTGTCCTTAAGTAAGATGCTCAAGGCTGAAAGGGCGGTTTCTTTGCTGATATCTTCTTGCTGACTGAGGAATCTCGCGTAGTCAATCGCTTCAGCGAGTGACGGTTGATAGTGCAGATTGGTCATTTTAGAAACCACCAGGGCAATACCTAATGCCAGGCTGCGGTCAGCATTTGTCTTCAGAGCCAAAATTTTGGCCATCTCAGCCGTCTTCTTCCGCTTTAAGTAAAGATAGTTACACCGCCGGCGCAAGGGGCCAGAGAGCTCACGACAGCCGTTTGAAGTAATGATGACGATGGGCCGCTGGTCGGGCGTGCAGGTAACCATGCCATATTGTGGGATGGACAGAGAATAATTCTCTAAAAACTCATAGAGCATGTATTCAGTAGCTTCATCTGCCTTGTCAAGCTCATCAATGCAAAGGACAGTCTGCTTTTCCGACCTAATCGCCTTTAACACAGGACGCGACAGGAGAAAGTCATCCCCATAGAAATCAAGCTTGCTAAGAGCGTACTGCTCAGCTTCCTTGAGATTCATCTCCTTGCAATCTTCCATCAGACGCGGCTTAAGCATCTCAATAACCAGCAGCTGTTTTTGGTAGTCGTAGTCATACAGAATCTTGTCATCGCTCAATCCCTCATACATCTGCAGCCGCTGGTAAGGCAGGTTTAAACCGTCTGCCAATGCCTTAGCCAGACTGGTCTTACCGGTCCCAGCTGCACCTTCTAAAAGCAAGGGCCGGCCCCGGCTCACGCTGGCCCACAGGGCGGTCGTGATTTCGTCATTAGCCACATAGCCAGCATTCTCTAAGCCCTTCCGGATCTGCTGAATTGAATATGTCATCAATTTTTCCTTTCTGTCTTCTCATACATCACCTAAATTTACTGCTTAACTTTAAGCAATCCGACCAAACGTTCGAAGCTCAGTTTTGATTAAAGCAGATTTTTCCCAATGGAAAAAGTCGCAGGTCAGTCCTGATAAAGCCTGGTCTGACGGGCTTTTTACAGGCAGATCAATCTGTAAAAGCAGTCAATTTTCAATCCCCGGGCAAAGAAAAAAGCAAAGGATAAACCTTTGCTCGAATTCAAAATTTTCAAATTCTGCTTGCTAACAGCTTCTAGCGGAATAAAACGTCCAGTTTGTTGGCTAAAGTCGGGAAAGCGAAGCCTAAATTATTCATGGCAAATTCAGCCGGGTCCTTCTTCCCAATCAGCGGGGCGAAGAGATTGATGTCATCCCCAGCATTGATGCTGATTTCTGAAGCACCGACCACTTCGCCATCCTTGTTGAAGATGACTTTTAATTCCGCCTCTTCATCGCCTTCGCCCATGGAGGCAAAAGTCGCCCCCAGCTTCATTCTTCTAACCGTATCTCCTTCTGCCATTTCACTTTCCTGCTTGCCAACCTGGGCGACTTGCGGGTAGGTGAAGGTACTAGTAGCCACGGCAGGATACTTAATTCCTTCAGTAAGGCCATTTTCGACAAAATCATAAATGTGGTAAGAATCAACCCAGGCAACAGGCGTCAGATTCATTTGCCCATTATCAGCGACATCCCCGGCGGCAAAAATACTCGGGACATTGGTCTGCAAGTGCTCATTAACCGCCACGCCCTTGACCGGATCAAACTTGATCCCTAATTTTTCCAGGCCCAGGCCGTCGACGTTAGCCCGCCGCCCAGAGGCGTCGATCACCAGATCAGTTTCAAACTTTTGTCCGTTTTCCGCGGTCACTTCATAGCCAGCAGGCTTTTTGGCGATGGCCTTAACTGACGTGTTCAGATGAATCGCAATGCCGCGCTCTTCCATCATTTCCGTCAATTTCTCGACGTATTCCTGGTCAAAAGGTCGCAGCAACTTCTCAGAGTGCTGCAAGACCGTGACTTCACTCCCAGCTGCCTGCAAGATTGTGGCCAATTCCAGGGCAACATAGCCGCCCCCAATGACGACCGCCTTTTTCGGCAATTCATCCAAGTCAAAAAACTCATCGTTAGTGATGGCATACTCACTGCCGGGCACTTCCAAGTGGTGAGGTAGAAGACCCGTCGCGATGACAATATTTTTGCCCTCATATTCCTCGCCAGCAGCTTGAACAGTATGCGGACCAGTGATCACCCCGCTGCCAAAGACAGTATCCACCTGGCCATTTTCGATGCTGGGCCGCTCTTCTGCGCGAAATTCTGCCCAGATCGCTTTCTTGCGCTTGATCAAAGTCTTCCAGTCCAGCTGGGCGGCTGCTTTTACTCCCTTGCCAGTCAGATAATGCGTATTCAAAATCGGCCGGACGGCGCCTTCAAGAAAAATCTTCGGCTGGCAGCCGGTATTTGGGCAGGTTCCGCCCCACAAGTTGTTTTCAATGACCAGGGCGGTCCGGTCAGTTCTTGCTAACTTGAAGAGCAGGTGGTTGGCCGCCGGGCCGCTGCCGATAATAATGTAGTCGTATTTTTTCATTGCACTAGCTCACATTTCTATAGATTTAATCTAAAAGATATACAAACAATACTACTTATTTTTTACAAGTTCAACTTTCTTGTTTATACGAAAAAACAAGACTGGAATTTCTTCCAATCTTGCCTAATAGCTACTTTTTCAGCTGCTTGATCCGGTCGTTCATCTGCTGGGCCAGCTTCTTTTCCTGCTGGTAAAAAATCAGCCAGACGATAAAGGCGACGGCGATTTCACCGGCAATAGTCAAGAAGGCCGGCCAAAAGCCGGCTTTAGCTGGGATCCAACTATAATTTTTGCGAGGAAATTAGCACTTTTCAAGGGAACTTCAAGATAATAGTCATCACCATTCTTCTTGAAGCCATAGGCGGCCAGCTTATTAAACCTGCACTGTCTTTTAGAAAAAATCTCTTCTTCTACGTTCATTTTTCACCTCAAACTAGCTCTTATATGCCGGGTTAGCCTGGCGGACAGAGCCGCCGAATTCCTTAAGCAGGCGGGCAAAAGCCCCTTCAACCGAAGATGGCAGATCCACATGCGCTATATAGTTCTTCCCAAGCGGCCCATAGCCATCTATATCGTCTCTTAAGCGCGGAATCTCGCCCATGAGCAGGCTGATATAACGATCCATTGGCCACATGCCAGGGATCTCCTTATCATAAGCCAGCTGTCCGTCTTTTTCCAAGACATGAACCTGGTAAGCCGCGCAATTAATGATGGTCAGCTCTGGCCGGTACTTGCGCAACACGGCGCTTAAGCGCAGCTGCATGGTCGCGTCCTGGCAGAGGATGACCGATGACAGGTCAATATTATGCCGGTTAAGCAGGTCTAACAAGTAAGTGATGTTGTTGCCTGAATTGGTCGACTGGCATTCAAGCAAGTCAGCAGTAATTTGGTACTTTCTCTGTAAATAGGCGGCAAAAATCTCCGCTTCTGACAAAGAATCCACTTCCAGATCAGGAAAGACAGCTTTTGCCTGGGTCCGCAAGCCATCAGTCGTGTGGCCATGCCCACCGACGATGATATACTTTTTGGCAATCCCCGCCTTTTTAGCCGCGGCAAAGATATCTCCGCCGGGCAAAATACTGCCGCCAAATAAAACGAAAGCATCGGCCTGGGGGATGCCATATTTCTCTACTAGTGCTGCCCGGGTCAAGGCCGGCAAGTCGCGGGGGCCTAAGTAGTCAGCCAGGGTATTGATGTCGTTAATCATTTTTCATCTCCTGAAAAGGAATAATCGCTGGTGCAGGCACGGTATGCTCACCCAGCATCTTTTCCATCCAAACCATGTCATACCAGCGGCCGAATTTATAGCCGCACTGGCAGAAACGGCCGACAAAGTTGTAGCCTAAGTGCTCATGGAAGCAAATGCTGTTGTCGTCTAGGTATGGGTCTTCACCGATAAGGGCAGCGATGCAGGCGTTCAAGTTTAAAAAAACTGCTTCTTTAAGCAATCTTTCCGCGTCCCCAACGTTAGCCCTTCTTAACTCTAATTCTGCCATAACCATCTCTATAAAAAATCAAGCACTTACTTCTAACAGCTTTATTTTACCATGGAGCTAAAATAAGCTGATTTATTATTTTTTGCTTATAAATTAAATAATATATGGTATCATAAACTTTGTAAGCGTAACCAACACTGCTAGGAAAAAGATAAGTGATATTAGCATTGTGTTTTAAGGAGAAAAAATCATGATCGAATACAGAGCTAAAGCCCATGGTTTCAACTCAGAGATCACGGCAATCGTTGATGTCGAAAACGGTAAGATTGTCAAGGTCAAGGCAGAAGGCGAAGTGCCCAACACTGTCGGTGCCCTTGGGGTTGACACCTGGCTGGAAGAAGCCAACGCTGAGCATTCAGTCGAGGTAGATGCTATTTCCGGTGCCTCAGTTTCAACCGGTGCCTTAAGAAAGGCAGCTCAAATGGCTTATGCGGAAGCTACCAGCGGGGATGTTGACGCTATCTCTTCTGCTTCTATTCATAACCAGCCTAACAACTATCCCCTCCTCAAGGAAAAGTTCTATGAAGGCGACATTGAATTCGACGACGAATATGATGTGATCGTTGTCGGTGCAGGTGGTGCCGGGCTTTCTGCTGCAGCAACGGCTGCGGAAAATGGTGCCAGCGTCTTGGCGATTGAAAAGCAAGGTATTCCTGGCGGGACGACCAGCCTTTCCGGCGGCGTTATGCAGGCGGCTGGCACTAAGTATCAAAAGGAATTCACTGACTACAAGGACGATACGCCTGAAAAGTACGAAGCTGAATATCTGGCTGCTGGTGAAGGCCGTTTATATGAACCGCTTGTTCGTGACTTTACTCAAAATGCTGGCAAAAATCTGGAATGGCTGGAAGACAAAGTTGGCGTTAAGTGGACCAGCGTGTATGGCCACACTGAAATTCCTTACGCCAAGGATTCCTTTGCAGACAGAATCCACGTCTATGAAGGCGGCGGTGCTGGCGGCAACGGGATTATCGCAACCCGTAAGCTCTACGAATACGCCTTAAATCAAGGGGCAGAATTCCAATTCGACACAGCTGTCGTTGCTTTGGTCTTAAAGAACGAGACCTCTAGTGAAGTAGCCGGGGTGATTGCTGAACAAGACGGCGTGCTCTACGCTTTTAAGGCCAACCGTGGGGTAATTCTGTCAGCTGCCTCAATTGACCAAAACGTAGAACTGGCCAAGGACCTCAGTCCGCAGCATTATGAAGACGTTAAGCGCCACCTCTGCTGGTCTGTTGCTTCTGACAGAGGCGACGGGATCGTGATGGGCATGAACATTGGCGCGGCTGTCACTGGCTTTGGCGGCACGATTGACTTTGATGCCCGGACGGGCAACGGGACTGACGACCGCCTGCCGACGATCCCGTCAATTTTTGTCAACGGGCAGGGCCTGCGCTTTGTCAATGAAGACGCCACCTACGCTTATGGCTTCCGGGCAATTTTCAACGAAGAGAAAAAACTGGGCAAGCCGACCTACCAGATTTTTGGCAAGGACTCGATTACCGCGCCGGCTTCTCCATGGAATGAAGCAAGCCTGGCCAAGGACGTCGAAAGCGGCTTGGTTAAGACTGCCGACAGTTTGGAAGAACTGGCGGAAAAAATTGGCGTTCCAGCTGAAAACCTAGTCAAAAGCGTGGAAACCTGGAATAAGCACGCGGATGAAGGCAGAGACCCGGAATATGAACGGACCATGGGCGTTAAGCCATTTAGCGGGCCATACTATGCCTACACTAACACGCCTGGCAATCTGGGCGCGATCGGCGGCTTGAAGATCAACGCGCAGTGCAATGTCATCGACAACTTTGGGCAACCGATTCCTGGCCTTTACGCGGCCGGGATGAACGCCGGCGGCTGGATCGGATCCTACTACCCAGGCTCGGGCACGGCGGTATCTGGGGCTATCCACCAAGGCCGCAGAGCAGCTAAGTCGATTCTTGGCTTGAGCTAATAACTAAATAGACGCAAAAATGCATCCCTGGTATGAAAGATCATACTTAGGGATGCATTTTTTGCTTATTCTTTGTTTGAATCAACTAACTCTTCTTTGTAGACGTCAATAATTTGAACGGACTTATATTGGAGATAAGAATCCTTCGATTTTACCTCATGGGTATCTGGATCAAAATCAGCAAATAAGTCGAGCTGTGAATCTTCTGGAACGACTAAGCCATTATCGGTCTGCTCGCCTTCTACAATTGACTCAAAAGTCTGAGTTGTGCGCTTAACCCAAATCCGACCATCTTGCTTATATGAAGCCCATTCACTGAAAATGATAGGCTGATCATAAACATTCTTATAAGTCAGAGTGTTGCCTTGAACCATGTTGGCATAAATGATAGTTTTAGCACTTTTCAAAACCTTACGCTTACCATGTTCTGGTTGTCCCTTTGCCTTGAGTCCTCTAAGATACTCGACTACAAAAGTTTGGTACATGTTGTGCCGAAGCATTTTATAGTTATCTTCCATCAGTTCGATGCCGTAAAGAGACGAAAGTGCCGATAGAATTCTATCTTCATAGTTATCAACTGAAGTACTGCCTTCAAGAGCTACTTGCATCTTACGTGTAAGTAGTTCTGTTAAGAAAGCTCCCTCACCAGCTGCCGGCTCTAAAAAAGTGGCAGTTAGGTCATTTACTTTAACACTAATTTCCGGTTGATCCAGCATCAGATCAACTATGTTCTTTGGTGTAAATACTTCACCGAAATCCTTGACCCGATCTGCTGATTTAATCAATCGTTCATCAGTCATTAATCCATTGCCTGCACTTTCGTTTCAATAAAGTTGATTTCGTCCTCAGTGAGATTATATTTCTTGTATAGCTGTTGATCAATTTCTGGGATTGACTTTGTCCAGTCAATGTCAGAGTTAAGGGTAAAGTCTTGAAGAGGGACGTACTCCCACTTTGCTCTAGTATTATCTTGAGTTGTTTTCAAAACACCTAACATTACTCTAGCAAACTTACCCTTGATATAGTTCAAACAATTTGCAGCTTCGATTTTAGTAGAGAAATCACCAATTGAAATAAAGGTTTCAGTCGCCCCGATTAGGGGTTCCCCGATTAGGGGTGTTGTTAAAGTTTCACCTAACGAACCGCTACCATTTGCTTTTGGTACAAAAACCTTATAGTGATAAAAGCTATCTGGAACATCTTGATATATCTGCCGACCCCACCAATATTCACGCGTCCTATTAGATAGGCCTAGAAATCTAACATAATCATCATGTCCATCACTTGGCTTATCTTTGAAGAAAACTACATCTTTTAGAACTCTGAAGGCACCTGAACCAACGTCTTTTTTGTGTCCCTTCGATTGTAATTGTTCTATTTCAGGATGATCTACCAGTGCTTTGTCTGACAACTTATAAACGCCACGCCCAGTTATTATTTCTGACAGAGATCTGCTAATTTTTGGAAGTGCTTTTTTGAGAATGCCATTTAATTCTGGAAATGCAGTAAAAATTTCAATAGGCTCAAATTCTTGATGCGTATCTCTCAAAGAGACAGCAACTCCACCTTTTATATCCGTGCGTGGAAAAACTACATCACTCTTTGCTTCATACAAAACAACCTTGAAATGAGGATCATTCAACATCTTCTTATTCCACTGTTTAGATGTGCCACCTGCATTAAACAAAAATCTAGCAGGTGTAATCAGTGTCACCAAATCAGATAGCTTATATGAGAGATCCATAAAGTCGCTGTAAATCGGTGCAGCATAGTTGTCATTATCACCTGTTGCAGAATCTTGATATGGCGGATTACCGATTACGACGTCGAATTTCATGTTTCCAAATAGCCCCTCAATCTTTTTAGCTTCAGCATCAACGTCGGTCTTGGCGTCCTTAATAATATTCTCGACGTATTCCGCGTTAACATCCCAATCCGCATTATATCCTCTAAGAGTCCGAATCGCGATTTCCTTTGCCATCGGCGTCTTCGCCACAACAAAGATGTTTTCCCGCAGAATCTTCTGCCAAATGAACTGCTCGTCGATCAAACTAAACTTACCAGCCGTCTGATCATTCATCTTCTGGAATTCCTTCCAGTACAGGGATGCAGCCGCAAACAACGGATAAAGCCCGGTCTTGGCGTTGATTTCTAAAATACGGGTATTCTCATGATAAACCCGCTCTGTATCTTCAGATGATACCCAGTGCATCGCAGATTTACCATCAACATACTGGGTCTCATAATCGTCGTCATAATAGACAAGTCCGCCTATCGTCTTACCCAAATGCATGTTAACTACGCGCCATGGCGTAAGCACGGTTTCCTTATCAGGATTTCTAAAAGTCCCGAAAATATCCGCGATCTTCTCAACCCGGTCAAGCGGATCAGCCTTATCGATCTCTTTTACTCGTCTTCTGATGATCTTCCCAGCTTCAATGAAGATCTCCGAATCGTAGTACGGGATAAACTGCTTGAACATTTCCTTCGTGACGCCAGCAGGCATGAATTCTTTCCAAGATACGTCGTCAACCCGGTTCATGAATTGCTGAATTGACACGTCTTCATCAAAGTCGATGTCCATCCCGTAGATCATCATTGGTATTCTAATCGAAATACCACGCAAAATCGAGATCAAAGCTCGCCGCTGGCGCTTAAGAGCATTAACCTTGTCGAGAGCTTCTTGCTCTTCTTTGGTACGCTCTCTTGGCTTTTTCTTCTTGGCCTTTCTTGCAGTCTCTGACTCTTTGTCTGTCAACCCTTGCTTGTTGATGTCAATCTTTGTCTCTTGCTTTTCTTTCTTGGTCGTCCCAACAATTGCCTTCAGCTTGTTGAACTTATCAAGAATGTCTTGACTCTCAATATTCAAGAGCTTGTCTGAGTAGATAGAATTATCATCAAAACCAGAGCGAACCGCTCTTTCTGCGTAAGCCTTCTTGAGCTTGGTGAGCAGCATGTTTACGTTGTAGACGTGCATCTTATTGCCCTTCTCACCGATTATCGGCAAGAAGTTGAGCAACTTGGTCATCCGCTCTTCCTGTTCATCGCTATTCAGCTTACCAGCCCCCGTCGACAAACTGCTTGCTTCGGCCATAACTGTCAAAGCCCGGTCTGGCGCAAAGTCGAAAATGTAGCAGTTGGTTTTCTGACCGAAAGTCTCTGACGCGTATGGCGTCTGTGCTCTAAAGGCAGCCTGCAGATATTGCATGGCACTGTTGGTGTTTGACAAGAACAAGACACCAGTCCAAGGCTTAATCGTTACCCCAGTGGTCATCTTCCGCACTGTTAAGGTAATCGTCTTAGTTGTTGCTGGATCTGGATCCATCGCCCGGTTAACACGTTCTACATCGCTTTGACTGGCTTCTTCATCAGCTGTCTTGTCTCCGCGAACCACGTTAACTACTTTGTATCCTTCTTCGTGGAAAACTGTGCCTGGTTCATTAAGCAGGTCTTCCAAGGCGTTACATTCTTTAATCCCTGGCAAAATCCATAAAGTATGCCGCAAGTTGTTCCGGAAAGATCGGTTGGCAAATGGATAATTTGTTGGACCAGGTGAAGTAATGTTCTTTAAGAACTGGCGAACATTCTTCTCATGCACGAACTTACCATTCTCATCAGTCCGGAAGAACTCCTTGAAGTTAAATGAGTATCTCCCTAAGCCATCCCCGGTAAAGTTGATGTCCTTGAAATGGTCACTCATCTCAAAGGTGTACATGGAAACCTTTGGCAGACTCTCGTATGGGTTGATTTCATTCGGGTGTTCTTCTGACCAGGCAAGCTTAGCTTCCTGCTCCATGGTGTAGTCCCAAGTGAAAATCTGCTCTTCGTCATAGTCGGAAAGCAGGTTGAACGGAGTGCCAGACAATTCCAAGAGCTTGGTAGTCCGTTTGTTTCTTAATACAGCATCTAGGACATTTTGTGCCAGGTCAGTCTGCGTCCCTTCGTGGGCTTCATCAACAATAACCAAGTCCCAGGCAACTGAGAAAACATCATGGTTCTTGTCACTGACCTTGCCGCCGATTTCCGTTGACCCCCGCAGGTCCTGAATGGAAGCAAAGTAAACGTATGGCTGGTCTAAGTTTTCCAGTTCCTCAACTGATCTGTGGCCCCGGTTTCTAGAGCCATAGAGATAGCCAACCTTGGTCATGCCAATCTTGTTAAAGTCTTCAAACCAGCCCTCGTTGACCACCGGCCGGTGAGTCATAATAAGGACCTTCTTGTACTTAGACTCTTTAACCAAGCTCAAAGCAGTGATGGTCTTACCAAAGCGCATCTTTGCGTTCCAAAGCATACGGTTGTAGTGCTTGTATGCGGCCTTGGTCTTGTCGATTGCATCCCTCTGCTCTGGTCTAAGAGTGATCTTAACCTCAATTGGTTTTTGCTGCTTAGGAACTTGGTTATCCAGCTCAATGGCACTCTTGCCGTCTTTAACCGCCTGAATCGCCTTTTTCGCAGTTTCAAGATCGACCGTGTACCACTCATTGCCTTCCAGTCCTTCAGCGTGCTTTATACCAGACCGTTCTAAGACATCATGAACTGCCTCATCACCAAACCATCTTTTGGTAACTGGTGAGTAGCCCAATTCAGCCCATTCAATGACGTATGGTACACCACCTGTTCCCATGTACTGCTTAACTCGCTTATCAGCACGAATACGCAGATAATCACTATTAGGTCTTAAGTCATTGTTAAAGTCTTCTTCAATAGATGCCTTGCCAACTTTTCGTGCCCCAATATAGGCTGGCCAATTTCCACTTGAATTATCAGCAGTTTGAATGTAAACCAGTCTTCTCTCAGAAGAAGAGTAATTAGTTTCTCTTTCCGGCTCAATAAACTCATCTGAACTGGTATTGACATGGATGTCGTAATATTTGTGGGCAAAATCAGCGAGCAGGTAGCGAATGTTTTTCAGCTCTTTTAAGCCGCTTTCTTTAGTGGCCGTTTCTTTCAAAGCATGTGCTTGAACATTCCCACTGCGCTTAACTTCGTAAAAGGCGCTAATAGCCTGGTCAGTCACATAGGCACCCTTCCGCAAGCGAGTCAAATTATCGTTAAAAGTCGCGCGCTCGTCAACCTGCAAGTATTCCAAATCCATGATGTCTTTAGTAAGCTCTTCCGCGATCTTTCTAACGTTGATCACTTCTTCAGAATAGTATCCATCTGCATACAGCCTTTCAGCATTTACTGCATTGGCATAATACTTTTGGAGATCATCCTCATTTTTTAAAAATTCGAAATTACTCTTCATTTTTCCTTACCTCAAATTAGCTATTTACCATTATAAAGTAATAAAGCAATTTTGGCGACACACCTAAAAAAGGCTAGGACCAACACAATGTCAGTCTAGCCTCTGTTTAATACCATGTTTTACTCCAGCCCCAACCATTTTCTGTTTCTTTCCTCGATCTCCCAGGTCTTCTCCATAGTCAAGCCGCCCGGTCAACCAGTCTGTATTCGTATTCCATAATCTTCTCTGCTTCAAAATAAAAACGCGGTCTGGCATTAATCCAGTCCGCGCTTATTTTCCGCCCGTCATACCCCAAAACGATGGTTGTGTTTCAACCAGTCCTTGACCAGTTCCTTAGCTACAGCATAAATGCCGATCAAAAGAACGGTCGCGATCAACAATGCAAACATTTCCTCTGGATAGATAGAAACAACAATTGCAAATACAACGAATGCTACAAAACATACTAACAAGTCAATAATCTTCTCGCTAAGCATCATAATCACCCGATTTCTACGGGGCTTAGCGGGCGGTTTTATACTTATATTATACGCCAAATCCCTTGAAAGCGCACTCTTGCCCCAGCCTTATTGCCTTAGCATCCGGCCGGTGGCCAATAAATTCCGTCTTGGCGATTGGAAGATTTGCTGGCAGCAGGTCTAAGAGAATTTCTTCTGGCAACCGGCTTTCCTTTAACTTGTCCAGCTCACTGAATGTCCCCAGCAAAACGCCGCTGATCTGGTTAAAAATCCCGGTCTCCCGGCACTGCTCAAGTAAACTAGCCACCAGCTCCGGCTTCCCCCTGTAGGCTTCCAGCAGCAAGATACTACCAGTAAAA
>NZ_CALVGT010000060.1 GCF_944327175.1 uncultured Lactobacillus sp.
ATATAAGTTTGGTAATTGGATGATCCCTGCACCCGCAAATCATCTCTATCTGACTAGTGTGAGCTGGAATGCATTTTGGCATTTCTCGACTTGCAAGCCCCGGACTTCAGTCCGAGGTTGGTTGACTTGATTGGTAGAGACCTGGCAGAAGAAGCCAGGTCATTTTTTTGCAATCGTCCAGGCTACCTCAAATTGCCGGTAAATGATAAAATCAACTGGTGAGGAATGCATATGACACAATTTATTGATAAAATTTCTGCCTTAGCCAAAGAATTTGCTGATCCGGAATTGGACCGGCAAGTGCAAGAGATCAAAATGATCGATGAGTGCGTATCCAGCCAGCGGATGCTGCTGTTCGCTCCAGACGGCTTAGGCATCAGTGATGACCGTTTTGCCGAGCTGACCTGGGAGCTGCCCGACAGCCAGATCAAGGACCTGCGGGCTTTAAACAACCTGCTGAACAATGTCCGCCAATACCTGTCCCTGGAATATGGGATCTGGTCGCTGCCAAACATGGAGACGGCCCAGCTTTTTAAAAACGAATTAGGGATTGAGACAGCCCTGGAAGTTATGGCTGGCAATGCCTACTGGTCTAAGGCCTTGAGCGAGGCCGGGATTCAAGTCTGGGCCACGGATTCTTTAGAATGGTCCAAGAGCTCAAAGACCGGGAAGAAGCCCTTTTACCCAGTTGAAAACCTGCCAGCTGACCAGGCAGTCATGAAGTACGCGACATGCGACATGATTCTCTGCTCCTGGGCGCCGAATTTCGGCAAGGCGGATTTGGAACTGATCGCTGCCAAGCAGCACTACGCTCCAGCTGCCCGTCTCTTTTTCATCGGGGAAAAAGGGGTGACCAATTCCCCTGAATTCTGGACTAGAAAGCATTTCGCCAAATCAAGCGAACTGAGAAAGATCAACCGCAGCTTTAAGTCCTACGACTTTATCAAGGAAAAGTTTATTGAGGTGAGCTGATCAACTACCTGGGAATAAATTCCCAGGTTTGCAACTAGCTAACTGTGGTACAAGTGAGTAAAGACTCTCCCACAACCAAAGGCTAAAAACCTTTTACGCTGTTGCTTCTCAAACGTCAAAAGACGTTTCCGCACGTTGATAGGTACGGCGGTCTAGCATAATTTATACACTAGACTGATTTTTGATATGTTGGCTTATAATTACCGCTAACGTACATTGTTCCAAGATTTTGGATATTCATTGCGCCGATGCGGTCGTCATTTGACTTGTATCCGCATTTATCGCAAATGTATAAATGTAGATTGTGCTTACGGTTTTCCTTGTTAATACGTCCGCATTTTGGACAGCGCTGACTAGTACAGTAAGCGTCAACTTTAATCACTTCACTGTGATTGAGGTGAGCCTTGTAAGTCAATTTCTGTTCAAGGTCGTAGAAAGACCAGGAGCAATGCTCATATCGGTCTTCACGCTTGCGATTATTAACGGTATTAAAGGTTACGTCAGTTAGATCTTCCAAAACAAACAACGAATCAGTTCCGTATTTTTCAACGAGTGTCTTAGACAAACAATGATTATAATCGCTCATCCAGCGGTTCTCTCGCTGACCGATTTTGCGGATTCGTATTTTAGAAGATTTGGTATTAGTCAGCTGTAAGTGACGTCTTAACTGCTTGTAATGGTTGCGTTTTTTAGCAATCTGCTTTCCGTTTTTGAATAAGGTTTTGCCTTTTTCATCATAGCAGGTAACGATTTGTCTTAAACCACGGTCGATTCCAATTACGTGTCGAGTTTGATTAATATCGTAATCGTCAATTTCCCGGCTTGCGGAAATATGGAGATACCATTGCTTACCGGATTTCAAAACCCTAGCGCCGCCAAATTGCCAATCTTGATATTTTTCAAAGCCTGACATTGAGATTTGACAAATAATCCGGCCATCAAGCGTATTAAGGCTGACTTGATTGTCGTTTTTAAACGACCAGTCACGATTTCTGACCAAGTCAAACTGCGGTCTAGAAAAAGTAACAGGTTTCCACAGCCAAGTTAAGTCGCGCTTGATTTTATAGCCTAGGCATTTGTACGGCTTTTGACTTAGCTGTGTGGCAACAGTCTTATAACGAGCAATTACAGTCCGTAAAACAGATTGAGCCATTTGAGACTTCAAGTCGAAGGTATCACGCAAGTCGTGATACAAAGCTTTGTTAAGCTTCGATTGACCAAGTTCAAAATTGTTGTTAAAAACATACTGCGACGCATAATTACAACCTTGTCTGTAAGCTTCCATCGTTTTCTTAAGCGATTCAGCTTCGCTTTGACTAGGGTAAATGTGAGCTTTAATAGTTAGAGAAATTTCCATTTATTCGGCCTCCTTTCAACAGTTTGATTGTATTATGTTTCCTATTGAAAGTAAAAGCTAAAGCATTATAGAAAGGAGAAAGGCGTGCTCCTCCCTCGATTTAAATCGAAGGTTTCCGCACGCCAAACAATCAATGAAAAGGCACAAACTGTTTGTTATTTTGTCCACCTTTTTCCTCTTCATCATGATCGGTATCGTCTGCTCCAACATGCAGTCCCAGCTGGCTGACCAAATTCTGCAGGCGCAGGGGATGAGCATGAAGGCCCGGATCGTCAAGCCGAAGAAGACCATGACTATTACCTCCTTCCTTAAATGGATCAAACAGGACTTCCCGAAGGAAAGCATCCAGATACAGTT
The DNA here is from genome assembly GCF_944327175.1 of uncultured Lactobacillus sp. Lineage (GTDB taxonomy): Bacteria > Bacillota > Bacilli > Lactobacillales > Lactobacillaceae > Lactobacillus. The sequence goes on from NZ_CALVGT010000060.1 coordinate 2,687, forward strand.
CAAGAGCAAGGAAGACAAGAACCAGGTCCTGGTCTGGTCACAAAACCGGGACCTCAACTATTTCCCTGTTTCCAGCGGCCGCTTTTTCAGTGAAGATGATTTTAAAGGGCAGGTCACCATCGCGGCGGTCTCTCCATCTTCAGCGGCTTCGCAGATCAAGACCCAGGGCAATACCTACTTGATCGCCAACGGCCAGTATTATTCCGTCGTTGGCAGCCTTAAAGCTGTGCCATACCAGTCCAGTAAGGCCTACTACCTGACGACTGGTATAAAGCAGGAGACCGGACAGAGCCGGATAAACCACTTTACCTTGTACGTTGACGCCAGCAGCCAGACGATTGGCAAAATTGCCAGCCACTTGAAGAGTGAGACCTACTGGCCGGACTTCGTTAAGCGGGGCCGGCAAAGAAGATTGACGCTTCTCATGCCAGAAGCCCTCTTAATCCTCTTCTTGCTGGGCGTGGGGGTCCTTTTGATGGGGCTTATTGCCTGGCTGACTTGGAAAGAAGCCAATATGAGCCATGTCAAAGGAGACCTTTTGTCCAACCTCCTCTTGAACCGGAGCGGGCGTTTTATTGTCTTTATGGTCCTGGAAGCCTTTGCTTCCTACTTCCTCTTGGTGTGGAAGGCTTACTATGGCAACCGGAGCATTTTAGCTTTGCTTTTGCTAGGGACAGTCGTGGCTGAACTGGCAGTATATGTTGGAATGATGGTTTATATGTACAGAAAGGGGAAACAAGCGGATGATTGAAATCCCAGACCAGTTTAAGGAGAAATTTACGGGTCTGCTTGGCCAGGAAGAAGCCGGCAAGCTGCTTGAGTCTTTAACAGAGCCAAGTAAGAAGGCCTACCGGATCAACACGTTAAAAAAGGGAGCGGTCGCATATCCGCGAGAAGAGGCGGTGCCTGGCATCCCTAACGCTTATTACGGTGAAGTCTCTGGCAAGGACCCGGAATGGACGGCTGGCCTGGTTTACTCGCAAGATCCGGCAGCCATGTTCCCGGCCCAGGCAATCCCAGTTAAACCCGGCGACAAGGTTTTAGACTTGTGCGCGGCACCGGGCGGGAAAAGCACGGCTTTAGCCCAGAAGCTAGAAGGTCAAGGGCTGCTAGTAGCTAATGAAATTTCGCCTTCCCGGGCCAAAATTTTACGGGAAAACCTGGAGCGGTGGGGCGTAGCAAACGCTGTCGTTACCAACTGTGATTCTTTTGCCTTAAGCGCCCGTTTCCCGGGATTTTTTGACGCGATCTTAGTCGACGCGCCATGTAGCGGAGAAGGGATGTTCAGAAAGAGCGAGGACGCCATTAAGTACTGGAGCCAGGAGAATGTTGACCTCTGCGCAGACCGGCAAAGGGAAATCTTGACGGAAGCAGTCAAGATGCTGAAGCCGGGCGGGTATTTGCTCTATTCGACCTGCACCTTTTCACCAGAAGAAGACGAGGAAATCGTCAGCTGGCTGCTGGATGAATACGGCTTTAAACTTTTACCGATAAAGGCTGATAAAGCCGCAGCTGGCCGGCCGGAATGGGGCAATGGGGATGCTAGTTTAGCAAATTGCGCCCGTTTTTGGCCGCAAGACGGAGTTGGTGAAGGACAGTTCGTGGCCAGCCTGCAAAAGGCAGCTGGCGAAGAAAGCTTTGCAGTTGAAGCAGGAGAAGTTTTTGCTCCTGTCAGAAAAAACAAGGAAAAGAGGAAAAAGGGCAAAGGCAAGAATAAAGGGAATAAAAGCTCCTTGGAGCGGCCAAGCAAGGAAGAGTCCGGCTATATCAGTGAAGCCATTGCCGGCTTTAACTGGCCGGAAAGCTTAGCCTCCTGGCCAAGCCAGATGCTGAAGAGCCAGGATCACGTCTTTGTCCCGGCCCTTGAACCTGATCAATTAAAGGGGATCAAGGTCTTAAACAACGGCCTGGAACTGGGCATCTTGAAGAAGAAGCGCTTTGAGCCAAGCCACCAGCTGGCGGAAGTTTTAGGGCAAGTTGACCAAGAAAGAGTGGTTGACCTAACTGAAGAAGAGTATGACCACTACCTGCACGGGGAAAGCTTGCAAGTAAATAGCAGCTTGAAGGGCTTTGTCTTGGTTTCCTGCCGGGGGATGATTTTCAGCTTTGGGAAGTTATCTGGCAAGGGACAGCTGAAGAACTATTATCCTAAGGGCTTGCGGCAATAGAAGACTAGCTTTACATAATTTTGCTTATGTGAAAAGGAGATAAGATAATGAAGGCAGCCTTGGTCGGATGTTCAAATCCTTTAAAAGATGCATATCGGCCAGTTGTTGACCAGCTGGTAAAGATCTTGGAAGACCGGGGACTGGAAGTCGAAGTCAGTGAATACTTGACAGATGACACTTTAATCGGCCGGGGAGAAAAGCGGGCCAGGGAACTGGAAAGTTTCTTCTTAGATCCAGAGATGGGGCATATTTTTGACATCTCTGGCGGGGACTTGGCCAATACGGTTTTAGGACACTTGGATCTGGATACGATCAAGGACAGCCAGGCGGTCTTTTACGGCTACAGCGACTTGACCACGATCTTGACGGCCTTAGCCAAAAACGGCAACCAGGCAGTCAACTTCCAGCTGCGCAACTGCCTGGTCAACAAGGATTTACTGAAAAGCGGCTATTTTGACCGTTTGCTGGCAGGTAAGGATCAAACAAAAGAACTAGATGAGCTAGAAGTAGCTTTTGTCCGGGGAAGTGAAATGGCCGGTCCAGTCTACGGGGGCAACCTCCGCTGCCTGTTGAAACTGGCGGGGACGCCTTACTGGCCCGATTTTACTGGTAGTATCTTGCTGCT
>NZ_CALVGT010000061.1 GCF_944327175.1 uncultured Lactobacillus sp.
TGAAGAAGAACCCGGAAAACCCATTGACTTACCTCTGCGCTGACGTGGAAGCACCAGAAGGCTACGGGGAAATCATGGGCGGGTCAGAACGTGAAGCTGACTACGACACCTTGAAGGCACAAATCGAAGAAGCGGGCCTTAACCTGGATGACTACTCCTGGTACCTGGACCTAAGAAAGTACGGCAGCGTGCCGCACTCCGGCTTCGGGATGGGCTTTGAACGGGTTATTGCTTGGATCTGCAAGCTGGACCACGTTCGTGAAGCCATTCCATTCCCAAGAATGATCAACAGAATGCAACCGTAATCCATAATAAATATAAGAAAAATAGCTTGGAGAAAATCAATCTCCAAGCTATTTCTTTGCTGTTATTATGCTCTATTGCCCTTATGCTTTTGAACAAGATTCCCGGTAAACGAGTTTTGTTGGGAAAGTGACCTTGTAAGTGCCGGCTTCATCATCATCCAGCAGGTCTTTCATGACCTTGACGCTGGCCCGGCCCATCTGCAGGGTTTCAACATGTACGCTGGTCAAGGCCGGGTTGGCAAATTCTGCCGCGGTCGTGTCGTTAAAGGAAATCAGACTGACCTCTTCTGGAACTTTGATCCCGGCTTCTTTAAAGGCCTTCAGGGCACCGATGGCCATGGCATCATTGGCCGCGATCAAGGCTTCCGGGAAGGATCCGGACTTAAGTGCTTCTTTAATGGCTTCATAGCCAGACTGAGGGGTGAAGTTTCCAACATAGACTAAGTCCGGGTCGTACTGGCCGCGGGCCGCGAGGCTCTTCTTATAATCGCGGAAGCGGAAGTCGGCCAGGTTGTTTTTATCAAAATTACTGTCCAAATCACCATCCAAAAGGGCGATCCGCTCCTTGCCCTGCCCCCAGAAGACCTCTAGCGCCTCCTGCATGGCCTGGCCAAAGTCAGCAACCACTGAGCAGTAACCAAATTTCAAGGTGTCAGTATCGACAAAGACCAGGGGCAGGCCAGACTTTTTGACTTCATTCAAGCGGTCTGGTGAATACTGCTGGTAGCCGATCATGATGATTCCGCTTAAAGCAGCTGGATCAGGCAAAGGATCAGCCGGGTAAATGACCTGGCTTTCAAGTCCCTGCTTCTTCGCTTCTGCTTGCGCGCTAGTGATCATTACCCATTCGTGGTAGATAGCAAGTTTGATTTCTTTAGTGTATTTAGAGTCATGAAAATAACCCCCGAAATTAGTGTCCTAATTTCGGGGGTTATATCATTCGATGTCTTTTTATAAATATTTAATAGCCAATACTAATTATTATGCTAATTAGTTCTTTTCACGAATCACTTTCACGGCTTGAATGACCACCGTTGGCAAGAATGCCAGCAAGGCAATCATCCCGACCTGACCTCCTGCAAGCGGCGTTACCGTAAACAGGCCGTGGAGACTTGGGACAAACAGGATCAAGCCCAGTAATAAGCTGCCAGCCATAAAGGCAGCCAAGCTATACCAGTTATTTTTAAAGCCAATCTTGAAGATGCTGTGCTCTGACCGGCAGTTGAAGCCGTGAAAGAGACGTGCAAAAGTCAAGGTTGAAAAGGCCATGGTGCAGGCTACAGCAGAGCTGGTCTTCAGGCCAATCAAGAAGGCTGCAATAACGCTGACCGCGATCAAGGCACCTTGTACAGCTACCCTAGTTACCATCTGCTTGTTCAAGATCCCTTCCTTAGGGTCACGCGGTGGCCGGTTCAAGATATCGCTAGCCCCGGGTTCCATCCCAATCGCCAGGGCTGGCAGCGAGTCGGTTACCAGGTTGATAAAGAGCAGCTGAACGGCCATAAATGGCACTGGCAAGCCCGCAATTGAAGCAAAGAGCACGGTAATGATGGCTGACAGGTTACCGGACAAGAGATACATTACGGCATTTTTGATATTTTCATAAACCGTCCGGCCGTTGGCCACGGCCTTGATGATGGTTGCGAAGTTGTCGTCAGCCAAGATCATGCTGGAGGCATCCTTAGAAACTTCAGTCCCGGTAATCCCCATGGCCACCCCGATGTCCGCCTTCTTCAAGGCTGGGGCGTCGTTCACCCCGTCACCAGTCATAGATACGATCTTACCCTTCCTTTGCCAGGCGTCAACGATCCGGATTTTGTTTTCGGGAGAAACTCGGGCGTAAACTGAGATTTTTTCAATCTTGTCGTCCAGTTCTTTATCGCTCATGGCGTCGAGTTCTAAGCCAGTTACCGCCAGGTCGCCCTCTGCAAAAATTCCGATTTTCTTAGCAATTGCAACGGCTGTCACCTTGTGGTCACCAGTGATCATCACCGTCTTAATGCCGGCCTTCTTAGCTTGGGCAACGGCAGCGACACTTTCTGGCCGTGGTGGGTCCATTTCAGAAATAAGACCGATGAAAATCAAGCCGTTTTCGGCATCCAGGTTTAGTTCTTCGTCACTTTCCTTATAGGCAAAGGCCAAAACCCGCAAGCCGTTTTCAGAAAAGGCTTGGTTTTGGTCCAGGATCTGCTGCTTGGCTTCTGTCGTCATCGGCTTGATTTCATCACCGATCCGGTAGCTGACGCAGCGGTCTAAGAGAACGTCCACCGCCCCCTTGGTAAAGATGGTTGGTACCGTGTGGATCAGGTGCTTGGTGGACATGAGCTTGCGGTCTGAGTCAAACGGTACTTCTTCTTGCCGGTCCAAAAAGTCCCGCAAATCGTCCTCGCTTAAGGCAATTTGGTCATCCCCCATGTCGATGCCTGGTACCTGGCGGTACATTTCTAAGAGCGCATATTCAGTTGGGTCACCAATCCCCTTGCCATCTGCTTGTAGGCGGGAGTCGTTGTTTAAAACTACGTCGTACAAAAGATAGCGGTGGAGCTGGTTGTCAAGGCGCAACTCGTTAGGCTGTAAGACTTCCCCGCCAATGTAGATATCTTGGACGGTCATCTTGTTTTGGGTCAAAGTCCCTGTCTTGTCAGAGGCAATGACGGAAACTGAGCCTAAGGACTCAACCGCAGCCAAATTTTTAATAATAGCGTGCTGTTTAGCCATCTTTTGAGTCCCCATGGCTTGCACGATGGTGACGATTGAGGAAAGTGCTTCTGGAATAGCGGCCACCGCTAAGGCTACGGCAAAGAGCAAGGCATCCATGAGCGGCTGCCCTCTCCAGATTTGGAGGCCAAAGACCACCAAGCAGATTAACAAGATGGCAGTAGCTAATTTTGATGAAAACTTGTCTAGGGACTGCTGGAGAGGGGTCTTCTTTTCCTTGGTGTCGTTCATCAACTTGGCAATCTTGCCGATTTCAGTACCCATCCCGGTGCCAGTCACTAAGACATTGGCCCGGCCGTAGGTCACCAGAGAACTGGAATAGACTATATTGAGCCGGTCACCCAGGGGCCGTTCTTGGTCAAAATCTATGTCGGCCTTGTCAATATTGGTTGATTCCCCGGTCAAGGAGCTTTCGTTGACTTGCAAAGAAAAGTTGTCCAAGATTCGCCCGTCAGCGGTAACCAAGTCCCCGGCTTCAAGAACCAAAATATCGCCTGGCACCAGCTTTTTCGAATCAATTTCCACCTTTTGCCCATCGCGCAAGACTTTGGCGCTTGGTGAAGACAGTGATTTCAAGCTTTCCAGCGACTTCTCAGCCTTCACATGCTGGACCGTCCCCAAGATCGCATTCAAAATCAAAACGGCGATGATGACAATGGTGCTTTCCGCATCCCCGGTAAAGGCCGAAATCAAGGCGGCGATGATCAAGATGATAACCATCAGGTCTTTGAACTGGTCTAAGAAAACCTGGAAAACGGTCTTTTTCTTCCCTTCTACCAGGGCGTTTTCCCCATATTTGGCCAAACGTTCCTTGGCTTCACCGCTACTCAAACCATTAGGGCTTGCCTTGAATTCCTTCAAGACCTCATCTTTACTTTGCAGATAAAAATCCTTCAAAAAATGCCTCCTAATCTGCCCGGCAATAAAAAAGAGACTATTGCTAGGCTAAAAAAGTCTATACAATAGTCTCACCATTTAAACTCACAGCGGAAATTACTTTCGAGCTTGACGCCATGAGTGCACCTGTAATGCCGGTTACTCCCTACGCATATTTGTATGATAGGCTATAGTTTATCTGAATTTCACCTTGCTTGCAAGTCTTTTGCAAAAAATTGTAAATGATACTGCTAATAATCACGAACGTGAAAACCGCTATGAGCATCACTCTTGGTCTTTCTACGACCGACTGACCCAAATGCAAAAATGTCATATAATTATTACCTCCAAAAAAGACAAAAACGACTCATTGCTGCTTACAAAGAGTCGTTTGCTTCTTATGTTCTTTTTGCTGTCTTTTACTTTTTCCAGTTCAAGTCACTATTTGCGTCATCTTCAGTGATCTGGCGGATAACCCGGCAAGGGTTGCCAGCGGCCACGGAGTTGGTCGGGATGTCTTTAACAACGACGCTGCCGGCGCCGATCACGGAGTTGTCACCAATTGAGACACCAGGCACCACCCTGACTCCTCCGCCGATCCAGACATTGTTGCCAACAGTGATCGGGTAGGCATATTCTAGGCCGGCATTTCTTCTTTCCGCATCAAGCGGGTGACCGGAAGTGTAGAAGCCGCAGTCTGGGCCGATGAAGACATTGTCACCAAAGGTCACTCCCCCAGCATCCAGGACGGTCAAATTATGGTTGGCGTAGAAGTTATCACCTACTTTAATATTCCAGCCATAGTCGCACCAGAAGTTGGGTTCGATGTGGCAGTTTTCACTCGTCTGACCCAAGATCTCTTTTAAGAGCTCCTTCTTTTCTGCTCCAGCGGTCAATTGGTTGTAGCGGAGGCACTTGGCCTTGCAGGCAGCTAGTTCGGCCATCAGTTCTTCGTCTTGACCAGGATTATAAACCTGACCTGCCAGCATTTTTTCTTTCTCAGTCTTCATATTTGACGTCCAATCTATCTTTTTTCATCTTTAATGCTAATTTGCTTCAATTTTACTGGTTTTTTTGCCAGAAAGTCAATTCAGCAATATCTTAAGTCAGAGACCTTTTGCTAACAAGTTTTTTGGGCGCGGCGTAGCCGCGTTTGTATGTTATAATTATTGTAGTAACAATTAGGATATTAACAGACATAAAGAAAGGAGTTTCTTATGTATCCCCACCAGGAAGGCTTTGAGAATTGGTGCCGGGGCCCGCAAAGGCTCAGCCCCAAATCAATTGAGAACGCCGATTACTGTTTGGACCACTTTTTTAGCTATGCTGAAGTAAATTTTCCATCTAGGAATGTCAATGAAATCACGGCTAGCAATGTTCGCGACTACCTGCAGCAGTTGGCGACTAAAGAAAACTTGCAGGTCACGACCGTCAACAAGTATGTCTCCTACATCAAAAAGTACTTCTACTATCTCACCCTGGCTGGAATCACCCCAAGCTACCGGCTCTTGGATTTAAAGGGCTATTCTTTTGAGCGGCGGAAGACCTATGTGATCGACTGGCCAGAGCATTTACCTGCCCTTATTCCCTACGTCAAGCAGCCACTGACTTTATGGCTCTTGCAGCTTTTTGCCCTGGGCTACCAGGCTAAAGAACTCTTAGTGATTCGCTATAGCGATGTAAAAGACAATTTGGGCGAGATGACCGACTACCTGACTGGCACTCTTTCCTTTGATCAAGACCCAGATCCCTATATTTTTGCTTCTCGCTCCGGTGAACCGTATGCCAGCAGCAACAATATCATGCAGCTGGTCAAGGCCGACAAAGACCTCCTCTCCCCTATGCCGATCACTCTGACCAATCTCCGCCTCTCTTATGTCTATTCCTTGATCAGCCAGCAGAAGTATTCTGACAAGGAACTTCTGGAGATTTTCCGCTGCCCGCCAAAGCGCTTGGCCTACTACCAGTACAACGCTGCCCAGTGCAATCTCATCCCCCTTTCTGAAGAGATACTAAAAAAGGGCGGCACAGACGCCGCCCCCGCGTAAAAATAGGCTATAACTAGGTTGATAGTCAGTAAAAGAGATTATTAATCAGATGAAGAAAAGTATTTTATGCTCAGCAGCCGTCCTAGCTGCTCTCAGTTTACCCGCCTGTTCAAAACAAAGCAGCAGTCAAGGTAAACAAGCTAGTCAAATTAGTTCCAAAGTTGTCAAAAAGGCATCTTCTAGTTCTAAAATTGATTCGATATTCAATATTTTAAGGAGAAAATAGAGAATGGATGAACTCTTTGCCAAGGCTCCAGTGAAGAAGGTTTACTTTCAGCTGTCCTTGCCCCTGGTCTTAGCCATGATTACCTCGATGATCTACAACCTGGCCGATACCTTCTTCGTTGCCCAAACCGGTGACACCAAGCTCGTAGCCGGCGTTACCATTGGCGCGCCGCTCTTTGCCTTTTTGATCGCCATCTCGGATATTTTTGGTCTTGGCGGGTCTTCACTCGTTTCCCGCCTCTATGGCAAAAAAGACTTCGCTTTAAGCAAGCGGGTTTCCAGCTTTTGCCAGTATGCCGGAATTATTTCTGGCCTTTTAACCACAGCCCTCATGTTGGCCTTTGAAAAGCCGATCTTAGGCTTCTTAGGGGCCAAGCCTGCCACCTACCAAGCAGCCAGCGACTTTTACCAGGCCATCGCTCTTGGCGCCGTCTTTATCGTTTATTCAGTAATCCCGCAAAACTTGATCCGAACCGAAGGCATGGCTAAAGAATCGATGGTAACCACCATAGTCGGCACTATTACAGCCATCATCTTAGACCCCATCTTCCTCTTTGTTTTCAAGATGGGGGCCTGGGGCGTAGGGATTGCTAACGTGATCGGCTATGCCGTAACTTCTTTCATGTTGGTTTACTACATCAATAAAAAGGCCCGCTACATCACCTTGGATCCCAAGTTGGTAAAAATCGATGCTGCCAATATCAAGGAGGTCATGGAGATCGGGATTCCTGGATCAATTACGAATTTTGCTCAAAGCTTTGGCATGGCCCTGTTAACTTCTTCTTTAGCTGGCTATGGAGCTAGCCGGGTCGCAGCACTTGGTATTACCCAGAAGATTTATAATATTGTCGTTTTAGTCATGGTCGGCTTTGCCTTTGGATCCCAGCCACTAATTGGCTACAACTATGGAGCCAAGAATTGGGAGCGGCTAAAAGCAATCCTTCGCTTTGACATGCTGGTCGAAGTTGTCTATGCCGTGATTTCAGCTACGATCTTGCTTATTTTTGCCCACCCAATTGCGGCCCTCTTTATGAACAAGCCGGCCATTATCACTAGCACCTCCTACATGCTCTTGGCTACCTTGATCACTACACCCTTGGGCGGCTTAATCATGGTTTACACCACTGTCTTTCAGTCTACCGGCAACGGTTTTGCAGCCTTAATCATGGCCCTGTCAAGACAAGGCGTGATCTACGTCTTTGCCTTAGAGCTATTAAAAAATATTGCCGGCTATCACGGTATCCTCTGGGCCCAAGCGGTCAGTGACGTCCTCACTTGTCTAATCGGCTACGCCCTTTACCGGAAAAATCTCAACTTCAAGAAACTAGAAAAGCCATCAGCTTAAGCTGATGGCTTTATTCCTTTGACTGAAGTCCATTTTCGCCAGTTTCAAGGCAGTATCGATAAAAGTTTGGACTTGGTCAGCTGGTAGGAGCTTCTTAAGCTCAGCTACTTCCGGAAATTCTACTTCTGGCAGAAAATGAATTAGCACAAACATTTCCTGATGTAGAGCTTATGAAAAAGCTCCGCCTTAATTCCAAAAGTCTGGCTTACTGCCAGTTTTATGCTCCTAAGAGCAACTCGATTCCCTTTGACCTTGAACGACTAAAGAAGCAGAATGAGAACAATCGGTGATTACTTTACTACCAGTTTGCGAAAATAGGCTATAATAAATTAATAGTCAGTAGAAAATAGGCTATAATAAATTAATAGTCAGTAAAGGAGATTTTTAATCAAATGAAGAAAAAGAATAAGCAAGCTGCTGAAGAAGAAAGCTGGGGCAAATTTTTCCGGGACGTCCTGGTTATGTTCCTGGTCTTTGTCTCAATTTATTATGTTATCTTCTCCTTCTTAGCCAATGAAGTGGTGTCTGGCCCATCCATGCAACCGGCCTTTGAAGACGGTGACCGTTTGATCGCTGTGCGCCACTTCACTCCGAAGAGAAACGACGTTGTCATCATCAAGGCGCCAGACCAGGCAAACGCCATGTATATCAAGCGGGTGATCGGCCTGCCAGGTGACACGGTTCAGTCAAAGAGCGACGTCCTCTACATCAACGGCAAGAAGACGGCCCAGCCATACCTCAACAACAAGTACAAGAAGGCTGACCGTTTAGCCGGGGTCAACTACACGAGCAACTTCAAGATCAAGCTGAAGAAGAACCAATACTGGGTCATGGGTGACCACCGGGACGTGTCAAAGGACTCCCGCTACTTCGGCCCAATCAAGCGGAGCAAGATCTTAAGCAAGGTGGTTCTGCGCTACTGGCCAGTTACCCAGATCAGCAGCAACTTTTACTAAAAAATTCTGAAGCTCCCTCAACAACTTTTCAAAAAATGGTAAAATAAAGTTACTAAGGAGTGAAGATCAATGAAACCAGAAGAACTTTCGGATGCAATCATCGAATTTCAGAACAAGCACGCTGTGAGCGATACTACCCTGGCCTTTGCCAGCCACCTCTCAGTGGAAAAGGTGCACGCCATGAAGCAAGGGCGGGGCAACTTTACCAACGATGAAATCAACCAAATGCTGGACTATCTCCAGAGCCAAATGTAAGCAACCGGGCCAAACGGCCCGGTTTTCTTTTACCCTTTCTCATTTCTTTTTATTTCTTCCTTGTTTCACGCTAACTATTTTGCATTTTGTGTAAAGTGTAAAAGGACAAAAAGCTTGTTATATCAAGGTTAGCAGTTGTTATTTTCTTAACAGCTGCCATTTTTATCATTTAACTTTAAACTATAAAGATAAGTGCTGAAGCTTGCTATTACAGTATTTTTCCTCATAACTCTGTAAGCCCTTTTCCTTGAATTTTGTTCCACGGACTCTTTTTACCCTATCCGTGGCCAAGTTATTCACAGGCAAAAAATAAGAGCCGCCCTAGAGCAGCTCTTATCCTGTATATTTAAGTTATCTTGTCTTACTTGTTCCGGTCAGCTTGCAGCTCAGCCATCTTGATCATGACGTCAACTGCCTTCCACATTGATTCCAGAACCGTGTATTCGTAGCGGCCGTGCATGTTTTCTTCCCCGGCAAAGAGGTTCGGGCATGGCAGACCCATGTAAGTCAGTTGTGACCCGTCCGTACCCCCTCTGACTGGCTCTTCATTGATTTCAGTGAGGCCGCAGGCTCTGTAGGCATCCCGGGCCAGGTCAATGATTTCCATGTGCTTGGCCAGTTCATCAGCCATGTTGTAGTACTGGTCCCACATCTTCAGCTTGATTCTTTCCCCATACTTGGCGTTGAGTTCAGCCACCTTTTCCTTGACCAGGTTCTTCCGGGCTTCCAGGCCGTCACGCTTGAAGTCACGGATGATGTAGGCCAGGTGGGCATTGTCAACAGTACCAGAGAAGTCCATCAAGTGGTAGAAGCCTTCTTCGCCTTCAGTCTTTTCCGGCACTTCGTCTTGCGGTAGGGAGTTCTGGAAGTCGATCCCGACTTGAATGGCGTTGATCATCTGCCCCTTGGCTACAGCCGGGTGGACGTTAACGCCTTGGATGTCCAATTCAAACTGAGCTGCTGAGAAGGTCCCCCAGTCCAGCTTGCCCGGGCCTTCCCCGTCAACCGTGAAGGCAAAGGCAGCATTGAAGTCTTCCACGTCAAAGTGCTGGGCACCAGTGCCGATTTCTTCGTCTGGCGTGAAGCCCAGGCGGATTTCCCCGTGCTTGATTTCCGGGTGAGCCAGCAGGTATTCAGCAAAGGTTACCAGTTCGGCATCCCCGCACTTGTCGTCCCCGCCCAAAAGGGTGTCACCGGAAGCAGAGATAATGGTCTGCCCCTTGTACTTCTTCAAGTTCGGGAAGACGGCCGGGTCCAGGTAGAATTCGCTGTCGCCCAATTGGATCTTGCTTTCCCCGTCGTAGTTTTCCGTAATCTGCGGCTTAACGTTTTCTGAATTGAAGTCAGCCGTGTCGCAGTGGGCCAAGAAGCCCATAACCGGCACGTCCCAGTCAACGTTGGAAGGAATAGTCGCGATGACCGTACCAGCCTTTTCATTGTAGTGAACGTCACTCAAGCCCAGTTCTTCCAGTTCCTTCATGATGACCATCTGGTAGTCCACTTCTCTTTGGGTGGATGGGAAGCGGTCAGCATGTTCATCTGACCGGGAGTTGATCTTGACATACTTCAAAAATCTTGGCAGCAAAGTTGGGTATTCCATCTTTTTCTCCTTTTTCTTTACATAAACAAAAATATTTCACTTACTCAAAAATATTCTGGAAGGGATCGGTTGATTCAGCACTGATCATGCACTCTACGCTCCAGCCCTCTTCCTTCTGCCAGGCATTGAGCCGTTTGGCAGCTTCATACTTGAAGAGCTTTTCCGTGTAGTGGCCCGGGTCAACCACTACCAGGCCAGATGAAATCATGTCATGGCCAGTGTGGTAGTAGACGTCACCGGTGATGTAGGCGTCACACTTGTCTCGTAAAGCCTCTCTCCAGAACTTGTTCCCGTCCCCGCAGACGAAGGCGACAGTTTCCACCATTTTATCCTGGTCGGCGCAGATCAAGCGGACCATGTCCACCCCCATCTTTTCCTTGACGTAGTGGGCGAAGTCGATCGCCTTCATAGCCCTTGGCAAACGGCCCTTCCGGCCAATGGCGATGCCATCGTCATCCGGGGCAAAGCCGGTTACGTCTAAGAGGCCAAGTTCTTCAGCCTGCCAGTCGCTTGACCCGTCCTGGGCCTTGTCGGAATTAGTATGAATGGAGTAAACAGTGATGCCATTAGCAATGATCTTGGCGTACATGGCCTTTTGCGGGTCGCTGTAGTCCAGATTGTTGACAGGCCGGAAGATCAAGGGGTGGTGGCTGACGATAAGGTCAGCGCCTCTCTTGATGGCTTCATCAACCACATTTGGCCGGACGTCTAAAGTCACCAGAATCTTGTGGACTGGTGCTTCCAAGCTGCCGATCTGCAGACCGACCGGGTCACCGGCACTAGCGATACTTTCCGGGAAAGCTTCATTCAGTTTAGCTACAATGTCTTTTACTTTAGTCATTTTCCCCACCTAATTCTGTCTTGATCATAGCCAGCAAGTCTTCGACTTCCTTGATCCGGGCCAGGTCCTTTTCCCGGGCCTTGTTGAGGTTAGCCAGGAGCTTTTGGTAGTAGGCTTCCTGTCCCTGCCACTTCTTATAGAAAACATCAGTCTTGTTCTTTAAGAGCAAGGGACCAAATTGCTGCTGGCGGACGGTCAATTCGTGAACTTCATCAGTTAGTTTGGACTTGATCAGTTCATAGATGTGGCCTGCTTCATAGACGATGTCTTCAGCGACGATCTCGTACTTATTGGCCATCAGCCAGCGGCGGACGGTATTTTCCCCAATATTGGCTTCAAGGACCAAGTTTGGGTAGAAAACGCCCCGAGAGGCGGCTTCAGAGAGCAGGTTGACCATTAATTTGCCGCCCATGCCGGCGATGACGACCGTATCAATCTGGTCGCTTTCCTTAATGGTTTCCAAGCCTGAACCCAGCCGGGTTTCAATCTGGTCAGAAAGTCCCGCGGCGGCGATGTCCGTTTTCGCGTTCTCTAAGGGGCCAGCCGCAACGTCACTAGCGATAGCGTGGCTGATCTTGCCGCTTTCTACCAGGAGGATCGGCAGGTAGGCGTGGTCGGTGCCGATATCGGCCAGACGGCTATCTGGATCAACCATCTCGGCAAGTCTGTTAAGTCTTAAATTCATTAGTAAAGCTCTCCTTTATCCAAAAGTAAATTCTATCATATGCCAGCCAACAAAAGACAGTTTCTGCAAAAAAATAATCCACGTGATATAATTGTTTGTAGTTTTGTCAGTTTTTAGAATGACAGGAGGAAAAGAGATAGGGAAATGGACCGCACGGAGCCTACAACTTTAACTAATATGTGCATGATCGTGGACAAAGACCGGGTTCTGACGATTGACCGGGAGGACCCGGTTTGGCCAGGCCTGGCTTTCCCGGGCGGCCATATTGAAAAGCATGAGTCATTTCATGATTCAGTCATTCGCGAAGTAAAAGAGGAGACCAACCTGGACATCGTCAGTCCCCGCTTGGTCGGCTTTAAGCAGTTTTTTGACAAGCTGGACCGGCGTTACCTGGTCTTCTTCTACCGGGCCGACCAGTTCTCAGGAAGTCTCCGCGCTTCAAGGGAAGGCAAACTGGAATGGGTCAAGATCAGCGACTTGCCTAAACGGCAGTTAGCCTACAACTTTGACCGGGACCTGGAAGTCTTTTTAAAGAGTGACCTCGATGAGCATGTATTGTTAGACAAGAAGGACTTTTTATATTAATGAGCAAGAAAAAGAAAAATAATAAGAAGAGCAAGCGGATTTGGGGCAGAGCCGTGACGGCACTACTCTGCCTTACCCTCTTCGCTTTCGTAGGCCTTTATATCAAGATCTACCCGGTTGAAAAGGATATCAAGCTGGTGGCTACCCAGCCCAAGGCCTTGAAGGCCAAGAAGACGATTGCTGAGAAGGAGATCTGGGGCTATCCGTTCGCCAAGTGCTACACCAAGAAGATCAAGTACCTGTCCGGCCAGCGCTACGGGAAGACCGATGTCTGCCGGCGGGTCTACCCGAAGAAGTCTTACTTCCATGACGGCTGGGACTTTGGCTGGAGCGAGGTTGGCAACAAAGCCTCAGTATTGGCTGTTCACCCAGGGACGGTTAAGAAAGTTGCCTACTTCACGGGCCTTGGCTGGTACATCTGGGTTGTATCTCCAGACGGCTATGTGGAAGTCTACCAGGAAGGTTTCGCCAACCGGTCAGACATTACGGTTAAGGCAGGACAAAAGGTCAAGCTGGGCGACAAACTGGGCCGGCTGACTGACTCCCACCTGCACTTAGGGATCACCAAGACCAGCGCTGACTACATCAGCAAGCACGGTCACCCATACAAGGACTACTGGCGGGACAACGGCACCTGGCTGAACCCGATGAAGGTGATTACTGAAAGCTTGCAGCTGCAAGCAGATGTTAAGGAATACAACGCTAAAGCAGCCAGCTACAATGCCAAGGCTACCAGCTACAACGAGAAGCTGGCGGCTAAGAAGAAAAAGCTGAAGGCGGAAGAAAGCAAGCACCCTTACCACTACTTGAAGTCATTTATCAAATAGAGATAGAGAAACAGACGACTGAATTTGATCAGCCGTCTGTTTTGCTTACTATTTATTACTGCTCTTTTCCAGGTCAAGGAGCAGTCTTTTAGCTTCCAGGCCGGCGGCATAGCCGGTAAGGCTGCCGTCAGCCCCGACAACCCGGTGGCAAGGAATCAGAATCAAGATTAGGTTAGAATTGTTGGCCAGGCTAATTGCCCGGGTAGCATT
>NZ_CALVGT010000062.1 GCF_944327175.1 uncultured Lactobacillus sp.
TCGCGTTCAGCAAATTCGTTGACGAAACGTTCACCCTTTTGGTTAACCATAATGAAGTTTTCAGGCGGAGTTTGCAAGCCAGTGAAAAGTTCCCCGGTTACCGGGTCAGAAACTGGCATGAGTTGGATGAAGCCCATCCCCGTCAAAGCAGCGCCGGCTTCCTGGCCCAAGGCAATCCCGTCACCAGTAATAGCTGGTGAGTTGGTCGTAGCGATGTCGTCAGCGATTTCAGTCCAGTAAGTGTTGTACTTTTGCACCATCTTGGTGTTGGCCCCGAAACCACCGGCCGTCAAAATAACGCTCTTAGCGTGGACAGTTACCTTTGAGCCGTCAGTCTTTTCCGCGATCACACCGGTCACCTTGCCACCTTCAATGATCAAGTGCTTTGCCCGGGTTTCAGTCAAAACGGTTGCCCCATGCTGCTTAACCCAGTCGCCCAAAACGTGAATGAAGGCAAAGCCCATTGGTTCAACCGGCTTGTGGCCTCTGCGCCATAAAGCACCAACTGGCATGGTTACGTCGCTGCGGTCAAACTTCACGCCCAAGTCGGTCAGCCAGTTGACTGAGTCCAGGACATTGTTAACCAAGGTCGTTACCAGTTCGTACTTGCCGTGGATTTCGTTGCCCTTGAGGTCCACCCGCTTGCCGCCGAGGTAGGTTTGAATCTCGTGCAGCAGAACTGAGTCAAAGAGGTAGTCTTCACCTGAGTCAAGGTAGGCCTTGATCTGGTCACGCAGCTTTTCGAAGTCTGCCACGTATTCCGGGTCGATTTCGCTGGTTGGCGTTTCAGCCAATTCCTGCAAGGTTTCCTTTTCACCTGGCAGGGCCTTGAAGCCCTTTTGCCAGTCTGGCTCAGCGGCGTTCATTGGACCGCCGGCCCGGGCAGTGTTGCCGCCCAGTTGCGGGAACTTTTCCAGGATAACAACTTTCTTATCATGTTGCAGAGACCGGGTAGCAGCAGCCAGACCAGCTCCGCCGGCACCGATGACAACCACGTCAGTGTCGTATTCTTCATCCTTGGCGGCTGAAGAAGCAGGCTTGTCCCGCTTCTTCCATTCTTCGGCATCCCCGCCGGCTTCATTGATCGCTTCGGCAACCCCGTCGATCACCCCTTGTGAAGAGATTGAAGCCCCGGAAACGGCATCGACGTTCAAGGTTTGCCCGTCGATGATAGCCTTTGGCAGGCGCTTGAAAACTTCATCAGCGATCCCGCTGGTTTCGCCCGCTGAGTCAACCGTGATGTCCGCCACCTTGTCGTTTTCAATGGTGACTTCCATTGGCATGAATGATGAACCGTGTCCCTTGGCCTTAACCTTGTAAGTACCTGATTTCATTGACATAATATGTGCTCCTTTGTTTTTTGTCAGCGCTTTCTTTACTTGATAGCTTAATTCTAATATTATTCCTGGAGAAAATGAACGACTTTAAATATTATCAATCAATAACATTTGTGTTATCGTAAAAGCAGACTTTTTAACAGAGGAGAAAAAAGAAAATGAACGATCCCGACATCATGCTCAACTACCTGGAAACCCTGCTCAAGGAAAGCAACTTCACCCGGGCCGCCGAACACCTCTACATCTCCCAGCCCTACTTGACCCAGCTGATCAAGCGGGTGGAGAAAAAACTGGGGACCACCATCATCAACCGGGACAAGGTTCCCTTTACCTTGACTAAATCCGGCCAGATCTACTACCAGTATTTGGAAAACATTTCCGCCCAGCGCCACCAGCTCACCAACGCCTTGGAGCGTTTCAGCAACCAGCAGGAAGAAGTCATCCGGATCGCTATTCTGGAAAGCCTGGGCACCTTCCTTCTGCCTAAGATCCTGCCTGCCTTTTTGGCAAAACACCCCCAGGTCAAGATCCAGATCGCTGAAGGCTTCCCCCACACCAGCGAAGACCGGCTGCTGGGCGGGGACGTCGACTGCTATATGGGGCAGACGCCGGAAACCGTCGCGCAAGGCATTGATACTTATATCAACGGCGGGGAGGTCTACTATATCGTGATTCCGGAAAACTCCAAGTACTATCTCAAAGACCAATTCATCCTTGATCCGGCAACTTACAACCCTAAGGAGCTGCTCCAGCAGCCTTTTGTCTTAAGCAATGGGGAATCCGCCATCCGCCACCAGGTCAACGGTTTATTTCATTACTTCCGCGTGCAGCCAAATATCCGGATGACCTCCAATAGCGTTATCACGGCCACCAACCTGTCCGTCAACGGGGCCGGCTTCACGATCTCCTCAGCCAGTATCTTGAAGCGGCTGGAGCACCTGCCCATCAACCTCTACCCCCTTGACCCCCGCCAGATCAAGCTTACCTACTTCATCGGGGTCCGCCACGGCGCTGACCTCTCGCCAGCCTTAAAGGACCTGATTGATGCCTTCCAGGCAGCCGAGCTGCAGGAAAAGATCAGATAATTGGCTGAAAGAGATTTTTGGGGAAAAATAAAAAACTTTTGACATTTTTCTTGTATTAGTAAGTGGAGGGAAAAAATTGCCCTCCTACGCGGGTGATGAACTATGATGCCGCGGCCTACCGCTACCAGCTAACTAAGAGCAAAAAGCTCTACCCCGTACTCACTCTGGTGGTATACTACGGGAAAAAAGCTTGGAACTACAGCCGGAATTTGCTGGGGAGTGTCAATATGGAGAAGCTGCCCGAAGAAATGCGGCCACTGATCAGTGATTACCAGATCAAGGCTTTTTACCGGATCAGCGACTTGTCGGCAAAAGAGCTGGATAAGCGTTTCAAGAGTGCCTTCTTCTGCCTAGCGGAATACTTCATCCAGACCAATGTCGGGGAAGAATACCACCCAAACGCCAAAAAGCTGTCAGTAGAAGATATCATGCTCCTTTTAGACATGATGAATGCCCTGTCGGGTACTCATGCTTTTGACGAGTTAATCAAGAAATTGGAAAAAAGAGATAAGAACGAGGTGACTACCATGACTGAAGTAATGCCACAATTTATCCAGGTCAAGCTTGACCAGGCCAAGAAGGAAACGACTGAGG
>NZ_CALVGT010000063.1 GCF_944327175.1 uncultured Lactobacillus sp.
CGATTACTACAACAACGTAAGAATCAAGACAGGACGAAAAAACATGACCCCGATTGAATATCGGAATCATGTTTTAACAACCTTAACGGCTTAATACTAATTTGTCCCAATTTTGGGGGTCACATCATAGTCAGCCTTTTTAAGTCCAACCATTTCGCTCACCGGACTGAAGGTCAAACGGTGAATCGGTGTTGGACCGTATTTTCTTAATGCTTCCAGGTGGTCCTTGGTTCCATAGCCGGCATTGTGATCAAAGGCGTAGTCTGGATAAAGACAGGCGTAATCATCCATCAAAGAGTCTCTGAAAACCTTGGCCACGATTGAGGCCGCGGCAATTGAGTTGGACTTGGCATCCCCCTTGATCAATTCTACTTGCGGCAAATCCACCGGCACATTCATGGCGTCGACCAAAAGAGCATCTGCCCTTGTGCTCAAAGCTTCCACGGCTTGCTTCATGGCCTGGCGGTCAGCCTCGTAAATATTGATCTGGTCGATCACCTTGTTGTCCATGACCCCAACGCCGACGGCAATAGCCTCTTGCAGGATCTTGGGATAAAGGGCCAGGCGCTTTTGCGGGCTCAGTTTCTTTGAATCATTGACTTCCAATAAGGAAAACTCTTCCGGCAAAACAACGGCCGCGGCCACAACCGGGCCAGCCAGAGGGCCTCTGCCAACTTCATCGACCCCGGCTACCAGCTGCCCTTTAGCCCAGAAGTCCTGTTCATAGGAAAAACGGGCTAAAAAAGCTTCTTTTTGCTTAGCCAGCTTGTCCTGCCGGCGCTGGTAGCTTTCTAGCAGCTTCTGAACTCCCTTGCGGTCATCTTTAGCTAATTCCGCCAAGGTGTCTTGCGCAACTGAATCTGCCTTAAGCAGGTCTTTAATTTCATTAATTTTCATTATTCGCACTTGGCCGGTCCAGGTTGATCCGACCCAGCTTGCCCTTTCTTAACCGCTGCAGCATGAAGAGGGAGAAGCGGTCATAATCGTCCCGCATCCCGTTGTTTTGGGTCATGGCCAAAAGCAGGTCAGTATCGCCGATATTCTCCAGCTTGTCCTTACTGCAGTTGGCAAACTTGGCCAGGTAGGCCGGGTAGTATTGCCGCAATTGCCGGATAGCAAAAAGGGCCACGTCATCAGCGTGGAAGATCGTGTCCTTGATGGCCCCAAAAGCAGCCAGCTTGTAGCCCACGTCCTGGTCTTCAAATTTCGGCCAGAGAATCCCCGGCGTGTCCAGGATCTGGATGCCGTAAGGGGTCTTCAGCCAGGCTTGGCCCTTGGTTACCCCTGGCCGGTCCCCGGTAATAGCGACATTGCGGCCAACCAGGCGGTTGATGATAGTGGACTTGCCGCAGTTAGGCACGCCGACTAGGCAGATGCGGATGATCGGGTTGGAAGCCCCTCTCTCTTCCAGCTTCTTGACCTTTTCGCTAGCCGCCTTCTTGATCAAGGTGATCAAGGCCTGCATATTGGTGTTGTGCTGGGCATCCATGGCCATGACCAAGGTGCGGGGGCCCTGCAATTTCTTTTGCCAGAGCTTGGTCATCACCGGGTCAGCCAGGTCGGCCTTGTTTAAAACGATCAAGTGGGGCTTGTCGCCGACCAGTTCACTGATCATCGGGTTTCTGGAAGCGCTGGGAATCCGGGCATCCAAAACTTCAACAACAACGTCAATCAAGTTTAATTTTTCTTCCAGCTGATTCCTGGCCTTGTTCATGTGGCCTGGATACCATTGAATTTTAGTCATTTTTCCTCCCAAAAACAGCAGAAAAGGAAGCCGGGGCTCCCTTTCGTGCTTGTCACTGAATCCTAAAAATTATCCTAGTATTGCATTTTCTCTTCATAGGCCTGGTAAGCATCGTCAAAAATCGTCATGCTGGGCAGGTAGGCGGCATTTTCTTCCAGGTATTCTGACAGCCTGATCCGGTCCTGTTCCTGTCTGGGGAAGGTGGAGTCAAACTGGGCGTTGTTGGCAAACTGGGCCAGGTCGCTATTTGAATCTGGATCGCGCAGAGTCATCAGAAACTGGTAAAAACTTTGTCGGTATGCCATATATTACTCCGTGTAAAACATGACCGCGTAGGCCTCATGGCCAGCGTGGGTGATGATGATCGGGCTGGTTTCCTGGACCAGGATCTCCAGGCCCGGGTTGACTTCCTTGAAGCGCTGGGCGAGTTCTTCCATCTTGTCTCTGGTGTCAACGTAAGAAATGCCGACGTATTTGACCTTATCGCCCAGTTCTCTCAACTGGTCGACCAGCATGTTGTCAAACTTCTTGATGAACTTCTTGCCCCGGCCCCTGTAAGGGACGTTCAAGCTGCCTTCCTTCATGGTCAAGCCGACATGGAAGTTCAAAGCTGAAACCACCCGGCCGGCCCATTTGCCTAAGCGGCCGCCAGCCAGAATGTTCTGCAAATTAGGCACCATCATTTCCAGGTACATGTTCTTGCCGATCTGGTCCAGGTGAGCCAGGATTTCATCCATTTCCTTGCCCGCTTCCGCGTCCTTGGCGGCCTCAAGGCAGTAATAGCCTTGAGAGCGGTCAGTGTAGCCGCAGTCGATGACCGTGATCTTGCCGGCCACCATTTCCGCTGCCTGGCGGGCGGAGTCAACCGTCCCCGACAGGGTCTTGGCCATGAAAATCCCCAAAACTTCACTGCCGTCAGCCGTCAGTTCTTCCATTCTTTCCACGAACAGGCCGACCGGGGGCTGGCTGGTCTTGGGCAGCTTCTCTGCCTCATCCATCTTTTGGATAAAGTTGGCCCGGGTAATGTCAACGCCATCCGTGTAAGTATGCCCGTCGATCGTCACCGACAGGGGCACCACCGTAATACCGTATTTTTCAATTTCTTCCGGACTCAGCTGTACCGAGGAATCCGTCATGATCTTGATCTTAGACAATTTAACTGACCTCAATTTCCAAATTATCCTATCAGCTTCTCAGTTGTGATAGAATTAGACTTAATACAGACTTTAGTATAGCAAATTTTCAGCAAAAAATTATAATAAATTGATCAAAACTGAAAGGGAGTTTACATGGCATTTAATCCTTGGCAGCCGGCCCAAGACCGGTCCAAATCTTACTATATCATTGACAATGTTCTCTCAGCCGTCGTACACGGGATTGGCTTTGGCCTCTCAATCGCCGGCCTGGTCGTTTTAATAGTCCGGGCCGCCCACACCCATAGCGCCCTCAGAGTGACTACATTCGCCATCTACGGGGCCTGCATGATCCTGCTTTACCTCTTCTCGACCCTCTACCACAGCCTGGTCTTTACCAAGGCAAACAAGGTCTTCCAGATCTTCGACCACTCTTCGATCTTTATTGCTATTGCCGGCTCTTACACTCCTTATACCCTGGTCACCATCGGCGGGGCTAAAGGCTGGGTCATGTTCGGCATCATCTGGGCCTTGACGGTATTTGGGATTCTCTATTATATCTTCAACCAGGGCAAGCACGTGATCGGCGATACCATCCTTTATATCGCCATGGGCTGGATGGTGATCCTGGCCGGCAGCCAGCTTTATCACAGTCTGGGGTCAAGCGGCTTTTGGCTTTTAGTCTCAGGCGGCATTGCCTACACCTTTGGCTGCCTCTTCTTTTCCATGCGGGGCCTGCCTTATAGTCACGTCATCTGGCACTTCTTCGTTTTGCTGGGCTCAATCTTGATCTACTTTTCAGTCTTATTTTATGTTTAAAAAAAGGCGCTGGTGACCAGCGCCTTTTAGATTGCCAAAAATTCCGCGATTGCTTCTGGCCTGTTTTCCACCTGGCCGCTGACCACGCCAATAAGGGCCTTACGCAAGAGCTGGCCCAGTTCCGGTGAAGGCTTGACTCCTTCTTTGATCAGCCACTGGCCGTCAATGGCCAGGTCTGCTGCTATCTTAATTGGCAAACGGCTATAGCGGTCTAATAGAACTTGGCTAGGCAGTGGCTGGCCTAAAAGTTCAGCCAATTTCAAAGCTGCCCCCAGGTTCTCCTGGCCGATTTCAAAGAGGTCAAAATCGCTCTCTTCTCCCCGGCTCAAGAGGTCAAAGGCGGCCACGATCTGTCTGACTTGCTGGTTCATTGCATTGGAGTTCTTCCAGGCCCGCATGAAAGGCGAAATCTTGTCAGCCGGCAGGTTGATTAAAACGGCGATCAAGCTCCAAAAAACTGATTCGTTATCCGGACCGGCCTTAAGTTCAGTGAAGATAGAGAGCTGGCCCTTTTTTCCGGCCAGACCCGGGCATTCCTCGCTTAAGCCGGTGGATAAAAAGTCCTTAAAAGCCTGCCGGCTGTCCTTGCCCAAGGCCAGCTTGACAAATTCTTCCCTGATTCTTTCCACGGAAATCTTGCTTAAAAGCTCGTGGTTGTCGATAATAGCCTGCCTGGTCTTTTCTTCCAGGCTGAAAGAGAGCTGGCTCATGAAGCGGACTGCCCGCATCATCCGCAAGGCATCCTCATGGAAGCGGTCTTCAGCCACGCCAACAGCCTTGATCACTCTCCGCTTCAAGTCGCCTAAACCGTCAAAAAGGTCAATGATCTCCCCTTGCCGGTTCATGGCCAGGGCATTGATAGTAAAGTCCCGCCGCTTTAAGTCCTCGTCCAGGTTCTGCACGAAGGTGACCTTGTCTGGCCGGCGGAAGTCCTGGTAGCCGGATTCCGTTCTGAAAGTCGTGATCTCGTAGCTGGATCCCCCATAAAGGACGGTCACTGTCCCGTGCTGGATGCCAGTGTCAATGCTTTTGGCAAAAGTCTCCTTAACTTCTTCCGGGTAGGCACTGGTCGCGATATCCACGTCATGAATCGGCCGCTCTAAGAGCAGGTCGCGGACGCAGCCGCCGACGAAGTAAGCTTCAAAGCCCGCTTCTTCCAACTTTTCCAGGACCGGCATGGCCTCGGTAAAAACTTCCTTTATACGAATATTAGTCATCTTCTTCTCCACCTCGACTGTTTTTTGCTAAAATTGATTACGCATGGGGAATAATTTAAAAAAGGAGTATCGAAATCAACTACCCCAGAATAAATTCTGAGGTTTGCAGTCTCATCTATTGCTAGATAGTGGTTATAGCGTCTTACGACTCCCACCTGTGAGACCGCATCGTCGGGCAGTTGACGGTGCCCGTTTACCTGC
>NZ_CALVGT010000064.1 GCF_944327175.1 uncultured Lactobacillus sp.
GCACCAAGAAGGCTTCAAAGAAGTCAACTAAGAAGAGCACCAAGAAGGCTTCAAAGAAGTCAACTAAGAAGGCTTCAAAGAAGTCAACTAAAAAGAGCACTAAGAAGGCTTCAAAGAAGTCAACTAAGAAGAGCACCAAGAAGGCTTCAAAGAAGTCAACTAAGAAGAGCACCAAGAAGGCTTCAAAGAAGTCAACTAAGAAGGCTTCAAAGAAGTCAACTAAAAAGAGCACTAAGAAGAACGTAAAGAAGACTACGAAGAAGTAGTTCTTCCCGAATAATCCAGGTCCGACATGGACTTGGATTATTTTTTGTCTAAAATCCCCCTGACAACGCGGCCCAAAACCAACAAAATTTTCTATCTAACCGCATCCCGCTAAAAACGCGCTGCGTCGCCACTCTTACTTTTTCCAGAAAGTGTAAATACACTAGTTCAGCGAGTAGCCGCCTCCCCACCTCGGTAAGCGCCGCGCTCGCCAAACGACTAATCTAATAACCCAAGAAATCATCTCCTACAACATTTCTAGGTACCCAGACCTTAAGCAAGTGATGACCATGCTAGATGACTCATTTGAGAAGCACCCGGCTCTTAACGGGCTTATTTTCCACTCAGATCGTGGCTGGCAATATCAGCACCAATCATATTAAGCCGCTCTAGCTAACAGAGGGATCGATCAGAGTATGTCCAGGTTGGGTAATTCTCTTGATGAGGGCTTAATGGAGGGCTTCTTCGGCATTCTTAAGCGGGAGATGTTCTACGTCCAAGAACATAAATACAGGACGAAAAAACATGACCCCGATTGAATATCGGAATCATGTTTTAACAACCTTAACGGCGTAATACTAAATTGTCCCAATTTTGGGGGTCACATCACCAAAGTTAACAGGACGATCTTTTGTTATGCATGAATGTGGATAGTGGGGCAATATTCACCACCACTATTTCTTGGATTCTTTTTTAGCTAGCTCTTCTCGGCGTTCTTTGATGGCTTCTTCAATCTTCACTAAATCTTCTTCCTTAGCCCAATTAAGAATGTATTGTTGAGCTTGGAAAGTCTCTGAGGTTCTGTTCCATTTACTGATTAATTTAAAGGCGCCCATTGCTATTTCACCCCTTGTGATATTCGATAACTAAATTATAGCATTGATTTCTTGAATCATTGTTATAGCGTACTCGACAGGTACTAAGTACGCTGTAACATAGTAGCGTTCATTGAGTTTCCGTTTGCTAATGAAATGTTAAAATAGTGAGACTGGGTATGATAAGCAAGCACTCATCTTAGTCAAATTGCTGTAGAAATTAATCCTTAGAAAGCAGCGACAAACCGCACTGTCTCAGCGTTTGAGGCAATGTGTGATTGGTATGAGTCGGACGCCACATGTGGAGGCGGGGAGCTTTTGAGAAAAAGATAGATTTTTTTGGAAAATTACCTTGCGTAATGGGGTGCTTGTGACGCTGCGTTATGAGCTATTCTTGACGTGAAGGAGGTGAAGACTGTGTCAAAATACACGACGGGGGAACTTGCAAAGCTCTGTGGCGTTACAGTCCGGACAGTTCAGTATTATGATACCAGAGGTATCCTGATCCCCAGTGAGTTATCTGAAGGCGGGAGACGGCTTTATTCAGATGACGATCTGAAACGCATGAAGATCATCTGCTTCCTAAGGGAACTGGATCTTCCCATCAATGCTATCTCACAGATCTTGAATGAAGAGCATCCCGAAAAAGTGATCTCACTGTTAATTGAGCATCAGGAAAAATCCCTTTCGGATGAAATCTCTGATAAACAGGAAAAACTGGAAAAGCTGCGTGAATTGAAAAACGGACTGAAAAGCCATGAGTCATTCTCTCTCGAATCTATCGGTGACATAGCCGTTATCATGGAAGGTAAGAAGAAACTGAAAAGAATGCGCTGGATGATGATTCTGACTGGAATCCCAGTCACGGCACTGCAATGCTTTTCCATCATTTTCTGGATCGTCAAAGGCATATGGTGGCCATTTGTACTTTGGGTGCTGGTGGCTATTCCCTGGGGAATAATTGTCAGCAGGTATTATTTCAGACAGGTGAAATATATCTGCCCGGAATGTCACGAGCTGTTTAAACCGATTTTGAAGGAGGCCTTTTGGGCGAATCATACGCCAACCACCCGAAAGCTGACCTGCACCGCATGTGGTCACAGAGGATTCTGCGTTGAGGTCTGGGGAGGTGACGGGAAATGAGAAGAGGGGGGGAAGGGATGAGTGAATACGTACCGCCATTTCAGATGACCGACAACATACTTGTCCCAGGTGAGATTCAAAATCTGATTACTTGGTATCGTAATTCTAAAGTCCATCTCTTGATTAAGAGCGCGATTTTCCATTATGAGTTTGAGTTCATCCATCCTTTTGCCGATGGCAACGGGAGAATGGGCCGGCTCTGGCATAGTTTGCTGCTGGGTAAATAGAATTAAATCTTTTTCTGGCTGCCAATAGGGGAACTGATCCGGTCCAGACAGGGAGAGTACTACCAGGCACTTGGCAAGTCTGATGAACTGGGAGAAAGCAGTTCTTTTGTGGAATTTATGCTGGGAGTCATCTAGGACACGCTGAAGGAAACGAAATAAGCGATGACAAAAAAATATAGTTAGCGGCATCTGTCTTTCTGAAAAGGAGAGGTGGGTGCCACTTTTTTGATAAAAAAAGGCGGTTTGACGAGACTGTGGAAAAGTTGCAAACTGCGGTGGGGACCACAGTATGCTGTTATGATTCATTCTAACGGATGTATTCAAATAGATTGCGAAACGATATACAATGTGTTACTATCCTCATAGAAATAATATAAGGAGGTTGGTCGTATGGCAGCAAGAACAGCGAATGTCAGTGCAAGAGTAGAACCTAAAGTTAAGGAAAAGGCAGAAACTATCTTAAAAGGCATGGGCATCCCAGCCTCTGTAGCAATCAACATGTTCTATAGACAGATTATTACAGATAACGGCCTTCCATTTCAGCCATCAAAGAATATCTCAGCTCCGAAGACACTGGGCGAGATGACTAGTGAAGAATTTGATGCGCGAATAGCAGAAGGGCTTCGTCAAGCGGATAATGGAGAAGTTTCATCTATAGAGGATGTTCGCAAGCGGGTTTTGGGGGAACTGCATGGACTCCTATAAGGTTAATATTACGAAGCAAGCAGAAGAGTACCCTCATGTTTAAGCGTGAAGGGACTTTTTTCGTCCAATTATTTGCTCTTTCGTCCAAAATCGGACAAAATTGGACGAAAAAAGAGCTAGTTGGACGAAAGGAACAACAGTCACATGAAGGCAACTTGGCAAAAAGATGGCTTTACAATCCGCCTGGCACAAGCCAGCGATGTGGAGGATTATTATTCTCAGAACTACTGTCCCTTGGACAAGGAAGTGGCCAGACTGACTGGCTGCAAAGAGCATTTTACCAAGGAAGAAGTCACTTCTTTTTTCCTAAAAGCGATCGAAGAAACAGACAGATACTTCTTTTTGATCTTAGATCCGGCTGGAAAAATCATTGGAGAGAGCGTGATTAATGAAATCGACTGGGACCTGTACCGTGCTAACTTCCGCATCTGCATCTTTCATCCGGCGGAAAGAGGGAAGGGCATTGGCAGCTGGGCGGTGGAAGTGAGCCGGGATTTCGCCTTTGACCAGCTGCACCTGCACCGGCTTGAACTGGATGTCTTCTCATTTAATCCCCGCGCGGAAAAAGCCTACCTGCGGGCAGGCTTCAAGCGGGAGGGCATTTTGCGGGATGCAGTTTTGGATAGGGGCCAATATGCGGATGATATCATAATGGCTATCTTGGAGGATGACTGGCTCAAGCTGAAAGAAAGTTGATAATATTTTTATATAAAGCTTATTCCAATAAGCCGTTATTTTATAAATGGCAAGTGAGCTTATTATGTGGTATACTTAATATAGTCATGACGTGAGACAGTTATTTTTAAGTAGTTAAAACTCACTTTAACGTTAAAGCGATAACCATGATTTGTTGAGGAAAAAAATATGACTAAATACCGCGCCGACATTACGGCTCTTAATGCAGAAAAAATTGGCAGCCAGGCTCACGGTTACGTAGAGTTCACGACTGCTGCTGACAAGCTCCACATCAAGTTGGAGATGTTCGACACCCCGGCTAACATCCAGCACTGGGAACACTTCCATGGCTTCCCGGACGGCAAGGATGCTCAAGTGCCAACCCTTGCCCAGGACACTAACCACGACGGCTTTATCGACCTCTTGGAAACCGAACCGGTCTCCGGCACGACTATGGTGCCCCTGGACGCGGCTCCGCACGAAATGTGCATCCCCCACGACAACTACCCAGTTGCCGACGCAAACGGCTACTACAGCTATGAAAAAGACGTCGACTTAGCCAAGCTGGAAGCCAAGTTCAAGGAAGTCTTCAACGACCAGGACCTGGCCCTGGACAAGCGGGTGGTCTACATCCACGGCGTGCCAGCTGACCTGGAATTGCCAGAAAGCGTTGGCGGCAAGATCAACGACCATTATGACCAACACGTCACCTTGCCAATCGCTGCCGGCAAGATCAAGCGGATTGACTAAGCAACTATAAAAGCCATTCAGAGGATCAGCTCCCCTGGATGGCTTTTTTCGTAAAAAATTTTGCAAAAATCCCGATCTTGATAGAAATCAATTGGGGAATTCCGCTTTCCCGGTATATTAAAAGCATCAAAGCAAGGAGGTCGAAAGATCAATGCAAAAATGGTTAATGAAAAATCGCAACCGGCTGACGGCAATTTCGGGCATCTTAATCGTACTGGCCTTTGCCGCTAAGTGGTTATTTAAAAGTGAAACAGGGGCGTCCGGCCTGCTCCTGGCCGCCTCCCTCATCGGCGGCTTCCCGATCGCGGCATCCGCTTGGCAGGCCTTAAAGGTCAAAGTCATCAGTATCGACTTGCTGGTGACCCTGGCCATCTTAGGTGCCTTCGTCATCCAGGAATTTGAAGAATCTGCCATCGTGGCCTTCCTCTTCTTGTTCGGGGCTTACCTTGAACAAAAGACCCTGGCCAAGACCCGGTCAGCCATCAAGGAACTGGTGGAGATGGTGCCAGAAACCGCCCTTCGGCAAACTGAAGACGGCGACTTTGAAGAAGTCGACTTAGACGACCTGGACGAAGGGGACATCCTTTTGGTCAAGACCGGCGGCAAGATCCCGGTCGACGGGGAAGTCGTCTACGGTTCCGGGACGGCCAACGAAGCAAGCATTACCGGTGAGTCCATGCCTTTAGGCAAAAAGCTCGGTGATCCGGTCTATGCCGGTACTATTTTGGAAAACGGGACTATCCGGATCAAGGCAGAAAAAGTTGGGGATGAAACGACTTTTGGCAAGATCATCGAACTGGTCGAAGAAGCCCAGGACTCCAAGTCCCAGGCTGAGCGTCTAATTGACCGCTTCTCCAAGTACTACACCCCAGTCGTCCTGCTCCTGGCCATCATTGTTGGCCTTATCAGCCAAGACCTGGAACTGGCCGTAACTATCCTGGTTCTCGGCTGCCCAGGCGCCTTGGTTATCGGGGTTCCGGTCTCCAACGTGGCCGGGATCGGGAACGGGGCCAAGCAGGGGATTCTTTTTAAAGGCAGTGAAGTCATCACCAAGTTCAGCAAGGTCGACACGATCATGTTCGACAAGACCGGGACCTTGACTTACGGCGACCCCCGGGTCAGCCAGGTGAAAAAGTACGGCCAGGGCCAGCTGGCTGAACAGCTTTTGGTCAGCGTGGAAAAAGAATCTGCCCACCCTTTAGCCAAAGCCATCACTGGCTACTATGAAGACCTGGAAGCTAAAGAAGTTGAATCTTCCCAGGTCCTCCAGGGCGGCGGGATCGTTGCTCAAGTAGCTGGCCGGCAGGTCCTGGTTGGCAACCGCTACCTGCTTGACCAGTACCATGTCCCAGTCACAAAGGAAATGGAAAAGAACCTGGAAGAGCTGGCAAGTGCAGGCAATTCCCTGGTTCTGGTGGCTGTAAACGGGCAGCTGGAACTTGCTTTAGGCTTAAAGGACGAGATCCGGGCCGGGGTCAAGGAAGACCTGGCTGCTTTAAAGAAGCTGGGTGTCAAGAACTTGCTCCTTTTGTCCGGCGACAACCAGAAGACGGTTGACCTGGTAGCGGAAGAACTAGGCCTCACTGAGGCATATGGCCAGCTTTTGCCAGAAGACAAGGCGGAATTTGTCAAAAAGCGGCAGGCAGCCGGTGAAATCGTGGCCTTTGTCGGCGACGGGATCAACGACAGTCCGTCACTGGCCCGGGCAGATATCGGGATTGCCATGGGCAGCGGGACTGACGTGGCGATTGAAACATCAAACGTGGTCCTGATGAACGGCAGCTTTGACCGGATTCCGCGTGCTCTGGCCCTGGCTAAGGCCACCCGGCGGAACATGATTGAGAACATCACCATCGCCCTGGCTGTCGTAGCCGTCCTGCTGGTCAGCGTGTTAGCCAGCTCATGGATGAACATGGCCATCGGGATGTTTGTCCACGAAGGCAGCATCCTGGTCGTGATCTTAAACGCCATGCGCCTTCTGGCTTACCGGTCAAAATTGCAAAAATCACGAAAGTTGATAGAAAACAATTTTTCGCAAGCAGAAGGCCCGTATAATAAGGGCATCGAAAGTATCCAATAGGAAAAAGAAAGGACAAGAAATCATGCAAAAAGCAATTTTACAACTCGAAACTTTAGCCTGCCCGACCTGCATGCAGAAGATCGCGGGGGCCATCGCCAATGTCGACGGGGTTGAAAAGACCAGCGTCAAGGTCCTCTTCAATGCAAGCAAGGCCAAGGCTAATTTCGATCCGGATAAAACCAATTTGGACACGATCACGCAAGCCGTCAAAAATATCGGCTATGACGTCTTGAAGGCCAGCGCTAAATAAGAGAAAAAAGCAAAAAGCAAAAACAAGAAAAAAGACTGATAAAGAAAAAAGGAGACAAATGATGATCAAGGAATTTTTTACCAAGAACGATGAAATGTTAGACTTGTATACGCAGGCAATTACCAAGGCCCACGGCGCCCACCACCCGGAAGTCTTTGAAGTCCGCAAGGTTTACGAAGACATTCAAAAGAAGGTGAAATCCGGCCAGGAAGACTTGACTGCCGACTTCAGCAAGCTGCGGGATTTGACCGCGGACTACGCCATCCCGGCTGATGCCTGCGGGGCGATGACTAAGACCTACCAGACCCTGGAAGAATTCGACCACTTGGTCCAGGGCTAATTTTTACCAGCAGAGGAGAGCAAAATGCAGCATATATGTGTCAGTCTGGTTCCCTTATTCGCGGATCTGCCAGAAAAAGACCAGCTTAAGATCAATTCTCTGGCTAGCCACCGGCGCTATCAAAAAGGTGAGACGATTTTCCAGCCAGGGGATGAAAAGCTACAGATCGTGGCCCGGGGAAACATGAAGGTTTACCAGCTGTCCGCCAGCGGCCGCGAGCAGCTGCTCCGGGTTGCCCAGCCGGGTGACTATGAAGGGGAAAAGCAGCTTTTTGGCCTGGAAAATGACAGCTTCTTCGGCCAGGCCATGGAGAACACGGAAATCTGCAGCTTGAGCAAGGCAGACTTCAACCAGGTTCTCTTGGAAAATCCCCAGCTCTCCCTCAAACTTCTGGAACTCAGCGCCCAGAAGCTGCTGGAAACGGAAAGACAGACCCAGTTCCTGGCCATGGAGCGGGTTGAAGAAAGACTGGCCAGCTACCTTTTGGACTTGGCTAAGGTGGCTGGCAGCGACCAGGTTCAGCTGTCCATGAAGATGAAAGATATTGCCCTTTACTTGGGAACTACTCCCGAAACCCTCTCCCGCAAATTCAAACTCCTTGAAAAAATGGGCTATCTGAAAAGGACCGGTAAGCAGGTGAAAATCCTTGATGAAGACGGCCTGCTGGACTTGTAGCAAATATTTTTAATGATTTTGTCAATGGCCGGCAAGCCCGAAAGTCCACCTTGTGTTTAACAAGTGATAATGTCTTAAGTATTAACAAAGGAAAATGTCTGGCATAATCTCCATATATCGGAGGTTACAGACAATGAAGAAAGTTAGGTTAACTATGAAATACGAAGAACAATACAAAGTCATTAAAGAGTTGGTTGATCATGGCGGGAACAAGAAAAGAGCTGCACTGATCTTAGGCATCTCTGTCAGACAGCTAAACAGAAGAATTAACCAGTATCGAAGCAAAGGAAAAGCGGCCTTTGTTCATGGGAACACTGGCCGCTCACCTGTTAATTGTCTCACCACAGAAATTAACAAACAAATTGTAACCCTATATCGTACCAAATATCAAGACTGCAACTTGACCCACTTTGTCGAGTTGCTCGAGGAGATCGAACACATTTCTGTTTCCTACACCAAGGTCTACAACCTGCTCAAAGACAACTACATCCTTTCGCCCAAACCTTGGAGACAGACAAAGCGGAAAATGGCCAAAAAGAAGTGGTATCGGGATCACCCAAAACAGGCTGCCAAAGTTTCTGAAGTGGTTATCGATCATCAAATAGCTATAGAAGATGCTCATCCACGTCACGAGCGCTGTAAATACTTCGGCGAAGAAATCCAAATGGACGCCTCTTCTCTGCTTTGGTTTGGCGATAAGAAGGCTCACCTGCACCTGGCAATAGACAACGCCACAGGCAACCTGGTTGGCGCCTACTTCGACTGGCAGGAGACCCTGAAAGCCTATTACCACGTCTATGAGCAGATTCTCGTGAATTATGGCATTCCTCTTAGATTCAAAACCGACAATCGAACCGTTTTTAATTATGAGACGGCTAAAACCAAAGCAGAGCACAAAGACGTTCTTACGCAATTTGGATATGCCTGCAAGACCTTGGGAACAGATATCGTAACCACTAGTGTCTCACAGGCCAAGGGCATGGTGGAACGGGCAAACCAGACTGTACAAAGCCGTTTGAAGCCCGAACTGAGGCTTCACAATATAACTACAATCGAAGATGCCAACAAGTATCTGCGGGAGATTTTTGTGCCGAAATTCAACGACAAGTTCGGGCAGGATATTCACAGATTTGAATCAGTTTTCGCAGACAGCCCTGACAACGAGAAGATCAACTATACGCTAGCGGTATTGTCTCCACGTACGTTTGACAGTGGATCAGCCATCTCCTACAAGAATCACTATTATCAAGCTACAGACGCCTCAAACAAGCTTATCTGCTTTGCCAAAGGCACTAAATGCCTGGTTATTCAAGCATTAGATGGTCAATTGTTGGTCACCGTTGACGAGAAAGTGTATGCCTTGACCGAGATTCCGAAGAATGCCAGAGTCTCACCAGATATCGATTTTGAGACCGAGAAAAAGAAACAGCGGAAAAAGTATATTCCACCGATGTCCCATCCTTGGAAGCGTACTTCGTTCATCGCGCAGCAGAACAAAGCGCACAAGTATCACAAATTCACATAAAAATAGCGGGGAATTTTCCCCGCTAATAATTTAATTTTTTCGGGACATTATCCCAAGTTATTGACATGGCCGGCAAGCCCGAAAGTCCACCTATTTTTAATGGGTGGACTTTCGGGCTTGCCGGCCTTTTTTGCGTTATAGACCTGATCATTGATGTATCTTTCCACGGTATCCTTCGACATGTTTCCAACGGTTCCAATATAGTAGCTTGATGACCACAAGTGACCGCCCCA
>NZ_CALVGT010000065.1 GCF_944327175.1 uncultured Lactobacillus sp.
AGGCCAACGCTATCAAGAACCGCTACATGAGTAGGATCACAAATCAGCGTAACGACTATCTGCACAAAGTAACGGATCGGCTAGTGAAGGAATACGATGTCATTGTCATTGAAGACCTTAAGGTAAAAAACATGACAAAAAATCACCACCTGTCACGTTCTATTTTGCGTCAGTCTTGGAGCCGCTTCCGGGAAATGCTGGAATACAAGTGCAAGAAGTACGGTAAGACCCTTGTTGTGGTTAATCCAGCATATACCAGCCGAATCTGCTCTATCTGCGGACAAGACACAGACAAAAAGCCTTTGTCAGTGCGGGAATGGGATTGCCCATTCTGCAAAGCTCATCACGACCGTGACGTCAACGCAGCGGTGAACATCTTATATAAAGGCCTTAGTCAACTAGCTGAAGCGGCTGGCTAATTAAAAAATCGATCTATAAACAGATCGTCGGGCGGGACACGCCCGTGGTAAAAAGACTGACCTCTGTCTAAGTGCAGCTGTCCATATTGGGCAGAAACTGCAAAAAAGCAGGCATTTGCCTGCTTCTAAGATAAGTTGGTTGTTCCCAGAAACTGTACGCTGAGAAACGCTTAGCGTATAAAGAAACCTCCGACCTAGTGTCGGGGGAGTATGTCATCAGTGCTTCACTTAAATAGTTAAGCGCTTATCAGCGTTTATCCAGGAAAACGCGTAAAAGTACAGAAAAGAAGAGCTTAAGGTTAGGCATAGGGGCGTGCGGATTTTGTCAGAAATGCTGGACAGGTGAAAAAACAGATATTTTGCGTTAAAGGGGCTTTATTTGGCCTTTTTTGCTAGAATAGAGAAGTGTGAATACAATATACGCGAGGAAAAATCAGACGCGGATTATAGGAGGAAACAATGGCTGTTAAGCGTTTTTATGAAACATTCCATCCAGATCACTACGATCTGTACATCGACGTTGACCGGGCAGCAAGATCTTTCTCAGGGACTTCCACCATCCATGGTGAAATCCAGGAAGAAACTGTTTTGGTCCACCAAAAGTACATGACCATCAGCAAGGTCACTGTTGACGGCAAGGAAGTGCCGTTTACTTTTGGCGACGACTTTGAAGGCATCAAGATCGAAGCCGGCAAGACCGGGGAAGCGGTCATCGCGATCGACTACTCAGCTCCATTGACCGACACCATGATGGGGATCTACCCGTCTTACTACCAAGTTGATGGCGTCAAGAAGGAACTGATTGGGACCCAGTTTGAAACTACTTTTGCTCGGGAAGCCTTCCCATGTGTTGACGAACCCGAAGCTAAGGCAACCTTCTCCCTGGCCCTTAAGTTCGACGAACACGAAGGTGAAACTGTTCTGGCCAACATGCCGGAAGACCGGGTAGAAAACGGCGTGCACTACTTTAAGGAAACTGTCCGTATGTCCAGCTACCTGGTTGCTTTTGCCTTTGGTGAAATGCGGTCATTGACCACTCACACCAAGAGCGGGGTCTTGATCGGGGTTTACTCAACTCAAGCCCACACTGAAAAGGAACTGACCTTCTCCTTGGACATTGCCAAGCGGGCAATCGAATTCTACGAAGACTTCTACCAAACGCCATACCCATTGCCGCAATCACTGCAGCTGGCCCTGCCTGACTTCTCAGCCGGCGCCATGGAAAACTGGGGTCTGGTAACTTACCGGGAAGCCTACCTGCTTTTGGACCCGGACAACACCACTTTGGAAATGAAGAAGCTGGTTGCGATTGTGGTGACCCACGAACTGGCTCACCAATGGTTCGGCGACCTGGTAACCATGGAATGGTGGGACAACCTCTGGCTGAACGAAAGTTTCGCCAACATGATGGAATACCTGTCACTTGACCACCTGGAACCTAACTGGCACATCTGGGAAATGTTCCAGACTTCTGAAGCAGCGGCTGCCTTGACCCGGGATGCAACCGACGGGGTACAGTCAGTGCACGTGGAAGTCAACGACCCGGCTGAAATCGATGCCCTCTTTGACGGGGCCATCGTTTATGCCAAGGGTTCAAGAATGCTGGTCATGGTCCGGTCACTCTTGGGCGATGAAGCCTTGAGAAAGGGCTTGAAGCGCTACTTTGACGAGCATAAGTTTGGCAACGCGGCAGGGGACGACCTCTGGGATGCCTTGTCAACGGCTACTAACCTGAACATCGGGGAAATTATGCACACTTGGCTGGACCAGCCGGGTTACCCAGTGGTGAATGCTTTTGTTGAGGATGGCCACTTGAAGCTGACTCAGAAGCAATTCTTCATCGGCGAAGGCAAGGAAGTCGGCCGCAAGTGGGAAATTCCGCTTAACGCTAACTTCAAGGCACCAAAGATCATGTCAGATGTTGAACTTGACTTGGGCGACTACAAGACTCTCAGAGAAGAAGCCGGTCACGCTCTGCGCTTGAACGTGGGTAACAACTCCCACTTCATCGTGAAGTACGACCAGACTTTGATGGACGACATCATGAAGGAAGCCAAGGACTTGGATTCAGTTTCCCAATTGCAATTGCTGCAAGACCTGCGGCTTTTGGCCGAAGGCAAGCAGGCTTCATACGCTGACGTGGTACCAGTTCTGGAACTCTTCAAGAACTCAGAAAGCCACATCGTTAACGACGCTTTGTACACGACTGCTGCTAAGCTGCGGCAATTTGCCCCAGCAGGCAGCGACGCTGACAAGAACCTGCGGGCTCTGTACAACGACTTGTCCAAGAACCAAGTTGCCCGTTTGGGTTGGCTGCCAAAGGCAGGGGAAAGTGACGAAGACATCCAGACCCGGCCATACGTTTTGTCCGCTAGTCTTTACGGCCGCAACGCTGAATCTGAAAAGCAAGCCCACGAAATCTACGTGGAATACGCGGATAAGTTGGCAGAATTGTCAGCTGACATCCGGGCTTACGTTTTGATCAACGAAGTTGAAAACTACGGGTCAAGCGAATTGACTGACAAGCTGATCGGTTTGTACCAGGCAACCAGCGATCCATCATTCAAGATGGACTTGGAAGCCGCGATCGTGAAGAGCAAGGACGAAGACGAACTGAAGAAGATCGTATCTTGGTTCGAAAACGCTGAAATCGTTAAGCCGCAGGACCTGCGTGGCTGGTTCAACGGCGTCTTGTCCAACCCGGCAGGTGAACAGCTGGCCTGGAACTGGATCAGAGACGAATGGGCATGGATGGAAAAGACGGTCGGCGGCGACATGGAATTCGCTACCTTCATCACTGTAATCTCCCGCGTCTTCAAGACCCAAGAACGTTATGACGAATACAACGCCTTCTTTACTGACAAGGAAAGCGACATGCTGCTGAACCGGGAAATCAAGATGGACCGGAAGGTCATCGCTACCCGGGTAGACTTGATTGCCAGCGAACAAGCTGACGTCAACGCCGCGGTTGCTGCTGCTTTGCAGAAGTAATTGAATAGAGCATAAGAAAACTGTTTCCGGTTAGAGCTGGAAACAGTTTTTTGGTATCTATCCAGTTTTTCTGGAATCGGTTACAATATAAGTGTAAATACTATCCTACATTCTTTGAGGTAAACACAATGAACAACGATTTTAAAGATATCATGCAAAACAGAAAGTCAATCCGGCACTATGATTCTAGCATTAAGATTTCCCGTGACGAATTGCTGGAAATCATTAATGAATCTATCTCTGCTCCAAGTGCCTGCAACCTGCAGTCCTGGCACTTTGTTATCGTTGACACTCCAGAAGGCAAGAAGAAGCTTCACGATTTCTTGATGCCGTTCAACTATCCTCAAGTTGATACCGCTTCAGCCACAATCATGGTTTTCGGTAACACTAAGTCATATCTGAAGTATCGTGACCTGTGGAATGGCATGGTAGAAGAAAAGAAGGTAACTCCAGAGGCACGCGATGCCGCGGTTAACACCTTCCTTCCGCTTTACGAAAAGGCTGACCGGAAAATGTTAGTCGCAGACGCAATGGTTGATGCCTCACTTGTCTCCATGCAACTGATGCTGGTTGCCCGTGAACACGGCTACGAAACTAACCCAATGGCTGGCTATGATGCAAGCAAGGCAGCCGCAGAATTTGGCCTGGACCCAGAACAATATATCCCAGTGATGGCCATCTCCATTGGTAAGCCAGATCCAAGTGAAGTCGTTCCAGATACTGTCCGTTATGATGTCAAAGATGTGACCGAATTCGCCTAAGTACAACCCAACCAAAAAAGAATCTACCTTCCAAAGAGAAGTGATGTGACCCCCAAAATTGGGACAAATTAGTATTAAGCCGTTAAGGTTGTTAAAACATGATTCCGATATTCAATCGGGGTCATGTTTTTTCGTCCTGTCTTGATTCTTACGTTGTTGTAGTAATCG
>NZ_CALVGT010000066.1 GCF_944327175.1 uncultured Lactobacillus sp.
TCCAACTCATGCCAGTTTCTGACCCGGTAACCGGGGAACTTTTCACTGGCTTGCAAACTCCGCCTGAAAACTTCATTATGGTTAACCAAAAGGGTGAACGTTTCGTCAACGAATTTGCTGAACGCGACACTCTGGCTAAGGCAGCGATCGACAACGGCGGCCTCTTCTACCTGATCGCCGACGACAAGATCAAGGAAACTGCCTACAACACCACACAAGAATCAATCGATGCCCAAGTGGCAGCTGGCACCCTCTTTAGAGATGACACTCTGGAAGGCTTGGCAAAGCAAGTAGGCATGGACCCAGAAGTCTTGGTTGACACCATCAAGAAGTACAACTCTTACGTTGACGCCGGCCATGATCCGGAATTTGGCAAGAGTGCCTTCCGCTTGAAGTGTGAAGTAGCACCATTCTACGCAACTCCGCGTAAGCCAGCTATCCACCATACTATGGGCGGTCTGGTTATCGACACTAAGGGCCACGTTCTGGATGAAGAAGGCCACGTGATCGCCGGCCTGTATTCAGCTGGTGAAAACGCGGGTGGCCTGCACGCCGGCAACCGTTTGGGCGGGAACTCCCTGGCTGACATCTTCACATTCGGCCGGATCGCCGCTGACACGGCTGACGAGGAAAACCCAGCTAGCGACGCGGTTAGCGGGGCATCTCACCACTAAGAGAAAAATAAATCGTGATATTTGTGATGAATTAAAAGAGTAAGAAAAGAAATATTTTTAGGAGAAGAACCTTGGATACCAGTGTAACTAGTGGCAAGAAGCGCAGCTATCTTTCAACAGCGGTTGCTGTATATACCACATTCTTAATGTGCGGGATCATTATGTCGATTTCCGCCCAGTACAAATTACAATTAGCAGAATTATGGGGACAAAAAGGCAATATCGCAGCTGTTCTGTCAGTCAGTTCAGCGGTCGGCGTCGGGGGCCTAATCGGCACCCTGGCAGGTCCGCTTTCTGATAAGTTTGGCCGCCGCTTCGCCTCGATCATGGCCTGTCTCTGCACAGTAATCAACTTTGCCGGTTTTATGTTAGCACCAAATGTAGCAGTGGCTTATGTTTGCTCCTTGATTGGCGGGATTGGTAATTCCTTTATGAATGCCGGCTTGACGCCATCAATGCAGGATGCTTATCCAGACAAGCGGTCAATGCTGACGGTTTTGACGAAGTTCTTTGTCAGCTTTGGTCAGTTCATCCTGCCATTTGTGATCGTTGCTTTTAATGCTCAGCATATCTCATTTAAAGTTGCCTTCTGGGGCATTACCGTGGTTTACGCTGTAATCGGTATTGCCTGTTTCTTCCTGCCATTCCCGGAAGTGGGCGGCGACCGGCAAACGCAAAAAGTTGAAGCAAGCAGTGATGTTAAGCCAAAGGGCAAGATTAAAATCACTTTGGAATCAGTAATCTTGGGTTTGATGGGCTTTAGCACCACGGCTGTCTTCATGGTTTGGACCAATACTAACCAGGAATTGGGGAAGCTTTATGGCTTGACTAATCCAGCCATGTTGCAGTCAGTTTACGCGATTGCATCCCTGGCATCCGTTTTGACTACATCAGCAATGGTGGCAAAGGGTGTCCGTGAGTCAACGATCTTGATCGTTTACCCAGCTGTCTGCGCTGCTGGCTTGCTTCTCTCATACTTCGTACAGAGTGGTCCTCTCCTGTATGTTTTGGCAGCCATCATGGGCTGGTTTGCTTCTGGTGGTTTGATGCAATTGGCTGTTTCATTGCTGGCCGGCCTGTATCCAGCTCACAAGGCCACAGCCATCTCAATTGTCGGTCTGGGCAATGCTTTGTCCAACTGGCTGATTATCCGGGCTTGCGGGTCAATTACCGCGAGTGCTGGTACTAATGCACCACGGGTAATTTTGCTGATGAATATGGTTATTGCCATTGTTGGTGTCCTCTTCGGGATCATCGTCCGCATCAGCCAGAACCGCCGGGCAAAGAACAATATTACCAACTTGGAAAGTTAGAAATAGGAGAATTGAAAAAATGAGTGAAAAAGATGTAACAATTACGCGTGATGGTTTGCAGTTGGCAGCCAAGGTATCCATTCCTAACAGCAAGGAATATGATTTGGCGATTCTGGCTTACGGTTTTGTTGGCATGATGGATCCCAAAGTCAATGACTTGCTTCCCGTTTTGGCGGAAAAGCTGCAGGAAAAGGGCCTGGCTACGGTTCGCTTTGACTTCAACGGGCACGGTTTAAGTGAAGGTCCGCTGGACAACATGTCGATTTTTAACGAACTGGAAGACTATGAAGCAGTAATGAAGTATGTCTTCAGTTTGGAAGGGGTCAAGAAGATCTACTTGATTGGTCACTCACAAGGCGGGGTCCTGTCTTCAATGATGGCAGGTTACTACGCTGATAAGATCGACAAGCTGGTAATTATGTCTTCAGCTGCTACTTTGGTTGATGATGCCAGAATCGGCACTTGCATGGGCCAGGAATACGATCCAAAGGCAGTGCCAGACAAACTGGACTTTGGTGATTTCAAGCTTAACGGCTGGTATTTCAGAACTGCCAAGTTTATCAACATTTACGAAACGGCGGCTGCTTACCATGGCCCGGTTTTGGCCCTGCACGGTGAAAATGACGAAATTGTCAACAATTACGCCAGCCGGCACTACCAATCCATCTACGATAACTGCGAATTTCATCTGATTCCAGAAAGTGACCACGGCTTGCACCAAAACCGCGAGGAAGTTTACGAACGCGTTGTAAACTTCTTGACTAAGTAATTTGTTGGTTTGAGGCTGCCTTCGGGCAGCCTTTTACTTTTTAGCAGGTGATAAAAATGAAAATCTTTAACAAAAAAATTGGTGAAAAGGGCGCTGAAGCCAGCTATTACATCCAAGAAGCAGATTCATCGGTTGATGAAAAGCGCAAGTCCTCATTCTTGGTCATCGTGCCAGGCGGGGCCTACTGTTACACGGCTTGGCGGGAAAGAGAGCCGATTGCCTACGAATTTATCAGCAAGGGTTTCTCATGTGCCATTTTTGACTACGCGACTGAGGGAGCGGAATTTTTTGACGGAAATCATGACTACAGCCGCGATCCTGTCAGTGCATTTCCTAATCCCTTGATTGACCTGGCAAAGCTGGTTGCTGACGTCAGAAGCCATGCTGAAGAATGGCAAATCGATCCGGAAAGCATAAACGTGATTGGATTTTCAGCCGGCGGTAACTTAACGGCTCAGCTGGCCGCCTACTGGCAGGCTTCTTGGCTGGCCAAGCTGACAGGCTTGAAAGCAGAGCAGATGCGGCCAGATTCAGTAGGCCTTTGCTACCCGGCTATCAAGATGGTTGATTTAAATAATCACAATATCGCGGTTTTGAACAAGGTCAAGGTTAGCGTGGACTTAATCAATTACGCGGCAACTGGCCTGGATCAGTCAGCTGAAAGAATTGCCATGATCAACTTGGACCAGGCAGTGACCAGTCAGTTCCCGCGGACCTTCATGTGGGGAACGACGGAAGATTTAAAC
Source organism: uncultured Lactobacillus sp. (assembly GCF_944327175.1). Classification (GTDB taxonomy): domain Bacteria; phylum Bacillota; class Bacilli; order Lactobacillales; family Lactobacillaceae; genus Lactobacillus. The sequence goes on from NZ_CALVGT010000066.1 coordinate 3,503, forward strand.
TGCCATGTCGGGGATGCTATTAACTTCGCTGGTGACCTGGCTAAAAACAAGGTCCCGTTTGAGTTCCACATGTATCAAAAGGGCAACCATGGCATGTCCTTAGCGGACAAGCGGACTGATGGCCGGCCAGACCATTCTTTGAGCGACCCGCAAGCTTCTTCCTGGACCAAGCTCTATCTGGGCTGGCTCAGTGAGAATAACTTGTACCACCTGCTTTAAAACAGACACTAAAATATTTTAAGATCGGAGCAACACTATGTTTTACAAGAGCCACTTTGGTACGATTTTAACCACGGTTTTATCCCTCTTCATGGGGCTGGTGATGGCGATTTTTATCATCTTCTTGAACCACCTGCCTTTTACTTGGGTTAACCTCTTCGAA